>CAVPLY010000011.1:0-175334 GCA_963706045.1 uncultured Actinomycetota bacterium | reverse complement strand
AGCGCCTCGTAGCAGCGCCAACGAGGCATTGTGACCTACTAGCGCCCCCGATAGCGTCGTCATGTGTCGGCCGAGCGCCCAACAGTCGTGGTAGTGGGTGCCGGCCTGGCTGGTCTGAGTTGCGCCGCGCGCCTCACCGAACACCTCGACGTCCATATCCTCGAGGCTCGCGACCGGGTGGGCGGTCGATGCTGGTCTTCCCATGGCTGGGACGACGACCAGGTGGCCGAGCATGGTGGCGAGCAGATCGAAGCGGGCCAGGAGTCTGTGCTGGGCCTCGCCGCCGAGCTGGGCCTGGAGCTGGAGTCGCGCGCCCCGGACGCGCCAGCGACAGGGTATGCATCGTTGGGTGACCGACTGACAGACCTTGATGTGCTTCAGGGACTACCCGAGATTCTTTCGACCCTTGACGAGCAGCTCCGCCAGATTGGACGGGTCAACTACCGCACCGCCGACAAGGCGATGCGGTCTCTCGACGACATGTCCGCCCAAGACTGGATCGACGAGTACGTCGATGGCGGTGGCCAGTCACCAGTGGGCCTCGCCCTCGGCACATCAGTCGCTCTCAATCTCGGCTTCCGTCCAAGTGGCCTGTCCGCACTGTCGCTGCATCACATGTTTCTCGGACTTGCCGAGGTCGGTGAGGCGTCCCAGGGGTTCTCTTTCGGGAACGAAAATGCCGGACCGAACAATGGCGACCTTCCGGAACTCGGTGACACGATCCGGTCGGGCGTCACTCACCACATGCACATCAAGGGCGGCAATGACCTGTTGGCATCGCGGTTGGCCGGCCGGCTTCCACCTGGAACGCTCCATCTGAATAGTCCCGTGATCGAGGTTCAGCGGCGATCAGACGGGAGGTACATCACGCGAACGGCAGGAGAGCCGGGAGTAGTCGTGTCTGATCGAGTGGTCTTCACCAACCCGCTCCCAACGCTCAAAGAGATCGACCTGCTCGGAGCTGCTCTCTCGGACCGTCGCCGCCAGAGCATCGATGACGTGGCCATGGGTACCGGCTACAAAGTGCTCGTCCAGATGACAGCGCAACCGGACTCTGTCACGGGATGGCCCGGATTCATCCTCAACAGCGAGCCGGCGGTCGTCGTCTGGAACAGCAGCACAAAGCAGTCTGGCAATGCTGGACTACTGACCTTCTTCGGCCAGGGCACGCTGGACACATCGAACGTCACGGCGCATGCAGTGGCGCCGGATAGCGTCGCCCGAGTAGTTCGCAGTCTGCTATCGGGAGTGAGTTCTGACGTCGAGAATGCCGTCGCTCACCGGATCTGGCTGGACGACTGGGCCCATGACCAATGGGCGCAAGGTTCGTATGCGGGGTTCTCGCCTGGCCAGTACAGCCGCTTCGCAGGTTTCCTCAGCGAGGCGGAAGGGGGAGTCCACTTCGCCGGTGAGCACACATCCCTGAGTTCGCCGGGATACCTCGACGGCGCGATCGCGTCGGGGCACCGTGCTGCCGCTGAGGTCACATCGAGTCTTGGCATCGGCTCGTGACGCGGCACCTCCGGTCGTGAGGACGTCGCGCACCTCCCTCGCCTGCGACTATCCCCGATCGGCGACGCGCCGCGTAGTCTCCGGAGGAATCGTGTGGTCCTAGGCCAGAATCGAGTGAAGCGGCTCCGAAAGCCGCTGCAACTCAGTCGACGCTAGACGGAGGACGACATGGCTCACGGTGGTAGTCCCGATGCGGCACAGCCGCAGCTCAGTATCGACGGTGGTCGGTTGTGGGCCGGCGGAGTCGCCACAGCTGTCGTCGCAGGACTGGTGGCTGTTGTCGGCGTGGTCATCGTCGAGGGGATTCTCGACATCAACATGGTCAGCCCTCGCTTCCTTATCGATGCCAGCGACACCTTCGCGCTGAACTACGCGCTGACGGCAGCCCTGGGCGCGATCATCGCCACCGGACTTGCCCACCTGCTGGTGTTCACCACGCCCCGGCCACGCGCCTTCTTCGCCTGGATCGTGGCCCTTGCGACAGCTGTCGCCGTCGCCCTTCCGTTCGCGCAGAACGCTGATCTCGATGCCCAGCTAGCCACCGCAGCGGTCAACCTGGTCATTGGCATCAGCATCATGACACTGATCTCGTCCGTCGTCGGCCGCACCGTCGTGTCGTCGGAGCCGATCGGCTAGGCGCCGGATCAGAGCCTCATCAGAGCAAGATCGTCTATCGTCACGCTCTTTGCCTCGGTGGCCTTGCTCGTGCGCTGCAGGGCGATGAACGCGTCGCCACTTGCACCGACCGACGAGTCGGTGACCGACGCGACCCACGTTCCAGGTTCGGGCGTGCCGTCATTCCACAACCGGTATCTGATGGTGGAACCCACGACCTGGAGCCGAATCCACTGCTTGCCGGTCCCGACTGTCTGAACGCCACGGGTGGAGACCAGGTTGGTCACCGACCCGTTGACCATCTTCTTGATGCTCACCGTGCCGGAGTTAGGTGTGAACTGCACGCCATAGCCGTTCGGCGGCCGAAGCTTGCCTCGCCAACCACCGAAGCCACGGAGGAAGACGCTGAAGTTCGCTCCTGGGTTGGCGCTGTTCCAGCGGTAGGAAAACGAGCAGGTCGGAGTCGGCAATGCTGGGAGTCCGTTCAAGTGGGCGCGCACGTAGGCACCGTTGGCGTTTGTGACGGCAGACGCGCCTGCATTCGACTGGGTCGTCGTCCCACCGTTCTGACCCGTCTTGCCCAGGCGCTCCCCCACGGGCCGCCGTCTGCACCTGTGAAGGTGTCGGTGAAGAGCGCTCGCCGGCGGCTGAACGGCCGAGGTGTTGACCGCCGACGGCGTGCCACCCGGTCGTCGATGTCGCACTCCAACTCGTCGGCAACGCGTTGTCAGACCCGACGGCATCGAGCTCAAGGGAGGGCCCTGAGCCCGCCGCTGCGGTCGGCCATGGCGCTGTGGCCGCATAGCTGACCTCGTCGACGACCCTGGCGCCCTGCATCAGGCGAAGTGTCTCTCCGGCATCGCTCAGCTCGCCGGGGTACTCGGCGCTCCGACGAACCTGCTGTCGGCTGGGTAGGTCTGACGGAAGACCACGTCGTTCTTGACGAACACGACCCGATCCTTGGGCAGTACGACCGTGCCTGGAGGAATAGTCAGCTCCAGGCCATCGATCACCCAGCCTGAGATGTCAACAGCAGTGGTCGTGCGACGGGTTTGCGAGCTCGATGAACTCGCCGTTCGTGCCGGCTGTGGGCTGGTACTGGATCTCGTTGATCACCATGTCGGGCGCTGCCGCCTGGGACTGCGGCACGGGCTTTCCAGGTCCGGTGTTGTTGGCGATCACCGTCCGACGATCCTCAAGTACCTCGACGAACCTGCTCGCGCGCGAAGCTCGGAGTGCGCCCACCCCACTTGGCTCGATCGAGGTTCCAGTCCGACTCGTAGCGGTTGACCTCGGCGTCCCACCTTGCCTCGTACTTGCCCGGGGTGAGGAACTCATCAGCCAGGGTCCGAACCCTGCGGTAGAACATCGCGCTGATGTCTGGGTCTGCCATCAGCGCTGTCAGCAACCGGTTCTCTTTGGCCGGCGACAGGAACTCGCCTTTGTCGGCAGTGAGCGTCGTCCAGGTGCGGTTGAGGTCCCAGTGCCACATGTTCCAACGCTCGGTGTCCGCACTGTCTCTGCTGATCCACCAGTTCTTCTGGTTCGAGTCCTGGTGACGCATGACGGTGTTGAGGGCCATGTAGTTGACCATCCCTGGGATGTCCACGTTGGCGAACAGCCACTCACGCTGCTGCGGTGAGTACGGAGCGTCGACTGCCTGCGTCAGCTGCCAGACATCGGTGTAGTCCTCGGACTCACGTTCCTTCTTCTCCAGCCACTCCTCGGGCTCGCACAGCGGGCATCCCGCGTTCATCTGCGCGGCGAGTTCGGCAGCAGTCGGCTTCGTGGTCAGCGCACCCCAGTTACCCTTGTAGATGGCCCAGTCGCTGACGTCCTGGTCGTCGCGCCAGCTGCCGTCCTCGGTCTCCATCAGCTCACCGACGCTGAAGAACTCACCGTTGCGCTGCGTGCGCACCGTGAAGAGGCCCAGCCTGCGCGCACCGGCCTCACCCACGGTGTCCCAGGCAAGGATCGGCTTGGGAATCACGTCCGACTGCATGGCGAACTCATCCAACGGGTAAGGCATGAGCGGACGCATATCGAGCAACTGCCCAGACGGCAGGTCGACCTTCCAGTTCACCTTCGGGTTGTCGCGGGAGCTCTGTCCGCGGACCCGCATGCGGACGTTGTCGACCACCTGACCGTCGTAGGCGATCACCGCGGCCCCATAGAAGTTGTCATAGCGGTGATTCGCCAGGATGTCGTCGTAGACAGCGTCCTCCATGAACCACTCGAAGACCGGCAAGTTCGTGACCACAGACGGGTCCTTCACCACCACTCCGGCGTAGTTGATCGTCTCACCGGCCGCCGGGTAGGTGAAGGCGACGCCGCTGAGCGCTGCCTCGATTCGGTAGCGGACCAGTTTCCCTGCAGCCTGGCCGGGTATCACGGCAAGATATTGGCCGTCGCCAGCGCCGCCCGGACTGGCCGCGTCGTCGAGCAACGGCACGGTGGACTCCGCGCCGAACATGACCATGTACTTCAGCGATGCGCTCGTGCCCAGCGGCAGTCGGGCCTCGATGTCAACGGTCTGGTTCGGGTTCGGCTGCTGAGGCGTCGCCGAGACCTCTGTCACCTTCGGCAGCGGTCCGGTTCCATCGATCGAGTTGACGGCCCGCGGCGTGCCCAGGTTTGCGCTGCTCGGGCCCCAGTTCTCGGCCACGTTGTTGTCGAGGAGAAGCCCGCGCAGCTCAAGCGATGGACCAACCCCGTCGGGTGAAGTCGGCCAAGGAGCTGTGTCGGAGTACGTGACCTCGTCGATCACGGTTGCCGCGTTGGAGAGCTGAACGAGTTCACCGCCGTTGGAGAGCGCGCCCGTGTAGACGGCGTCGGGGGCGAAGCCATAGATGGCCTGGAAACGAGCTGGATCGGGCGAGACTACGAAGTAGCCGCCGGCTGGGATGACCGATCCAGAGGGCATTGTGGCCACGATGCCCTGGGTGAAGGACCACCCTGACATGTCGATCGGAGAGGAACTGGTGTTCGCCAGTTCGAGGAATTCATCAGTAGTGACGTCGGTCAGCGGGTGGTAGTGAAGCTCGGAGATGACGACGCCGCCGGGTTCAGCGCTGGCGACTCCGCCCACCGTGAATAGACCCGTCGCCGCCACTGCACCCGCGAGTGCTGCGGCACCAATCCGCCCGATACGAATCTTCAACACGCGATTCCCCTCCCCCGGGGCCACCCACCTACCGATGCAGGATGCGGTTGCACCCTGCCCACATCTGCCTAACTGCCTGAGTCAAGCGCCTCGCAAGCACCGGTGTCTCGAAAACCAGACAATTGCTCAGGGATGCAACCATTCCCACAAGAACGCCACCGGCCACCGCCGGCGGTCTAGCCCTGTCAGGCGTCTTGCGGCGCCAGAAGACACCGCAAGACGCCCGGGGTTCAGGGGCTACCTGTGAAGCGCGCGTAGCCGCGCTGCGAAACACCGTTGAACTGGCTGAAGACGCCACCTGCATGCAGGTGGGATCCGTCAATCAGCAGGGCCCACACACCCATCTTTCCGCCAGTTGCCTGGGGGTCCCAAGAAGTCACGGAACCGTCCGCGGTGTTGAGAGAAGCGAAGTACGCCCGCTTTGTCTTGGTCGTGATGACCTGCGAGAAGTGGCCACCCATGTAGATCTCAGTGTCCGAGACCGCCATCGCCTGCGTGTTGCCACTCATCTTCACGAGCCACTTCGGCGAGTTGGAGACTCCCGGCTGGAACGCGAAGACCGTGTTGTTGTCGGTAGATGCGAAGAACAACGATCCATCCGGGCTCAGCCCGATCGTCACCACGTTGCCCCCGTCGACAGTCGGGACAAAAGAGGTGGCGGCTCCGGTCGATGCGAACACCGATCCGGCAGTGAACCGCGGCTGACCACCCAGCTTGGTGAAGGCTCCACCTGCATAGACGATTGAGCCATCGGGTGAGACCTTGACCTCCTGGACTGTTCGGTTAGCCCTGGCTGAGAAGGTGCGATCGACATCGCCAGCGGTGTCAAGGGCGACGAGCCGCCCCAGACCCGTTCCGTCGATGCTTCCGAATGCGCCCCCGACATAGAGCCGGTCACCGAACACGGTCAGCGCCTTCACATCCGGCTTGAGTCCGCCGGTGTCGGCACGCCACGATTCGATGAGGGCACCCGTCGAGGAGTCGACCGCCGCCAGGTTGGCACGAGGCACGCCATTGACCGTGGTGAAGCGGCCGCCGATGTAGACCGTGCTGCCGTCAGATGAGACCGCAAGAGCATCGACCTTGCCATCGGTGGCAGGCAGGAAGTTCGGGTCGACCTTTCCGTCCACACCAATGGCTGCGACGTTGCTCCTTGGCTTTCCCCCCACTTTGCCGAACTTGCCCCCGACGATCGTGAGGTCACCGGCTTGGGCTAACGCGAAGACGCCCCCAGCCACTTTGGCGGTGGAGTCGGGCGCCGACGACACGCTGGCGTACGCCATCAACGGCATCGCGACGACCAAAGCCAGCGCCGACACTGTCGCTGCACCCAGTCGCCGACCGACGGTCGAGCGTCCAGTGATTCCCTTTACAGCCCCCACGGGCGCACCTCGTTTACATTCGTAGTAACAGAAAGTGACCCCCCTAGCGGCCAACGCCAGGGTACCTGGGGTTTCGTGGCGTTGTGCAAACGGAGATCCTGATGGGCCAAATGAGTGACGCCGGGCCGACTTCCACTCTCGGTCACCGAAGCACTGCGCGCGCTACCTCGGTCACGTGGCGGAGATCGCTGCCACAACATCCGCCGAAGACCTTGAGCGACGGCAGCACGCTCGTCAAGGCGACGTACCCAGCGGCGAACTCGGCCGGGTCGCCATGGTCCAACACCTCAGCCGCGTCCAGCTGAGCGTGACTCTGACGCGATGCGTTGCACCGGAGGCCCTCGATTCGCCTCGCCCACGGGGCGTCGTCGATCACGCCGACGAAGTGGTCCGGGTGCGCACAGTTCACCATGAAGTAGGACGTCGTACCGTCGGTTGCCTCGTCGACAGCCTCGATCGCGTGGCCAAGGGCCTCACCCGTGGGCAAGGTGCCGTCAGTCTCCACCGTGAAGGACACGACCACCGGAATACCTCGTTCGTCGGCTGCTCTCACGACTCCGATTGCCTCGTCTGACTGGGTGAAGGTCAAGGCGGTCACCATGTCAGCGCCTGCGTCCGCCAGCCAGCCGATCTGCGTTGCGTGGTACTTCTGGGCCTCGTCAATGGCCAGCAAGGACTCGGGAGCATAGGCGTCTCCTCGGGGGCCGACCAGACCATTGACAGCGATCGGCAACCCGCTCGCTGAGAACTCATCCCGAAGTGAGCTGCTGAACGCCACAGCATCGCTGTTTGCCCGCTGCAGCTCCAGCGCTTCCACCCCCAGGTCGCTCGCCCAGTAGGGGTGCGCCTTCCAGGTGGGTGAGTCGAGCACCATTCCGGCGTTCACCTGCGCCGCCAGCGCCAGGAACTCGCGGTAGTAGTTCGCAAGAACTTCGCGCCCCTGGGCGTTCTCCAAGAGGGTGTGGGCGGCGAACTCGCGAATCTCGGTTCCTCGGTTGAAGATGATGTCTGTCTCGCAGCCGGCGTCGGTCAGGAACGGCTGAGGGGACGTCTGGGGCGGTGCCGGGCGGTGGGTCATCGTGGCCTCCTGCGGTGGACGATCGTCCCCGGTCAGGGACGGGTCCAGGCTGACGGGTCAGCGACCTCCTGGCCCGACGATTCCACGACCCTGTTCCTACCGAGTTCCTACGGACCGACGGCCACTCTTCGGCCACACTGAGACGGTGCCAGCACCCTCGGACAACGCCCCGCTGCGGATTGCGGGGTGGAGCGTCGACCCTGCCGGCCACCAGCTGGAGCGCCAGGGCGTGCGTCGGCGCCTTGAACCTCGGGTCATGGACGTCCTTCTTCGCCTGGCACAGGATGCGCCGTCGGTCGTCACGCGCAAGACACTGCTGCTCGAGGTATGGGGCGACACCTTCGTGAGCGACGATGCGGTCAGCGCCACGATCATCAAGCTACGTAAGGCCTTTGGCGACGATTCGCGTCTGCCACACGTGATCGAAACCGTTCCACGATCGGGGTATCGACTCGTTGCGCCCGTTGAGCGCGACGAGCGGCAGGCTCCGACTTCGACTCCGGACGAACCCACTCCGACGGGCAGCCGGATCGCCACCGTCATGAGATGCAGCATCGCATTCGCCACAGTCGATCCCGGCGAGCCAGATCTCGCGCTCTGGGCCGAGAGCATCCGGTCCACGACGTCAACGGTGACCTCGACTGTCGAACGTCTGGGCGGTTGGACCTGCCAGGACTCCACCGGGCTGCTCGCCATCTTCGGCGCCCCGCTCGCACAGGAGCACCACGCCGATCGAGCGCTCAGTGCCGCGGCAGAGATCATCGACCACGCCATCCCGCCTTCAGCGAGGGCGCCAAGCGTGCGTCTTCAGATCGGCATCGCCAGCGGTCCGGTGGTCGTAAGTCATGGCCCTGGTCAAGATCTCATGGTCTTCGGGGAACCGGTGTTGACGGCGACATCGCTGGCGGCTGCCGCCGATGACGGTGAGGCCCTGGTCGTGAGTTCTGCCGAGATGAGCCGGGTCACCTCACTCGTCACCAAGCTCGAACCCAGAGCGGTTCCGCACGTCCAAGGCGAGGTCCAGAGACTGGTCCGAGTGAGTCGAACGACCGGTCTGTGGGAGACCCGTAGCGAGCAGGGCCTCACCTCATTGAAGGGGCGGGCCGAGGAGCTCGACAGACTCCAAGTACTGCTGGCCCGCGTCAAGGTCGGACGAGGTCAGGTAGTCGCCATGGTCGGCGAACCCGGTGTCGGAAAGTCCCGCCTGCTCTTTGAGCTGGCCGAGCTCGCACAATCGCAAGGGTTCCTCGTCCACGTCGGTCACGCGACCCCCGTTGACCGGCACTCCCCGTACGTCTCCTGGGGGGAGCTGATTCGCTCGGCGACGCGACACCGTCCGCAAGGATCCGGCAACAGCGGGGTCGATCGGGCCGCTCTACGCGCCGTGATGGACCCATCGGATGTCGACGAGAGCTGGGCCAGCATCGATCCAGATGTGCGGCGTGCACGCATTGTCGACGCAGTCGTCGATGCGCTCGTTCCCGACGAGTGCCCGGTGCTCCTTGCCATCGAAGACGCCCACTGGGCTGATGAGGCAAGCCGTGCCCTGACCGAATCGATCGCGACGAAGATTGCCCGGCGTAGCTGTCTGCTGGTGGTCACGACCCGACCGAGCACGACCGGCTCGTTCGCCGCACTCAGTTACGCCACCACCACCAGGGTCGACTCGCTCGGTCCGCGCCAGGCGGCGGACCTGCTGGACTCATTGGTCGGGACGGACCCGAGTCTGCGTGAGTGGAAGGAACAAGTCCTTGACCGTGCGGGCGGCACCCCGCTCTTTCTGGAGGAGAGCGTCCGCTCTGGACGCGCCACCGGAGCTCTACTCGGTTCCGGCGGCGAGTACGTTGCCGGACACACACGTGCGTTCGAAGTGCCTCCGTCGGTGCAGAGCCTGATCGCCGACCGAATCGACCACCTGGCACCGCACGACCGAGCATTGATCTGTGCGGCTGCCGTCCTCGGACGAGAAATTCCTGAGGAGCTGCTGCGTGCCGTCGCACAGTTGGAGGAGAACGACTGGCACTCCAGTGTTGCGGCGTTGCAGCAAGAGGAGCTGCTGTACCAGACCACGTCCGCCGGACGCCGTGCGCTCGTCTTCAAGCATGCCCTGACCCGCGATGTCGCCTATCTGGGCATACCCTCCAGCGAACGTCGAGCGCTCCACGACCGCGCCGCCGATGAGATCGCTGCGGTCGGCGCCATCCGGCCGGAGATGTTGGCTTGGCACCTCATTGAAGCGGGCAGGAATCGTGAAGCGCTGCCACAGCTGATCGATGCGGCCAAGAATGCGAGCCAGGTCGGGAGCCATGAAGACGCACTTGCTCATCTCGAACAAGGACGAGGTCTGCTGGACGCAATGCCCGACGACAACGAGCGGAAGGGCTTTAGCCTGGCTCTGGAGCTTGCCACTGGCACAGCGTTGGTCCAGACACTCGGCCCGGCCGATCCTCGCGTCGAGGCTGCCTACGATTGCGCCCGCGAACTGGCGGTCGACGCCGGTTCACCAACAGAACGGTTCCAGGCGGTGTGGGGCTCTTGGTTCGTGCACCTGATGAAGGGTGATCTGACGCGCGAGCGTGAATACGGCCGGCTGGTCGTTGAAGCAAGCAGAGAGCTCGACGACGATGCCTTGGCACTCGAAGCTCACCACGTTCAGTGGTCGGGGTTGACTCTTGCCGGGCGTCCCCTGGAAGCGATCAAGCATTCCGACATCGGCATCGAGACGTACCGCCAGGACAGACACCACTGGCTGACCTTCTCCTACGGCGGGCACGACCCCGGAGTCTGCGCCAGAAATCTCAACGCGCTCGCTCGCTGGATGACAGCTGACGTGGAAATGGCCCACCAGCGCTCACAGGCGGCCATTAGCCTCGCAAACGGCCTGGCGCACCCCTACTCCCAGCTCGAGTCGACGCAAGCGTGCTTGGACATCGCACTGCTGAGCCAGGACCGCGCGACTCTTACCGCGGAGGCGACGCGTCTTGTTCGCCTGGTCGATGAAGGCCATCTCCCCGAGGTCACGAAGGGCTACGCCGAGGGATTCCTCGGCGCCGCACTGGCATTCAGCGGTGACCTCGAGACGGGTGCGACCATGATGCGACGGGCCGCCCCGATCTGGAGCGAGTTCTGGGGGGCATGGTGCTTTCCCCTTGATGGTGTCTACGCATCAGTGCTTGCAGACGCAGGCTTTCTGGACGAGGCAGTCGACCATGTGGAGCGGACCCTTTCCGCGGCCGAAGAATCTGGGGGCCACTGGTGGGATGCAGAGCTGCTCCGCGTCCTGGCACGTTTGCGCCTACGGCGCGATAAGGACCTGGCAGCAGCCCATGAAAGGTGCGCGATGGCCATCGACCTCGCTGCGCAGCAAGGAGCCCTCCTCCTCGAACTCCGCGCGGCGTCCGACTGCGTTCACCTCACTCTGGGCTCCGCGGACAACGAGCAGGCTCGACGTACGCTGGAGGGCGTCCTGCTGCGGGTGCCCGATCAACCGATGTTCGACGACCGCGAGGCCGCCTTACGTGTGCTCGAGGGCCACAACGACTAGCCAAGTCATCCGTGAGGCCGCGTCCCGGAGCTACGGTCGCCGGTGAAGCTATGACGATCACGGGATACCGGGACGCATGAACCCAGCACGTTGGCTGAGTCCTGCAGTCCTGGCGAGTGGTTCTGCGACGTTTCCGGTGGGGTCGGCGTGGCGTCGGCACAGTAGTTGGCGCTGCTGGCTCTGTGCTGACCAATAGCTGATCGCGATCGCGAGAACCGTCAATGTTCCCAGGGACGTTTTGCTCTTACGCGTGGGTTCAGATCGAGTGATGCTTGAGGAGAGAGGAGGTCTGTGATGAACACGAACATGGTGGAAGTCCGTCCGATGGTTGGAGCGGTGCGGTGGGTCGCCAGGGTGATCGTGACCCTGACACTTGTCTTTGCGTGGTTCATCGCGATCGGCTCGGCGGTAAACGATCCATCCCTTGACCCTGTGGGCATCGCCCTCGTCGTCGGTCTGATCCTGATCACACTGGTGGCCGCCTTGGCTTGGTTCCAGGAGCGACTCGGTGGTGTCATCTTGATCGGCCTGGCTCTCGTGGGCGGAATCTTTGCCTACCTGGAGTCCACGCCCAACAACGTAGGTGCCGGATTGATGGTCATGCTGCCCTGGCTCGTGAGCGGAATCCTCTTCATCGTGGCTGGACGCCTCGACGCGGAGCACTCCACCCCAGCCAAGAACTCATAACCGCGCGTGCACAGTCGTGCTTCGTTCGACGGGTTGAGCCGAGCACCTGCAGGCTCACGCAGAGGGCCCGACCTTCATCGCAGTGGTCGGGCTCTTGCGTGTTGCCGTTCAAACAGGGCATCCCGTTTCGGCCATTCACACGACGTGCGAACCTAGCAGACCTTTCAGTACGTAATCGTGCGGTCGGCCTCGAACACCAACTCCACCAGCCGGTTCGGCATTGCCATCTCGGCCGGCTTGTTCGCCAAGTCCGCAGTGGTTACGCCGCGGGCCTTGCTCGACATTCCTGACACATAAAATCTTCCGCCGCCGTCGACAACTGCATCGAACGACTCCCCCAAAGAACCGGTGCCCAACCCGCTGAGAGATTCCAAAACCGAGTCGCGGATCAACTGCACCCCGTCGCCGGCCAAGAATATGCTCACGTCGTGCCCGTCCTCGACGGCCGCTCGAGCCACTAGAAGGCCCAGCGCTGCACGGGTTGGAGCCTCTGGTCCGCAAGTAATGTGCACAAGCAAGCTGCTCATAGCCACGCCCTTCGTCACAGGTAGGTATACGTTGCCCTACTCAGGTGGCGTTCATCAAGGGTTGCCGCCCACTCGCCGCGCCGTTCAGGTCAGCAGCCGCCGGAGGCCTTGCTGCGCTTCAAGGACTGACCGTTAGTCATGGACTTGCCGCGGTGCAGGTCGTATCCGCGCTGCCAGTCGGAGATGAAGAAGGTCTTGTTCATCTCGTTGTTTCCGTCACCCACGAGACTCAGTCGCATCGTCAGCGGGACGTCAGACACCGCCGCGCGGCTACGGACCGTGCCGATCACGGTGCCGTTGTAGAACCACGTGATATGCCCACGGGCTACCTCGACCGCGAACGCGACCGCCCTACCCTCGGAGACTGAGATCCGCCGGTTCGCGTACCACTTCCGTGTGCCGTTCCGAGCGCCGATACCTACGGTCGAGCCACCGACACGCACGCTGGCGACCGTGATATTCCGGCTCCCGCACGCGTAGTCCTTGTCACGGCTGGGAATGAGCTCAATCTTGGCCGTGTAGTTTCTGGCGCCGGTTTCGAGGCGCTTCAGGCGCATCTTCGATTCCCAGCGGCCATATGTCCTGGCGTTGTCTCGAAGGGTGGCTGACGTCTTTCCGTAGTCACCAGGCCCAGACCAGACGCGTTGGCTGTCCAGCAGGAGGCCACCGTTATGCCTGGCCGCGCGCCCCAGACCGGTGGAGCTTTCCGACCACCAGCCCTTGCGGTCACTGCCCCGGCTCGGCCGGCTGGTGAGCGACTGACCCTGCTCCCATGTGAAGTCCCACAGAGCCTGGCCCCACTTATGGGTACCGGAGGCGGTCGCAGCCGTGGTCTTGGTGCTGACCTTCGACGAGACGTTCGTGTTGCTTCGTGCAGACGATGGCCTCACGCAGGATCCGGACGAACTGGCCTTCGCAACAACGTCAACCGGAGTCGGGAATGACGGGAACCACCCAACCTTGCTGCCGCCCTTCGTCCAGTCCTCCTGACGGACCCGGTACACGGGACAACCTGGGTCAGACGCGGGCACAACGAACGAACCGTTGCCCTTGCGGTCAGTCGTCGTGGTCGCCAGCTTGTGCCAACCACCCTTGGCGTCGCGTTGCTGAAGTGTCAATCCACGGCCGGGGAACACCGGCGGCGGCAAGTCCGGTCGATGCGACAACTCTGGCGTGGTGTCGACCTTGATGGTGAACGCTTGGCCGGCCAGCGCTTGTCCGGCACCAACGTCGTAGGCGTTAGGAACCGTGGTGAGAGTCAGATCCTGCGAAAGGGCGTTGAATGTCTTCGCCGGTGTGGCAACGCCGCGCGAGGCCACCCGGTACTTGATGCCAAACATCGAGGGCGCTGGGTGCGTGAACTTAAAGCTTCCGTCGCGCGAGGTCATGGTGCGAAAGCCTTCGACCCTGTTCCATGCGTCGCCTGGGCGCCCCATGTGGGACTGAAGCCAGATCTTCCGGGCACCGGTAACGCCCAGATTGCCCTGGAACGTGACGGCCTGACCACCGACGTATCGGTTCGGCGACACCGACAACGACCCGCTGATTGTCGCCGCGGCCATCCCGGCCGGTGCGATATTGCCAAGTACCGACGCGACGATCGCCCCAGCGACCGCCAAGTAGAGCGGCCTGAACTGCTTCATTGAGGCGGTTCCTCCGGGTATCGCGGAAATCCAACTCTTAGAACGTCGGCAGGAAGCAACGCTCACTTGAGCCAGTGGCTTGAAGGTGGATTGGGGACTAGTCCAGATAGTCGCGCACTGGGAGGACCCTACGCGGTGCAAACACGCATGCCAAACACCCAGGTCATGAGCGTTTTGCCATGCTATATCCCGTATCGAACTTCTCGGCCCTAAGGCGTCGCCGGTCACGCCCTTGCAGCCGGGGACTTCGCCAGGACCCAGTGGCCTCTCGAGTCCTCGGCCAGTCGAGGCGCTACTGGGTACTTTCTTGATATTGCTCCAGGTCATCTCGGGCTCAAGCTTCATCGACCTGCTGTCGTGTCCCCAAACAGCTCAGAGCTTTGTTGCCGACACCGATGACGCCACCGCCGTCGAAGCTGATGTTCGTCCAGTCGTTGAACGACGTCATGGTGGAAAGTCCACCTTCTCCACCAACGTCCGCGGCGACTGTACCCGGCGTGATCACGGCGTCACAGTTCCAGTCGATGTTCACGAGGCTCGTCGTGTACGTGAGGTTGTTTCCACAGAAGTACGCCGTGCCATAGCCTGCCCATGCGGGCCCAGCCCCAGGCCGGCCACTTCGTCGAGAACCGTCTCGTCGAGGTCGGGGAGGTCGAATCGCTGGTAGTCAAAGACCGGCCCGTTCGGGCCGTTCACACCGACAACCTGGAACGCGTAGCTCATCACGCTGATGTAGTTCGGCTTGTAGTTCTCGTTGTCCCCGCCACCATGGCGCAGGTTGAGGTTGTGACCGAGCTCGTGGATGAACGTGCCGATCTTCTGATCATCGGTCCCCCCCCGTGCCGCTGTTCCAAGCCCCCAAGGTGACGATGAAATCAGACGCGTTGATCCCGAACGACAGCCCCTCGAGCTGCCAAAGTTATAGCGATCGGCCCAGATCATGTAGTGGTACATCGGCTGCCGATCCGCGTCGAAGTTCGCGTCCTTGATGGCATCGAAGTCTGTCTCGACCGGATACAGCTGGGTGTCGAGGGCTACCTCGTCATCTAGATCAAGGTGGATGTCAATTCCTCTAGATCCGTCAGGGTTGAGCCGGGGGGCATTAGCGAACGTCTTGACAATCTCAGCGAGCACCGCCGAGTTGGGTCCTAACCCGTTGACCGCAGTGTCCCGCACCATGTAGTCCATCTCTACATAGATGTCCGCCCGCAGCGGATCAGCCCCCGGCAGCACTGTGCCGTTGGGGTGCCCCTGGACCTCCCACCCGTCGCCGAGGCTGTCACCGTCGGTGTCCGCAAGCAGCGGGTCCGTCCCGTAAACATTGACCTCATCAAGATCCGTTAAGCCATCACCATCGGTGTCAGACGGCAGCACCGAGCACTGATTGTCGAACTCGTATCCAGATACCCCCGGAACAGGTTCCCCGGGGTAACCGTCGCCATGACCAAGATGGGCCTTGATGGTCTTCTTCGAGCCCCTGACTGAAATGAGACTGTAGGAGCCGACAGTCTGGTCCAGGTGGCAAATCTGCACCTTGGCCGTGGCAGCACCCGCTCCCGTCGGCGCAGCAACAAAGATCACTGAAAATACTGAAAGAGAAGCGACGAGACGCATAAAGACGATGCTTCGCGGACGATGCGGATTCACGTTTTGAGACCTTCCGGATTGTCGACTGCTGGGAACGCAGGGCATCGGTAGGTGGCTCGTCCGGCGGTTCAAACAACACGAAAAACGTGTCGCAGGTCGGCCGAACGCGTAGAGCTTCGTCTGGGTGATGTGAAGGCGAGACAGGTAAGCATGTGCGCGGTTCAGGCTGCCCTCACCGATGTCGCGAAAGGTGGCGCTCACCACCACACCCACCGTCAGGCGTCACACCGTTCTCAGTAGGCCTCGCCTGTGAGCTATCAGTTCACAGGCGAACGAGACTTAATCGAGATGGTCGCGCACTAGGAACGGCTATGCGCTGTGCAACCAGGGGTGCCAAGCACGTAGGTCAGGAGCGCTGTGCGCTGCAATATCCTTACGGAACTTGGGGAGGGCGAGGTCTAACTGCAGGTGATTAGGGTCGGTATCGGCAGATCGTCGGGGTTGTCTGGGCAGATCGCCCCGATACACGTGAACATGCGGCGCCGTCACAGACTCTGACCGTACCCATGCCCACGTTGTTGATGCCGCTCACCGTCGACGAAGCTCTCAGCACTATCTATCCACTACTGCTGTAGATGCCGCCGCCTAGGCCCAGGATCGTCTGCGTGGACACCTTCCCCGTCGCTGAAGACGCGTTGTCCATGTCGATTCGTCCACCGAAGTCATCACGCCACCAGGGCCAGGCGTCGTTGCCAGCGTTTCGGACGGAAGTGTGATGAAGGCACCAAGGCCACGATGCTCGTGACCAAAGCAGACCGCACGAGTGTCACCACATAACTCCCTTTCCACCGCTCCACCAGGTATCGCGACTGCCACCACTTCCCAGAGGCCTTGGGCTCCCACTCCGCAGCTGGCGCTCAGTCCACCAAAGACGAGCTCGGGCAACCATCGAACCTGCCCGCCCTGGTGGTCTCAGATGGTGTCAAGAGAACCTCAAGAGTCCCCATGACCTCTGACAACAGCCGATGTCTAACCGGGACATTCGCCTCTTGTTCTACCCGGGGGTAGCTAGGACGCTGCAAATGTCAAGCGGGCGTGCCCCGTGAAGACAGGGGTCAGGTCCGCTGGGAAGGAAGGTTGATCATGAGACCCCCCATCAGACTCACCGTGGCGACGGCCCTCGGCCTAGCCGCGCTATTCCTTGTTCCGCTTCCACCCGTCGCCACCGCGTCAGCGGTCGCGACCGACTCCCCCGTTGTCTCTCGCATCGGCGTTCCATGGACAGCTGAGAGCGCATCCAACGGAACCTCAGTCCTTACCTATGGGCACGCTGGGTGTACAGAGGTCGACATTGACGGGTACTGCACATCAGGCTCCTGGGCCAGCATTCCCCTGGCACATTGGATCTGGCGTGATGTCTCCGTCACTCCCGAAGAGGAAACCAACGGCACCCCTTGGGTTACTTTCAACGACACGTTCACCGTGGCCGAATCCGGAGCCATCACGAAGCTACGCATCTCAGCTGATGACTTTTACACCGTCGAGGCGAACGGCGTCCTAGTCGGAGAGAACCTCGAAGGTGGCCTCGATATCGAGACGTATACATTCCAGCCCGTTGTGGGTGTGAACACCCTCAAGGTCTTGGTCCGCAGCAGTGCCGGACCGGCCGGTCTCGCCTACCGTCTTGACACCACCTCGCCGACCTCCCTGACTCTGAACACCTCCGAGCCAAAGGTCACAATTGGTCAGGCAGCACGTCTGTCGGCGCACCTCAAGGGCGGGACACCCCAGTCCGTCGTGGCCATTTACGGAAAGCCCGTCGACCGACGCAAGGTCCTGATCACCAAGGGCGAGGTGGGAGCCGATGGCATCCTGACCGCCCAAGTCAAGCCGAAGACAACCACCGTCTACACCGCGAAGT
Source organism: uncultured Actinomycetota bacterium (assembly GCA_963706045.1). Classification (GTDB taxonomy): domain Bacteria; phylum Actinomycetota; class Actinomycetes; order JAHEKZ01; family JAHEKZ01; genus JAHEKZ01. Next base: position 157,675 of record CAVPLY010000011.1, on the reverse strand, counting down.
TCGCGGGTGAGACCGGCTGGAAAGCGTCCGTCTCCACGCCAGTCAAGGTCTCGGTGGCTGGCAAGTGGACAGCCCGCAGCATAGGCGGCTACGCAACCAAGGGTAAGTACCGGCTGTACCACTGGACGACTGCGTGCCGCCCCCCCAACTACCGTGGCTGCCCCGCCGAACAGTTCAAGCTGGCACCGGACCACTCGGGAAAGAAGGTCAAGGTCACCTTCCAGTGGTGGAACGGCTCCCGCTGGAGGGGTGACTCCTACTTCTGGAAGCTGGAGAAACACAGCCTCATCGAAGTCTTCAGCTGGTACGAGACGCGCCAAGTCATCGGTTTTAAGCACCGCGTCTCAGCGACATTTCTCGGCGATGCCACCCACGCTCGGGCAACCTCGCCGTGGGTCTACTGGAAGATCACCCGCTAGCCAAAACGGACACAGATGTGACTGCTGATCGACCGAGGACCCGCCTCAACAGGCGGGTCCTCGCGATATCGAATCTCAGTCCAGATAGTCGCGCGCTAGGAACGGCCATGCGCTGTGCAACCACGCGTAGCAAGCGTGCAGGTCACGAGCGCTGTGCGCTGCAATATCCTTGACTGAGAAGTTGCCTCCCGCAGCCACCACGGGAACCATCAGTCGGCACCCTCGCGTAGCATTCGCCATCGTCGTAGTACAGCCCTATCCCCCAGTGGCTCCTCAAGCTGAGACGTCGCCTCGCGGGCCGTCGCCGGATACCTGCCAGTCAGCGAGCGCGTGGGGTTGTGTGGCCACCTCATGCACGAACACGACAGACGTCACCGCCAGCACGCCGTCAAAGGTGGCCAAGAGCAACCGTGCGAGCGCCCGGCCCTGCTGGGGGCCGACCGGATCAGGGCTGCATCAAGAGGAAGCCTGGGCCCGCTTGACCTGGTTCCTTTGCCGCCAACGAGATATTCGTGGCAGCTGCCACTTGATGACGCCAGTCCAGAAGACCACGGCGATCACCCCGAATTTGTACACGTTGTTGACTGCAGTGGAGTAGCCATCAGCGGGCAAGAAGAAGAAATAGGCCGAAATGCTTAGGCCAAAGAGAAAGTGCACCCAGCGCAAGCCGTTGTTCCATGTCTTCATGCGGGCCGATAGTACACCGACCGGGATGTTCAACCTGTAGTTCGTCGGGCGCGGGCAGGGTCAGCGCCCGACGCACCCCCGACGACAACCCCGAGGACGGAGGGCGTCGCCAACACCACTCGGAGGTCGCACCATCTGCGACTCAGTCCCCTGAACTGCACCCTCTCAACCGCCACCTCAGTCCCACCTGCGAGTTATCAGTTCACAGTGAATGAGACTTAATCAAGGTAGTCGCGCACTAGGAACGGCTATGCGCTGTGCAACCACGCGTGACAAGCACGCAGCTGTCGAGCGCTGTGCGGTGCAATATCCTGGACTGACGTCGTACTTGAACCGACGGGTGGCCGACTTGAGCAGAGACTCGATCTTAGTGACTTTGATCTTGCTCTTCGGCAGCCACAGCGAGTGCCAGTAGGACAGCTTGGAACATGGACTTCGCTCGTGCACGCTGATACTTCGACACCGCACGTATTCGCGCGGACGTTCGGTCAGCGCCGAGTGGAGTGAGGTCAATCGTGACGAGCACCGGAGCTGAGATCCACATGCCGTTAGCCGATGTGGCGATACCTCGCCGTCTGGTGACCGCAAGGTCTTGCTCGCAGGCCACCGGAGAGAACCTGAAGTAGGACAATGTGGCGTCAACACGCAGGGTTGCGACGTCGAGCCCCTCACGTAGGACGATCTCCGTCTCCTCCACGATGTCCGGACACAACCCCGTGGAGAAGGATTTCAACTCCACTAGATCCCCCTCGCCATACTTCTGCGCCACGTCAGCCGTCGACTGCCGCAGCCCCCTGTCCAGCAGGATCAACTCGTCTTCGTTCATAGAGATGGGGTCACCGTTTCGGAGCGCACGCCGACCCCGGGACAGTCCTACAAGGTTCATACCCGTGAAGTAGAGCAGTAGGGCACCACAAAGAAAGAATACGAATGCGATCAAAACTATGGTTCCGACCACCGAGTCGGCAGCACCTGCAGACTCCAAAGCCACGGCGGCAGCGATGGCGACCGCAAGAAGAAAGAAGGACCCCACGCACCCCAGGGCGAGGTGACGGACGCGCAAACGCAAATCAGCGAGCGGGTCCATCGTCGCTTGATCGTCGGAGGCGGAGGAGTCGGATCCCCTCCGCGCCTTGATCCCTTCACTCAGCCTGGCGACTCCATAGGAGGCCAGCCAGGCCATCAGCGCCAACCCCGGTATAAGGAGGAGATACGTCGTCCAGGGCCAAGCCTCGGCTAACCACGCCACCACGGCGAGGACGACAACAGCACCACATAAGGCAGCCGAGCCAAAAAGGATCTGTCGAGCCCCGTCCGACGAGTCCGGCTTCAATCGCTTGGTGACGGTCATCGAAAAATCCCCTCTTGACACGAACCTAAGGGAATGGACGATTCCTACTAGGGCCCAATGTCCTGACCATCAGGTCGTCGTAGCGATCCTCATCGCTAGTACCCTCATCCGGGATCGGGTACGCGAACTCGCCAACAACTTCAACTGAGTGAACTAACTATTGAGCAGGGTGACGTACTTCGTTACGAAGTCCACAGAGTCCTTCGCCTCGTCACTCTGGAACATGACCAATACCCCTTCGTGCTCCCAGGCATAGATGGTGGTGATCCCGTCGGGCATAGTGGCCTTGATAGTGGGTTCACCGGCGATCGTTAGCTTTTTCACGGTCGCATTCTGCTGTTCGAAAGCCGTCACCAAGCCCGACACCATGGTTCCCGGTGGAACGGCTTGTGGGTCGAACTCCCACTGCACAAGGAAAGCCATCCCGAGGCGACTGACGCCGTGCACTGAGCAACTCTTCATGATCTCGTCTGAGAACAGCTTGCATGCATTGAGCTCCAGGCCGGTTGGGTCTGTGTACTTGTATCCTTCGACTTGGATCAACTGTGGCTCGCCCGCCTCCGCCGCGTGACCACCGTTCGGCGTCGTCGCACTGACTGAAGGGCTGGGAGGCGATGATGACGCCGCACCCCCGGTCTCGGAATCTTGGTCCGAGCCGCCGCAAGCACCCAGGACGGTACCGACCAGCAGCACGCTAAGTACTTGAATCAACTTCATGATGCTCACCGCCTCAAGGAGCCCGACCCGGGTTGAGTTCTTGGCCGTAATCCCACTGGGACGTTGCCAAGCACAGGTTCCCAAGCGGCGCATTCATGCCGCCAGAGTCGCAGGTCCTGCAGCGCAGACTTCGATTCGCACGTCGATTATCAGATCACTAGCCACGGGGCCGATTGTCGAAGTTGCCACCTTCATGACACTCGGACCTCGCTAGGCCACGCATCGCGGACGACAGACGGCTTGAGCGTTTCCCTGAACCTGCACGATCCAGGCGTCAACGGCACCATGCCGAACACCCAACTGATGGTCGTTCGCGGCGATCGACTGGTATGCCAATCTCGACTAGGTCGCTGACCAGTGCTCTTTCAGATCAGACTGCAGGAGACTCAATCAAGGTAGTCGCGCACCAGAAACGGCTGAGCGCTGTGCAACCGTGCCTGCCAAGCACGCAGTTCACGAGCGCTGTGCGGTGCAATATCCTGGACTGAGACCTCCCCGACACGGGGGGTAGCAACGCGCCTCGCCCGTCAGCGACGCCGAGACCTCATTGACCTCATTGCCGATGGCCTCATTCAGCTACCGATGCGGAGCCTCAACTCAAGAAGATCAAGGATGAGATTAGTCGCTCGTACGCGCCTTTCTACCGGTTAGAGCAACTGGACAGGATCTCCTCGACCCCGAAGCTGCTTGGGAGAAGTGGTCAACCGTCCAAAGGCGGGAGGTCATTCGCATCCTCTTCTCGTCCACTTCAGGAAGAAGCCCCGCAGTTGGTGGATCCGCCGAGGCGCAACGGCCAAGGGTGCCTACAAGCCAAAGCTGTACCGTGCGGTGAAGTCGACCATGGATAGGGACAACGACCACATCGCGTGTGAGAAGTAGCGATCGGCTCAGGACGGCCGCATAGCCACGCCGGTGTGAGCGACCCGTGTTTCGGGGGCCGCTCACACCGCGATCTAGTCACTCGATTGGGATCCAGAACTGGACGCTGATCAACGTGTCACTTTGAAGTAGCTCCACTTCGTGGTGTCCGCCAGGTTGTCGAGGTCCTTGGGGCGCTGAGTCGTCGGATCCCAAGTCGCTCGGATTCTGTACGAGTAGCCGGGGTTCTGGAAGGTCCAGATGATTCCCGCCTTCCTGCCCTGGTCGTAGGTCTTGTAGCAGGTCACATCACCGGTCCGGTATCTCGTGCCCTTTCGATACTGGGTGGTGAAGCACACCTTGTCATCGGGTTTCGGCGGACTGAGGTGAGCAAGGTATGGCACTTGCCGGCCCGCGTGGTAAAGGTACGTGCGTCCCTTGTGGGCGTACGCCTTCTTCAGACCCGCGGTGAGGACCAGCCGTGCCCGGACGTACACCGCCGCCGAAGCCGCGGCAGCATGCGAACCGTCCCCCTCCCAGACGGCTCGATACCAAGTGTTGGTCCTCACATTCAGAGTCTCGGAGACGATCCCCGAAGCGTCGGTGGACACCGTGCTTACCGTGCGCCAGGGCGTGTCGACGCCGTGGCGCTGGAGCCGAACCTGCTTGTTCTCGGCTGGCCACGCGAGCCTGAGCGTGAACTTCACTGGCTGGCCCGAGTTCACGGTGTGCTTGGAAGCGTGCAGTGTGACGGACGCCGGCTGCCAGGCGGGTGGTCCGGGATACCGTGCCCTCGTGGTTATGGTTTTCGGGACTCCGCCCTCAGGTCGGAACACGATGAGTCGAAGATCTCGCTGACTGATGGCAGCCATCCAGCGCCCATCCGGGGACCACGCCGCTCCGTCGACGGGCCCGATCCCCAAGCGCGAGGTAACGTCAGTCAGCTCGCCACCGTTGGCACTCATGCGGACCACTTTCGGGCGATGACGGTCGGTCAGCGTGAACGCCAACTCGGCGCCACTAGGTGACCAGGACACTGGGCTGTAGGCGAACAACCCAGGGTGGGTGACAGCGAGGTCAGTCAGTTGGGTGAGATCAGAACCGTCCGGACGTATCTTCCAAATATCGGTCGTCTGGTCCGAACCCCGTGTGAAGGCGATCCACTCGCCGTCTGGCGACCAGTCGGGGCTTCCCCCCTCTGCGATCATCTGTGCTTCTGACCCGTCGAGTTTCATCACCACAATGCCGCCGGTGCCGGTGTCATCGGTGCTACCTGCGCAGGCGATCCATTTCGCATCCGGGCTCCACGTCGGCTCCCCGGCGCAGTAGGGCATGAGTCTTCGATGGGTACCGTCCGCATCGATGATCATCACGCCATCGGACGTCGCCACCGCCAAACGCCCCGCATTGGGGCTCCACGATGGACGACCGTAAGGGCTCAGTCCGGAGCCCAGAAAAATCGCGCTCATCTCGCCGCTGGACGGGTCGACAAACTGAAGAGAGCCGTTCACGGTGCCGGTTGGTGAGTATGCGATGACACCGTTCAGCCCCGGCACAGTCGCCGAGGCCTGCGGTAGGCCCACCAGACAAAGACCGGCCACGAGCGTTACCGACAGCAGACACCCAAACATGCGCTTCATCACGCCACCTCCAGGCGCAGACCCCCTCAGTCATCCTTGGCCGGCTGTCCGAACTCCGGTAGAGGCCATGGTCCTCACCGAGGCTGCAAGGCCAGGCGGCACAGAACCTGCTTCGTCCGAGAAGCTGGTGGTGCCGCTCGAGACGCTTGGTCGGGGCTTGGTGCCTCGGCTGCGGGACATGAGGGCGCGCCACCTGCAGCCAGCTCCTCCACTCCCTCGAGCACTGACCGTCCACGAGCCAGCAGTCCTCCAGATGGGTGAAGCCTGAGAGACCATCGCGGCCCTGAAGTCCGAGCTCCGACGGTGGAGCGCCGAGGACGGCGAGATGGACCGACTGCTGGGCACACTGGGTGTCTGACCGCCGCCGGCTTGGCTGTCGGTGTCGGTGTCGGTAGCGCCATTACTGCACGGGCTCGGATACTCGGTCACCGAGGAACGACAGAGCCTGGTCGACGACCAGCTCGGCGGGTGCATCCGGTATCTCGCGACCAGCGCAGCCCCACGACGATGGCGACATTCAGCCCAGACAAGGTCCGTTAGTCAGATGTGCGAGCGGGACAAACGGCCCTAGCGGGCGTTGGGATCCCTGCGCACCATCGTAAGGAGGGGTGTGCCATGAGCCTCATCAACCGACACCGAAGGGTGACCGGTGAGACACCGGAGCAAACGCTCTCTCGGCTCAACGCGGCCACTGGAAGGAAGGCTCACTCCCCCGTCGAGACGTCGCGCAAGTGGATTGGCTTGGTCCTCGCCGGCGCAGCGTGCCTCGTTCTGGGGGGATCGATGCTGATGGATGCCGTTTCGCTGGTCCGGGGAGGCGAGAAGACAGCCGCGGTGGTTCTCAGCACGCACTACGACTTCTGGTCGGAAGACCGAGTCCCCACGGTTGAATACCGGGTTGATGGGGTCACCTACCAAGCCGATGTCGATCCTGGATACAGCGTCCAGATCGGCGACCAGGTGGATATCACCTACGACCCCAACGACCCAGAGAACGTCACCGCCGGCTGGTCGGGATTCGACTTCGTCTGGCCACTGGTGTGGCTTACCGGAGGGGCTTGGCTCACTTTCTGTGGCCTATCGGAGCGTAAGGATCCCCGGTGGGTCTAGGAGCCCTCAGTCAGTCAGATCCCACTGGCTACGGTCGCGCCATGACTAGGCAGGCGTGGCGCGTCGACCCGATCGGCGACGGCGCTCTCGCCTGGCTGAACATGCGACCACACGAGATCGAGCGGGCGGGGCCAAATGATCATTCCCCGCGTCGAATCTCAGTCCAGATAGTCGCGCACTATGAGCCGCTGAGCGCTGTGCAAACCGTGCTCAAGCACGTCAGCTCGCGAGCGCTGTGCGGTGCAATATCCTGGACTGAGAGTTGGCCCTAGGCATCGCCGTTCACACGTCTGCAGCCTGGACGTACTGACGACTTCTGGTCCGGGTGACCAGGCAGCAGTGGGGCATCCCTGGTAGAGGAGTTCGGTGACCCGGACGAGCTGGGGCACCGAGTAGCCACCAGCGATGACCCTGCGCAGTAGTCCACCGTCGCCGTCCCGGAGTTGCTGTAGTTGCCGCCGACGGAGCCGGTGGGGTCTTTCGCCTCTGGCAGGTGCCTTCGTGTGGGCTGATCTTTGCACCGAGGGGGTTGTCGTGGCCGTTGCTACGAGGAGGTCGTCATGAGATCCCGTGGGCTGGTGTTGGTGGGTGTGGGGCTGGTGTCGCTCAGTTTGCTCCCGGTGGCGTGGGGTGCGAACGGTAACCCGACGCTCGATCGGACGTTCAGCAGGGACGGTGTGGCAGCACTCAGCATCGCCGACACCAGGGAGATCTGGTGGCAGGTGGTGCCTGCCGCGAATGGGCGGGTGTACGCCCTCGGTTCGACGTCGACCAGAACGTCAGATCGGGGTCTGGTAGCGGCCTACACCAACCGAGGTCGCCTCGACAGTACGTTCAGCGGTGACGGCATTTTCCGCATGTCGAAGGACCGCGACACGTGGCTTCTGGATGGGGTCGCGCTTTCCTCTGGCGGACTTCTCGTCGCCGGCCAGAACCGTCGAAAGGCTCTGGTCTTCCGGCTCCGTAGCAATGGCCGGGTCGATCAGTCGTTCGCAGGCGGCTACCGGGTCCTGCCTCAGTCCCACATCTCCCGAGGCTACGTACAGGCGGCCACAGACTCCGTCGGCAACGCTTACTTCGCCAGCGACAACATGGTGAGCAAGAAGCCCTTCCGCTCGAGCATCGTGGTGACCAAGTTGAGTCCAGCGGGAACCATCGTCCGATCATTTGGAACTCGCGGTCAGGTCTACTTGAAGTTCGCACGGGCCCTTGAAGTGACTGGGCTGGCTGTGGACTCGCAGGACCGTCCGGTCGTCCTGTCGAGCATCGCGGATCGGCGAGGGAATCCGACCAGCACCGCATCGGTGATCCGACTCACGACCTCCGGTCAGCGGGACGCGACGTTCAACAGTTCAGGGCGAGCCGACCTCCGGCTACCATCCGGGGCGGCGATCTGGCCAGTCGACCTCGATGTGACCCCCGCCGACGATATTGTCGTCGGTTCCAAGACTCCAGCCAGCTCCAATACTCGATTCGCCGTTCACCGGTTGCTCAGCAGCGGCGTCCTTGACCCGAGTTACTCCAGGGACGGTGTGGCGTTTGTGAGTACAGATCGTCGGCTGGTCAGCTCCGCCGAAAGTGGCGCCCTCTTGCCGGACGGCAGCTACGCGTTCGCGACGATTGGTGTCGACCGGGACAACTACATCGACAAGGCCGTTCTGCTCCGGATAACCCCTGGTGGTGCCATCGACCGCACTTTCGGCCGAAACGGGATCTTCATTCCGGACCTGGCCCGGGGGTGGGACACTGTGTACGAACTCGCCGTCGATGCCCAAGGAAGACTACTCGCCACTGGGGAAGCTTCACGCGCAGGGCTTGTGGTCCGCCTAAAGGTCACCTACTGAAATTCTCGAACTGGCTGCCTAGGACGCCGGGGCCGCACACGTCGACCCGACTACGAGTCTCCTCACCCAATGCCCGCTATCGGTTGGTGGGGGGGTGCGACCGGTGACAGCGGAGCGTGCCGACGTGCCGTGAGACGCGGTGAGCGTGTGAGCAAGGGGGTCTGACAGCTACGGAGGCGACATCTGACCAACGGCCTGTCCGGATCGCGTCGGACTTATCAGTTCACAGTGGATAAGACTCAATCCAGATAGTCGCGCACTAGTTGCTGACGACGCCCGGCTCAAACTCGACTGTGGATCACAGCAGATCTCCGAGTCGTACCTCCTGGAATGGGGTTGAGCACGGCTGACCGGGGGCCAGCCACATCGTTCGACCCTCGACGTCACAAACCATCGCGAACTGAATCGTCGACCCCTCATCGCCTTCGGGGGCTCTGGGGTGAACACAGATGTCCTGCCCATCAGCGCCATGGTCACCGAGCACTCGCATGACCTCTTGGGCCGACTGCGGTGGGTTATCGGCCAACAAAGTGGATGCACGGTCGAAGCGCGAACGGCTGCCAGCGGACGGTTCCTCAGAGACTTCGGCAACGGCGCGATTCAGAGCGTGGTTCGTATGGACCGAACTTTCGACCAGGCCATCGCGAGTAGCTGACACCTCGAGCGTGAAAGAATCTCCACCTGCGAATGCGTAGGCGTAGGAGTACCCGCCAGCTCGATTCTTTCGGGTGGCCTTCGCTATGGCATCTACGCGATCCCTGGCCTCAATCCCGTCCCGCGCCAACAGCGCCCGCGGAATACCTACTCGCTCGTCAGCACCCGACAAGGACATCAGGCCCAGAGCGCCGCCACTTGCGTTCATGCCGACGAGCGGCAGAGTACCCACCGCGACCGGAGTCACCGTTGCCACCTCGTCGTCGGAGTCCGGATGTTCGACGATGACCGCGATACCGCCATCATCCCCCGAGTACCACTGCTCGTTGTGTCCGAGAATGGTTCCGACCGGTGTGCGCACCAGAAGGTCGGTACACCGTTCCACAGGAATCGGAGGCGGCACCCGGGCAATCTCAACGCCGTCAACGGGCTCGACCGAGAGCTCGAGCACGGCATAGAGCTCTTCGAATGCATTGACGGCAAAGATGTCGATAAACGGGATTCCACTTCCCTCGGCGACGCCCTCTAGATGAGTAACAAGTCTGGGCACGGCATTCTTGGCAGCAGCGAGGTAAGGGGTGAGCAGAGGTTCGAGGTCAGCATCGGCCAGACCGTGGCGACGGGTGTACCTGCGAGTAAAGTCGACTGCGCTTAGGTGCCCGTCGGCGAGCTTTCTGCCGATGGTCACGCCGCGGTCAAATGGGCTGCCCACCGCGTGCACGATAGTCAACTCAGCCATAGAAACAGATCCCGTGGCGTCGACTCAGTCGAGGTAGTCGCGGAGAACCTGCGAGCGGCTCGGGTGACGGAGCTTGCTCATCGTCTTCGACTCGATCTGGCGGATGCGCTCGCGCGTGACGCCGTAGACCTTGCCGATCTCGTCCAGCGTCTTCGGCTGTCCGTCGGTGAGACCGAACCGCATCGACACCACGCCGGCCTCGCGGTCGGACAGCGTGTCCAGAACTGCGTGCAGCTGCTCCTGTAGCAGCGTGAAGGAAACCGCGTCCGCCGGAACGACCGCCTCGGAGTCTTCGATCAGGTCACCGAACTCGCTGTCACCGTCTTCACCGAGCGGGGTGTGCAGCGAGATCGGCTCGCGGCCGTACTTCTGCACCTCGACGACCTTCTCAGGCGTCATGTCGAGCTCTTTGGCGAGCTCTTCAGGAGTCGGCTCGCGGCCAAGGTCCTGCAGCATCTGGCGCTGAACGCGGGCGAGCTTGTTGATGACCTCGACCATGTGGACGGGGATACGAATGGTGCGGGCCTGGTCGGCCATCGCACGGGTGATCGCCTGCCGAATCCACCACGTCGCGTACGTCGAGAACTTGTAGCCCTTGGTGTAGTCGAACTTCTCGACCGCACGGATCAGACCGAGGTTGCCCTCTTGGATCAGGTCGAGGAACAACATGCCGCGTCCGGTGTAGCGCTTGGCCAGTGACACGACGAGCCGGAGGTTGGCTTCGAGCAGGTGGTCCTTGGCGCGGCGGCCATCCTCAGCGATCCACTCGAGCTCGCGGTGCATCTTCGCGGAGAGCTTCTTGGTGCCGTTCAGCTTCTCTTCGGCGAACAGGCCGGCCTCGATGCGCTTGGCGAGCTCGACCTCCTGCTCGGCGTTGAGCAGAGCGACCTTGCCGATCTGCTTCAGGTAGTCCTTGACCGGGTCGGCCGTGGCGCCAGCGACGGTGACCTGCTGGACCGGCTCGTCAGACTCGTCGCGGTGCGAGATGACGTAGCCCTTTTCCTCGGTCTCCTTCTTCAGCTCCTCGGCGACCTCTTCGTCGCTGACCGGCATGCCGTCGTCAGCGACGGGAATCTCGACGGTTGCGGTCTCTGCCTTGGTGGCCTTCTTCCCCGTTGCCTTCTTGGCGGGGGCCTTGGCCACAGACTTCTTCGCAGGGGCCGCCTTCTTGGCCGGAGCCTTCTTTGCGACGGGCTTCTTCACTGCGACTTTCTTCGCCGGGGCCGCCTTCTTGACGACGGCTTTCTTGGCCGGAGCCTTCTTCACTACGGGCTTTTTGGCGGTCGACTTCGTCGCCGCAGCCTTGGTCTTGGTGGACGCCTTGGGCGTTGCCTTCTTCGCGGCAGACTTCTTCGCCGGGGCCTTGGCCGCCTTGGTGGCAGTCTTACGAGCAGCGCTCATAGGAGCGGTTGCCTCCTTGCAGGGTGCGGGCAGCCGTCATGCGGGGACGCGTAACGATGGATGCGGATTTCCGCTGCTGCGACGCGGACTCGAGGCTGACCCTCGTGTGACCATGAGTCAGATCCCGGGGGCCTGCCCTTGACAGGCGCAGCAATAGACATTGTAGTCAACGCCCGTGGAGGCGTTGACCTTCCCCCGTCGATGTCAGGGTTCGCCGTCAGTCTTCGGCGCGCTTGACTGCCAGTACGGGGCAACTCGCGTCCAGCAGAATGCGCTGGGCGTTGCTGCCCATGATCAGCTTTCCGACGGGGGTACGTCGGCGAAGTCCGATGACGATCATCTCAGCTGATTCCTCCTCCGCGATGGCCACGAGGTCATCGGCTGGATCTTTGCCCCGGATCAGTCCTCGGACGTCGTGCTCGATCCCTGCCGCGTGGAGCCGGTCATGAATGACCTGAACTTGCTCATTCGTGAGGGCAACCTCGTGATAGTCGGCTGTGCGCCCGCCTCGCTGGGAGTTCACGACCAGCAGATTGCTGCCCCGCAGCTGGGCCTCGTCAACAGCTCGGTCAAGGGCGGCTTCGCCCTCCGGGCTCGGCACGTAGCCCACCACGATCGTCCCCATGCAGACCTCCTCGGCCACTCACAGCGCCATCTGACAGCTGGGCCACGTTGTCCCACACTCCATCAGGCGCCTGGCCGGACGCTACCCCACCTGAGCGGGCCGGGCCAGCACCTCAGCCCACCACCAGCTCGGCCCTCGCCTCCAAGACCTGCACCAGCGGCGTCCTGGCGACCTGAACGACGGGCGCGCCGCCGACCGGCCATGGACCCATCCCGTCAACGGTGAACCAGGCATCCCAGGTGCTGCTCACCGACACCGGGTAAGCGCCCGCCCGACCGTAGGCGTGGCTGACGGACATGTCTGGCCAGGGGCCCCCCGGCTCGTCGCGCGTGATCGTGGTGCCGTCTCCGAAGTCCCACGCCCATGTGGCACGCCCGTCAAGCACGATCTCGAAACCCACCAGGTTGAACTGACGTTCACCCAACGAGCGCGGCTGGCCGGCTGCAAAGACCGCGGGCAGCCCGATTAGCGTGCCGCCTTCAGGCTGCGTCGATGGCTCAAGAGGCGGGACGTCCTCGATCACCACATCGGCCAGCTCGGACGCGACATCGTCGACGGTCGTGGGCGCCCCTCCCACCAGGCAGACCAGGCCTACCTCTCGCCACTCGGCGTCGCCGGGACGCAGCAGCAGCACGATGCGGCGGAACTGCCCAGGAGGGCACGACCTCGCAGCGCCCCCGCAAGCCACGCCACCTGCCTGGCCGTCACCGCGGCACATCGGCAGCAGCGCCCATCGGCACTCGGGACAGGTCGCGGCATCAGCCCGGTCGGCGTCAGTGCCGGTGAAGCTGCTGGCAGGCAGCAAAAGGCCGCCTGAACCCACGTACTGAGCATCATCGGGATCGGCGACAACGCCACAGTCGGCACCCTCACACGGAGCCGCTGCCATGGCGGCCGCGGGCGGCAGGAGAGCGGCAACAAGCCCCAGCCCAATCGTGAGCATGAACCACCGCCACCAAGCGGTGCGCTCCGATCGACGTTCAGACAGGGCGGCTGACCCTGTGCGACTCCCCCAGCTCATGCGCTGGAGAGTAGAGCCGCTGCAGGCCCGCACACCGACGATCCACAGGCGGCGGACCCACCTGGAGCAACACGACTACCGAACGGAACAGTCCGCCTACGAACGGCGACGACTACGGCGCCGACTCCCGGCCGCCCCGAGACGCCTTGCGGTCGACGAAGAGGTCGAGCAGCTCACCCACGCTGTGGTCGGCCTCATGGGGGTGGCGAAAGTGCTTGCTGGAGTTGACCGAGTAGTGGTTGCGCCGCCCCCTGCGCTCGCGGCTGAGGTACCCGGCTTCTTCGAAGTCGGCCACGATCATCTGCACCGAACGCTCGGTGATACCCACCGACGTCGCGACGTCACGCAGGCGCACGTCAGCATCGTCAGCGATGATGAGGAGCACGCGTCCATGATTGGTCAGAAGGGTCCACTGCTCAGCCACGCCAGAACGCTACCGCCCGAAACGCAGATCAGCCATCACGTGGCCGGATCTGCGCGGGTCTCACACCGCTAGGCGGACGGACGGCGTCCCCACGGCGGCCGCTTGCGTTGGATGCGGCGTCCCACCAGTCGGCACTCGTCGGTCACGGCGGCGATGAACTCGAACGGGTTGATCCCGCCCGTCTGCGCCTCGGCCAACAGCTGCGCCATCGAGTAGGACGGATCGGCCTCCAGGGCCACGTCGACGGCGATGTTCGAACGCGCTCCGCTGCCCGCCGCGAAACACCAGAGGGCATAGATAGTGGCGACCGGTGCCCGCCACGGCGGTGGGGCCACCCGGACCAGCTCTCGCCAGGCGGTCGAGACCTCGGGCTCGGGGCGGGTGGCCAGATAGCCGACCGTGGCATCGCGGACGGCGCGGTCCATCAGCGCCCAGAGGACCCGAGCGGTCTCTTCCGGTGTCGGTGGTCGGCCCGCCTCGGCGGGCTCGCCTGACGAAACGGCGCACCACCGACCAGTCCGAGGCCCTCACCACCACGTCCGGCCGGTCGTCGTCGACCTCGCCGAGCTCGATGAGCGATGCCAGCACCTTCGCCATGCCGATCAGATCTGGTTCGAGCTCGGCCTCGAGGTCGGCCCGAGCGGGTAGCGCCACCAAGCCTTCGGCCACCGCACCAGCGGCTGCCACACCCGCGCTCTCCAGCTCAGTGCCCTCGCTCGGACAGCAGTCAGCGTTGTCCTGGCACAGGTACGACCACCACCGGCCATTGCCCACTGCAAGCGCGTCGACACCGCTCAGCCCGTAGCGGTCGAAGACGTCGCCGAGAGCATCGAGGTAGTCGAGATGGGGCAGCGGAGAGCCGTTGATCGCCTCGTCGTAGATCGCGACGATCACCCGGTCGGCGCCTGCAGCGGAAGCGGAGTGACACAGCGGCTCAGCACACAGCGGCGGAGCCTCGATGTCGTAGCGGGCACTCACCACAATCCTCGTGCCCTTGAGAGCGACGATGACGACGCTGCGTTCGGGATGAAATCCGAGCAGGTACGGGACGATCTGCAGGATCTGCGCCGGCCCACTGATGCGCAGAGTGGGGCGCCCGTCGCAAGACCTGGATGGCGAGGTGAACGGCTCGTCGGCCGCCGGCATTGGAAGACTCATGACCCAGACCGTGCCCGGTTCGCGTGCTCTCGAAGGGCGGCCGGGCCTGGCCTGTGGATGAAAGCGCACCTTACGAGTTGGGGAAAACGCGCGAAGGGACCGCATCCCGTCTGGCCGTCAGGGCTCCGGCAGCGCATGCTGATCGGGTGGAACAAGACGCACCCATGCCACAGGCGGGCGAGGCGCGCCCCTACGGGCGACGAATCGTGCTGTCCGTGATCGGCGTCGGAGCCATCGGCGTCGCACTCGGTGCGCCGCTGCAGAGCGCCATCGACGCCGTGCTCTCCCCCGTCCGTCGCGTCGACCCCACCGGCCTCGCCGACCTCGTGCCCGGTGAGGGCGGCTGGCGTTACTACTCAGTGACCGCCAAGCAGCCCAGCCTCTCGATGTCCGACTACCGCCTACAGGTTGACGGTCTCGTCGACCGCTCGATGACGCTCACCTGGGACGACATCGCCGATCTGCCGCAGACCAACTGGACGCGCGACTTCCAGTGCGTGACGGGCTGGCGGGTTGACGACGTTGCCTGGCAGGGCGTGCAGCTGCGCGACGTTCTGGACGCGGTGGGCGTACAAGGCTCAGCCCGCGCGATCACCTTCCACTCCCACGACGGCACCTACACCGAGTCGCTCACGCTTGACCAGGTGGAGCAGGACGAGGTGATGGTGGCAACGCATCTCGACGGTGAGGTGGTGTCGCGCGACCACGGTGGGCCGGTTCGACTGCTCGTGGTGCCCATGTACGGCTACAAGTCACTGAAGTGGCTGAGCCGGATCGAGCTGGTCGATGCCGTCGACCCCGGCTACTGGGAGGTGCGGGGCTATGACGTCGACGCCTATGTCGGATCGTCCAACGGACGCAGCGACGACCCCATCACCTGACCGCCGCTTCTCGACGGCCGAGGTCATCGTGCATGGTGCCTTCGCCGCGCTGATCGGAATCGGCATCGCCACCGCCGCCATCATGTGGATCGACACGCTCTCGATCGCGGTCGGCCGTCGCGACCTTGTGCGAACGGTGCATCTTGCGGCCGGTCTGCTCGCGCCGTTGCCACTGGCGGTCGGTCTGCTGTCGTCGCGGTTCCGCGCGGACGTGGCGCACCTCGAACGCTGGTCACCAGCCGATGTCGAGTGGCTGCGCGCCAAGGACCGGCGCAGCGGCCGCATCCCCGTCGCTCGCTTCAACGCCGGCCAGAAGCTGAACGCCGCGCTCACCCTCGGGGCGCTGATCGTGCTGATCGGCACCGGCACGGTGATGGCCGGATGGTGGTGGTCGTGGCCGACGGCTACGCGCACCGATGCCACCTGGGTGCACGACTGGACGGCCTTCGCCCTCACGCTGGCTGTCGTCGGGCATGTCGCCTTTGCCCTGCGCTACGGACGCGGTGACGCCGGCGCTCACGCGCACCCTGGCAGCACCGCCGACTGACCCCAACCCGACCCCGAGTTCGGGGTGGGAAATGGCGTTGGGCAGTATCTCTACATGCGGCTGGATCACCTGTCTTACGCAGCACCCACCGATCATCTTGCCGACGTCGTGCAACGACTTGGTTCGCGACTCGGCGCAGGTTTCACCGACGGCGGCGTGCACCCGCGCTTCGGTACCCGCAACTTCGTCCTTCCCCTTGCCGGCGGCGCCTACCTCGAAGTCGTCGCCGCGCTCGACCACCCCGCAGCAGACACCGCCCCCTTCGGGCGAGCGGTCAAGAAGCGCGCGGCGGACGGCGGCAGCTGGCTGGGCTGGGTCGTCGAGGTGCCCGAGATGGCGACCGTCGAAAGCCGCCTGGGCCGAGAGTCGGTCGAGGGACACCGCAGACGGCCGGACGGCTACGACCTGCGCTGGAAGCAGATCGGCATCAACGAGCTCCTCGAGAACCCCCAGCTGCCCTTCTTCATCCACTGGGACTGCGAACCCGAGGAACGCCCCGGCTACGGCAACGGCACCGACATCCGGATCACCAAGCTCGAGATCGCCGGTGATGCCTCTGTGGTCAACCAGTGGCTCGGTTCATTGAACGGAAACCCGCTCGACGACGTCGAGGTCGAGTGGGTGCCCACCGGCGACAACGTCGTCGGCCTGGTCGCCGCCCACTTCTCGACTCCGAACGGCATCGTCCGCGTCGACTAGCCCGGCCCCTGGTTCCGCACGGGCCAACGCCTAGCTCAGCGCTGACGAGCCGAACGAGACGGTGAAGGCCCGACACCAGATCACGACCGAACCCCCCGCCAGACCGCGGTGTCGAACGACGCGGGCACGTCGTACTGCTGATTGCCCTTGTTGCCCTTGAGTGAACCCAGGTTGACCCCGTCTTCGACGTCTGCACCCTTCGGCACGAGATACACCTTCAGATCGGGGCCGGGGTCGGTCACGAAGTCGGTGAGCGTCACCACCACGCCGTCCGCTGTCTCGATCACCGACGCCGAGCCCTCCGTGGGGTGGGCCTCAGCCACGAAGGTGCCCTCAGCGAGCAGCTGGTTCTGGGCGCTGCCAGAATCACCGGCGCCGCTGGCCCCGGCGCCATCGGCACTGTCCGAATCGGTGGTGTCGGACGTCGCCACGACCACGTCCTCGTCGACCACCTGGTCGACCATGCTGGTGTAGCCGAGGAAACCCCCGATGCCCACGGCCGCGATGGCATAGCCGATGAGCACCGGCGCCGCGAGGGCGCGACGGCGCCAGGCGACGAACAGGGCGATTCCCCCGGCGAGAAGCAGCCACAAGCCCGGTGAGCCCCATGGCGACCGTCTCGTTGTTGGTGAGAACTCCACCTGTCACCCAGACGCCGATGGCGACGATGACGATGGCGGCGGGCAGGGCCCACCAGCGCGCTGGCGATCGGCGGTCATCGACCGCCGTGGATGTGGTCGCGGTGTCGGTCATCGGAGCTCCTCTGTGGGTCATCAGTCATCGATGTAACCACCTGGCGCTGGCTCGTCATCCGCCGAACGCCTTACCAAACCATGACGGGTTCTACGCTGAACCCATGTGCCGAAGCATCAAGACCCTGCGACCGCCGTACACCGAAGCGCCGACTGAGGCCGATATGCAGGCGGCTGCCCTGCAGTACGTCCGCAAGATCTCAGGCTTTCGTGCCCCGGCCGCGCACAACAGGGCCGCCTTCGATCATGCCGTGACCCAGGTGGCCGCTGCCACGGCGACGCTCCTCGAATCGCTCGAGGTCAGGGGCCGTCAACCCTGACGCGCGCCCTCACAGCAGGTCGGGATTCGGCAGCAGCAGCTGTCGCAGCGCAGTCCCAGAGGCAAGGTCGTCCAGCGCCGCGGACGCGTCAGCGAGCGGCCTCCGCGCCGAGATCATCGACTCGAGGTCCAGCTCTCCGGACATGAAGCGGTCGATGAGATCAGGGATGTCGCGGTGGGGAACGCACGAGCCGTAGTTCGACCCCAGAATCCGCTGCTCCGACTCGGCGAGCGCCAGCGGCTCGAACGTCGCCGTCTGGCCGGCCGGGGGGAGTCCGACGACGACAGCCGCTCCCCCGATCCCCAGCGCGGCGATCGCCTGCTGGGTCGTGACGATGGCGCCGATCGCGTCGAAGACGTAGTCGAGCCCCTCCGGCACCAGGGTCTGCAGCTGCTGAACGACGTCGCCTGCCCGTCCATCGACGATGTCGGTGGCTCCGAGCTTCAACGCCAGCTCGAGCTTGGCGGGGACGAGGTCGACGGCGACGATTCGGCTGGCACCGACCATTCGGGCACCCTGGATACACGAGAGCCCAACACCTCCGCACCCGATCACGGCAACTGTGGCGCCGGCCGGAACCTGAGCCGTGCTGCGAACGGCGCCGACACCTGTGGCCACCGCACAGCCGACGAGCGCGATCGCGTCCAGGGGCGCGTCAGAACGCACCTTGATCGCACCGGATGCGGGAACGACCGCCCGCTCGGCGAACGAGGAGACGCCGAGGTAGTGGTAGCACGCTTCGCCATCGACACTCAGCCGCGGCGTCCCGTCGAAGAGCGTTCCGCCGGCCGCGATCACCTCGAGCGACTTCTGACACTGCGCCACGCGACCCGCCTTGCAGAAGCGGCACTCGCCGCACGAAGGCACCCACGACAGCACGACGTGATCACCCACGGTCAGGTCGGTGACGCCGTCGCCCACAGCGGTGATGACGCCAGATCCTTCGTGCCCCAGCACGACGGGCGTCCGGTGTTCCCACTCGCCTCGCACCATGTGGAGGTCGCTGTGACAGACACCAGCCGCGGCGATCGCCACCTCGACCTCGTCCGGACCGGGAGGCGCCAGATCGACGGCCTGGACGCTGATGGGTTGATCGGTTCCGCGGAACACTGCCGCCGAGATAGAGGTCATCGGGCCTGCCTACCCCACCCGGGCCACGCGATCAATGGCCTTCGCGCTGCTATCTGGTTAGCGTGGCTGTGACGCCCCGCCAAGGAGGCCGCGTGAACGAGCAGATCTGGTCCGACGTCGACGCCTTCATCGGCGACCATCTCGGCGTCGCAGACGCCTCGCTCGAGACCACGCTGTCGAGCAGCCGGACTGCGGGGTTGCCGGAGATCGCCGTCTCGCCACCGCAAGGCAAGCTCCTGATGCTGTTGGCCGCGTCCATCAACGCGCGGCGCGTTCTGGAGATCGGCACGCTCGGCGGCTACAGCACCATCTGGCTCGCCCGTGCCCTACCCACCGACGGCGAGCTGGTCACGTGTGAGTACTCCGGCGAGCATGCCCTCGTCGCGCGCAAGAACGTGGACGGCGCTGGCGTCGGGAACCTGGTCGACATCCGAATCGGCCCGGCGCTCGACACGTTGCCCACACTCACCGGGCCGTTCGACCTGACCTTCGTCGATGCCGACAAGGAGAGCAACGCTGACTACTTCCGGTGGGCTGTGACGCTGAGCCGGCCCGGGTCGCTGATCATCATCGACAACACCGTGCGCGAGGGTGCCATCGTCGACTCGCACGCGTAACGACGCCGCCACCAAGGGCACCCGGTCGCTCTACGAAGCGGTGGAGAACGAGCCACGGGTGTCGGCGACGGCGATCCAGACGGTGGGCAGCAAGGGGTACGACGGGTTCTTGCTGGCCCGTATCCTGGCCGACTGATGTGCGTGGGCCGACCTCAGACCGTCAGACCTTGACGGCCTGCAGCGTGTACGTGCACGCCAATCGCTCAGGGCGGTCGGTCAGACGCCATTCACCAGCGTCATCCCGTGTCATCTGTCCGGGAAGGGCGTCCCAAGGTGCCGAGTCGTGCTCGACCAGCCCGGTGACCTGCATGCCGACGTCGGCGAGCCCGGTGATGATCTCGCCCAGACCGTGGTTCCACGAGTGGGTGAGGTTGTTACGGAACTCGATGTCTGTCTCGACGTAGGTTCCATCGTCCTCGTCGACCAGTGGGTGCTCGGTCTCGAAGTACGAGTAGTCGACGACGATCCAGTCGGTGCGTGCCTCGTCGATCGCCCAGAGCATCGGGTGGCCCTCACGGATGAAGAGCCGACCCCCTGGCTTGAGCAGGTCGGCCACGACCTGAGCCCACTCGGCCACGTTCGGCAGCCAGCACAGCGCGCCGACCCCCGTAAACACGAAGTCGTATCCGTGATAGCCGAGCAGGCTCGGGGCGGCGTACACATTGGCTTCGAGGAAGTCGATCGAGGTGCCAGCGGCGTCCGCGAGCCGTCTGGCCTCCTCCAGCGAGCGCGGAGAGAAGTCGACACCGGTCATCTGTGCTCCTAACCGAGCCAGCGAGAGGGTGTCGGTGCCGATGTGGCACTGCAGGTGGACCCCACGCTGCCCCTCGACCGATCCAAGCAAGGGAAGGTCGAAACGGATGACGTCGGACAGGTAGCTCGGGTCATCGAGGAAGCGCTGGACGCCGTAGTCGGGGGACGCCGCGTGGGCTGCGGCCCGCTCGTCCCAGTTGGCACGGTTGACACGGACGTACTCGGGGGTGTTGTCGGCGGAGGTCATAGGCAAACTCTCCCACGATCTCCGGGGGCCTGCCGACGTCTTGTCACCTCAGCCGGCAAAGAGCCCCAAAAACTCGTAGGCGACGTTTGCGGCCGCGATCGTGGTGAGCTCGGCGTGGTCGTACGCGGGAGCCACTTCCATGACGTCGGCGCCCACGATGGTGGCGTTGCCTGCAAGCCCCCTCAGGATCTGCTGCAGCTCACGTGTTGTCAGGCCGCCGGGTTCCGGCGTGCCCGTTCCAGGGGCATGTGCCGGGTCGAGCACGTCGATGTCGACCGAGACGTAGACGGGACGATCCCCCACCCGTTCGAGCACGCGGTCAATGGCGTGCCCCACTCCGCGATCGGCGACGTCCATGGTCGTGACGGTGGCGAACCCGAGGTCACGGTCTTGTTCGAGGTCGCCGGTCGAGTAGAGCGGACCACGTGTTCCGACGTGTGCGGAGGTGCCGAGCGCGAGCAGTCCCTCCTCCACCGCCCGGCGGAACGGCGTCCCGTGCGTGTACGGCATGTCGAAGTAGGTGTCCCAGGTGTCGAGATGCGCGTCGAAGTGGACGAGCGAGATCGGTCCATGCTTGGCCGCATGTGCGCGCAGCAGCGGCAAGGACATCGTGTGGTCGCCCCCGAGCGTGATGATCCGGTCGACCTGACCCAGCAGCTCGGAGGCCGCTCGCTCGACAGCGTTGACGGCAGCTGAAATGTCGAACGGGTTGCAGTCGATGTCGCCTGCGTCCACCACCTGGTGGACAGTCCACGGTTCGACGTCGAGGAACGGATGGTACGGCCGCAGCAGCTTCGAGCCCGCGCGGATACCACCAGGACCGAAACGGGCGCCGGGTCGGTACGAAACGCCAGCATCGAAGGGGATGCCAACGAGCGCCACGGACGCCGACGAGACGTCAGACAGCCGCGGCAGGCGGGCGAACGTGTCGGGGCCGGCGAAACGTGGCGTCTGCCGCGCGTCCGGCGGGCCGACGGGGACCGTGTCATCGTGACTCATCGTTGACCTCCGCGGTTACCCTCTCACCGCGCTCGACCTACTGGCAGGCTGGTGCCATCAGGTGCCTCAACGATCGGAGTGGCATGACGCGACTCGATCCGCAACGTCTCGCGGGTGTCCTGCTCTCCGCCGCAGGCTCGCTGATCCTAATGGGCATCATCACCGCCGAAGCGCTCTACCCCGCGACGTACACCACCAACACCAACGAGATCAGCGACCTTGGGGCGACGCGTCCACCCAACAGCATCATCCTTCAGCCGTCGGCCTCCATCTTCAACGTGACGATGACTGTGACCGGCATCGCCGTGATTGTCGCTGCTGTCCTGCTGCTGCGAGCAAACGAGCGGCGCTTCCTGTCGATCGCCGTGCTGCTGAATGGTGCCGGGATCTTGGGCGTGGGCATCTTCCCCGGCAACGTCGGCGCGATCCATCCGTGGTTCGCACTGCTCGCATTCCTTGCCGGTGGACTCTGTGGCATTGCCGGTGGACGAGCACGAAGCGGGCCAGTGGCCTGGTTCTCGTACGTGCTAGGTGCCGTCACCCTCATCACCCTGGTCTCGGCCTTCTTCGGAGGCCTCGATGCACCCCCGCTTGAGAGCATCGGAGACGGTGGCGCCGAGCGGTGGATCGCCTACCCGGTGGTGCTCTGGCAGGTCATGTTCGGCGGCGCGCTCATGGCTGGCTCGTCGGACGACCGGTCTTCGTTGGCCCCACCCGCGGCCCGCTGACGGAGCGAGGTACCTGCGAGCGCCGTCTCCGACTCCGCCTATTCAATCAATTGATTGACTACGAGCTCGGACCCGGCTAACCTGTTACTTAATCATTTGGTTGATCAAGGAGCTGGGTGTGGCCGACCCCCTGTCGAAGGCATTCGCGGCTCTGTCCGACCCCACCCGCCGAGACATCGTGGCCCGGCTGACCCTCGGGGACGCCACGGTCAGCGAGCTGGCAGCCCCCTATGAGGTGTCCCTGCAGGCGGTCTCCAAGCACCTGAAGGTGCTCGAGGACGCCGGTGTCGTCACTCGCTCACGCGACGCCCAGCGGCGTCCGGTGCATCTTGAGGCCGAGATCTTCGACCTGATGACCAAGTGGCTCGAGCGTTATCGCCAACAAGCCCAGGAGCGCTTCGAACGCCTCGACGCCCTCCTCGCCAACTTTCCGGAACAACCCGAAGCCGACGAAGGAGCATCCGATGAGCACACATGAGACTGAGATCGTCGCCGACCCCGCCGTTCCGCTGGTCCGCATCACGCGGGTGTTCGACGCACCCCCGGAGATGGTCTTCCGGGCGCACACCGACCCGGAGCTGCTGGTTCAGTGGCTAGGGCCACGTGACCTTGTCATGACGGTCGACCACTACGACTGCCGCACCGGTGGCTCGTACAGATACGTGCACAGCCGCGGTGACGACGAGTTCGGGTTCCACGGAAGCTTTCACGAAGTGCGACCCAGCGAGCTCATCGTGCAGACATTCTGCTTCGAGGGATTCCCCGACAGCGTTGCCCTTGAGCGCCTGACCCTCGGAGACCTCGGCGATGGACACACGCGGCTCGTGGCGACCTCATTGGTCGACTCCTTCGAGGGCAGGGACGCCTTCGTGGCGAGTGGCATGGAGTCAGGGGTCCGTGAGGGCTACGAAAGGCTCGACGAGCTCCTTGCCCGCTGATCGCATCGCATGCGCTGTCAAGTGTCCTCATCAATGTTGATCATCTCGATGCTCTGCCATTGACCGTGCGCCCCGGGCGCAGTTGCCTGGACCTCTTCAGCAAAGGAGCCACCATGGCCAAGTACATGATCAAGGGTTCATACAGCCAGCAGGGAATCCAGGGAATCGTCAAGGAGGGCGGCACCGAGCGCGTCAAGGCGATCTCGTCGATGCTCGAGAACCTCGGTGGCTCCCTGGAAACGATGTACTTCAGTTTTGGCAGCGACGACGTCTACGTCACCGCCGACATCCCCGACAACACGACGGCCGCAGCGATCGCAGCCGCTGTCGGTTCCGCAGGGACCCTCTCGAGCTATGAGACCGTCGTCCTGCTCACGCCGAGCGAAGTCGATGCCGCCACGAAGATCGCCGCGAACTACCGTCCCCCTGGCGCCTGATCCCGCCTCAGGGGCATACGGTGGTCGAGGAAGAGATCGACATCGCAGGCTCCGAGGAGATCAGATGGCACATCGCCGGCGCAAGGCGTTCACCGTCGTTGTCGTGGCCGTCTTGGTGACAGCGGCGCTCGTAGCCGCCAAGGAGGCGAAACGCCGCAAGCAGATCGCGAGCAAGACCGCCGCTGAGATCCGCTCACAGCTCGACGACCTTGACCCCGCCACCCGGGCGATGGTGCGTGCCGAGCTGGCCTCTGACGTCGTGAGTGGTCTGCGCGACCGCGACTAGCGGCCTAGGCGAGGCGAGAAGGCCGCGTCACCGCTTGGCTGTCGCCACGAACGGAGCCTGACGGACATAGAGGCCCTGCTCGGCGCACTCGACGAGAAACGTCGCCAGGTCGGCGCGCACGAGCTTGGTGGATCTCGTCGACCGATGCGCATCATGCTCGAGCCGTGCGGTCTCCTCTCCGTCGACCAGCCGCGGCGGACGCGCCAACGTCCAGTCGAGCTCGCTCGCCGCGAAGACGTCGTACTCGACACGTTTGTCGCGCGAAAGTGCTCCCCCGACAAGGCGCACGATCGACGAGGCCACCTTCGCACTTGGCGACCTCTGGTCGCCCGGCACCTCGATCCCCGAACCGCTGATGCCGACGAAGCGCTGCACACCGGCGTCCGTCATCGCGGCGACCAGTGCCGTCGCCGTGTCGCGGTGGAGCGTCTCCTCACGGCCACGCGGTCCCAGTGCTGAGATCACGACGTCGACCCCGGCTACCAGCGACGACAGCGTGTCCCGATCCCGACTGTCACCGACGACGATCGTGACCCCCTCGCCCGGTGTCACGCGTCCCTCCGCGCGGACGAGGGCACGCACCGAGTGGCCACGCAGCAGAAGTTCGTCGAGAACAAGGACACCGGTTCGGCCCGTCGCACCAATCAGGGCAGTATGCATCTCATGAGCGTACAAACCACTGGCTGCGCGATCTGGCTGCGCGGGCGCTGAACCGTGGCTGACGCCGTACCGATCCGCGGCTCAGTGGCGATCCCCGCGTCCGAGCTGCGCTGGCGCTTCTCACGCTCGAGCGGCCCGGGCGGCCAGTCGGTCAACACCACCGACTCACGCGTCGAGCTGCTCTTCGACGTTGCACGATCGCCGACGCTGCCGGCGGTGTGGCGAAGGCGTGCGCTGGAACGACTGGGTGACCGGCTTGTCGATGGCGTCCTGCAGATCACTGCCCAGGAAGAGCGCAGCCAGCACCTGAATCGTCGTGCCGCCGAGCGCCGGCTCGCCGAAGTCCTGCGCGAGGCCACCTCACCACCGCCCCGGCCGCGGCGTCCCACGAAGCCGTCACGCGGTTCGGTCGAGCGTCGACTCTCACAGAAGAAGCGACGAGCAGAGACCAAGCGCGGACGCCGCGTCGAGCCCGACGACTGACGAAGGCCAGCAGCGCTAGCCTACGGCAGTGGAGCGAAGGCGATGCGTGGGCGGGACTCGCCACCGAAGTACTTGCCATCACTGCCGACCCACAGACCGGACGTCGTGAGAAGCATGTCTTTCCCGCCCACCGCTCTGGTCTTGCCGGGATTCCAGGGGAGCGCCAAACCTGTCGCCGGATCGATCGCGCCGATCCCCGGTCGATCGACGGCACCTGCACCAGCAGAGTCAGCACCCTGGGGGTTGTCCAGCCACCGCTGATGGCCCTGCACGTAGACCGCGGCCCCGCTGACAGCCACCGAGTGAAGAGTGTCGCCACCGGTGTAGTTGATCCACGTTGGCTTGGCCGGAGCCGGTACTGTCCACCTCGAAACGCGCCGCAGCATCACAGACATCCGTGCCGACTCGTCCGAACTGCGGGACGTACCCGGTCGAGACCAGCACGAAGTACGACCCATCTGGGGCGAAGTCCACATCCTTGAGGTAGTTCGGGAGCGAGTGGGCGGTGCAGAGCCGTTTCAGGGGGTCGTACGACCAGGAGTTGAGCTTGGCTCGGTTCTTGCCCAGGTTGAGCATGAACGCTCGCCAACGCTCAACACCGCCAACCGAGGTGAAGTTGCCGATCGCCACCAGGCGACGCTTGTTGGGACTGACAGCGAACCGGTACACGTCGGTCTGGCCGGCGTTGTCAGCCACACTGCCCTGAACGCGGAGCGCGATGTAGCCGGTCTTCTGCCCGGTCCTCGGATCGAAAGCCTTCAGCCTTCCGCGATACGCGCCTCCGACAATCAAGCGGCCGCGAGCCTTCCTGATCTCGGTGATGGTGCCCGGGGAGAATCTCGGTGCGAACTTCTTGATGACCTGCCCAGTGATGCCTTGATCTTCGCCAACCCCGGCCGGGCGACGCCGTTGACGTGGGTGAAGCTGCCGCCGATGAATAGCGCCTTGCCGCGTGGCTCGATCGCCCAGACCGCGCCGTCAACGACCGGAGCGAAGGGCAGGACTGCGCCAGTCGTGGAGGAGAACCGCATGAGGTTGTCGCGCATGAAGTTCTCTGTTCCATCGGCGCTGGTGACCGACCGGAAGCGGCCACCGGCGAAGATCGCGTTCTTGCGCTCAGCGAGCGCCAGCACGGTGGGTTGGGCAACCACCGAGTCGGCCAGCACCTTCGGTGTGAAGTCTGCCGGGTTCGCGCTGACTACGGCGGTGTGGACGATGTCACTGGAGTGAGCAGGGGCGGCTATCGCAGTCATCGCGACTAGCGCGGCGGCGGCAGCCAGTCCCCGTCGGCGGGCCGGTCTCAGAACAATCCCCCGTAGCTTTGGTGTCGAGTGCGGTGTCTCGACAGCCTACGTGAGACCGCGCTCGGCCAGGGGAGCCGCGCCGATGCACTCAAGCCATGCCCCGCATCAGCGACGACTCCTGGCCGCGATGTCAGTTTTGCCGATCTTGGGTTACCCGGCTGGCGGTAGAGGGTGTCACTGGTGACGTCGAGACTCATGTCAGGACGGGGGTCTTCGATGGATGTTCCATGGCGCACGCTCGCATTGATGCTGCGCTACAGCAGCACCGCGGTGGTGTTGGTGGGACCGGATGGGCAGGTCCGTTGGGCCAGTCGCGGTGCTCGTCGACTCTTTTCCGGGATCAGGGTCCGGGGGGCGTCCTTCGCGGAGCTGTTTGATGATCCGGTGGCGGCTGACTTGTTCATGCAGGCGTCTGCCCGCAACGAGCCCGGCTACAGCACTGGCTGGCGGACCATGCACCGTCACCCCGACGGATGGGTCGGTGAGGTGTTCGTCGAGGCAACTCTGCTGCCGGCATCGCAGGCGACGGGGACACTGGTCACGATCTACGCTCCCCCGCCGGAGATTGTCGAGACAGATGCGCTGACTGGGTGCGGGAATCGGCGACGCATGGAGTGGGCACTCGCTGGCCTCAACGGCGTGGGATGCCTGGCTCTGCTTGACCTGGATCGTTTCAAGGAGCTCAACGACGAGCATGGTCATTAGGTCGGTGACAAGGTTCTTGTGGCGGTCGCTGACCGGCTGCAACGTGCGGTTGTTGATCACGGAACAGTCTTCCGGATGGGCGGCGACGAGTTCGCCGTCGTGTTCGCAAGTCCCGACGTTGCGCGGGTCGAAGACCTCCTGGGCCAGGCGCTGCGGGACGTGGGCGAACCGATCGAGGTCGAACCCGGCCTTGAGGTCGATGTGCGGCGCCACTGCCGGGCTCACCAGCCTGGACTCACGACACCTCGGTCGCGGCGGTCCGTGTGGCCGACGGTGCGCTTGTACTACGCCAAGCGTCACGAGCGGCCATACGTGGTGGCTGGCCGGGACATGCCGGAGTGGGCACAAGACCGCGCGCATGCTGCTGGCCACTGCCGAAAGCCTCGAGGTGGAACGAGACGCCCAAGCCAAGCTCGCCCGCACCGACCCGCTCACGGGTCTGGCCAACCGTCTCTCCCTCGACGAGGACTCCCGACGGCTGGCGGCAAGAGCCCAACGAAGTGGATCTCCATTCAGTGTGCTGTTCGTCGACCTCGACTACTTCTCCGAGTACAACAAGCGCCACGGCGACAGTGCAGGAGACAAGGCCCTCATCGCGGTGGGTGAGGTGATGCGTTCACAGTGCCGCATCGAAGACGTGGTCTACCGCAAGGGCGGGGAAGAGTTCGTCCTCCTGCTGCCGGACACCACCCTCGACGAGGCCGCTGCGATCGCCGAACGTCTCCGCGCGGCGATCGCCGACGCATCCCTCCCTCACCTAGCCCGCGGCGACGACCTCGACATGCTCACCGCCGTCGTCGGCGTCGCGCAGGCATCGCCTGACGATCCATCACCCGAGCACACCTGGGAACGCGCATCCGCACCCATCATGAACCTGAAGGAGAACAAGAGAGCAGCGAGAAACCGAGTCCTCCTCGCCGACCCCGCTCCCGTGGCAGATAGTGCTGGGCAGGAAGACCGAGATCACCCGTAGCCCGTCGGTGTCACCGACACCGCACGGCCCCCCACCGGATCGGTGAGGGGCCGTGTGACTGACGACTTCGCTATCGGGACCGATCAGCTGCAGCCGCTGGTGGCCCCGCATCCCTCGCAGACGAAGCACGAACCGGCTGGGCGCATCTTGGTGCCGCAGGTGAAGCACATCGGAGCGTCCGACGCGGTGCCCTGCAGTGCTTCGAGAAGCTCGGTCGAGCTGTGCGCCGACGAGGCGGCCGCGACTCCGGGGGCTCCTCGTCCACCGCCGCCGGAACCTCGGTCGACCGGGGCCGACTGGGCGAGCGTCTCGAGCTCGGCGGCCACTGCCTCGGACTCGCCCGACTCGAGCGCCTCGTCGGACTCGTACGAGCCGGTCTCGACGTAGCGCGTGCGCTCGTCGGCGGTGTAGATGCCGAGTGCCGCCCGGCTCTCGTACGGCAGGTGGTCGAGCGCCAGGCGACGGAAGATGTAGTCCATCATCGACTGCGCCATGCGGACGTCGGGGTCGTCGGTCATGCCGGCCGGGTCGAAGCGCATGTTGACGAACTTCTTGACGTACGTCTCGAGCGGGACGCCGTACTGCAGGCCGATCGAGATGGCGATCGAGAAGGCGTCCATCACCCCGGCGAGGGTCGACCCCTGCTTGCTCATCTTGAGGAAGATCTCGCCGAGACCGTCGTCGGGGTAGCGCGAGGCCGTCATGTAGCCCTCGGCGCCGCCGACGGTGAAGGACGTGGTGGTGGCCGGACGGTTCTTCGGCAGCCGCTTGCGCGTCGGCCGGTACTCGATGACCGTCTCGGCCACCGGTGCCTCAGCCTCGGCCTTGACGCCGTTGTCACGGCTGGTGCCCTTGGCGTCGGACAGCGGCTGGCCGACCTTGCAGTTGTCGCGGTAGATGGCCAGCGCCTTGAGGCCGAGCTTCCAGCCCTGGAAGTAGACCTCTTCGATCTCTTCGACCGTTGCCGTCTCGGGCATGTTGACCGTCTTGGAGATCGCACCGGACAGGAACGGCTGCGCCGCGGCCATCATGCGCACGTGGCCCATCGGCCCGATCGTGCGCGCCCCCATGGCGCAGTCGAAGGTCGACTCGTGCTCGGGCCTGAGCCCAGGAGCGTCGATGACGTTGCCGTGCTGAGCGATGTGCTCGACGATCGCCTCGATCGTCTCTTCGGTGTAGCCGAGCTTGCGCAGCGCGCGCGGCACGGTGTTGTTGACGATCTGCAGCGAGCCGCCGCCGACCATCTTCTTGAACTTGACCAACGCAAGGTCAGGCTCGATGCCGGTGGTGTCGCAGTCCATCATCAGACCGATCGTTCCGGTCGGAGCGAGCACGGACGCCTGCGAGTTGCGGTAGCCGTTCTGCTCGCCGAGCGCGATCACGTCGCCCCACACCTGCGTGGCCACAGCGTGCACGTCCTTGTCGAGCGTGGAGTGCGTGCGCACCGCGTCGTTGGCGGCGGCGTGCTTGCGCATGACCCGCTTGTGCGCGTCGGCGTTGCGCGAGTAGCCCTCGTACGGGCCGACCACCGCGGCGAGCTCGGCCGACCGCTTGTAGGCGGTGCCGGTCATCAGCGAGGTGATCGAACCGGCGAGCGCGCGTCCGGCGTCGGAGTCGTACGGCAGACCCGACGCCATCAGCAGCGCGCCGAGGTTGGCGTAGCCGATGCCGAGCTGGCGGAACTTGCGCGTGGTGTCACCGATCGCCTCGGTCGGGAAGTCGGCGAAGCAGATGGAGATGTCCATCGCGGTGATGACGAGCTCGACGACCTTGGCGAACGTGGGCGCGTCGAACGAGTCGTCCTCGCGCAGGAACTTCATCAAGTTGAGCGAGGCCAGGTTGCACGACGAGTTGTCGAGGTGCATGTACTCGCTGCACGGGTTGGACGCGGTGATGCGGCCGGACTCGGGGCAGGTGTGCCAGTCGTTGATGGTGTCGTCGTACTGGATGCCAGGGTCGGCGCACTGCCAGGCCGCCTCGGAGATCTTGTCGAAGAGCCCCTTGGCATCGACGGTCTCGATCACCGAACCATCCGCGCGGGCGCGCAGCCCGAACTCGGTGCCCTCTTCGACCGCGCGCATGAACTCGTCGCTGACGCGGACCGAGTTGTTGGCGTTCTGGTACTGGACGCTGGCGATGTCCTTGCCGCCGAGGTCCATGTCGAAGCCCGCATCGCGGAGCGCGCGGATCTTGTGCTCTTCGCGCGCCTTGGTGTCGATGAACTCCTCGATGTCGGGGTGGTCGACGTCGAGAACGACCATCTTCGCCGCGCGACGCGTAGCGCCGCCGGACTTGATGGTGCCTGCCGAGGCGTCGGCACCGCGCATGAACGACACAGGGCCGGAGGCCGTGCCGCCGGAGGAGAGCAGCTCTTTGCTGGAGCGGATGCGCGAGAGGTTGAGGCCGGCGCCGGAGCCGCCCTTGAAGATCATGCCCTCTTCGCGGTACCAGTTGAGGATCGACGACATCGAGTCGTCGACGGCGAGGATGAAGCAGGCGCTGACCTGCTGGGGCGCAGGGGTGCCAACGTTGAACCAGACCGGCGAGTTGAAGCTGAACACCTGGTGCAGCAAGGCGTAGGTGAGCTCGTGCTCGAAGATCTCGGCATCCTGGGGCGTGGCGAAGTAGCCGTGCTCTTCGCCGGCCCTGCGGTAGGTGAGCACGACGCGGTCGATCAGCTGACGAAGTGACCACTCGCGGGTGTCACTGCCGACGGCGCCGCGGAAGTACTTGGTGGTGACGATGGTGGACGAGATGACCGACCAGAAGTCGGGGTACTCGACGCCGCGCTGCTCGAAGACGACCTCGCCGGTCTTCCAGTTGTTCTGGACGACATCGCGGCGCTCCCACGTGACCTCGTCGTACGGGTGGACGCCTGGCGTCGTGTAGATGCGCTCGATGGTGAGTCCGTGGCGGATCACCTCAGGGCGGTCGTCGGACGAGAGGTTGCCCTGCTGGGCTTGCGGTGCGGCTTCGGTCATCGGTACTGCCCCTCCTGGTGGACAGAGAACAAACGGGAGAACGGGTCGGGCGGGCTGGATGGATCTGCTGGGGGTGGTGGTGCTGGTTACGGCGGCGGCTCGATGCCGACCGGTTCGCGCTCGGCGCGGAGCAACGTGATCTCGTCCTCGAAGTCTTCGAGGGAGTCAAAGCTTCGATAGACCGAGGCAAAACGGAGGTAGGCCACCTCGTCGAACTCGCGGAGCGGACCGAGGATGGCCATTCCGACCTCATGGGAGTCGATCTCGGCGGCTCCGGTCGCCCGGACCGCCTCTTCGACGCGCTGCGCGAGCAGTGCGAGGTCGTCTTCGGTCACCGGCCGACCCTGACAGGCCTTCCGGACGCCGACGAGAACCTTCGCGCGGCTGAAGGGCTCGGTGGCCCCGCTGCGCTTGACCACCACGAGGGCAGCGTTCTCGGCGGTGGTGAAACGGCGCCCGCACTCAGCGCACTGCCGGCGACGTCGGATGGCAGCGCCGTCGTCTGCGGTGCGGGAGTCGATCACACGGGTCTCGGTGGCACGGCAGAAGGGGCAGTACATGTGGCCCCTCCTCTCGGTATGCCCTGCCGACCAGGGCTCGCCTCCCCCGGTGAGTCGCGCCGTGCAGGGTGACCTGGGGGCGGACCTGGGGAGATCCTGGGGATGAGCCGGGGATAACTCCGTCAGGTCTGTGGATACCAGACCACAATCTGTGGACGACTTACAGGGATGTAACTACTAGATGTAGGGGTTACCGTACGCCCCGACACACCCGCTGGCAAGGGTCCGACCAGATCTTTCTCTTCCCGGCGTGTCGCACCTAGGCTCTTCCGAGGCGTGCCTCGGCATCGCCGCAGGTCAGGCCGGGATCTGCAGCTCTTGGCCCACCAGCACCGACGAGTCGGGCAGGTCGTTCATGGACACGATCCGCGCCACGGTCTCGCGCGGGTCGGTGTCGGGGTCGATCCGCTCGGCGATCACCCAGAGCGTCTCGCCCGGCTGCACCACCCAGGTGGAGCTGACCGGCGCTGCCCCGGCGCTGCCCGACTCGGCTGCACTCGACTGCCCCTGGGCGAAGACCGGACCCAGCGTGAACAGGGCCAACAGCAGCGAGGCAGTCACAGTCACGACCGCGACCAGCACCAGGCGCCCCCGCGGCGTCAAGCGAACCTGCGACGCGGAGCCAACGCTGGCCCCGCCAGGGTTGCGCTGACCGCGTGCACCGCCCAGGACAGGGCTCGCGGTGGGGCGATTCAGGGTGCTGATCATGAGGACCTCCGGGGAAGGGGTCGAACGGGTGTTCGATCGAACGTCTGTACGATGTCTACACCAAGACCCCGACAAAGTCACGACACACGGCCACAAAATCGAACAGGTGTTTGAAACATGCGTTCGATGAGCGCTAGTTTCGGGGGCGGAGGAGGACATGGCGACACCATGCACCCCGCCACTGACAGGCACTGAGCAGCACCGAGAATCACCGACCAGCACGACCCAGCACACCCCGACGGCAGGAGACGAGCCCATGAGCCCCCGCTCAGACAAGTCCGGCGCAGGTAGTCCCAGCACAGACCGAGCAGCCGGCGTCCACGAGATGCCCGACGGCCCGGTCGCCCACGACGGACTGACCCAGCGGCAGCGCCTGGTGCTCGAGCACATCCACCGGTCGGTCACCGAGCGGGGCTATCCGCCGAGCATGCGCGAGATCGGCGAAGCTGTGGGCCTCACCAGCCCGAGCAGCGTCAAGCACCAGCTCGCCTCGCTCGAGCGCAAGGGCTTCATCCGGCGCGACCCGAACCGGCCACGCGCGATCGAGGTGGTCCTCCCCGACGTCGCCGCGGCGACGGTCGACGTCACCGACTCGGGCAACGCCACCCCGGCAGCCACCTACGTTCCGGTCGTCGGACGTATTGCGGCCGGTGGGCCGATCCTCGCCGAGCAGGCGGTCGAGGAGGTCTTCCCCCTCCCCACGCAGCTCGTCGGCGACGGACAGCTCTTCATGCTGAAGGTGGTCGGCGACTCGATGATTGACGCCGCCATCTGCGACGGCGACTGGGTGGTGGTGCGCCAGCAGCCGAACGCCGAGAACGGCGACATCGTGGCGGCCATGCTCGATGGGGAGGCGACGGTCAAGACGTTCAAGAAGCGCGACGGCCACATCTGGCTGATGCCGCACAACCCTGACTACGAGCCCATCCTCGGCGATGAGGCCGTGATCGCCGGCAAGGTGACGGCGGTCCTGCGCAGCCTCTGACCGTGTCCGGCCTGCCCAGTGTCACGAAACCGTCCACCAGGGACGCATGCTGTCGACACTTTCGTGCCACCGAGGCGACCTCGATCGGCTAACTAACTGCGGAGGGGTCCCACCAGCTGGTGGGACCCCTCCGCAGTCGGTGAAGCAGGGTCTAGCGCTTGGTGCTCTCTGGCTTGCGGCAGACGTACACGAGTGCGGACGCCGTGGCGGCCGTCTCAGCGGTCAGCTGGGTGCCAGCGAAGTCGACGTACGTGGCCTCGATCTCGAAGCGGGCGGCGCTGAGCGCGGCGTCCAGCTCCTGCGGGAACGAGTAGCGAACGGCGGTGGCGGTCGGTGCCGCGGCTGGGGTGCCGTCGACGGCGAACTGCCGGAAGGTCTCGTGCGTCATGACCTGGGCGACGGCGTCGTAGCGCTGGGTGCCCGAGACGATGACCTGGCTGCCGGTGGCGTCGGTGTACGAGTGCCAGATCTCGGCGGTCTCGACGGTCCGAGCCAGCTCAGACGCGTGCGGGAAGCGGATCGCGAACGCGAACGTGGCGCCGGGGGCGAGCTGACGGTAGATCGCCTTCAGCACAGCGGTGCGATCGTCGTTGGTCACGAACTGCTGCAGGGCGTTGCCGGCCAGGACTGCAAGGCCGAACTTGCCGCGCACCTTGAGCTCGCGGGCGTCCTGCTCGATCCAGGCGACGGACTCTTCGGCGTCCTTGGCCGAGGCGAACTCGACCATGGCAGCGCTGACATCGACGCCGGTGACGTCAAGGCCGGCCTCAGCCAGGGCCAGCGCCACGCGTCCGGTGCCGGTGGCGACGTCGAGGACGGGGCCCTCGGTCTGCTCGGCGAGCGCGGCGTAGAACGGCAGGTCGGCGCCGGCTGTGCCGTACTCGAGGTCGTAGCGCGCTGGGTCGCCGTACTCGTCGGCGAAGGGCTGGGCCTCGAAGGGCTGGGAGTCTGCGGGGGTCTCGAGCACGTCGCGCTCCAGGGCTTCAGTGGTCGTCATGGTGGTGCTCGTCATGAAGGGGGGTCCTCACGGGGTTGGGATCGTGCCACGGTCAGGGTGCAGGACCGAAAGAATCGGTCCCCATTGTCCTCGGTGCCGCCGATGACGGCCTTGACGGGTCAGGAGCGTGAGACGCGTCACGTGTGCGGTCAGCCGTAGCGCCCGACCTCGGTGCCGTCCGCGTCGAAGTAGACCGGCTCATCGCCGTCCATGCCTACCGCAGCCGACCCGGTGACGTCCCCCGCCATCGGACCCTTCCCAGTAGCTGTCGTCCGCGAAATCGCCAGCTCCGATCGCAAGCAACCGTCCATTGAGCGAGTCGCGGCCCCGCGGACGCCAGACGCCGACCAGGTCAGACGGGTTCGCCAGGTCGCCCGGGCTGTCGAGCTGCTGGGCTGCTGGGCTGCTGAGCTACTACGGCCTCGGTGCCCGGGGCACGATCTGGGCGTCTATCCCCTCTGCATCAGCGCCTGCTGACTCGCCGAGGATCAGAAGACGGCTCGACGCATCGCCCATCAGCAGCGGGTCGGCCGACCCGACCGCGACCGCGGCGTCCAACGGCTCGCCCTGGGGGGTGGACGTGACGCGGATCGCTTCGCCATCGATGGTGGCCACCCACTCGTCGGCTTCCAGGGCCTCCACCACGCCATCGAGCGTGGCCGCCAGCGGAGGCGGGGCCTCTGCCAGCGCATAGGCCAGCGTCTTGTCGATGTCAGAAACCTGAACCCCGTCACGCCAGATGACAGCGGCCGTCAGACCCTGGGTCTTCAGCCTCGACCCCACCGCAGACCGGGTGCGGCCGAGCTCGTCGGCGAGCAATGCCGGCGGCGTTCCTGCGGCGAACCCCTCGGCGAGCTCGGCGTCCTCTTCGTCGGTCCAGCGCTTGCCACGACGGTCGGACTCGTCGTCGCTGGCCGAGCCACCCTCGCCCGGAACGGCCACACCGGAGGCGCCCCCCACGACTCGCTCGGCCACAGGCAGCACAGGCGGCGCCGCTGCATCAATCTTGGCCAGCGATGCCCGCACCAGTGCTCCGTCGGTGGTCGGCCACATTGGCGGAAGCGATGCACGGATGAAGTCGGCGTAGCGAGCGTTGGCCAGTCGCGAGTCGAGAACGGCCACCACTCCCACGTCGGTGGCCGACCGGATCAGCCGACCAGCACCTTGGGCCAGCCGCAGCGACGCCTGGGTCGCCGACACCTGCATGAAACCACTGCCCCCGTGCGACTCGACGTACCGGGAGCGCGCTGAGGCCAGAGGGTCGTCCGGACGCGGAAAGGGCAGCCGGTCGATGACCACCAGCTGCAACGCCGACCCGGGCACGTCGACCCCCTGCCACAACGACAGAGTGCCGAACAGGCAGGTCTGCGCATCTGAGGCGAACATGCGCACCAGCTCTGAGATGGCGTCGTCGCCTTGGCAGAGAACCGGGACGTCGAGCCGCTCACGCAGCTCCTCGGCCGCCTGCTGCGCCGCGCGCATGGAGGAGAAGAGCCCCAAGGTGCGCCCACCCGCCGCCTCGATGAGCTCGGCGAGCTCGGCGAGCGTCGCCTCGGCCAGGCCGTCGCGCCCCGGCGGCGGCAGCTGCGCCGCCATGTAGAGGATCGACTGCTTGCCGTACTCGAACGGTGACCCGACATCGAGACCTCGCCACGGCGGCGCGCCTTCGCCGGTGAGCCCGACACCTCGCGCCGCCGGCTCGAAGCCGCCGCCCAGCTCGAGGGTGGCCGACGTGAGCACCACCTTGCGATCGTCGAAGAGCCCGGCACGCAAAAGGCCACCAACGAAGAGCGGAGCGCGATAGAGCGTGGGCGGACGCCGCTCTGGCTTGGTCAGCCAGACGACGTCCCGCTCCCCCGCCACGACCAGGCGTCCTGCGATCTCATGCACCTCTTCGACCGCTGCCCGGGCGCGCACCCGCGTTGCCAGGTCGTCGTCGCCGCTCTTCGCGGCGCCGATGCCGGTGAGGGCGTCGTGGCTGGCATCGCGCACCGCGACGAGCGCGTCGAAGAGGCGGCCGGTGACCTCCGGCATGCGTCCCTCGGCCGTCTCGCCGAGCACTCCGTCGAGTGCGGCTGCGGCGTCCATGAGTCGTTGCGTCGGGGAGTCGCCAGCGAACGAACGACCGCGCCGCGCGGCGCGCTCGACCATCTGCGCCGTGAGCTCGTCGGTGACGGCGCCGGTCGCCCGGTCGGCGAGCTCGTGACCCTCGTCGACGACGATCACGTCGGACTCCGGTAGCAGCCGGGCATCCGACAGCGCATCGATGGCAAGCATGGCGTGATTGGTGACGACAACATCGACTTCGCGCGCTCGCTCGCGGGCGATCTCAGCCCAGCAGTCGTCAGCGAACGGGCAGCGCTGCGCGCCGAGACACTCGTGCGGAGTCACCGACAGACTGCGCCAGGCTCGGTCGTCGGGGGCCGGGATGACCTCATCACGGTCGCCGGTTTCGGTGGTCTCGGCCCACTGACGGATGCGGACGACGTCACGCCCGGCCTTCGACGTTGGCGTGGGCGCGAAGAGCGCGTCCTCGTCGTCCGGTTCCTGTTCGCCGGTGTTGAGCCGGTGCAGGCAGAGGTAGTTGCTGCGTCCCTTGAGCATGGCGAAGCTGGGTCGACGGCCCAGCTGTGGCTCAAGGGCATCAACGAGGCGCGGAAGGTCGCGGTCGACGAGCTGTCGCTGCAGCGCGATGGTGGCCGTGGCCACGATGGCGCTGTCGTGGTGCGCCAGAACGGGCACCAGGTAGGCGAGCGACTTCCCGGTACCGGTCCCTGCCTGGACGAGCAGATGCTCCCCGGTCTCGAGGGTGTCGGCCACTGCCGCAGCCATCTGCTGCTGCCCCGCACGCTGCGTCCCGCCGATCGCTGCCACGGCAGCATCGAGCAAGTCCGAAACCGATGGTGAGGACACCCCGTCACCCTAGGGCGAGCCTTGGACGAGTGACGTGCGGCGTCCACACCCGCCCGCGTCGACAACACCCAGCCCTAGCCCGCCCGCCCTAGAACGTGCGGTGCACGATCTGCCCGCCGACCATCGTGAGGTCGACCCGGGCGTCGAGCAGGGCCGGCGGCTCGACGGCGAACAGATCGTCGGAGAAGACCGCCAGGTCGGCGAAGGACCCGACCCCAAGATCACCGCGCTCCCCCTCGGCTCCGACGGAGTAGGCGCTTCCCCAGGTGTAGGCGTGCAGGGCGGTCTCGAGGTCGACGCACTCCTCGGGCACCCAGGAACGGCTCCCGTCGAGGTCAGCTCTCGTCATCGCCGTGTACATGCCGACCAGCGGGTCCATCTCGGCCACGTTCCAGTCACTGGAGAACGCCAGCGTCGCACCCCGTTCGGCCAGACTGCGCATGGGCCAGGCGTACCGCCATCGCTGCTCGCCCACGTTCTCGCGCCATTGCTGGACGATCTCGGGAGCGCAGTGACGCGGCTGCATGCAGGCCACCACACCGAGCTCGGCGAAGCGGTCGAGGTCAGACTCGTGCACGCACTCGACGTGCACGACCTGGTGACGGTTTCCTCGATCCCCATTGCGGGACCGAGCGGCGGCGAAGGCGTCCAGGCAGACACCGATTCCGCGGTCTCCGGTGGCGTGCACGAAGCAGGGAAACCCTCGGCGATCGAGCTCGGTCACGACGGCGGCGAACTCGTCCCCGTCGTAGTACGTGCGCCCACGCGTGTCCGGTCGGTTGGCGTACGGCTCGCGCATGGCGGCGGTGTGCGGTTCGACGATGTCATCGATGTAGAGCTTGACGGGCAGCACTCGCAACCAGTCGTCGCTGAACCGCTCGCGTGCTGCCTCGAACGCGTCCAGCGTCGCCGCCGTCGTGCCGACGGGGTGAAACAGCGCGGCCACGATGCGGGCCGGAGCGTTTCCCGCGACTCGTGCGCGGGCGAAGAGCTCGAGGTCGTCGACAGAGTTCTGCGGCTCGACGACGGTTGTGATGCCGTACTGCGCGGCCATCGCCAAACCGGCCACGACTCGGCGGTACTGCGCCTCGAGCGAGTACGCCGGCGACACCTGCTGCAGTGCCTTCTGGCCCACATCGGAGATGCCCTTGACCGCGAAGTCAGCGACGTATCCGGTCGGCGCGCCGTCGGCCTCCCGCTCAACCGTTCCCCAGGGGACGTCGCCGGAACCACTTCCGATCCCGAATGCCTCCATCGCCGCGGCGTTCAGAACAGCCGCGTGCACGCTGTAGTCGAGCAGCATCACCGGATGGCCGCCACCCACCCCCGCCAGGTCTGCGGCTCTGGGGTGGCGCGCTTCGGGGAGCGCCGCGTAGTCGAAGCCCTCGCCGTGCACCCAGCCGGCGTCGGGGTTCTGGTCGAGCCAGTCGCTGATCCGCCCCTGCACGGCCGGCATGGACATCGCCCCGCCCAGCTGGACGGCGTCCGACCCGGTGCCCAGCCGTACATGGTTATGGGCGTCAACGATCCCGGGAGTGAGTAACCGGCCCTCGAGGTCGATGACGTCGTCCACCTGGTCGGACAGGTCGTGCGCATCGTCCTCCGAACCGATCCAGGCAATCCGCCCGTCTCGCACGACGAGGGCCGCGGGCCCACGGGCGCGCCCCCTGCCTGCCCAGACCACGCCGCCCCGCAGCAGGGACGACCTGACCACAGGTTCCTGATCGGGGTTGCTGGCCGATGTCATGAGATGACTGTGTCGCATCCAGGTCGCGAAGTGTCGACGAAACGGCAGAAGGCCCGCGTCAGACGGCTGTCAACGCCTGAAGCGCGGCGGCCAGGTCGGGGTGGACGCGGGCCGTGACGAACGTGCCGGCCTCTCGGTGATCCTCGGTGAGCACCTCTCCCTCGGTGTGCATCCGCGACACCAGGTCACCGCGTCCGTAGGGCACCAGCACCTCGACCTCGACGGGCGGATGCGGAAGCGACTCGTCGATGCAGGCGCGCAGGTCGTCAATGCCGAAACCGGTGTGAGCCGAGACCACCACAGCGCCACGCTCTTGACGCCGCAGCCTGGCGATCGTCAGCGGGTCGGCGAGGTCAGCCTTGTTGATGACGACCACCTCGGGCAGGTTGTCCGCACCGATCTCAGCGAGCACCTCGCGCACCGAGGCCAGCTGCCGCTCAGGATCGGCGTCGGAGCCGTCGACCACGTGCAGCAGCAGGTCGGCATCGGTGACTTCGTCGAGCGTCGAGCGGAAGGCCTCGACCAGCTGGTGTGGCAGGTGGCGGACGAACCCCACGGTGTCCGCCAGCGTGAAGAGCCGACCATCAGCGGTGTGCGCCTTGCGCACCGTGGGGTCGAGGGTGGCGAAGAGCGAGTCGTCGACGAGAACGCCCGCGCCGGTCAACTGGTTCATCAGGCTGGACTTGCCGGCGTTGGTGTAGCCGGCCAGCGCGACCGCGGGGACCCTGTT
The DNA here is from genome assembly GCA_963706045.1 of uncultured Actinomycetota bacterium. Lineage (GTDB taxonomy): Bacteria > Actinomycetota > Actinomycetes > JAHEKZ01 > JAHEKZ01 > JAHEKZ01. Next base: position 117,946 of record CAVPLY010000011.1, on the reverse strand, counting down.
GGCCCGCCGCTGTCCACGCTTGGTGATGCGCGAGGTCTCCATGGCGCGCAGCTCGCGGCGCAGCCGCGCCACCTTCTCGCGGATCCGACGGCGATCGGTCTCGATCTTCGTCTCACCGGGACCACGGGTTCCCACGCCACCGGTGGCACCGCCGGCGCGTCCGCCTGCCTGACGGGAGAGTGACTCACCCCAGCCACGCAGCCGCGGCATGAGGTACTGCATCTGTGCAAGCGCTACCTGCGCCTTGCCCTCCCGGCTCTTGGCGTGCTGAGCGAAGATGTCGAGAATCAGCCAGGTGCGGTCGACCACCTTGACCTTCACCACGTCCTCGAGCTGGATCAGCTGACCGGGTGTCAGCTCCCCGTCACAGATCACCGTGTCGGCCCCCTCCTCGATGACGACGTCACGCAGCTCGCGCGCCTTGCCCGACCCGATGTACGTGGCAGCGTCCGGCTTGTCGCGACGCTGAATCACCCCGTCCAGCACCTCGGCACCAGCCGTCTCGGCCAGAGCGGCCAGCTCGCGCAGTGAGTTCTCGGCATCGGTGACCGTGCCTGACGTCCACACGCCGACCAGAACCACTCGTTCAAGCCGAACTTGGCGGTACTCGACCTCTGAGACGTCCTGCAGCTCGGTCGACAGGCCGGCAACCCGGCGCAGCGCCGAGCGGTCTTCAAGGTCGAGGCTCCCGGCGTCCGGGCGAACGGGAGGCACAGAGCGGCGGCTGGCCGAGGGACGCTCGAAAGCGGGGTGTGATTCAGTCATCTGGACAAGGATCTCATGCTGTGCAACCGGATTCCGTCGCGAGCATCCAGGAACGGCGAAGCTTTCCTGACTCGGCCAGGGGTCATCCCCCCAGAGAGTGCGCCTGCGCCGCCTGGAGGAGCTCAAGGACCTCGGATCGCTCAGGACTCCCCAGCGCCGAATAGGCAGGGGCGACCAGGTCGTCGGTGAGCACCTCGGCGCGGTCTCTGAGCGCCCGATCATCATCGGTGGGCGCGGGGAAGGGTGGCTGCCAGCCGTAGTCGATGGCGTTGGCCTCACCGCCGAGATTGGTCAGAATCGCCAGAAGGGGATCCAGCTGTAGCGCGGCGAGAGCAACACCATGGCAAGCACCGCGATGCTCGCGCAGCACCTGGCAGACATGAGCACAACGCGCGCCGGCAGAACTCGGCACGGGTACGGCCCGCCACCCGGCGAACAACGGCAGCGAGACCACGTCCGACGCATCGATCACGGCCTGTCCGAGGTCGGCCAGACGAGCCGCACCGGGGAAGTCCGCCAGATGGTCCTCACCCCAGGCGTGACAGAGGGCTAGGTACTTGTCGAGCCCCTCGGCGGCCGTCATCTTCTGCCGCGCTGCTTCCCACTCGCGCCGAAGGTGATCAGCCGGAAACACATAGGCGGCGGCGAGCACCACGTCTGCATCAACATCGCCGAGAACGCCATGGCGACCCAAGAAGTAGAGCTGCCATCCTTCCAGGCCGGCTGCCTCGGTCGCTGCCTCCTCCTCCTGGCCGGTCATCCAGGCCCCACCAAGGCTGCCGATCGGACCCTTGGCGGCCACCGCCACCTCACGGACGGTCAACGACACGCTCACGCGTTCTCCTTCCACCATCGGTCGTCGATGACGCCGCGGGCGACGATCACCGCTGGTCCTCGCAGGGTCAACTCCCCGTCGGGAAGCCCCTCGACGTGCACGGTCCCTCCGGGAACGTCCACCCGGACCGTCCCGGATTCGACGCCGGAACGCCGTCGCCACGCCCACGCCACGGCGACTGCCCCGGTGCCGCACGAGCGGGTCTCGCCAACTCCTCGTTCATGGACCCGCATCGCCACATGTGCAGGCCCCCGCTCCACCACGAACTCGACGTTGACGCCCTTCGCAAACGGTGCCGCCGGCCTCACCTCCGGGGCGCTCGCGAGGTCCCCGGCGTCAGCCAGGTCGTCAACGAAGGCGACCGCGTGAGGGTTAGGCACCCACACCGGCGTCGCCTTCCAGCGATGCCGTCCGACACCGACGGTGACCTGCTCTGAGCTGGAGGCTGCCGCACCCATGCCGACGGTCACTTCGTCACCGTTGATCATCACCGGGCGTGCACCACCGCGCGTCTGCAGGGTGAAGGCATCAGCGCTGACCAGCCCCACGTCGCGAAGCGCCAGGGCGAAGAGCCGGGCGCCGTTGCCGCACATCTCCGCGATGCTCCCGTCGGCATTCCGGTAGTCCATGAACCAGTCGGTGCCGTTCTCGGCGGGAACCGCACGCAGGACGCCATCGGCTCCGAACCCCCGGTGCCGATCACACAACGCGAGTACCTGTCGCTCGGTGAGCCCATACCCGCCATCGGGGTCGAGCAGCACCACGAAGTCATTCTCGGTCCCGTGCCCCTTGAGGAAAGACGGGCCAGCACTCACCACAGAACCTTCCAGTGCCCCTGCTGCTGGTCCCGAAGCCGGCGGCGTGCTCACGACGTCGACCCTACGCGCTCCCCCACCGAGCTTCCCCGAAGGTGCGACTCAGGCCGGCTGCCACTCGATGCGGGGATCGCGTCCGAACCACGACTCCTGTTTGCGAGCAAACCGCCGCGTTGCTCGAACGGTCTCGTCGCGCGCCTCCTGCTCGGAGCACTCCCCTGCCAAGAAGTCCAAGACCTGCGCGTAACCCAGCGCGCGGGACGCCGTGCGCCCCTCGCGAAGACCGCCACGCTCCAGAGCCAGCACCTCGTCCACAAAACCGCTCTGCCACATGCGCGCGACGCGTTCCTCGATGCGCCCATCGAGCTCTTCGCGAGGCAGTTTCAGGCCGATCAACCGCACGCCTGGATTGGGGGCAAAGGTCGGGAGAGTCGCCGAGAACGACCCCCGCAGCGCAACTACCTCTAGGGCGCGCACGATCCGCCGTCCGTTGGTGGGAAGGATCGCCGACGCAGCCGCCGGATCCAGGGTCGCCAGGCGCGCATGCATGGCATCCGGCCCCAGCGTGGTGAGCTCAACGTCAAGCGCCGCCCGGATCTGGGGATCGGTGCCTGGGATAACCCACCCGTCGACGACGGCATGGACGTACATTCCCGAGCCTCCGACGATGATCGGGGTCCGACCGCGGGCAGTGATGTCGGCAACCGCTTCGAGCGCCAGATGCTGGTACTCAGCAAGGGTGGCTGTCTTGGTGACCGGCCAGATGTCGAGCAGGTGATGAGGGACGCCGCGCCACTCCTCACGCGTCAGCTTCGCCGTCCCGATGTCCATCCCGCGATAGACCTGCATCGAGTCGGCGTTGACGATCTCTGCGCCGCCAGTCTCCGCGAGCTTGAGCGCCAGGCGCACCGCGTAGTCGGACTTTCCAACCGCGGTCGACCCAACGACGGCGATCACGTTGATGCCCCCTGCCAGATGGCCACCAGGTACGCGACGCCGTAGGGAGCTTCGTCGGCCAGCAGCTCACCGACCCACCGTGACTTCCGGCTCGGCGTCGCCACCTCTGCCGTGCTCTCCGCTGCCCCGCCTGCTACCTGCCACGCCACTCGCCCTGCAGCCTGGAAGGTGTCAGCATCCGCCGACAGAATCGCTGTGATGCCCGTCGTGTCTGCCGCGGCCAGCGCTTGTGTCACGCCCTTCTGCCACTGCTCGGCACCTTCGACGAGGTACCCGGGGGCCTTCACTGTCAAGGTTGCCGCTCCATCGCCCATCGCAATCAGGGCGACGCGCTCAGCCGAGTCGGCCAACTGCCTGCCCAGCGACAGCGCGTCCGCCGCCGTCATCGTGGCCGGCACTCCCTCTCCACGCACCGAAGGCCACGGCCCCACGCGTTCCATGAGCCTGGCGGCGACCGCCAGCGACAGGGGCAGGCCGTCCCGGTCCCGTTCGGCGCCTCTGCCATCCACGTCAGCTCCCGGCAGCGCCGTCGTCACGGGGACCCCGTAGCCGGCGAAAGAACCGCGCGCATCTGCGCCGTACGTCGACCGCTCAGCATCGTCACCGACAACAACAACCAGGTCCGGTTGTGCGTCCACCACACGTTGCAGGGCCACCGAACACGCTTCCCGCAAGCCGGCCAGCTCGGGAGCAGCACCCGCAGCCACCTCGGGGAGCAACACGGGTGGGTGAGGTAAGAAGGCGGCGGCGACCAGCACCGTCAGAGCACCTGGGTCGCGCCGACCGTGGGCAGGCCCAGTACGACCGGACCTACTTCGCTGGAGACCCCGCCTCCATCCACAGGGCCACAGCCGGCGTCTGACGTGCGCCGTTCCCACGCATCGCCGGCAGCGGTGCGACGCACTTCGCAGACGGGTCCATCAGCGACCAGGTGATGCGGTGCGCCATATGTGACTTGCACGTGTGCCATGTCGCCTGGCCGCGGTACGTCACCGTTCTTGCCTGCAGCTACCGCGCCATCGTCAGCCGCACCCGCGTTCACCGCAAAGTGCACCAGCCGGTTGTCAGCGGCCCGCCCGGACAGTCGTCCGGTCGCCTCGTCCTTGCGGCCCTCTCCTTCAGCCACCAGCACATCGACGGTTCGCCCCACCTGCTTCTTCGCCTCATCCCAGGCGATCTCGTCGACGAGCTCGACCAGACGCTGGTAGCGCTCCTTCACAACCTCTGCCGATACCTGGTGGGCCATGTCAGCCGCCGGTGTCCCGGGACGCTTGGAGTACTGGAACGTGAAGGCGCTGGAGAAGCGTGCCTCCGCCGCTACTTCCAGCGTCTGCTCGAAGTCGGCGTCAGTCTCACCGGGAAATCCCACGATGATGTCGGTGGTGATCGCGGCCTCTGGCATGGCGGCACGCACCCGCTCGATGATGCCCAGGTACTTCTCGCGTCGGTATGAGCGCCGCATCGCCTTGAGCACGGCGTCTGAACCAGACTGCAGCGGCATGTGCAGAGAGGGCATCACGTTCGGCGTCTCGGCCATGGCAGCAATGACGTCGTCGGTGAAGTCGCGAGGATGCGGTGACGTGAACCGCACGCGCTCAAGCCCGTCGACCTCACCACATGCCCGCAACAACTTGCCGAAGGCGAACCGGTCACCGAACTCGACTCCGTACGAGTTGACGTTCTGACCAAGCAGCGTCACCTCGAGGACGCCCTCGTCCACCAACGCCCGTACCTCACTGAGCACGTCCCCAGGGCGACGGTCCTTTTCGACACCACGGAGCGACGGCACGATGCAGAAGGTGCACGAGTTGTTGCAGCCCACGCTGATCGACACCCAGGCTGCGTAGACCGACTCACGTCTGGTCGGCAGGGTCGACGGAAAGACCTCAAGCGACTCCAGGATCTCGACCTGGGCCTCTTCGTGGACGCGGGCGCGCTCGAGCAGCACAGGAAGGGCTCCGACGTTGTGGGTGCCGAACACCACGTCGACCCATGGCGCCCGCTCGACGATGCGGCGGCGGTCCTTCTGCGCCAGGCAGCCGCCAACGGCGATCTGCATACCGGGGTTCGCCTCTTTCACCGGGGCCAGGTGCCCGAGGTTGCCGTAGAGCCGGTTATCGGCGTTCTCGCGCACGGCGCAGGTGTTGAACACGACGACGTCGGGCGTCTGCGCCCCAGCCGCCCGAACGTATCCAGCGGCCTCCAGCGACCCGGCGAGTCGCTCGGAGTCGTGGGCGTTCATCTGGCACCCGTAGGTGCGTACCTCGTAGGTCCGTGCCGTCACAGGCCCAAGGGTAGGTGTTCACGATCGCCCCCCTCGGGGTGCCACCGTGTGGGATGGTTATGCCACATCGTGGATCACATGCTCGCACCCAGGGCGACCGCCCTGTCAGGCTGATCATGGCAGGCTGATCATCGCTCGCCCGCTCGAATCACCTGCACGACCTGCCTGCCCCGTTCACCTGTCGATCTAGCCGCCCGATGAGAGGTCACCATGCGCATCCTCGTTGCCGACTCGCTCGAAGCATCGGCGGTCGCCGCGCTCGAGTCCGCCGGCCACACCTGCGTCATCAACCCAGACCTCACGGGCGACACGCTGCCGGATCACATCGGCGACCACGAGGCGCTGATCGTGCGCAGCACCAAGGTGACCCAGGCCACGGTTGACGCCGGCAAGGCCCTCGCCCTGGTCGTACGCGCGGGGGCCGGGACCAACACCATCGACGTCGCAGCTGCCACGTCAGCCGGCGTCGTCGTCAGCAACGTGCCCGGCCGCAATGCTGCTGCCGTGGCCGAGCTCGCCTTCGGCCTCATGCTTGCCATCGACCGGCGCATCCCGGACGGCGTGATCAAGATGCGCGAGGGCCACTGGGACAAGAAGGGCATGACCAAGGGGGCTCGCGGACTCGCCGGCGCCTCGCTCGGGATCGTCGGCCTCGGCAGCATCGGGCTCGGAGTCGCCCAACGCGCCAAGGCGTTCGGTATGAAGGTCATCGCGCTCCAACGGCCCGGCCGGTCCCCCGAGTCACAGGCTCGCATCACCGACCTCGGCATAGACCTGCTCGACTCCTTGCCGTCCCTCGCCGCGGCAGTCGACATCCTGTCGCTGCACATCCCCGCAGGACCCTCGACCGCCGGCATCGTCGACCGCGAGACGATCGACGCAATGCGGCCAGGGGCGATCCTCATCAACACCTCACGGGCCGACGTCGTCGACTCGGACGCCTTGCTCGATGCTCTGAATGGCGGGCGGGTCCGCGCCGGGCTCGACGTGTTTCCGGACGAGCCGGGAACAGGCACAGCCGAGTGGACATCTCCGTTGTCGACCCACCCTGCCGTCGTGGGGACGCACCACATCGGGGCGTCCACGGAGCAGGCGCAGCTGGCCGTCGCCGAGGGTGTCGTCGATGTCGTCGCCGCCTTTGCCAGCGACGCCCCCATCCACGTGGTGAACCCCGCGGTGTTGACGTCAGAGTCGCGCCAATGACTCTGGTCAGGCCCTTTCCCGCGCGGATCGTCAAGGCGATCCATGCCACAGACGTCGTGTGCCCCATGCATGACGCGCTGAGCGCCGCGCAGCGCGCCAACCTGCTCCTCGAGAACCCCTTGAGCTATCTGAACGTGACTCGTTCTGCTCTCGACATGCCCGGTGCGTCGTACGAGGACATTGGCGCGGCTAACGCGGCCGGTCTCGAACGCTTACTGCGTTCGGATTCGTACGGCGACCTGGGTGACCCGGCGCTCTACATCTACCGCATTGACCGCGATGGAGACGTGCACACCGGTGTCGTTGCCGACATCGACGTCAGCGGTTTCGTCGACGGGCGAGTTCTCGGTCACGAAGACGTCAAGCCCGAGAAGGTGAAGGCGCTCGCCAAGCATTTCGAGGCGGTGCCTACTCGCTCAGAGCTCGTCGCTGTGATGCACAGAGACGATGCCGAGGTCGAGTCAATCGTCAACGCCACGATGTCGCGCCCCCCCTGCTCACGGTTACCGACATCACCCACGTCGAGCAGCAGGTGTGGCGAGTCTCCACTTCCGATGCGGTGGTGTTGATCGAGCGGCTGAGCGCGCTTGGCCACTACGTCGCCGATGGCCATCACCGGGTGGCGGCGACTGTCGCCCGCTGGCGCGACCACGGCAGCCCTCGCGGCGGAACTGTGCTGTGCGTGCTCTACCCCGAGAGCCAGACTCACCTTCTCGCCTTCGACCGACTCGTGTCGGGACCGATCGATGCGCCAGCCCTGCTTGCGGATCTGAAGCGGACCGCTGACGTCACCGTGGCGTCCGGCCCCACCCGTGGGCACGGAGGATTCGACCTGCACCTGGCCGGGGCCTGGTACCGGGTGCAGCTACCGACGACCAAGAACGAGGGTGCGGCCGCGCTGGACGTCGCCCGTTTGGACGCCGAGATCTTGCTGCCTCACCTGGGCGTGGCCTCAGGGCACGACCGGGTCAGCTACGTCTCTGAGCTGAAGGATGCGCACGAGGTGGCCGCCACCCACCCCGACGACGCCTTCTTCGTGCTCGCCGCCCCCTCGCACGCCGAACTCATCGCAGTGGCCGAACTCGGTGAGGTGATGCCGCCGAAGAGCACGTACATCGAGCCGAAGCCACGGGCCGGGATCTTCCTTCACCCACGCCAGGGCCCCGTCGACCCTCGCGACCTGCCGCCTGCCGTTGATGCCGGGGCCACCAGCACAACCCTCGGGTCCCTCGCTCAGCCGCCGTCGCGCTCAGCCAGATAGCGCTGGTTGAAGGCGTAGACCCACTTGTCCTTCTCGGGATACACGCCGTGGTCGAACGCCTGCGAGCTCACGCCGAGCTGAACACGCTCGCAGATGGCGTTGTCCTGGCCAGCCACGAGCTCGCCGAACTGCACGAGTCCGCTGGGGTCGAAGCCGGGTGCGTTGATCGCATCGGGGTGGAAGAGGTACCACCCCACCTGACGCGTCCGCGTCGGTCCCTGCGGAAACAGCTGCGTCACGATGATCGCTGTCCCCGAGGTGTCGATCATGATGTTCGGGAAGATCGTGCCGCCGTAGACCGACCGGGCGTCGAGCTCGTTCATCGATGGGAGCGTCGGAAGCGTGTCGACCCCTGGGGCGTAGGTACCGCCGCTGGCCAGGGTGACCCCACCGTCGTCTCGACCCTCTTCGAACACATAGCCCTTGCGGTAGGCCGGAATCACCTCGACCAGCTCGGGGTGCACAGTCGGACAGTGCAGGCACTCGTTGTAGTTCTCGATGATGATCTTCCAGTTCGCCTCGACAATCCACTCCGACGACGCACCGATCCGCAGCTCGTCCATCTCGAAGCGCTCGAAGCTCAGCATGTCGTCGTACGCCGCGCCGATGGTCTCGCGCAGCGGACGCGGAGATCCTTTCGTGAGGTTGACGAAGACGAAGCCTTGCCACACCTCAAGATGCACTGGCCAGAGCGACAGCTTGCTGCGGTCGATCTCGTCTTCATCGACCTTCGGTGTGACGACAAGGTCGCCCTTCAGGTCGTAGCACCAGGCGTGGTACGGGCACATGATGGTGCCCTTGTCGTTACCGCTGGGCTCTTCACGGAGGCGCGATCCGCGGTGGCGGCAGACGTTGTAGAAAGCGCGCAGCGCGCCGTCGTCACCGCGCAGAACCATGATGCTCTCGCCCACGACGTCCACGGTGAACCAGTCGCCAGGGTCGGGGGCCTGCTCTTCGCGTCCGGCGCAGAACCACGACTGCAGGAAGATGCGTTGGCGCTCGAGCTCGTAGATCTCCGGGTCGCGGTAGTCGCGGCCAGGCAGGGTGTGGCGTTCCACGGTCGTCACGGTGGTCTCCTCCGTCGGTGGACAACCCGGCCACAGTACCAGTTCGCTGAATGGCCATTCAGTGAACTGGTTTCTGCCAACACCCGTGGTCGCTGATGGATACAGTCCCGGGATGAATGCAGTAGCGACACTCCCCTATGGCACCTGGCCCTCACCGATCAGTGCGGCAGACGTGGCCAGCGGCACCCGGTCCCTGGAGTTCCCGGCCGTCGTGGCCTCACCAGAGGACTCCGATCAGCGTGAGATCTGGTGGCTCGAGGGGCGTCCGCGCGATGGTGGCCGCTTCGCCCTGACTCGCCGCACGGCCGACGGTGAGATCAGCGATGTGGTCGGCCCCGAATGGAGCGTGCGTAGCCGCATCATCGAGTACGGCGCCCACCCATGGACGAGGGTCAGCACCTCCGGCCTGGCTAGCACCCCGGACGCCACCACCTTCTGCTTCTGGGACGACCAGCGCCTCTACCTGCTGCCCGACGGACAGTCGCAGCCGCGTCCTCTGACCACCGCACCCACCCCCGACACCACGCACATGTACGGGGAGCCACGGCCGGGACCCTCAGGCACGGTGCTCGCCATCCGCGAGACACATGTCGCCGGCGTCGTCACCCGTGATCTGGTGCTGATCCCGCTCGACGGATCGGCTGCTGATGACGACACCGCCATTGTCGTCGTCAACGATCAGCACCACTTCTACTCACATCCCCGGCTCTCACCCGATGCACAGCGCGTGTCGTACGTCGCGTGGGACCACCCGCAGATGCCGTGGGACGGCACCGTGGCCGCCGTCGTCAACATCTCCGACGCTCTGCCCGCGACCGAGCGCGTGGTGGCTGGTTCGACCACCGAGTCGGTGATGCAACCGGAGTGGGCCGACGACGACCACCTGTATGCGGTCAGCGACCGCACCGGGTGGTGGAACATCTACCGCATCACCCTTGCCGACGGCGTCGATCAACGTCTCCAGACCTGCGAGCTTCTGGCACCACGGGACGAAGAGTTCTTCAGCCCACTCTGGCTGTTGGGCTTCACGAGCTACGCGGTGCTGTCCGACGGTCGGCTCGCAGTGACCCATGGTCGCGGACACGAGCTGCTGTCGATTCTCGATCCCGCCGATGGCTCGCTGACACCCAGTGGCCTCGACCACACCTGGGAGCCGTACGTCATGGCCCTCGGAGAGACCGTCGCATCGGTCGTGCGCTCCGACACGATGCCGTGGTCAGTGGCCGTGGTCGACATCTCAGGCCCAGAACTCGCGCTCGACGTCGTCCGCCCATCCACCGAGTCGTTGCCGGACGCCGCCTTTCTGCCGCGCACGGAGGCGCACACGTTCGCGGGCGTCGACGGGCGTGACATCCACGCGTTCGTCTACCCGCCACGCAACCCGGGTGCCGTTGCGCCTGATGGCGAGCGGCCACCGTTCGTGGTGTACGTCCACGGCGGACCTACCTCGCACTCGGTCCCTGGGCTCAACGTCGAGAAGGCCTTCTTCACCAGTCGCGGGATCGGAGTCATCGACGTCAACTACGGCGGCTCCTCCGGATACGGCCGCGAGTACCGTGACCGCCTTCGAACCCAGTGGGGAATCGTCGACGTCGAGGACTCCGTCGCAGCAGCGCAGGCCCTGGCAGTCGCAGGCATCGCCGATGGCGCACGTCTCGGCATCCGCGGTGGATCGGCAGGCGGATGGACCACCGTCGCGGCCCTTGTGCAGACCGATGCCTTCGCCGCCGGGGCCGCCTACTACCCGGTGACCGACCTGCTGCCTTTCGCCGAAGACACCCACGACTTCGAGTCGCGCTACCTCGACGGCCTGATCGGCCCACTGCCCGAGACCCGCGACCGATATGTCGAACGCTCGCCGCTCACCCACCTGCGCCAGCTGCGGACTCCGATCCTGCTGCTCCAGGGAGACGACGACAAGGTGGTTCCGCCAAGCCAACCCCAGGCTGTCGCCGACGCCCTCGCCGGCACTGGCATTCCGCACGCCTACCTGCTCTTCGCAGGCGAACAGCACGGTTTTCGCAAGGCCGAGTCGACGATCGTGGCCCTCGAGTCCGAGCTGTCCTTCTATGGCCAGGTCTTCGGTTTCGACCCGCCTGGCGTACCCACTCTTACGCTCGAAAGCTGAGGCGAGGCCGACACGGCCCATATGCTCACCTGCTGCCCTAGCCGGTCTCGACCTGATCGAGCCGCTCGCGCACCACGCTGTACGCCACTGACGAGTTGTATCCCTTGCGGGCCAGCATGCTCACGAGGCGGCGGGTGGCGGTGTCGCGGTCAACCGGCCTTCCCGAACGCATGGTGCGTAGCTTCTTGTCGACGAGCACACCGGCGGCTACTCGCTCGGCATCACCGTCGACGCAGGCGAGCAGCACTTCATCGATCAGGTCAGCCGAGATGCCCTTGTCGCGCAGCTCGCGACGGAGAGCCGGTGCAGCGAGGCCGCGGGTGCGCTGCCGTGACTCCACCCACCCTCGGGCGAACGCCGCGTCGTCGATGTAGCCGAGCTCGGTGAATCGGTCCAGGGCCTGCTCGGCCGCGTCATCGGGGACCTCTCTGCGCGCAAGCACCTGCGCCAACTGGTGACGGCTCTTGGCGCTCGCACTGATCTGGTTCAGGACGATCTGCTTGGCGACCTCGACCGGGTCGGCGTCCGCTTCAGGCCCGATGCCCTCGGCAAACGCCTCCGACTCCGGCGACCGCTCGCGGGCCGCTCTCGCTGCCTTCGCCACCGCTAGGCGTCGACGGGGGCCGGTTCGGTGAGATCGATGTCCTCAGCCTCGGCATCAACCTGCGGCCCGACCCCGAGCTTTTCTTTGATCTTCTTCTCGATCTCGTTGCCGAGGTCGGGATTGTCGATCAAGAAGTTGCGCGAGTTCTCCTTACCCTGACCGAGCTGGTCGCCCTCGTACGTGTACCAGGCACCGGACTTACGGACGAAGCCGTTCTCGACGCCGAGGTCGAGCAACGAGCCCTCGCGCGAGATTCCGTGGCCGTAGAGGATATCGAACTCAGCCTGCTTGAAGGGTGGCGCCATCTTGTTCTTGACGACCTTGATCCGGGTGCGGTTACCCACCGGCTCGGTACCGTCTTTCAGCGTCTCGATCCGTCGGACGTCCAGCCGAATCGACGAGTAGAACTTCAGTGCCTTGCCGCCGGTGGTGGTCTCAGGCGATCCGAAGAAGACGCCGATCTTCTCGCGGAGCTGGTTGATGAAGATGCAGGTGGTACCGGTCTGGCTGAGCGCCCCGGTGATCTTGCGGAGCGCCTGGCTCATCAAGCGTGCCTGCAGACCGACGTGGCTGTCGCCCATCTCGCCCTCGATCTCAGCGCGCGGCACCAGGGCTGCCACCGAGTCGATCACGATGATGTCGATCGCGCCTGAGCGAATCAGCATGTCGGTGATCTCCAGCGCCTGCTCACCGGTGTCTGGCTGCGACACCAGCAAGGCATCGGTGTCGACGCCCAGCTTCTTGGCGTACTCGGGGTCGAGCGCGTGCTCGGCGTCGATGAAGGCGGCGATGCCACCCAGTGCCTGGGCATTGGCGACGGCGTGGAGAGCCACCGTCGTCTTACCTGACGACTCGGGGCCGTAGATCTCCACGACGCGTCCGCGTGGGAGACCCCCGATGCCGAGAGCAATGTCGAGCGAGATGGCCCCGGTAGGGATCACCTCGACCGGCGCGCGTGTCTCGTCGCCGAGACGCATGACCGACCCTTTGCCGAACTGGCGCTCGATCTGGGCGAGTGCGGAGTCGAGGGCCTTGTCGCGGTCTGCCATGAGTTCCCCTTCACGGGTGGTCGGTGCCTGTCGGTACTCGGTCGGGCATGCGGTAAGCATGCAGTGACCTTGATGTCGCTGGCGACGCTACGCCGGACCTCTGACAGTCGGAGGGCGACGCCCTCAGCCTGTGGATAGCGGAACTGCGTGATGCGTCGCGGTGACTCTACCGAACAGGTGTTCGAACGGCATCTGCGACACGCCGCCGCACCAGCGCAGCCGCCAGGGGTATGAGACACAGAGCGGCCGCCGCGTTCAGCCACCCGTATGAGGCCGTGTACACGATGACGCCCGCCAGGACGCCGCCCACCGCCGCCGCCACGTTCATGACCGTGTCTCCGACCCCCTGCGCCGCCGGTCGGGTCTCCTCGGGCACTGAGGTCGAGAGCAGCGCCGAGCCACCGACCAAGGTCGCCGACCACCCCAGGCCGAGCAGGAAGAGACCGATCCCGAGCTGCACGATGGAGTCGCCAGGAGCCGTTCCGGCGATCACCGTCGAGAGCGCGAGCACCACCACGCCACCGCTGATCACCGCGACGCTGCCTCGTCGGTCAGCGAGCCAACCCACGATCGGCGAGAACGCGTACATGCCCAGGATGTGCACGCTGATCACCAGCCCGACGACCTGCAGCGTGACGTCGACGTGCTGCATGTGCACCGGCGTCATGACCATCACCATGACCATCACCACGTGGCCGACAGCGATGGCGGCGACGGCGAGGGTTGCCCCAGGTGCCGAGCGCACCACCCTGGCCCCGTGCGTCAGCTCGGCGATCATCCCCATCTGCCGGGGTTCCAGGTAGTCCTCGGCCTTGGAAGCCCTTGCCAGGTCGCGGGCAGCAAGCAGCGGATCCGGGCGCAGCATTCCCGCCACCAGCAGTGCCGCCAATGTGATGCTGGAGGCGGTGACCAGGTAGGGACCACTCAACGCCGGCAGGCCCACCGCCTCGGCGAGGTTGGCCGCCGGTTGCATCAAGTTGGGTCCCAGAACCGCGCCAACCGTCGTCGCCCAGACCACCATGGACAGGTCACGTCCGACGTGGACGGGTGAGGCCAGGTCGCTCGCCGCATACCTGGCCTGCAGCCCTACCGCTGAGGCGACTCCGACCCCGAACGTCCCCAGCAGCACGAGCGGGACCACCTCGAGGACCGAGGCACCAATCACGACCAGCGCTCCGGCGGCAGCGATCCAGAGCCCCGTCACGAGGCCGATGCGGCGTCCGGAGCGCACCGACAACCAGGCGAGCGGGCCGGCGGCAACGGCCGCCCCCACGACGCCAGCCGTCTGCGCCAGACCAGCCAGACCCTCCGCTCCGGTGAGGTCGGCCACAAGCAAGCTGCCTGCCGCTACGCCCGCACCGACGCCAACGCCTGTCAGCACCTGGGCGGCGGCCAGGACGCGAACCGTTCGCCGCTGCAGCGGCGTGGTCGTCTGCAGGTTCACCGGGAGCTCATCGCCGTCTCACCGGTAGCGAGCGGGTAGGTCGAGCGCCGCCACGACCGCGCGCCACACGCGCGTCGCGTCTTCACCGTCGGAGAGAGCCTGCTCGACGGTGCGCCCCTCGAGCTGGCTCAGGACGTGATCGCGCGCATAGCTGCGTGCATAGGAGGAGCCGAGATGGGTCTCCATCCGGTCCCAGAAGTCGGTGAATCGCACGCAGGCGACTGTACGACAAGAGGCCGCTGGTCACTCAGGGAGCGGGAGGAGCCGGGGGTGCGGGTGGCTCGTCGCCTGTCGGCGCGTCCGGCTGCTGGGCGTCCGGCTGCTGGGCGTCCGGAACGATGCTTCCCTCGGGAAGAGGCCCAGCCGCAGGCAGTGCGGCAGCCTGACGGCCGCGCAGCATGACGAGCAGCACGACCCCGACCGCGACCAGCGCCACCAGTGCCACGACAGCGGCGATCAAGGTGATGGGAAGTCCAGCTTCGGCACTACCCACCGCCGAGATCTCGGTGCTCTCGCCGGCCTTCGGTGACCAGGTGACGGTGTTGCCGTCTTCGACGCCGTTGCTGCTCTGCACCGCACCTGGGAAGGTGATGGAGATCTCGGTCTCGGCCGACTCCAGCAGAGCCGCGGCCGCTGCATCGGGTTCGGTGCCTTGCGAGAGGTCGAGCATGCCCTCGACGACGAAGGTGTCACCCTCGCGCGTGATGGACAGCTCGCCGGTGTCGGCGCCGCTGAACTCGTCGAGGCCGACGTCTTTGAACACGTACTCGTTGCCGATCCAGTCGTCATCCTCGTAGTCGCGGGTCTCGACGGTGCCGCTGTCGGGTGCATTGTCGATCAGGCTGCCGCCCTCGCCGGACAACGACTCGCGCAGCGCGTCCTCACCGCCGAAGAGCTCAGCCTGGGCTCGGTTGACCGCCAAGATGATCGAGCCATCGACGGTGTTGTCGGGTGACAGCTCTAGCGACATGTCGAGCTTGAAGCAGCCGGACAACGACACGACGGCGAGCATCATGAGAGCAGCGAGCGAGGCCGAGCGGCGCGTTCGGGAACGAAGCGGTGCATGAGTCAGCGATGACATGACTCCATTCATCCGCCTCTTACCTGTGTCTACAAGCGCCCACGCCGGTGAAGATCGGGCCACCACGCCCTCAGACGCTTCCGGCCCACTGTGTCGGACCCCCACGTGCTGAGAGCGGGTGGCCCTGGGTGGGCACTGTCACAGGCACCGACCAAGATGAGCAGGTGCCGTCAGCCCTCTCTGCCTTCTCACCCCATACCCGGGGGTGGTTCACGAGCGTCTTCGCCGAACCCACGCCAGCACAGGAGGCCGCGTGGCAGGCCATCAGTCAGGGACAGCACACCCTTGTGGTCGCCCCGACGGGGTCTGGTAAGACCCTCGCCGCCTTCCTCTGGGCACTCGACCGTTGTGCCTCTGAGCCACCGGCCGACCCTGCCACCACGGTGCTCTATGTCTCGCCGCTCAAGGCCCTCGCTGTCGACGTCGAACGCAACCTGCGCGCTCCACTCGCGGGCATTCGCAACGCCTACGAACGTAAGAACCTCACCCCTCCGGACATCTCGGTCGCCATCCGCTCCGGTGACACACCGCCGGCCGAACGTCAGCGACAGCTTCGTCGCCCGAGCACGCTGCTCATCACCACGCCCGAGTCGCTGTACCTCATGCTCACCTCGAAGGCACGCGAGACGCTCAGCAGCGTCTCGACCGTGATCATCGACGAAGTGCATGCCGTGGCCGGCACCAAACGTGGCGCGCACCTTGCGCTGTCGTTGGAGCGTCTCGACGAGCTTGTCGACTCCCCTGCGCAGCGCATCGGATTGTCGGCGACGGTTCGGCCCACCGAGACCGTTGCCGCCTTTCTCGGTGGTGCGCAACCGGTCACCGTCGTCCAGCCGCCCAGCGACAAAGAGTTCGACCTATCTGTCGTCGTACCGGTCGAAGATCTCACAGCGGTTGGCGACCACGGTGCCCTCGATGTCGACGGTGAGCTGGCGGCCGCGCCACCGTCGTTGTGGCCGCACGTCGAGTCCAGGATCGTCGACCTCGTCGAAGAGCACCGGTCGACCATCGTGTTCGCCAACTCCCGCCGCCTCACCGAGCGGCTGGCTGCCCGACTCAACGAGGAGGCCGAGCGACGCGCCACCGGCAGCGAGCTGCCACCACCCACCTCGGCCCCCGCCGCCGTCATGGCCCAAGCCGGCGCCACCTTGCCGCGTACCACCGACGACCCACGTACCGAGATTGCCCGCGCCCACCACGGATCGGTCTCCCGTGAACAACGCAGCGAGATCGAGGAGCAGCTCAAGCAGGGCACGCTTCCCGCCGTGGTGGCGACGAGCAGCCTCGAGCTCGGCATCGACATGGGTGCCGTCGACCTCGTCGTCCAGGTCGAGTCACCGCCCTCGGTGGCCAGCGGACTGCAGCGCATCGGACGGTCCGGTCACCAGGTCGGAGGCGTCTCGCGGGGCGTTCTGTTCCCCAAGCACCGCGGCGACCTGCTGCCCAGTGCGGTGGCCGTCGAGCGCATGCGCAAGGGCGAGATCGAAGCGCTCGCCGTGCCCCGCAACCCGCTCGACGTCCTCGCCCAGCAGGTGGTGGCGATGGTCGCCATGGACGACTGGACGGTCACCGACCTGGCGTCGATGGTCCGCCGTGCCGACCCCTTTCGATCGCTGCCCGACTCGGCACTGCACGGCGTGCTCGACATGCTCGCCGGCCGCTACCCCTCCGACGCCTTCGCCGAGCTGAAGCCGCGACTGGTCTGGAACCGCGACGACGGCGTCCTCACCGCGCGCCCCGGCGCTCAGCGCGTTGCCGTCATCAACGCGGGAACCATCCCCGACCGCGGTCTCTACGGGGTGTTCCTGGCCGGTGGCGGAGGCCCAGGGCGACGGGTGGGCGAGCTCGACGAAGAGATGGTCTACGAGTCGCGCGTCGGCGACGTCTTCGCCCTTGGCTCGACGTCGTGGCAGATCGTCGACATCACCCACGACCAGGTGCTCGTCAGCCCCGCACCGGGGCGCGCCGGAAAGCTCCCCTTCTGGCATGGCGACACGGTGGGACGCCCCCGCGAGTTCGGCCAGGCCATCGGCGCCACGATCCGGCAGCTCCGGGGGCCACGGCCGAAGGCGCCGAAGCACAGCTGACCGCCGTCGGTCTCGACCACAATGCCGCAACGAACGCCATCGCCTACCTGGCCGAGCAGCACGAGATCTGCGGGGCGGTTCCCGACGACCGCACGATCGTGGTCGAACGCTTCCGCGACGAGATCGGCGACTGGCGACTCGTGGTGCACTCTCTCGCCGGGGGACGCGTGAACACGCCGTGGGCGTTAGCCATCGCGGCGCGCCTGCGCAACGACCTCGACATGGACGTGCAGGTGATGCCGTCCGACGACGGCATCGTTCTTCGACTGCCCGACTTCGGTGATTCCGATGACGGCGGAGCACCGACGCTGAGCGACCACCTGCTCATCGATCCCGACGACGTCGAGCGTGAGGTCACCGACGCGGTCTGGGGGTCGGCGCTGTTCGCCGCCCGCTTCCGCGAGTGCTCGTCCCGTGCGCTTCTGCTGCCACGGCGTCGCCCCGACCGACGCACTCCGCTGTGGCAACAACGCCAGCGCTCCGCGCAGCTGCTCGGAGTCGCCTCCGGTCACCCCACCTTCCCGCTCGTGCTCGAGACGATGCGCGAGTGCCTTCAGGATGTCTTCGACGTTCCTGGCCTGCGCGACCTGCTCACCGATCTCGACCGGGGCAGGATGCGGATCGTCGAGGTCGAGACCCAGCAACCGTCACCGTTCGCCCGTTCCCTGCTCTTCTCCTACGTCGGCGCCTTTCTCTACGAAGGCGATGCACCTCTCGCCGAGCGGCGGGCCGCTGCGCTCTCGGTCGACACGACGCTGCTCGCCGAGCTCCTGGGGCAGGCCGAGCTCCGCGAGCTGCTCGACCCTGACGCCATCGCGCTCGTCGAGCGCCGCGTCGGGTGGCTCACCGACGAACGTCGGCTGCGCGATCCTGAGGCGGTCGCAGATGCCCTTCGGGTGCTCGGGCCACTGTCCGACGACGACCTGGTCAGGCGCGGCGCAGACCCGACATGGGCAGCTGTCCTCGTCGACAGCAACCGGGCGGTGTCAGTTCGACTGCCCTCCGGCGAGCGCCTGGTCGCCGTCGAAGACCTCGCTCGCCTCCGCGACGCCATCGGCATTCCGCTTCCCCCGGGATCTCCGGCGCGTTCACTGCCTCGGTGACCGATCCGGTGGGTGATCTCGTCTCGCGCTATGCCCGCACCCACGGGCCCTTTTCGACCAGCGACGCAGCGCACGGCCTCTCCTCGGTCCCGCCGTCGTCGACACCGCGCTGCAACGGCTGGCGGTCGGCGGCCGAGTGGTGGCCGGCGCCTTCCGCCCCGGCGAGACCGGCGCGGAGTGGTGCGACGCCGAGGTGCTTCGCCAGATCCGCCGCGCCAGCCTCGCACTGGCGCAACAAGCGGCAGAGCCGGTGGCGAGCGAAGCCCTCACCACCTTCCTGCCCGCATGGCAGGGCGTGAACCCAGGTGGTCGGGCAGGTGGCGTTGACGACCTGTACCGCAGCATCGAACAGCTCGGCGCCGCCACCGCTCCTGCTTCTGAGTGGGAGCGCAGCATCCTGCCCGCCCGGCTCCCGGGCTACCAACCGGCGTGGCTCGACGAGCTGACCGGTTCGGGCGACGTCATGTGGTTCGGCGCAGGTGGGCTGCCGCAGGGCGACGGGTGGATCGGCTTCGTCACGGCCGATCAGATGTCGACGCTGCTGCCCCCGCCGGTCGCGATCGACACTCCCACCGAGGCCCAGTCGGCCGTTCTCGACCTCTTCGGAGACGGCGTCGCCCTTCTGACGCGTGGCGTACATGCCGGGCTCCCCGGCTACTCCTCAGACGTCGTCGACGAGGCGCTCTGGGACCTGGTCTGGACGGGGGTCCTGACCAACGACTCCCTTGCCGCAGTACGCACACGGCTGGGTCGCAGCCACCTCGGCCGGTCGCAACGGGTGGCCCCGCCGACCTCGGTAGCAACGTCCAGACGCCGCGCCCCCGGTGCCGGCCGAAGATCGCCCCGGGTTCGCCCTGGCGAACAGGTCCCGGGGCGGTGGTTTCGCGTCGCCTCCGAACCCGCCACTCCGACGCTCCGCGCGCACGCGCTGGCCGAGGCTCTGCTGAGCCGTCATGGCGTGCTCACCCGAGGGTCTGTCGCCACCGAGAACGTCTCGGGTGGGTTCGCCGCCGTCTACCGGGTCATGTCAGCAATGGAAGACGCCGGACGCGTCCAGCGCGGCTACTTCGTCGAGGGACTCGGCGCCGCACAGTTCGCCGGTAGCTCGGCGGTCGACCAGATCCGACGTCGCCAAACCGCGGGTGAGCCCCCGGGCTCTGCCTCAGGTCCCATCGTCCTGGCAGCCACCGACCCGGCCAATCCCTACGGGGCAGCGCTCCCCTGGCCGGCGTCGGCCGACGCGCACCGTCCGGGCCGCAAGGCCGGTGCCACCGTTGTGCTCGATGACCACGGACTAGCGCTCTTCGTCGAGCGTGGCGGCCGGTCGTTGCTGACGTGGAGCGAGGCCGAGTCCCTCCGGGCCGCTGCGGCAGCCGAGGCGCTCGCCGGCGCAGTGCGCGCCGGCCGTCGACCCCCTCTGCACGTGCAGCGCGTCGACGGCACAGACATCCACTCCTCCGGCTGGCGCCACCATCTGCAGGAAGCCGGATTCCTGCTCACGCCGAGGGGGCTCCGGCTGCGGCCGATCGCAGCCGCTCCGCTCACGGAGACGGATAGAGCCGGATACCTGGGATCGACGACCGTGGGGCACTGCTCCTCGCGCCGACAGACTAGAGGGACGCTTCTTCCCCGGAGGGTGCTTCACCAGATTCCCCGGGGACCACGGCGAACGACACCAGCCATCGCAGAGCATCGGCGCAATCGTGGCCGGGGGTGCACCAACCGGCCACCACCTCGTGAACGCTGGGTTCAGTGGCCGCCCGGTTGGCCACGTTCACCAGCGTGGCGGGGTCGTAGCGGCGGAGACCAGCGATGACCGGCGAGCTGCCCAGCCAACGGGCCGCTGCCTGCAGGCGCTCGTCGGTCGGTACGGCAGCACAGTGGGTGACGAGTTGTTCACCTTCAGACTCCAGCAACGCCTGCAACACGTCGTCACGGTCGCGGAAGTGGTTGTACACGGTGGCCTTGGCCACGGCGGACGTACGGGCAACCGACGCCATCGTGACCGCACGCAAGTCCGCCGACGGCGACGAGGTCAGCAGCAGCGACAAGGATCTGGGTTCGGGCCCGCTCCATGGCATTACCCGCCCGAACCTGCGGAGCCCTTTGTTGCCCTGGCGAGACCTGACGTTCCGGGCGATCAGCCACGGTCAGACGGCGGCTGGCACCCCGGCGGCCGCACGCGGGCCGCCGTCGCCGTCTTCGTCACCACGCGCGGGGATGACCGGGGCCGATGCGAGCTCGGCCAAAGCGATGTCGTCGCTGACGTTGCGCAGCAGCGCCGACAGCGGGATCTCGAGGGCGCCGCAGATCGACGCCAACAACTCGCTGCTCGCCTCCTTCTGTCCTCGTTCGATCTCGGACAGGTACCCGAGCGAGACCCGGGCGGAGGCGGAGACCTGGCGAAGCGTGCGTCCCTGTTGCTGACGCTGGCGGCGCAACTCGTCGCCGAGATGCTGACGCAACACGATCATCGGCGATCCCTTCGTGACAGGCCCTGCCTTTTTTGACAGACCGAGCGGCGGTCGCCGCCCGGGCACTGCCAGTGTAACCGCGTCAGCCTGCGGTGGCTTCCCCGGCGATCCCGATGTGCGCTGCAAGCGCAATGAGCGCCTGTTCCACAGCTTGCTGGCGGATGGCCGCCCGATCGCGCCCCTTCCCCAACGACCTCGGAATGGCGAAGGAGTCGGAGGCGTCGGCGAGCGCCACGTAGACCTCTCCGACGGGGTGCCCGTCTTGGCCGTCCGGGCCGGCAACCCCGGTCGTGGCGAGGCCGATGTCAGCCCGCCATCTGGCGCGAACCCCGACGGCCATGGCCTCTGCGACGAGAGCACTGACAGGTCCCTGGGACGCCAGCAGCTCGGGGTCGACGCCGAGCTCAGAGGCTTTGGTGTCAGTGGCATAGACAACGGGGCCGCCCCGGAGGACCGCACTGGCGCCAGGAATCTCAGTGAGGGTGGCCATCACCAGCCCACCGGTCAGCGACTCAGCCACGGCCACCGTCAGTCCCCGTTCGTGGAGAGCTGGCACGAGCCGAGCAGCAAGAGCCTGCGCCTCACTCACGGTGAGACCCCATCGGCCGCTGCTCCCGCTCGCCGCAGCGCGATGGCACGCAGCCCATAGTCGATGCCGGTCAGCAACGTGACGATGACTGCAGCTGCCATGACGACTTGGGCGACGACGACAGCACCGCTGGCCAACGGCAGGAGGTAGAGCGTGATGGCGACGATCTGCAAGGCCGTCTTGAGCTTGCCCCCGCGACTGGCCGCCATGACGCCGTGCCTGATCACCCAGAACCGTAGAACCGTCACGACCACCTCGCGGACGATGACCACGACGGTGACCCACCACGGCAACAGGTCGAACCACGACAGGACGATCAACGCCGCCCCGGTGAGGGCCTTGTCGGCAATCGGGTCGGCGATCTTGCCGAAGGAGGTCACCTTGCCCGTGCGGCGGGCCAACTCGCCATCGAGCAGGTCGGTGACGGCGGCGGCCAGGAAGATAAGCGCCGCCCATGCCTGCCAGGCCTGGTCGTCGCGCCCGAATCCTGCCCACGCAACAACCACGAACACCGGCACCAGGAAGAGACGGATGACAGTCAGAGCGTTCGGCAGGTTCCAGGACGAGACAGCCGCCTTGACCTCCTCGCTCACAGCGTCCGCCCCTCGGCCAGGGCGGCTGACCCCGGCTCCACCGCACCGATGAGATCAGCTCCCGTCGACTCCACCACTCGTGCCGTTACCCAGGTACCGACAGGGGCTGCCACCCCTGGCAGCTCGACGATGCCGTCGACCTCTGGTCCTTGGTGCGCCGCGCGGCCGGTGGCCAGGCCGTCGACGTGTTCTTCCACCAGCACCTCCACCACTTCACCGATCCGGTCGGCAGCTCGGTCGGCCACCAGCGACTCGACGAGCTGGTCGACGTGGCGTCTGCGCTCCTCGATGACCTGCTCAGCGAGCTGGCCGTCGAGCCCGGCGGCCTCGGTGCCGTCCTCATCGGAGTACCCGAACACCCCGACGACATCGAGCCGAGCGGCGGCCAGGAAGTCAGTGAGCACCTCGACGTCGCGATCGGTCTCGCCGGGGAACCCCACGATCACGTTCGACCGGATGCCAGCTGTCGGTGCCAGGGAGCGCACCGTGCTGATGAGTTCGAGGAAGGCGTCAGCGTCGCCGAACCGCCGCATCCGGCGGAGCAATGGTCCACTGGCGTGCTGAAAGGAGAGGTCGAAGTAGGGGGCCACGCCGGGAGTTCCTGCCATGACCTCGATGAGTCCCGGTCGCACCTCGGCCGGCTGCAGGTAGCTGACGCGAACCCGGTCGATCCCCTCGATCTCCGTGAGGTGCGGCAACATCTGCTCCAACGCCCGCAGGTCGCCAAGGTCCTTGCCGTAGGAGGTGGAGTTCTCGCTGACCAGAAAAACCTCTCGGACGCCCCGACCGGCCAGCCATCCGACCTCGTCGACGATCTCGTGGGGCGGGCGCGACACGAACGACCCGCGGAACCTAGGAATCGCACAGAAGGCGCACCGACGGTCGCAACCGGCAGCGATCTTGACCGGGGCCATCGGACTCGAGTCGAGCCTGTGCCTGGGCACGCGAGGACCGGAGGCCGGCCCCTGCCGGGTCGATGACGCGAGGCGGTCGTCGGGGCGAGCGCTCACCGCGCGGTCAGCAGGGGCCATCGGCAGCAGCAGTCGACGGTCCTGGGGAGTGGGCGCCGACGGCGTGTCACCTGCCAGGACGGCCCGCACCTTGGCAGCGATGTCGGGGTAGTCGTCGAAGCCGAGGACGGCATCGACCTCGTCGAGCTCGGCGGCCAACTCGGTGCCGTAGCGCTCGGCCATACATCCCACAGCGATCACCGCTTGCGGGCCACCAGGACCCTTCAGGTCGGCAGCAGCGAGGATCGTGTCGATGGAGTCCTTCTTCGCTGCCGCCACGAATCCGCACGTGTTCACCACCACGGCGTCGGCCTCGGCTGGCTCATCGACGAGCGTCAGGCCTGCAGCCGCGAAGCGGGCAGCGAGCTCTTCGGAGTCGACGTCGTTGCGCGCGCAGCCCAGAGTTACCAGGGACACCCGGGGTGTCACGTCAGCCTGAGGTCCCGTCGGGGTCCTTCGGAGTGAACTTCAGTCGGGCGACCTGGCCCGACTCCCCGGGGCTGCCGAGATCTTGGCCGTTGACCGTCAGCTCGACGGCCGCGGCGTTGCCGATGACAAGCGAGAGTCGGTTCTTGTCGCGGAAGGTCTTCGACGTGCCCCCACCGATCGAGCCGGAGAAGACAACCGATCCGTCAGAGGCGGTCACCTGGACCCAGCTGATCTCAGCGGGTAGAGACGTGACACGGACGACGACCTCGTCGCGTTCGGCCTCGGCGACCTGCGAGGGCTTGTCGGTGGCCTCGGCGTCGGTGCCAGAACTGGTCGGCGTCGGTGTCGGCTCTGCGACGGTCGTGGTGGTCCGACTGCCGTCGTCGGAGGAGGAAGCGATCTGGACGGCCACGAGCCCGACGGCCACCACCAGGGCAGCAGCCATGACGGCGCTCCAGTTGGCACCCTTGCGGCGCACCGGAGTGGCAGATGTTTCTGAGTCGAAGACCTCGGTCACCGACGGGGCGCCGGTGCCGTACTCGGCGTCGTACGCGTCGACCCAGGGCTGAGGGTCAACGCCCACGGCGGTCGCAATGGCGCGAAGGTGCCCGCGCGCATAGATGTCGCCGCCACAATGGGCGAAATTGTCCGATTCAATCTCGCCAATGACGGTCGCCCGAACCCGGGTGCGGGAACTCACCTCAGCCAGTGAGAGACCCGCTTTCTCGCGGGCGGCGAGGACCTCGGAGCCAATAGACATCAAGCCCCTCCCCTCGGGACGCAGACGGCGAACGCCCCCAGTCTACGGCCGAAGGCCTGCCCAGGACAAAGCGACCGAAACAGCCGGCCCCACGCTCACAGCTGGCCTGCCGCTGCGCGCTATCGCAGCGTGCCCTGCCTACTCTCCGCGCAGAGTGATCAGCACAGCCGGCAGCTCGTCGGGCTTGAGCAGGACGTCGCGCGCCTTGGAACCCTCAGACGGCCCCACGATTCCCCGCGACTCCATCAGGTCCATGAGGCGACCCGCCTTGGCGAAACCCACCCGCAGCTTGCGCTGCAGCATCGAGGTGGAGCCGAACTGGGTGTCGACGACGAGCTCGACGGCTTGCAGCAAGATATCGAGATCGTCGCCGATGTCGCCGTCGACCTCCTTACGCACCGGGCCGGCAGTGATGTCATCGCGATAGGTCGGTTGGAGCTGGGCCTTGACGTGCGCGACGACGGCGGCGACCTCCTGCTCGTTGACCCAGGATCCCTGCACCCGGATCGGCTTGCTGGCACCCATCGGAAGGAAGAGCGCGTCTCCTTGACCGATCAGCTTCTCCGCGCCGGCCTGGTCCAAGATCACCCGGCTGTCGGCCAACGACGAAGTGGCGAACGCCAACCGGCTGGGCACATTGGCCTTGATCAGACCCGTCACGACATCGACGCTGGGTCGCTGCGTGGCGAGCACCAGGTGGATGCCGGCAGCTCTTGCGAGCTGCGTAATGCGAACGATGGAGTCTTCGACGTCACGCGGGGCGACCATCATGAGGTCTGCCAGCTCGTCGACAACGACGAGGAGGTAGGGGTAGGGCGCGAGGGCGCGCTCACTGCCGGGCGGTGGCTTCACCGTGCCCAAGCGCACGGCCTTGTTGAAGTCGTCGACGTGCCGGAAACCGTAGGCGGCAAGGTCGTCGTAGCGCATCTCCATCTCGCGGACGACCCACTGCAAAGCATCGGCTGCCTTCTTGGGGTTGGTGATGATCGGGGTGATCAGATGCGGGATGCCCTCGTAGGCCGTGAGCTCCACGCGCTTGGGGTCGACAAGGACCATACGTACTTCGTCGGGGGTCGATCGCATCAACACACTGGTGATAAGCGCGTTCATGCACCCGCTCTTGCCGGCTCCGGTTGCTCCGGCCACGAGCACGTGCGGCATCTTCGCAAGGTTGGCGCACACATAGCCGCCCTCGACGTCCTTGCCGAGCCCGACGACCATCGGGTGGTGGTCGCCGCGGGCCGCCGACGAACGCATGACATCCCCGAGGCTCACGATCTCGCGGTCAGTGTTGGGGATCTCGATGCCGATTGCGGACTTGCCGGGAATCGGCGAGAGGATGCGGACGTCGGCACTCGCAACGGCATACGCGATGTTTCTACTCAGGGCCGTGACGCGTTCGACCTTGATCCCGGGGCCGAGCTCAACCTCGTACCTCGTGACGGTAGGACCCCTCGTGAACCCGGTCACCCTGGCGTCGATGCCGAACTGCTCGAGCACCTCGGTCAGCGCCGCGACGACCGCGTCGTTGGCCTTGCTGCGGGCCTTGTGAGGGCTGCCGGTGCGCAACAGGGCGGGGTCCGGAAGCGTGTAGGTGATGTCGCCGCCGAGCAGTAGCTGCTCGACGCGTGCCGGCATCGGTGAGCTGGCCTCAGCGCCGCCGACACCACCGTCTGCTGCTTGCGTCGCCTCTGGCGTCACGATGCCCACTGCTGCCCCGGGTGCCGAACCCGGTGCGAGGTCTTCAAAGTCCGTGTCAACGACGGGGTCGTCACCGGCTGCGGCATCGAGGTCGGCCCGCGCCTCCTCGGTCAGCACGGGCGTCTCGAAGGGTTCCGGTCCCGTTGGTGTCGGGTGCTCGTGGCGGAGCGAGCGGAACCAGCTGCGGCGCCGTGGTCGAGCGGGGGCGTTCAGCTCGTGGCTGTCGGCATCGACGAGGTCGATCACCTCGTCGACGGGCTGGCTGAAGAAGAGCCGGTCACGCAGGGCCCGGATTCGCTCAGGCACCTGGTGAACAGGGGTTGCGGTGAGCACCAACAAGCCGAACCCGACCATCAACACCATCAGGGGAACGGCGAGCCACACCGTGAGTCCCGATACCAGCGGCGCTGCCACCATGAACCCGATGAAACCTCCGGCCGACCGCATGGCCTCAGCGCCGTCGACCGGCTGAGGGGTTCCTGCCAGGGCGTGCACGAGACCGAGGGCGCCGCCTATGGTCGCGGCCCAGCCGATCACGAGGCGTCCGGCGGGAGCGTGGCCGGCCGGGTGGCGAAGCACCCACCAGGAGAGGCCGACCAGCAGCACGGGCACAGCCCAGGCCAGCCGACCGGAGCTGCCCACCACGACCGCATCGGCGGTGACGTCCACCGGCCCATCGAGCGACCACCACTGTGAGGCGGCGGCAACCAGGGCCAGCGCGATGAGGAGCAGACCGATGCCGTCGCGTCGCTGCTCGGGGTCGAGGTCACGGGCACTCGTGCCGATACGCCGCGCCGCTCCCCCGAACAGATGGGCCACACCGAGCCAGAGGCCCCTCACCGCCAGCCAGAGCGCTCGCACCACGCGCATCGCCGGCCCAGGACCGGCACGACGCACTGACGGGCGCGGCTTGGACGCAGTACGGGAAGACGACCTCGAACGCGTGGAGGTCGATGAGCGCGAACTCGACGGACGTGACCGAGTGGCGCCCCGGGGGGAAGACGAGGCCATAGCGGAAGGCTACCCAGGGGTATGAGCCGATCTGTGCTGGTGACGCGGTGTGTCGCGATGGCGTCTGGACTCCAGCCGGGCGCCCTGCCGTGCCCTCAGACCTCGATGACCACCGGGATGATCATCGGTTTCCTGCGATGCGTGCTGCTGACCCAGCGCCCCATCGTGCGCCGCACGACCTGTTGCAGCTGGTGCGCCTCGCCGACGCCTCGCCCACCGGCCTCTTCCAGCGCCGCCGTGATCAGAGGCAGGACATCGTCGAAGACGGCGTCGTCCTCGAGGAACCCACGCGCCGAGACGATCGGACCCCCGACCACCTTGCCTGATGCGGAGTCGACGACGACATGCACCGAGACGAAACCCTCGGTCCCCAGGATTCGACGGTCCTTGAGCGAGGCCTCAGTGATGTCTCCGACCGAGGCGCCGTCGACGTACACGTAGCCACACGGAACGGCGCCGACGACGCGGGCATGACCATCGACGAGGTCGACCACCACTCCGTCTTCTGCCATTGCCACGTTTCTCGCCTCGACACCGGTCGCCATGGCGAGATCGGCGTTCGCCCGTAGGTGCCTGATCTCGCCGTGCACGGGCATGACGTTCGTGGGCCGCACCAGGTTGTAGAGGTAGAGCAGCTCTCCGGCAGCTGCGTGACCGGAGACGTGCACCATCGCATTGCCCTTGTGCACGACTGTCGCGCCCCAGCGCATCAGTCCGTTGATCACCCGGAAGACGGCGTTCTCGTTACCCGGGATCAGGGACGACGCGAGGATGACCGTGTCGTCGGGGCCAAGCACGATGCTGTGGTCGCGTCCGGCAATGCGCGACAGCACGGCCATCGGCTCGCCCTGCGACCCGGTACAGATCAGGACGACCCCGTCGTCAGGATGGTCGTCGAGCGCCTTGACGTCGACCACCGTGTCAGCAGGGATCGTCAAGTACCCCAGATCACGCGCGATCCCCATGTTCCGCACCATCGAGCGACCCACGAACGCCACCTTCCGACGGTGGGCCCTGGCGACATCGATGATCTGCTGCACTCGATGGATGTGCGAGGCGAACGACGCCACGATGATCCGGCGCTCACTCTGGGCGAAGTACCGATCGAGGGCAGGGACGATGTCTTTCTCGGACGCGACGAAACCCGGCACCTCGGCGTTGGTCGAGTCGACCAGCATGAGGTCGACGCCCTCGTCACCGAGCCGAGCAAACGCGCGTAGATCGGTGACCCTGCCGTCGAGCGGCAGCTGGTCCATCTTGAAGTCGCCGGTATGGACCACCAGCTGTCCTGCGGGGGTCCGGATCGCCACAGCAAGCGCGTCCGGGATGGAGTGGTTGACCGCGATGAACTCGAGGTCGAACGGCGCCAGAGCTGTGCGGTCGCCTTCAGCCACGGTCGTCGCGATCGGCGTGATCCGGTGTTCGCGCAGCTTGGCCTCGAGGAAGGCCAACGTCAGTCGAGAGCCGTAGATCGGGATGTCGACACGCTCGCGAAGCAGGTACGGAACTGCTCCGATGTGGTCCTCGTGCCCGTGCGTGAGCACCAGGCCGACGACGTCGTCGAGACGGTCCCGGATGTAGTCGAAGTCGGGCAGGATCAGATCGATGCCCGGCTGGTCGTCCTCGGGAAAGAGCACACCGCAGTCAACGATCAGGAGCTTGCCGCCGAACTCGAAGACGGTCATGTTGCGACCGATCTCGCCGAGCCCGCCGAGCGGAACGATGCGTAGTGATCCCGCCGGCGCAGGCGGTGGAGGTCCGAGCTCGGGGTGTGGATGGCTCATGCGGTGAATCCCTCGACGCCACCATCGGCTAGGTCAAGAGTGAGCGTCGCAAACTCTTCCTGCGTAAGGTCGACCAAGGGCGGCCGTACCGCTCCGTTGATGACACCGAGCTGAGACAGCGCCGCCTTGACGGTCATGACTCCTTGCGTGCGGAAGATGCCGGTGTACACGGGCATCAGACCCAGGTGGAGGCGAGTCGCGGTATAGACGTCACCTGACTCGTACGCGGCCAGCATCTCGCCTAGACGCCGGGCCGCGACGTGCCCCGCGACGGTGACGAACCCGACTCCCCCGATGCTCAGCAATGGCAGGTTGAGGGCGTCCTCGCCGGAGTACCAGGCCAAGCCGCTGCGCGAGATCGCCCACGATGCTGCTGCGAGGTCGCCCTTTGCGTCCTTGACCGCCACGATCTTCTCGTGCTCGGCAGCCCGCACCATCGTGTCGACGTCGATGGCCACCCCGGTGCGCGCCGGAATGTCGTACAGCATCACGGGAAGCTCGGTGGAGTCGGCGACCATCGTGAAGTGGCGTAGCACGCCTTCTTGCGGCGGCCGGTTGTAGTACGGGCGACACCACGAGCAGGGCATGCGCCCCTGCCTTGGCGGCGAGCTTCGCGCGTTCGCTCGCATGCACGGGGTCGTTGCTGCTGGCCCCGGCGATCACGGTGGCCCGGTCGCCCACCGCCTCGACCACCGCCCGCACGACGAGCTCTTGCTCGTGGTCAGTAGTCGTAGGTGACTCGCCGGTCGTGCCGTTGACGACGAGCCCATCGCTTCCGTGGTCGACGAGGTAGGTAGCGAGCACCTGAACGGCATCGAGGTCGAGGGACAGGTCGGGGCGGAACGGCGTGACCATTGCCGTCAGCACCCGCCCGAGGGGGGCGCGCGGGGAGGTTGCCTGCTGGCTCATGACCGCAGGCTATCGGCCGAGAAGGGCCAACGACGTGCAGGACCCCGCCACCACCCGCTCGGGGGGTCGGTCGGTGACGGGGTCTACCGGAGATCGTTCGCCGTCAGGCCGGCGTTACAGCTGCTACGGGGAAACGCGGCCAGCGGCCTCGAAGGCCGCGTGGGTGACGGGCATGAGCCCAGCCCACAGCGTCTCCATCTGCTCGGCCACCATCTCGATCTCGCGCTGCGGGTAGGAGGGGTATGCAGAACCCTCGCGCTTGGTGCGCAACGACAGGAAGTTCATCAGCGAGCGGGCGTTCATGGTGACGTACATCGACGAGTACGTGGCCACGGGCAGAACGCCCCTCGCCACCTCTCGCGCCACGCCCATTGCGAGCATCGCCTGGTAGGCGCGGTACGACTCGGTACACGCCTTCTTGGTCTCCTCGACCACCGTCGCGTGCTGCTCGGCGGTGCCCTCGACGAAGACGTAGTGTCCAGGCTTCCCCTCCTGGACCAGTTTGCGCTCGGGCGCCGGGACGTAGAAGACCGGCCGCAGCTCGCGGTAGCGACCTGACTCTTCGTTGTACGAGGCGATGCGGTGCCGCATGAACTCGCGGAAGACGAAGATCGGCGCCTGGACGTAGAACGTCATCGAGTTGTGCTCGAAGGGCGACCCGTGACGCTCCCGCATGAGGAAGCGGATCAATCCCTCCGACCGACCCGCGTCAGTCTCGGCGTCGACATCGCCAAGAGACTGCTCGCCGAGCGTCGACACCCGAGCAGCGAAGAGGACATCGGCGTCCTGGGCAGCGGCCCGGATCAGCTCGACCGTCATGTCGCTGCGGAACTGCATCTCAGATTCGCTCACGAGATCAGCCTAGCGAGCAGCGAAGCGTGCGAGCCCGAGGGACGCGACGTCGGCGGCCACCGAGTCATCCATTGGGCTGCCGTCGACCAGGTTGGCGAGCACCTCACCGAAGAACGGAAGGAACTTGAAGCCCTGTCCGCTGTCTCCGCACGCGACGACGACGTCGCCGAGTCGGTCGATCACGAACCGGTCGTCGGGCGAGTCGGTCCAGGCGCAGATCTCTGACTTCACAATCGAGGCATCGAAGGTCGGCAGCTCATGCCGCACCCGGTCGACCGTCTCCTGCTGTCGGGCCAGATCCGGCTCGCGGTCGAGGTCGGTGTCGCTGAATGCGCGCAGGGGCGTGTCAATTCCCGCCTTGTAGCCGATCCCCGGTGTCGGCATCGCGTAGAAGCCGAACGAGGACCCGTCGCGAGGGGCGTCGACGATGCAGGGTCTGTCCTGCCAGGGAACGTCCGCACCACCGCGCACGTAGCTGATCTGCTCCAGCACCGGGGTGAGTCGGACGTCGATACCGAAGGCGTCGAGGAACTCCCCCGCCCACGGCCCTGCCGCCACGACTGCGCAGTCGGCGATCCACGAGGTCCTTACGCCCGCCACCTCAGCGACGACCTCGACCCCACCCGCTGAGCGCTGGCCCACCGAGAGAACGCGGGCTCCCGACACCACCTCACCCGACTCGTGATCCAGACGGTCGCGCATCGCCTGCAGGGCCTGGTCGGCAAGGACAGCACCGGCCTCGGGCTGCCAGACCACGCCGAACGCATCGTCCCACCGCAGCTCGGGGAAGAGCGCCGCCTGCCGTCGTCGGTCGACGCGTTCATGCTCAACCCCCTCGGCCGCGAGTGCGCCCTCGACGTCGTCGACGAGTCCGCCGCGCCACAGGAGCCCACGACGCAACCGCAGGGGACGTCCGGCGTCCTGCTCCAAGCGGTCCCAGAGGGTGTGGTTCCACCTGGCGAGTCGCACCTGATCGCGCGCGGGGTGCGCCAGACGGTAGATCCGGGTGGCTCCACTGGAGCTGGCGACTCTGTTGCCCACCCCGAACCGGTCGAGCACGACGACGTCATGCCCTCTCACAGACAGCTCGGCTGCAGCCGGAAGACCCATGACGCCAGCACCGACGACGACGACTCGCATGGCGCGAGCCTATGGCGGCTGGGCGCACACGACCACGCGCGACTGCCCACGAAGACGATTACTGCCACTGCCTGCGAGGATGCCCGTATGGCAGACGTGTTCGTACGTCCCGCGCGGCTCATCGACGCCGCGGGCTTCGCTGCCGTGCAACGACGCAGCTGGTTGTCAGCCGCCACCGACCTCGCGCTTCCACCGCCCCCCGAGGCAAGCGAGATGGAGCGGTCATGGGAGAAGGCCGTCATGGCTCCTCCGAGTGACCGCCATACGACGTGGGTGGCGATCGAGACCTCCAGCGGCAGCGAGTCGGTCGTCGGCGCTGCTGCACTGGCACCGGCAGCCGACCCCGACCTTTCCCCCGAGACCTGCCTTGAGCTCGTGGTCTTCACCGTCGATCCCGACCACCGTGGCAAAGGGCACGGATCGCGGCTGCTCACGGCGTCGATGCAGACCGCTGCTGACGCCCGTGAGCAGGAAGCCGTGGCGTGGGTCGCAGCCGGCGACGACACCCTGCGCCGCTTCCTCGAAGAATCGGGCTGGGCGGCAGACGGAGCCCACCGCACGTTGTCGACCGACGACCCAGACGACACAGACCGCAAAGGGCAGGCGCCCGAGCCGGTGGCGCAGCTGCGCCAGGTTCGGCTCGGCACCCTCTTGGAGTCGCCCGCTCCATGAGCGACACATCCGACCCAGACCGGCGCGCAACCGAGGTCCGCAAACAGGCTTGGGGCGTCGGCGTCGCCGTCGGAACGTACGGGCTGGGCTTCGGGGCCTTGGCCGTGGCTAACGGGTTCTCAGTGTGGCAGACCGTGGCGCTCAGCGCGCTGGTCTTCACCGGTGCATCCCAGTTCGCCTTGGTCGGTGTCGTCGGGGCAGGCGGGGCCGCCGTCACCGGTGCAGCCGCCGCGCTCGCGCTCGGTTCGCGCAACGCGTTCTATGGCCTGCGCATGGCTCCGCTGCTACGGGTGAAAGGCTTGAAGCGGCTTGGTGCTGCCCAGCTGACGATCGACGAGTCGACGGCCGTGGCGATCGCCCAGCCGACGCCGGCACTCTCGCGCCTTGGTTTCTGGACGACCGGCGTGGCGGTCTTCGTCTGTTGGAACATCGCCACCGTTGCCGGGGCTTTCGCCGTCGATCAGGTCTCGAACCCGCAGGTGATCGGCCTCGACGCGGCTGTGGGGGCGGCCTTCCTCGCCCTGCTGTGGCCTCAGCTGACCACGCCGAAAGCCAGAGTGGTGGCCGGTGGTGCCGCGCTGCTGGCACTGGTGCTCACCCCGCTGATCACGCCCGGTCTACCGGTCCTGGCGGCAGCTGTCGTTGCCGTCGTCGTTGCCTGGCCTGAGCCACGGATCCACCGCATCGCTGGTCCAGAACCGGGGGCAGGCGATGAGTGAGCTCTGGTGGGCCATCGCGGCCCTCGCCGTCGGTGGCTATGCCCTCAAGGCCTCCGGCTACTTCATCCCGGAGTGGGTCCTGGAACGCCCTCGGGTCACGCGCGTTGCGTTGCTGACACCGATCGCCCTGCTCTCCGCGCTCACGGCCGTGCAGATCTTCGGGGAAGGACAGGGGCTCACGCTCGACGCCCGGGCTGCTGGTCTGGTCTTCGCCGTTGGTGCCCTGCTGCTGAGAGCCCCCTTCTTGGTGGTTGTGGTTGGCGCGGCGGTCGTGGCCGCCCTCCTGCGCATGCTCGCCCCCTGAAGGGGAGGATGGACGTATGAGTCATTGGTTCACCGGCTGGAAGCTCTGGCCAGATCGCCCTAAGGGCCCGGTCGGGGCCGCCTTCCGACAGGTCACATGGATCCGGCCCTACCGGCCGGGGCCGTTGCGGGTCGTCGTGGCGATCATCGGCATCTTCGTCACCGTCGTTCCCGCTTTCCTGGCGTTCTCGGTCCTGCTGAGCCCCGGACCGGTCACTTCCCGACTCGTCTACGGGGGGGCCTTCGGCCTGATCGCCACCGGCCTGGCGATCACCTTCGCGCGCTTCTTCGCCGTCGGGGTCTACGTCAACGATGCGGGCGTGCGCATCCTGACCATGCGCGCCATGGCCGTGCACCCATGGCGGCTGGTCACTGACGTCTCCACGACGCCAGTAAAGGGGGGGCCCGAAGGCGCTGGCGACCGAGTGGTGATCACCGTTCGTGACACCGGTCCCGTGGCCACTCCTGTGCATCGGCGCAGCCCCGACTTCCTCGGCCGGCCCGAGCAGTTCCAGATGGCGTCGCTTGCGGTCGAGCGCTGGTGGCGCGACGCCGGACGTCTGGGCCAGGCTTCCGACTAGCCTCTGACTAGCTTCTGTCGGCCCTGGAGCCCTCGAAGCGTTCGATGGCCGTGCGCATTGCCGAGCGGGCACGACGCCGATCGCCGGCGTCGTCGTAGGCGACGGCCAGTCGAAACCAGGCACCCCAGTCGTCGGGGCTCGCCTCCACCTCACGTCGGCGCTCAGCGAAGCGCGCGTCGGCCGCGGAGCGCTCGACGCGACCGCTGGGCCGGCGCGGGAGATCGTCTTCAGGCAACCCACCCTCCTCAGCAAGAGCCTTCCCGAGCTCAGCGGTGCGACTGCCGAACTGCAGCTCACGCACCACCACCCATACCCCGATGACGGGAAGCGCGACGAGTGCCAATCCGAGAACCACCGCCACTGGCTCGCCGCTGGACATGAGTACCCACGACCGCTGAGCGATGAAGAGGAGGTAGAAACCGCAGAGAGCGGCCAGCACCCACGCCACGAAGCGCGCCTTCATAGCGGTCTTCCTCAGTGACGACGAGCGAGGTCGAGAAGGGGCTCGAGCCCCACTGTCAGACCGGGTCGACCCACGACTTGCCGAACTGCCAGCAACACGCCTGGCATGAAGCTGGCGCGGTCAAGTGAGTCGTGGCGCAGCGTCAGAAGCTCACCGGCGTTGCCCAGGGTGACCTCTTCGTGGGCCACAGCGCCCCTGAGCCGCAGTGAGTGCACGGGGACACCGTCGATGGACGCGCCTCGAGCCCCGTCGAGCGAGCGACTGGTCGCGTCGGGAGCTGCCGGTATGCCGGCGGTGCGGCGCGC
This sequence comes from uncultured Actinomycetota bacterium, assembly GCA_963706045.1. Lineage (GTDB taxonomy): Bacteria > Actinomycetota > Actinomycetes > JAHEKZ01 > JAHEKZ01 > JAHEKZ01. The sequence continues at coordinate 82,968 of CAVPLY010000011.1, read as the reverse complement.
CTCGGCGATGACCCGTGCAGTGTGCACCGCAGTGCCACTCGGTGCGTCGACCTTGTCGGGATGGTGCGTCTCGACGATCTCGACCGACGTGAAGTGGGCGGCTGCCTCACGCGCAAACCTCATCAGAAGAACCGCACCGATGGCGAAGTTCGGGGCGATGACGACTCCAAGGCCCGGCGCCTTTTCGACCAGCTCCTCGACCTTCGCGAGCCGATCGGCGTCAAACCCGCTCGTGCCCACCACGACGTGCATACCAAGACCAAGAGCAGCTTCGATGTTGGCCATCGCAGCATCGGGCACCGTGAAGTCGACCACGACGTCGGCGTCGGCTGCGGCGGCATCGGCCATCGATCCCGCGCGGTCGATGCGCGCCACGAGCTCGAGGTCGTCCGCCCTGTCGACGGCCGCGCACGTCTGCTGACCCATGCGGCCTGCCGCCCCCACGACGGCGACCCTGAGGGCGCTCACGAGGCGACAGCTCCGGAGAAGTCATGGTCGCCGTCGAACGGTCCGATCACAGCCAATGTCGGCGGGACGTCGAGCACGTCAGAGGCAACGTCGCGCACGTCGTCGAGGGTGACCTGCTGGATACGTCGCAGGATCTCGTCGAGCGAGAGCATCTCTCCGTAGACCAGCTCGCTCTTGCCGATGCGGTTCATGCGTGAGCCGGTGTCTTCCATACCGAGCACGAGCGAGCCGCTCAGCTGCCCTTTACCGCGTTCGAGCTCTTCGGCCGTGATTCCCCGGTGGCAGATCCGCTGGATCTCGGCGCGGCAGAGATCAAGGACGTCGTCGACCTTCTTGGGGAGACACCCGGCATAGACACCGAACAGCCCGGCATCTGAGTACTGAGCCTGGTACGAGTAGACGGAGTAGGCCAGGCCACGCTTCTCGCGGACTTCCTGGAAGAGCCGGCTCGACATCCCACCGCCGAGGGCGCTGTTGAGGACTCCAAGTGCAAAGCGACGTGGGTCGTTGCGATCGACACCCGGCATGCCGAGCACGAGGTTGACCTGCTCCGATGTCCTGGGGACGACGACGGCTTCGCCACCCCGGCGCGGACGCGGCTGGGCGCGACGCGCGCGGCGCTCCTCAGGTGCGAACCCGGCGGCCGCGCCGGTCAGTGGCACTCCCCCGGCTGCGAATGCCTTCTTGACCAGCCGCACCACTGCTGCGTGCTCGAGGTTGCCGGCTGCCGCCACCACCAGGTGCTCGGGGCGATACCAACGCTTGTAGTACCGGCGGACGGTGTCGCGGCTGAGCGTTTCGATTGACCCCACCGACCCGAGGATCGGGCGTCCGAGCGGCGTGTCACCGAAGACCGACTCGGCGAAGGTGTCGTGCACGACATCACCGGGATCGTCGTCGTGCATGGCGATCTCTTCGAGGATGACGCCTCGTTCCGACTCGAAGTCGGGGCCGGTGATCGTCGACGACAGCACCATGTCTGTGATCACGTCGACCGCGATCGGAAGGTCGGCGTCGAGCACCCGCGCGTAGAAGCAGGTGAACTCTTTGGCGGTGAAGGCGTTCATCTCGCCGCCGAGACCGTCGAGGGCCGCCGAGATCTCGAGTGCACTGCGCTGGTTGGTGCCCTTGAAGAGCAGGTGCTCGAGGTAGTGACTGGCGCCGGCCTGCTTGCCGGTCTCATCGCGGGATCCGACACCGACCCATACGCCGAAGGAGACCGAGCGCATGGTGGGCACGGCCTCAGTGACCACCCGCAGTCCACCGGGCAGAACGGTGCGCTTCACAACGCTTCCGTCCTGGCCCCGGTGGAGCGTACGGGTGCTCACGTCAGCTGAACGGTTCTCTAGGCGTCTGCCGCTTCGGTGGCGGCCTCGTCCTCGTCCTTGACGGCGGTCAGCGACAGCTTGCCGCGGTCGTCGACCTCCTTGATCTCGACGCGGACCTTCTGGCCGACGGACAGCACATCGTCGACCGAGTCGATGCGGGGCTTGCCCACCATCTTCTTGATCTCGGAGATGTGCAGCAGACCGTCCTTGCCCGGGAGCAGTGAGATGAACGCACCGAACGTCGTGGTCTTGACCACGGTGCCCAGGTAGCGCTCGCCCACCTCGGGCATCGTCGGGTTGGCGATCGAGTTGACCATGGTCCGAGCAGCCTCGGCCGACGGTCCGTCGACAGCACCGATGTAGATGGTGCCGTCGTCGTCGATCGTGATGTCGGCGCCGGTCTCGTCCTGGATCGAGTTGATCATCTTGCCCTTCGGGCCGATGACCTCGCCGATCTTGTCGACCGGAATCCGGACGGTGATGACGCGTGGTGCGTTGGGCGCCATCTCGTCTGGACCGTCGATCGCCTCGGCCATGACCTCGAGCAGCGTCAGTCGAGCAGCGCGGGCCTGGTTGAGCGCGGCACCCAGCACCGAGGCAGGAATGCCGTCGAGCTTGGTGTCGAGCTGAAGCGCGGTGACGAACTCTTCGGTACCGGCGATCTTGAAGTCCATGTCGCCGAAGGCGTCCTCGGCTCCGAGGATGTCGGTCAGCGCCACGTACTCGGTCTTGCCGTCGACCTCGCCGCTCACAAGACCCATGGCGATGCCCGAGACCGGAGCCTTCAGCGGGACACCCGCGTGCAGCAACGACATCGTCGAGGCACAAACCGAGCCCATTGAGGTGGATCCGTTCGAGCCAAGCGCCTCTGACACCTGACGAATGGCGTACGGGAACTCGTCGCGCGTGGGCAGCACGGGAACGAGCGCACGCTCGGCGAGCGCCCCGTGACCGATCTCGCGACGCTTGGGCGATCCGACTCGGCCGGTCTCACCGGTCGAGTAGGGCGGGAAGTTGTAGTTGTGCATGTACCGCTTGCGGTTCAACGGGTTGAGCGTGTCGAGCTGCTGCTCCATACGGAGCATGTTCAGCGTCGTGACACCCATGATCTGGGTCTCGCCACGCTCGAAGAGCGACGATCCGTGCGACAAGGGCACGACGCCGACCTCGGCCGACAGGCGGCGGATGTCGGACGGACCGCGTCCGTCCATACGCACCTGGTCGCGCAGGATCCGCTCGCGCACCAGGTTCTTGGTGACCGACCGGAAGGCGGCCTTGATCTCCTTCTCGCGCCCCTCGAACTGGCCAGCGAGCTTGTCGGTGACGATGTCAGAGATGCGTGAGGTCTCCTCCTCGCGCTCCTGCTTGCCGGCGATGGTCATCGCGGCAGCGAGCTCGCTGCCGGCGGCCTGCTCAACGGCAGCCAGGACGTCGTCCTGGTAGTCGAGGTAGAGCGGGAACTCGCGGGTGGGCTTGGCCGCCACCGCGGCCAGCTCGGCCTGTGCATCGCAGAGTGCACGGATGAACGGCTTCGCGGCCTCAAGGCCCTGGGCCACAACCTCTTCGGTCGGCGCAGTGGCCCCACCGGCGATGAGGTTGACGGTCTCTTCGGTGGCCTCAGCCTCGACCATCATGATCGCGACATCTGGCTGACCCTCGTGCTCGACGACGCGTCCGGCAACGACCATGTCGAACACCGCGCGCTCGAGCTCGGAGTGCGTCGGGAACCCGATCCACTGGCCGTCGATAAGGGCGACGCGGACGCCGCCGATCGGACCGCTGAACGGAATGCCGGAGAGCTGGGTCGACATCGATGCGGCGTTGATCGCGACGACGTCATAGAGGTGCTCAGGGTCGAGCGACATGATCGTCTCGACGACCTGGATCTCGTTGCGCAGGCCCTTGGTGAACGACGGGCGCAGCGGCCGGTCGATCAGGCGGCAGGTGAGGATGGCGTCCTCACTGGGACGTCCCTCGCGGCGGAAGAACGAGCCGGGAATCCGGCCGACGGAGTACATCCGCTCTTCGACATCCACGGTCAGTGGGAAGAAGTCCAAGTTCTCTTTCGGGCGCTTGGACGCGGTGGTGGCCGACAGCACCATGGTGGTGTCGTCGAGGTAGGCGACAGCCGAGCCGGCTGCCTGGCGGGCGAGACGCCCTGTTTCGAACTTGATGATGCGGTGGCCGAACGAGCCGTTGTCAATAATGGCTTCGCTCGAGCGAACTTCCAGACCCTCCACGGGTCCTCCTCTTCGTTGAGCCCAGGGCGTCATCCCGGCGGTGGCCGGCGAGGAGTGTGTCGGTCTTCGATCGAGGCTCTCGGCTGCGTGCTATTGACGCACCCGCGGTGCCACTACCGAGGACCGACGGAGAACGCCGGCTCAGGTTGGGGCACGGCGCCCTAGGCGGTGATCTTCAGTTGATCTTCGGTGAAATCTTGGGAAAGCAGTTGAGTGTCAGGAGCTACCCCGCCCGCTGGCTAGCGCCGCAGGCCGAGCCGCTCGATGAGCTGGCGGTACCGCGTGATGTCGGTGTCGGCCAGGTAGTTGAGAAGGCGACGACGCTGACCCACGAGCAGCAGCAGCCCGCGGCGGCTGTGGTGGTCGTGCTTGTGCTCTTTGAGGTGCTCGGTCAGATCTGAGATCCGACGGGAGAGCATTGCCACCTGTACCTCGGGGGAACCGGTGTCACCGGCGGTGGTGGCGTACTCATCCATGATCTGCTTCTTGACAGCGGAATCAAGCGACACTGCAGTGGTCTCCTCGAGGTCGTTGCGCGGCGCGCCGGGGCAAGTCCACCCGGGCTCTTAGAAGGTCCGCGGCCGATCGAACGGCCTGGTCAGGCTATCAGCGAGGGCGCCGATCCCCGAATCGGCGGGTTCCCCGGGGGTCTACGGCCACCCCTTGCGCCACACCGAGACATGGCTCTCGCTGTCGGACGTGAAGGAACTGCCGTCGCAGTCTGCCACCCGCTGCTCGAGCTCCATGCCGGCGAGTTGCGCCATGAGGTCGCACTCAGCAGGCCAGATGTAGCGGAAGCTGCCGCTGCTGAGCTCGGTCACCCCAGCGCCGTCCTGCCGGACGTGGTGGGACGTGACCGCTTGCGAGACGACGTCGTAGGTGTCGAAGACCACCTGTGCCTCGTCGATGCTCATCGGTACTGCGGTTTGCCCGGGTGGGAGTCGACGCAGCGGGGGAACCCACAGCTCGATGACGAAGCGTCCACCGGGGAGCAGATGTCGGGCAGCGTTGCGAAAGCACTCGACCTGTTCCTGTTGAGTGCGAAGGTTGGAGATGCTGTTCCACACCAGGTAGACGAGGGAGAACTCGCCCGGAATGGTTGTCGTCGCCATGTCACCGATGACCACCGGAAGGTTCGCGGCGTCGACCTTGTGCCTCAGCTGGCCGACCATTGCGGGCGAGAGCTCGACGCCCGTCACCGGGATCCCGCGTTCTGCTAGCGGAATCGTGGTCGTAGCAGCTCGCTGTCTCCTCGCCCCACACCTCGCTGCTGGTCATGGGTGCTCATTCTGACGGGTCACGGGCACGCTGTCGAAGGACTGCTGATCGGTACTCCCAGCCAGCGAATAGCTCGCCGCGACTTGTCAGACCCAGGTGGCAGAGTGCAGGACATGAGCCAACCAACCCACCCGACACCCGAGGCCAGTACTGGCCTCGGCGTCCAGGCGTTGGTGCGCGCACTCCCTCCCCTTCCTGAGGTCAGCGACGCCGGGCTCCGGGATCGGCTCGTGGCGCTCGAGCGGGCGCGCAACGTCATCGAGGCCGAGCAGGCCAAGGTGATGGTCGAGCTGCACGGCCGCGCCGCCGCCGCAGACGCTGCTCGCGATGCGACGCTGGCTCCGCAGGCTCGGGCCCTGATCCCTGCCCACGATGCGCGTCTGGTCGAGTTCGTCGCCGATGAGATCGCCGTCCTGCTGGCCTCCACCCGCATGCTCGCTTCCCACCGGCTCGACGCCGCACTCGACATCACCCGTCATGACAGCCTCTGCAGACCTGGGCCACCGGCAGCATCGACTCGCGAAAGGCTGCAGTGATAGCCACCGGTGTGCGCGACGTAGACCCGGTGTTCGCAGACGCCGTTGCGGCCCAAGCCAGCGAGTACGCCACGACGCACACCGCGCCGCAGACCAGAGCGTGGCTCGCTCGACGCGTCATCAGCGCCGATCCAGGTGCAGCCGAGATTCGACGCGCTCGGGCCAGCGAGGGCCGCCGAGTCACCCTCACACCATTGGCCGACGGCATGGCCGAGCTCAATGCGCTGCTCCCCGGCATCCAGGCTCGTCAGGCCTACGACACCCTCAACGCCCTCGCGAACCGCTCGAACACCGGAACAGGCCTTGTCGGGCCCGGGTCCACCGGTCCCGGGGACGCCCGCACCATGGACCAACGGCGCGCCGATGCCTTGATGGATCTCCTCACCGGCCGTGCCGAGCCACCCCAGGTGAGCATCCAGGTCGTCGTACCCGCTGACACCCTCACCCGTGCTGCCGATCTTCCCGCTGTCATCCCCGGGCTGGGGCCCATCACCGCGCACGAAGCCCGACGCATCGCGAGCAGCCCGGGCCAGACCGCCTACCGAATGCTGGCCATCGATCCCGATACGGGCTCGATGCTCGAGCCGGCAGCGCCAGCCATGAGATCTCGCTACCGGCCCTCCTCCGCGCTGGACTGCGACGTGCGGGCCCGCGACCTCACGTGCCGCTTCCCCGGTTGCCGGCGAAGTGCGGTCGGGCGGCACTCAGGCACCGACCTCGACCACAGCGTCCCCTGGCCAGTAGGCCCTACCGCCTGGTCGAACCTCGTCGTCCTCTGCCGGCATCACCATCGCCTCAAGCACTCGGCCGGCTGGACCACTGACCTCTCCCCCGATGGCACTCTCACCTGGACCATGCCCACCGGCCGTCGCCACAGCACCCACCCCTGGCACTACACCGACCCACCCGACACCAGCTAGCGCGACGCTCAGTCGATGGGGAACAACTCGACCTACCCAGCGCCCGAATCGGCCGACTCGCGGAGGGTTGCGCGGGCCGAATGGCACTGTCGCCGCGAGACCGCTGACATCATCATCGACTGTGACGATCGTCTGCCCCCGGTGCGGGGCTGCCCTCCCCGAGCCGGCTCAACCGGCGGGAACCGACTGAACCTGCCAGCGCCCCAGTTGGTGCGGCGGGCGAAGAGGTCACCGCGTGCGGCCAGTGCGGTCATTCCATGGCGACGCCGTACCTGCGCGAAGCGGTCTCGCTCGCGTCCTGGCACGAGTGGGCGGGTCAGCGGCTCACCTGGCTGAACCACCGGCTGGCAGCAGGCGACTCTCCCACCTCCGAGAGCCCTGCCCTCGCGCCCCCCTCCGCGCCGATCCCGATCTGGCCGCCGCCGGTACGGCCGGCCTTCCCGTCCGCGGCCCCGGCTCCTCGCCGGTCCGCCTCTGCAGGCTCCCTCCTTCTTGCCGTCGGCGCCTTCCTGCTGGTGGTTGCCGGGATCGCGTTCATCGCCTTCACCTGGGACCTCTTGGGTCCGTTCGGCCAGATCGGCGTCCTGCTGGCCATCGGCGCTGCCTGCCTCGTGGCCACGGCTCAACTGGTGACTCGCCTCCATGGCACAGCCACCGCTCTCGGTGTCGTCGGCACGCTGCTGGTGGTCATCGGCGCTCTGGCGGCTCGGTCAATGGGGCCGGACGTCGTGGGCGCCACCGCCGCCATGCTCGTGTCGGTGGTGACGATGGTCGCCCTCTGCGCGGCGGCGATCTGGCTCCGACCCCGAACAGCAGCGATCGGTGAGCTGGCTGGAGTCGCGGGGGCACTGGTGGCCGTCACCGTTGTCGCCACTGCGCCCAGCGACGACGCGCTGCCCCTCGACGAGCCATGGAGCTGGTGGGTGGCCCTCACGTGCGGCGCGGGGGCCGTCGCGCTCATCCTGCTCGCGGACCGTGCCCGCCTCGTTGCATGGCCATGGGTCGGTGCTTGGTTCCTCCTCGTCTCAGCTGGCGCCATCGCCGTGTATGTACCTGCGCTGACCGACGACCTCGCCACCGGAGACGTCGAGCCAGTTGTTGCCGCACTTACGCTGGTCGTGGCGGCTGTCGCCATGGCCACCGGGCTCCGACGCACTGCGCACCCGTGGCCGGTCACCGTCGCGGCCCTCACGGTGTGGATGATGGGGTTGCTCCTCGACTGGGGCATCGGGGTGAGCTCTCCGACGCATTCGTCCGAGCGCGGCCCTCGTCCTGCTGGCGGCCGGAGCCGTCGCCCTGGTGCCTTCGGTGCTGGTCATCCGCTCGTCATGGCTGCGCCCAGCTGTTCGAATGGTCGGAGGCGCCGCGATCGGAGCGGCTGTCGGCCTGGCCCTCGCCCCGTGGCTCGACCCTCTGGACGAGTACCTCAGCGCCGAGCTGTGGGCCGAGCAGGCCTGGCCGGCCTGGCGAGGGGTCGCCGCCGGTCTTGCGTTCGTCGGTCTGCTCGTCGTCTCGGCCGCACTGGTCCCCAGGATGACTTCCTCGGCGACACCGGCCAGCGAGGAACCACCGAAGGCATCCTCACCCTGGCCAGGCCTGGCACTCATGGTGCCTTCGGTGGCCGCCCTGGCCACCTGGCTCATCGCCGCGCTTGACGACCTGAGCGACGCGACCACGATTGGGTCCTTCGGGTACCAGACCGTCCCCACACCAGACGCCTTCAAGTACCAGCTGACCCTGGCGTTGACGGTGCTGGCACTGGGCCTTCTGGCCATGGCTCTCCTGCGCCGACTGCCGGACTGGTCGGTGTGGGCGGTTCTCGTTCTTGGCATCCCAGCTGTGCTCATCGAGCTCTCGACACTCAACCTCGACGCGTCCACCGAGCCGGAGGTGTACGGACTGGCACTCGGCGTCCCAGCTGTCGTCACGTCACTCGCGTGGTGGTGGTTGCGCCGGCCGGAACACACCTCCACCTGGCAGACCATGGCACCGCCATTCGTGCTGGCGTTCGCCCCGTCAGCCATCGCGCTCGCACAGTCAGCAGCCGACCGCTGGTGGTACAGCGAGAACGCCGACACCGCTTACCAGGTGCGTCTGGTGAGCCTGCTGGCGATCGGGGTCATCGCCGCGGTCATCGGTGCCAGGCAGCGGTGGGCTGGGCTCTTCTTCCCAGGCCTGGCCCTTGTGCTCCTCGTCGTCGGGATCGAGCTGATCGAGGTCGGGCGCTTCCTGCCCCAGTGGCTGTCGTTCGCAGTCGCAGGTGCGGTGCTGGTCGCCGCGGGTGCGCGCTGGGAGTGGGTGCGAGATCGCGGCCGACACGGAGCCGCATGGGTGCGCCGCATGAGGTGACGGTGGTTCGAGTCAGGCGGTTGACGCGTCGGTGATGACCCGCGATCGCTCGACATCGAGCGCCATCTGTTCGAGGAGGGGCCCGACGCCGTCGAACGTGAGGGTGGGGCGCAGCCGCTCGGCGAAGTCGAGAGCCACGTGCTCGCCGTAGAGGTCGAGATCTGTCCGATCGAGCACGTACGCCTCGATGCGTCGATCCTGACCCTCGAACGTGGGGTTGGTGCCGATCGATATGGCTGCCGGTAGGGCGGCCTCACCCGCCTCATTCGCAGAGCGCATCAGCCAGCCGGCGTAGACACCGTCGGCCGGAACGGCCGCGTGGTCAACCGGGTTGAGATTGGCCGTGGGGTAGCCGAGGTCGCGCCCCCGGTGGTCCCCATGCACCACCTCCCCCTCCACGCGGTGCGGCCGGTCCAGTGCCCGAGCAGCCTCTGCCACGTCACCTTCCAGCACGCACTGCCGGACGAAGGTGGACGACCATGCCACCTGTCCCGCATCGCCGTGCTCGACGAGCGCGCCCACCTGCACGGACAGCGGCTCGACCACGAAGCCGTTTGCCGCGCCCAGCGAGGTCAGCAGGCCGACATCGCCAGCGGCCCGATGGCCGAACCGAAATCCTTCGCCGACCACGATGCCTGCCGCGTGCAGGCCCCGCACGAGAACGCGGTCGACGAACTCCACCGGCGTCCACGACGCCAGCTCGGGGGTGAAGGTCAGGACGAGGACCGCGTCGACCCCTGCCTCGTGCAGAAGGGCGACGCGGTGGTCCAGCGTCGACAGCATCCGGGGCTGGGTATCGGGGCGGACGACAGCGCTGGGGTGCGGGTCGAACGTGACAGCGACGACCTTGACCGACGCCTCACGGGCCAGGTCTCGGGTGGCCTGAACGATGGCCCGGTGTCCCCGATGCACGCCGTCGAAGACGCCGATGCAGACCACCGAGGGGCCCCACTCGGGCGGGATGGCGTCGATCCCGTCGAACCGTTGGATATTCTGCACGGGGTCACCTTGCCAGAGGTCGCCAGCGTGCCTCACCCTCCGGTGAAGCCGACCACGACCTTGAGCACCTCGCCCCGCGGCTCCATCAACGCCAGGACTGCCCCCCCAGCATCGAACACTCCGGTCAACCCGCTCTCGCCAGAGGCGGCAAGCGGGCGCCCGTGTCGGACACCGACCGCCTCGTCACCGTCAACCACGCGCGTGGGAAACGTCTGCCGCACGGCGTCGGCGAGTGGAAGCACCTCGAGGTCGCTCTCGAGCTCTTCGAGGGTTCGCGCCGCCGAGAGCGAGAACCCTCCGACGCGCGTGCGCCTCAAGGACGTGAGGTGGCCGCCGACATCGAGAGTGTGTCCGAGGTCGCGGGCGAGCGACCTGATGTAGGTACCCGTTGAGCAGGTCACTGCCACGTCCACATCGATCAGCTCAGCAGCAGGACGCCGAACCCCGAGCACGTCGAAGGAGGCAACCGTCACCCTCCGGGCGGGAAGATTCACCTCTTCCCCGGCTCGCACGCGGGCGTAGGAGCGAACTCCGCCAACCTTGACCGCACTCACTGCAGACGGAACCTGGTCGATGTCCCCGACGAAGCCCGCCACGGCGGTGCGAATGTCGTCCTCGTCTACCTCCGCGGCGCTCGCCGAACTCACGACGTCGCCCTCGGCATCATCGGTGACGGTGCTCTGCCCGAGCCGGATCGTTGCGTCGTAGGACTTGTCGGTGGCCGCGATATGCCCAAGCAGCCTGGTTGCTCGGCCGATTCCGATGATCAGCACACCGGTCGCCATGGGGTCCAGCGTGCCGGCGTGCCCCACCTTTCGAGTGCCAGCGATTCGGCGCATTCGGGCGACGACATCGTGCGAGGTCCACCCGCCCGGCTTGTCGACGACCACAAGGCCTTCAGCGGGAGGCGACTGAGGTGCTGGCGGCTCAGGTGCTGGCGGCATGAGGGTCGGCGATGAGAACGTCGGCAGCTGGTGGATCGACCGCCTTGGACAGAGCGGCACGAACTGCCTCAACGACGTCTCCGACATCTCGGGATGCAGACGTGAAGCCGGCCGCGTAGCGATGCCCACCGCCACCCAGAGTCGTGGCGACAATGCTGACGTCCGTCACCCCTTTTGAGCGAAGCGATACGCGAAGATCTCCGGTGTCGTCTTCCTTGACGACCATGGCCACCTCTGCCTCGGATGCCTTACGCACCACGTCGATGATGGGCTCGACAAGGTCGAACGCGATCTGGTCCGGCGCTCGGTCGGCGGCCAGCACCGAGGTCCAGACGAGCCCGTGGCCGTCGACGTCGTCGGCCTCGAGTCGGCAACGCCCAAGCGCTGTCGCGAGAACGCCGAGGTACCCGAAGGGAACTGCGTCAAATACTTCGCGGGCGATCTCGTCGAAGGCAATCCCGGTGTCGAGCAGTCGTCCAGCAAGAGCATGTGTACTAGCTGTGGTCCCCGCGTAGCGAAAGGAGCCCGTGTCGGTGATAAGGCCGGTGTACAGGCACGCCGCAATGTCGGCGTCGAGGTCGAGGCCGAGGCGATCAAGCAGATCGGCCACCACGACTGCGGTGGCCGGAGCATGGACGTCAACCAGCGCGATGTGCGCAAAGCCGTCGTAGCTGCGGTGATGGTCGACACCGATCAGGACAGGGGCGTGCTCGGCGATCGGACGCAGCAGCCCGAGCCGGTCGATGCTGCTGGCGTCGAACGTCAGGACGATCTCGGGATCAGGCGCGACGTCGACGGCCGGCACCAACAAGTGAGCCCCCGGCATCCATGAAAGGTTGGCGGGTACGACGAATGGGTCGTCACCGAACGACACCTCGATCCGCCGCTCCCCCGGCAGGGATGCCAGAGCGAGTCCGGCGCCTAGCGCCGAGCCCAGGGCGTCACCGTCGGGGCTGACATGCCCGAGCAGCAACAGCGAACGAGCAGAGCCAATCGCTTCGAGGGCTCGACCCCACTCCCCAGCTGAGATAGGGCTCACGCGGAGGCGCTGCCCGTCTCGTCAGCTGCCGGGTCAACTTCCGGGCGGGCGGACGGAGGCGGCACGACCTCAGCGTCTTCCAAGACCTCAGCGTCTTCATCGTCGTGACGGTATGGGTCTGACTCACCGGCGTAGGTTGCCGCGGCCGCCTGCTCGTGGACGCGCTCGTCGGCAGCTTGGGCCTGGCGCAACAGGTCGTCGAGATGGCGGGCCGTCTCGGGGATCGCGTCCGCGACGAAGGCAAGCGACGGCGTGTGTCGGATTCCTGTCTGGCGACCCACTTCGGTGCGCAGCATGCCCTTGGCACTCTCGAGGGCGGCCGCCGTGTCGACCTGCTCGGAGTCGTCGCCCAGCACCGTGTAGAACACAGTGGCCTCACGGAGGTCGCCGCTGACCCGAGCATCGGTGATCGTGATGAACCCCATTCGCGGGTCCTTGACCCGGAACTCAATGGTCTCGGCGACGATCACCTGGATGCGCTCGGCCAAACGGCGGGCCCTGGCGTCGGTTTCGGTCATGCTTACTCCTTGAACGTGCTGCGGGGTGGGGATCCTCGAAGGCCCCACCCCGTCAGCGCATCTCAGCGGTCAGGTCGTCAGACAGTCGGCGCCTAGGCGCGCGGAATCTCACGCATCTCGTACGTCTCGATGACATCGTCAACCTTGACGTCATTGAAGGTGCCCAGATTGATACCGCACTCGAAGCCCTCGCGAACCTCAGTCACATCGTCCTTGAAGCGACGGAGCCCGGTGATCTCGACACTCTCGGCCACCACGGCTCCGTCACGGATGACGCGCGCCTTGGTACCGCGTTTGATCTCACCAGAGCGAATCAACGAACCAGCGATCGTTCCGAACTTGCTCGAGCGGAAGACCTCGCGCACCTCAGCGGTGCCGAGCTCGACCTCTTCGTACTCCGGCTTGAGCATGCCCTTGAGAGCGTTCTCGATGTCGTCGATCGCCTGGTAGATGATCGAGTAGTAGCGGATGTCAACGCCCTCACGCTCACTGAGCTCGCGCGCACGACCCTCGGGCCGCACGTTGAAGCCGATGATGATCGCCTCGGACGCCGACGCCAGCGTGACGTCGTGCTCGGTGATCGAGCCAACCCCTCGGTGGATGATCCGCAGGTCGACATCGTCGCCCACGTCGACCTTGAGCAGTGCGTCCTCGAGCGCCTCGACCGAACCCGACACGTCGCCCTTGAGGATCAGGTTGAGAGTCTCGATGGCTCCCTGCTCGAGGATCTTCTGCAGGTCCTCGAGGCTGACCTTCTTGCGGGTCTTTGCCAGTTGCGCATTGCGCTCGGCCGCCTGCCGCTTCTCAGCAATCTGACGGGCAGTCCGGTCGTCAGAGGCGACCAAGAACTTGTCACCCGCACGCGGCACGGAGGTGAGGCCCAGAACCTGGACAGGGCGCGAAGGACCAGCCTCCTCGAGGTGCTCGCCGTGCTCATCGACCATGGCGCGGACGCGTCCGAACGCCTCACCGGCGACGATGGCGTCACCGACGTGAAGCGTTCCGCGCTGCACGAGGACGGTGCCGACCGGACCACGGCCACGGTCGAGGTGGGCCTCGATGGAAATGCCTCGGGCCTCGGTGTCTGGGTTGGCTCGAAGATCCAACGACGCGTCGGCAGTAAGAAGCACAGCCTCCAGCAGCTTGTCGATGTGCAGTCGGCTCTTGGCCGAGACGTCGACGAACATGGTCTCGCCGCCGTACTCCTCGGCCACCAGACCGAACTCGGTGAGCTGCTGGCGAACCTTCGCGGGGTTCGCGTCCTCCTTGTCGACCTTGTTGACCGCCACGACGATGGGTACCTCAGCAGCCACTGCGTGGTTCAGAGCCTCGATGGTCTGGGGCATCACGCCGTCATCGGCGGCCACCACCAGCACCGCGATATCGGTGACCTTGGCGCCTCGGGCACGCATGGCGGTGAAGGCCTCGTGGCCGGGGGTGTCGATGAAGGTGATCGCACGATCTTGACCGTCGTGCGGCACGTGAACCTGGTAAGCGCCGATGTGCTGCGTGATGCCGCCCGCTTCATCGGCAACCACGTCGGTGGACCTGATCGCGTCGAGCAGCTTGGTCTTGCCATGGTCGACGTGACCCATGACGGTGACCACGGGTGGTCGCGCCTGCAGGAGGTCTTCGGACTGGCCAGCCACCTCGGCGTCGAGGTCGATGTCGAAGGACTCGAGCAGCTCGCGGTCCTCGTCCTCTGGGCTGACGATCTGCACGTCATAGCCGAGCTCGGCGGCGAGCAGCGCGAACGTGTCCTCGTCGAGCGACTGCGTGGCCGTCGCCATCTCGCCGAGGGTGAAGAGCACCGAGACCAACGAAGCCGGGTTCGCGTTGATGCGCTCGGCGAAGTCGGTCAGCGAAGCACCTCGGGGAAGACGGACTGTCTCGCCCTGGCCGCGGGGAACCTGCACACCGCCGATGGTCGGAGCCTGAAGGTTGTCGAGCTCTTGACGGCGCTGCTTGCGCGACTTGCGGCCGCGCTGCTTGCCTCCACCACGACCGAAGGCACCAGCGGTCTGACCGCGGCCTCCACCGCCGGGGCGGCCACCTGGACGACCGCCGTATCCGCCGCCACCGGGGCGACCGGCGGGACCGCCAGCGCCACCGGGAGCACCTGGACGACCGCCGGGACCACCAGCGCCACCGGGAGCACCTGGACGACCGCCGGGACCACCAGCGCCACCGGGACCACCTGGACGACCGCCGGGACCACCGCGACCTGGGGCACCTGGACGACCAGCTGGCGCTGGCCGACCAGGCATCATGCCGGGGTTCGGACGGCCTCCACCGGCACCGCCGGGACGAGGAGCTACTGGCCGCGGGATACCCGCGTCCTTGCTGGTGAAGGGGTTGTTACCGGGCCGAGGAGTGGCTGGCTTGGCAGCGCCGGCGTCCTTGCTCGTGAACGGGTTGTTGCCGGGCCGCGGGCCGGCTGGGCGCGCGGGAGCCTCGGCAGCAGGCTCTGCCAGAGCCGCGGGGGCCGCCACCTCGGCAGGGGCTGCAGGGGGTTCGGGGGCCTCAGCGACTGGTGCCGGAGCAGCGGGCACCAGTGGGGCTGCTGGCTCTGCAACGACTGGCTCGGCAGCGACAGCCTTCTTGGCGGTGGCCTTCTTGGTGGTCTTCTTCGCCGGCGCAGCGGCACCTGCCGGCTGCGCGGGGAAGACCTCTTTCAACTTGCGGACGACAGGGGGCTCAACGGTCGATGACGCCGACCTCACGAACTCACCCATGTCTTGGAGCTTGGCCAGAACGACCTTGCTCTCTACTCCGAGCTCTTTGGCGAGCTCGTACACCCGGACCTTAGCCACTGCTCTCCTGTTCCCAAGGTCCAGGCCTGGTGGCGCGGACCGTCAGTACGTTGACATGCTCATTGCTGCGCGCTCATCGCGTGCTCGTCGCCATCTCGTCCTGCTTTCGGTCGGTCTTCGGGGAACCGAAGACTCTCGTCGTGCTCGAACAATCACCGCTCTTAGAGCTGCTGCCCTACGAGCACGTGCATCTGATCCCGCACCGCACTGACGTCGAGACTGCTACCGAGCCGCAGGGCCTTCGGCAGTGCACGTCGCCGTTCGGCGAGACCTAGACAGGTCAGGGACAGATGCAGGTATGCACCTCGCCCTGGGAGCCGGCGGTCGGGGTCAAGCGAGGCGAACCACTCTGCAGAGCCGTCGACCTCACGCAACCGCGCTACCACCCGCACCACGTCTGACTGGGGCGCCCGCGTGCGGCATCCCACGCACATGCGCACGGGAGATGGCGCCGACGGGCGGTCAGCCACGGAGCACTCTACCCCGTCAGCCGGAGGACTCGTCGCTCGGCAGTGCCGGCGAGGCGTCGGGCGTGGGTGCGTCGACGTCGGGCGCCACGTCGCCAGTCCCCTCAGCGGCCCCGTCACCGACCGGGGCCATGTCCGAGACGATGTCGATCCGCCACCCGGTGAGCCGAGCCGCAAGCCGAGCATTTTGTCCCTCACGACCGATGGCGAGCGAGAGCTGGTAGTCGGGCACGACGACCCTGGCGGCCCGTGAGTCGGCGTCGACCACCGTGACCGAGGAGACCCTGGCCGGGGAAAGGGCGTGTCCGACGAACTCGGCCGGGTCGGTCGAGAAGTCGACGATATCGATCTTCTCGCCGTGAAGCTCGGCCATGACGGCTCTGACCCGTGCCCCCATGGGCCCGATGCACGCACCCTTGGCGCCCAGCCCAGCCTTGTGAGAGTGCACGGCGATCTTGCTGCGATGACCGGCCTCGCGCGCGATGGCACCGATCTCGACCGAGCCGTCGGCGATCTCGGGGACCTCAAGGGCGAAGAGGGCCTTGACCAGACCAGGATGTGTGCGCGACACGGTGACGATCGGTCCGCGGGCACCCTTGCGGACGCCGACCACGTAGCAGCGGAGCCGTTCGCCATGCACGTACCTCTCGCCCGGCACCTGCTCGGCGGCTGGTAGCTGGGCTTCGAGCGGGCCGAGGTCGATCAGAACCATCTGTGGATCAGGACCCTGCTGGATGACCCCAGACACCAGGTCGCCCTCACGTCCGGACCACGCGCCGAAGGTTGCCTCATCCTCGGCGTCGCGCAGACGCTGCAGGATCACTTGCCGAGCGGTAGTTGCCGCGACCCGACCAAATCCTTCGGGGGTGTCGTCCCACTCGCGCAGCACCTCACCATCCTCATCGGTCTCAGCTGCGTAGACGGTCACGTGCCCAGTGGAGCGGTCCAGCTCGACCCGCGCCCGCGGCTGGGCATCCGGTGTGTGGTGGTAGGCCGTCTCGAGCGCGCGTTCGATCGCCTCGACGACCACGTCGAGTGGGATCTCGCGCTCGTTCACCAAGGAGCGCAGAGCGCTCATGTCGATGTCCATCAGCGTGCGCCCTCCGCTGCCTCGTCGATGACGGCTTCGTGGCTCTGCGAATCGGCGCGGCGGTTGAACTCGACCTCGACGTGGGCTTCGGCGATGTCGGCGAAGCCCACGGTGCGAGCCTGCGACTGGCCGGCCACCTCGTTCAGCGTCACACCTACCTCATCACCGGAGCCGATCCGCCCCACCACGACCTCACCATCGGTCAACGTGATCGTGACCAGGCGGGTGGCGTTGCGGCGCCAGTGCCGAGGAAGCGTGAGCGGACGGCCGACGCCGGGCGACGACACCTCCAGCACGTACGGCTGCTCCCCCATCGCATTCGTGTCGTCGAGCGCGGCCGACAGCACGGAGGTCAGGGACGCGATGTGATCGAGGGTGACGCCGCCGTCGCGGTCGACCAGCACCTTCACCAGTCGCCGGCGCCCGGCCGGCTGCACGTCGACGGCTTCGAGGTCGAAACCCTCGGCGGTGACAATGGGGGTGAGCGCCCGCTCGACGCGGTCGGCGACTGCGGACATGGGGACCTCCGCCCATTCTGTTGTGTGAAGCCGGTTGTGGAGAACTGACGTGCCCCGCCACTCTATCTGGCACCCGTGGAATGCTGACCCGCGTGCCACCCGAACTCACCCCCATGACGCGACGGCGCGTGCTGCTCGGCGCGGCCGCCTCTCCGCTGCTGTTCGTGGCGACCGCGTGCACTGAGGATCCTGCCCCGACGGTAGCTACTGACCCCGATCGAGAAGCGCTGCAGGCTGCCTACGCAACAGAGGACGAGCTCAGCTCAGCACTGACCAGCTGGACCGCGCCCCGCCCCGAAGACAAGGCAGCCGCGGTGGGCATCGTCGCCCAACACCTCGAGGCGCTGAGCACCTCTCTGGGCGGTGCCTCATCGCTCGAGAGCACGGCGTCGGCGTCGGCGTCGGCGTCGAGCCCAGCCGAGACCACGGCCACCGTGATTCGCCGTCTTGACGCCGCCGCCGACGAGCACTCCAGGGCGCTGCGTACCTCCAGTGCCGAGATCAGCCCACTGTTGGCGTCGATCGCCGCGTCTGACGCTTCGCTTGCGGCCTCGTTGCGTGGGTACGACCGATGAGCGACGACCTGACCCTGTGGCAACAGACCCTGGCCGCCGAGCACGCCGCCATCTGGGGTCTCGGTCTGGTGGGTGCCACCCCACCGCTGGCTGTTCCGGCGTCCGCCGCGCTCGACGTCCACCGGGCGCGACGTACACGTTGTGCCGACGCGGTCCTGGCGCTCGGCGGTGACCCCGTCACCTCTGCCCCCGCCTACGACATCGCCAAACCGGCAACCCCCCGAGCGGCCAGAGCGCTCGCCGCCGACCTCGAGACCGGGTGCGGAGTGGCCTACGCCGCGCTCGCCGGGGCCGCGCAGCGCGGGGCGCGGCTACAGGCCGCCGCCTGGCTCCGCGAGAGCACGGTGGCGATCTGGGGCTGGAGCGGCATCGTGCTGGCGCTGCCGGGCCTGGACGACCGAACGCCAGAGCCGAGCCCCACCAGCTAGACGCCGCACTCGGCCACCAACGCAGCCAGCGCCTCACCGGCCGGGACGTCACGGCGGTCACCGGACGCCCGGTCGCGCACCTCGATCACCCCGTCGGCCAGGTTCTTACCGACCACGGCGATCGTCGGCATGCCTAGCAGCTCGGCGTCCTTGAACTTGACCCCCGGCGAGACCCTCTTGCGATCGTCGTACAGCACGCGAAGGCCGGCCGCCTCGAGGTCGCGCGCGAGCTGGTCGGCGAACTCGAAGACGGCGTCGTCCTTGCCGGTGGCCATCAGGTGGACGTCGACAGGCGCAACCTCGCGTGGCCAGATGATCCCGATGTCGTCGTGGGAGTTCTCGACGATCGCAGCAACCGCACGCGAGACGCCGATTCCGTACGAGCCCATCGTGACGGTCACAAGCTTGCCGTTCTCGTCGAGCACCTTGCAGTCGAGTGCCTCCGCGTAGCGACGTCCCAGCTGGAAGATATGACCCATCTCGATCCCGCGCGCCGTCTCAAGCGCTCCGCCGTCGCGAGGACACGCATCACCCTCGCGGACCTCGGCTGCCTCGATGACGCCGTCGGCGACGAAGTCCCGGCCAGCAACGAGGTCGAGCACGTGCCTGCCGTCCTGGTCGGCGCCGGTGACCCACGCGGTTCCCTCGACGATCCGCGGATCGACCAGAAAACGAATCCCCGACGACTTGTCGGAGCCGAGGGCGCCTGGCCCGATGTACCCCTTCTTCAGGGTGGGGTGAGAGGTGAAGTCCTCCTCGGTGAACGGGGCCAGCTCGGCCGGTTCGACCTGAGCCTGCAATCGCTTCTCATCCACCTCTCGGTCCCCTGGCACTCCGATCGCCAACGGCTCGCGGGTGCCATCGGGGTGCTGGAGCACTACAACGACGTTCTTCAACGTGTCCGCTGCCTGCCAGGGGCGGTCGGTTCGGGGAAAGGCGCCGTTGAGGTGGTCCACCAGGGTGTCGATGGTCGGGGTGTCGGGCGTGTCCTCGATGTGTGAAGCGGGAAGGCCGTCGAACCGAATGGGGTCGACTGGTCGGACCGTGACTGCCTCGACATTGGCGGCGTAGTCGCACGTCGTGCAGCGCACGTAGGTGTCCTCGCCGTTCTCGGCGGTGGCCAGAAACTCCTCGCTGGCCGACCCACCCATGGCCCCAGCCATGGCATCGACGATGACGTAGTCGAATCCGAACCGGTCGAAGATCCGCACATAGGCGTCGCGGTGGGCCTGGTAGGAGCGCTGCAATGACTCATCACTGATGTCGAAGGAGTACGAGTCCTTCATGACGAACTCACGGCCACGCAGGATTCCCGCCCTCGGCCGCTGCTCGTCGCGATACTTGGTCTGGATCTGGTACAGCCAGACCGGCAGATCCTTGTAGGACGAGTAGAGGTCCTTCACCAGGAGGGTGAACATTTCCTCGTGGGTCGGCCCCAACAAGTAGTCGGCATCCTTGCGGTCCTTCAGTCGAAAAATGTTGTCCCCGTACTCGGTCCAACGCCCGCTTGCCTCGTAGGGTTCGCGCGGGAGCAGAGCCGGGAAGTGCACCTCCTGCGCGCCGATGGCGTTCATCTCATCGCGGACGATTCGTTCAACGTTTCGCAGGACCTCATAGCCGAGCGGCAGCCAGCTGTAGATGCCAGGGGCGGCTCGCCGGACGTATCCGGCGCGCACCAGAAGTCGGTGGCTGGGGACCTCGGCATCGGCGGGGTCTTCGCGAAGCGTCCGCAGGAACAGCGTCGACATTCGCAACAACACAAGAACTCCTCGTCGATCGTGGGCACCGAAGGCCTACTCTCCCATCCATGGCAGATGATCCGACACCCGATATCGACGAAGCCCCTGATCCGCGCCCGGCACACGGCGGTCCCTTCGTTCCTGACGCCTTCGTCGTGCCGTCCCCGACGCGCACGGAGCACTTCTGGCTCGAGCCCCTGGGGCTCGAGCACAACGAGGCCGACTTCGAGGCCTGGACGTCGTCGATGGAGCACATCCACGCGACGCCCGGCTTTGAGAGCAAACGCTGGCCGCACCCGATGACGCTGGATGAGAACGCCGGTGACCTCCGCGAACACGCCGATCACTTCGCGCGGCGGCTGGGCTTCACCTACACCGTGCGAAGCTGCGTCGACGACGACGTGATCGGGTGCCTGTACATCTACCCGAGCCGGAACGCGTCAATGGACGCGTCCGTGCGGTCCTGGGTTCGCGCGTCACACGCCGAGCTCGACACCGAGCTCTGGCGCACCGTTGTGGACTGGCTCGACGCCGACTGGCCGTTCGCGACGGTCGACTACGCGCCGCGCTGACAGACCGACTGACAGGTCGCTGCCCGGCTCAGAAGAGCACTGTCGCGAAGGTGTTGTGCCGCCCAAAACCGACTCGCTCGTACGCCCGGCGGGCAGGCTCGTTGTAGCCGTTGACGTACAGGCTGACGGTCGGGGCGAACCGGTCTCTGGCATAGCGAACCACGCTCGACATGCCGGGGGCCGACAAACCCTGTCCGCGAAGCTCGGGGTGCACCCACACGCCCTGCACCTGGCAGGCGAGCGACGACACCGAGCCGAGCTCGGCCTTGAAGAGCACCCGACCGTTCTCGATCCGCGCGAGGGCACGTCCGGAGAGCACGAGCTCGCGCACCCGCGCGCGGTAGAGCGCACCGTCACCCCCGGCGACCGGAGAGACGCCCACCTCTTCGGTGAACATGTCGATGCACGCAGGCAGCAGGACGTCGAGCTCGTCCTCACGTACCGGACGCACGCCCTCGTCTCCGGCGACGTGCGGGTCGTGGTCTAGCGCGAGAACAGGCTGGTCGTCGCGCACCTCGCGCGCCGGCCCCCACGAGCCTTCAAGGGCTCGCCACATCGTGAGCACCTGAGAACGTGGGCCCACGATGGATGAGCAGCGCCTACCGCGACGACGCGCACGCTCGACGAAAGCCGCCAAGGCCCCCGAGTCAGCTGAGTGGTCGGGAACCAGGTTCGCCCCCGAGTAGCACAGTCCTGACCATCGCCGGCCGTGACCGAATCCCCACAGCTCGCCACCGAGGCGCCATGAGTGGCCCAGAGCGGCTTCGATGCGGGCGGCCGCGAAGACGTTGGTCACGGGGTCGGCGGACAGGTGCTCAACGGCCGCCTCGAGGTCGGCAGCTCCCAGCACTCGAAGCGTCGACACCGTGTTCTGAGCGGCCTCCGGCACGGGGCGTTCGGCATGCGTGGTCATGTCAACCGACAACAACCTCGGCCGACTCGCCACTCTCGGGATCGACGCCCATCTCGTCGGCGAGCCGGAGCGCTTCTTCGATGAGCGTCTCGACGATCTCAGCCTCGGGAACGGTCTTGATCACCTCACCGCGTACGAAGATCTGGCCCTTGCCGTTGCCGGATGCGACGCCGAGATCAGCCTCCCGGGCTTCGCCTGGTCCGTTCACGACACATCCCATCACCGCTACACGCAAGGGCACGGCAAGACCCTCGAGGCCAGCGGTGACCTGCTCGGCGAGGGTGTAGACGTCGACCTGGGCACGGCCGCAACTGGGGCAGGACACGATCTCGAGCCCCCTCTCGCGCAGCCCGAGTGACTCAAGAATCGCGATGCCGACCTTGACCTCTTCGACCGGAGGCGCCGACAGGGAGACCCTCAGCGTGTCGCCGATCCCCTCAGCCAGCAGGGCGCCGAATGCGACTGCTGACTTCACGGTGCCCTGGAAGGTGGGGCCGGCCTCCGTGACGCCGAGGTGCAGGGGGTAGTCGCACTGCTCGGAGAGCTGACGGTAGGCGGCCACCATCACCACCGGGTCATGGTGCTTGACCGAGATCTTGATCTCGCCGAATCCGTGCTCCTCGAAGAGCGAGCACTCCCACAGAGCCGACTCGACAAGCGCCTCAGGTGTGGCCCGGCCGTACTTCTCCATCAGCCGGGGGTCGAGTGACCCGGCATTGACTCCGATCCGAATGGGGACGCTCGCATCGCCGGCAGCCTTGGCGATCTCGCCCACCTTGTCGTCGAACGCCTTGATGTTTCCCGGGTTCACCCGCACTCCGGCGCAACCGGCATCGATCGCTGCGAAGACATAGCGCGGCTGGAAGTGGATGTCGGCAATGACGGGGATCTGTGACTTCTTGGCGATGGTGGCCAGCGCATCTGCGTCGTCCTGACTCGGACATGCCACGCGAACGATCTGACATCCCGAGGCGGTCAGTTCGGCGATCTGCTGCAGGGTGGCATTGATGTCAGCGGTCACCGTCGTCGTCATCGACTGGACCGACACGGGTGCGTCCCCACCCACGCGCACAGCATGGGTCGGATGCTTGAGCGTGATCTGCCGCGTCGGGCGCCTGGACGCCAGGGGCTTGGGCGGCGGAGCTGGGACGCCGAGCGCAATGGTCATACGAGCAGTATCCCTGCCCCGAGCCCCGACGACCTGCTCAGGTGGCGTCAGTTGAGTGCGATGGGGTTCACGATGTCGGCGTATATGAGCAGAACGGACATGCCGATCAGCAGGAAGGCCACCGTGTAGGCCACGGGCAGCATTCGTGCCACGTCGACGGGGCCGGGGTCAGGCCGCCCGCGCGCCCTGGCGATCTGACGTCGGCCCCCTTCGTAGAGCGCCCCGGCGACGTGCCCGCCATCGAGCGGTAGCAACGGGATCAGGTTGAAGAAGAAGAGCGCCATGTTGAGGGCGGCCAGCAAGGTGAGCCAGTTGGCCAGCTTCCAGCTCACGGTCGCTTGGTCCTCGGCCACCGCCACACTGAACTTGCCAACACCAACGACACTCACTGGCCCAGTGGGATCGCGCTCCTCATCGCCGAATGCTGCCTGCCAGACGCCGACCATCTTGCTCGGGATCGACACGATGGCCTGTCCGGACCGCGACACGAACTCCCACATCCGCTGGGGCACGGCCGAGATCGATGACCGCTGCTGCTCCACGGCAGGGCTCAGGCCGATGAACCCGGCCGTGACGACCTCCGTCGGGTTGTCCGGATCTGGTACCTCGGTGCTGCCGACGGTCACCGGGAGATCCAGCGTCCTGCCGCCTCTTGCGACGGTGAGAACGACTTCTTCGCCAGGCTGTGCACGCACCACGTCGACCACGTCGAGCCAGTCGTCGTACGCCACACCGTCGACCGCCACGATCTGATCGCCGGCCGCCACATCAGCGGCGGCCGCCGGGCTCTGCGGGTCGCCGTCGGCGCACTCATCGACCACATTGGCTGGCACACAGGGAGCCACTTCGGCAACGGTGGTGGTGAGGGTGGGGACTCCGAGAACAACAAGCGCAACGGTGTACAGCAGCCCCGCGAGGAAGAGGTTCATCGTCGGGCCTCCGAGCATCACGACAAGCTTCTGCCGCACGGGAAGCTGGAAAAAGGCGCGGTGTTCCTCGCCAGCCCTGATCTCCTCGGCAGACGAGCGCCTGGCGTCTTCAATCATCGACTGGAAGGGGCCGGTGGTCGAGGCGGCGAAAACGAGATCACCCTTGGGGTTGAGGTGTGGCGGGAACATCCCCACCATGCGGATGTAGCCGCCGAACGGAACAGCCTTCAACCCGTACTCGGTCTCGCCTCGGAGCCGCGACCAGACGGTGGGACCGAAGCCCACCATGTACTGCGTGACCCGAACGCCGAACCGCTTGGCCGGGATGAGGTGGCCGACCTCGTGCAGAGCGATCGAGCCCAGGACGCCGATCGCGAAGATGGCGAGGCCGACCAGCCCTGCTCCGCTCACTGTGGTCTCCTTCGTCCGGACCCGCTGCCGTCCTCTTCGATGCCGAGCAGCTGGCGCGCTCGCGTGCGAGCCCAGCGATCGGCCTCCATCACCTGGTCAACGGTAAGCGACAAACTCGCACTCTCCGAACCGACGGGGGGCAGATGCTCGTCGAGGACGGTGGCGACCGTGTCCACGATGGCCAGGAAGGAAGCGGCGCCATCGAGGAAAGCCTCCACGGCAGCCTCGTTCGCCCCGTTGAAGACCGCCGGTGACGTGCCGCCTGCCATGCCCGCGCGGCGCGCCAGGTCAACCGCCGGAAAGGCCTCGGTATCGAGCGGCATGAACTCCCACGTCGTCGCCGTTGTCCAGTCGAGGGCAGGGGCAGCGTTCGGCACCCGATCGGGCCACGCCAACCCCAACGCAATCGGAAGAAGCATGTCGGGCGGACTGGCTTGGGCGATGGTCGACCCGTCGACGAACTCGACCATCGAGTGCACGATCGACTGCGGGTGTACCACCACTTCGATGCGGTCGAACGGAATGCCGAACAGCAGATGCGCCTCGATGACCTCAAGGCCCTTGTTGACCAGCGTTGCGGAGTTGATGGTGACCAGAGGCCCCATGTCCCAGGTGGGGTGGTCAAGCGCCTCACTCGGCGTCACGCGACCCAGTTCGCCGCGGGTCCGCCCGCGGAAGGGGCCTCCACTGGCTGTGACAACGAGTCGGAGCACTTCGTCGGCGCCTCCCGCGCGCAGGCACTGGGCAAGCGCGGAGTGCTCGGAGTCGACCGGCACGATCTGGCCGGGGGCTGCGACGGCTGCGACCAAAGGGCCGCCAATGATCAGTGACTCCTTGTTCGCCAGGGCCAACCGGCGCCCGGCCTTGAGCGCTGCCAAGGTCGGCCGGAGGCCAGCAGCGCCGTCCATTCCGTTGAGCACGATGTCGCTGGGCCAGGCGGCCACCTCGCTGGCTGCCTCGGCGCCCACGATGAGCTGGGGGTCCACCCCGACGTCGCGCAGAGCCGACCGGACTGCGTCAGCCGACGACGGGTCGGCCACTCCCACAGCTGCCACCTGCAGCCGGGCCGCCTGTTCGGCCAGCAACCGCGGGCGCCCGCCTCTGGCGGCGACGGCCACAACGCCGAAGGCGTCCGGGTTCCGCTCGATGACGTCGATGGCCTGGGTCCCGATCGAACCCGTCGACCCGAGCAGAGTGACTGAACGCACCCGCTCAGTCTGACAGGGCAGCAGACTCGCGCGCCGCGTACCCGGCAGCACCCTCTGATCGGAGCCTCCGTGAACCATGGCCTTCGACGCTGCAGGAGCCCAGCGCGTCTGAGGGACCGTTCTGAGTAGCGTTCTCAGACGCGCTGGGCTCGCGGCTAGGCCAGAGCTGGTTCGCGCTCGCGCTCGGACTCAGGCAGCTCACTCACCTCACCGATTCCGAAGCGCTCCCAGAACCGCACCATCGGCGCGGGCGCCCACCAGTTCCAGCGTCCGAGGAGCCGCATGCTGGCCGGCACCAGGAAGGCGCGGACGAGGGTGGCATCGATGACCACCGCAACGGCCAGGCCGACACCGATCATCTGGATGAAGCTGATGCCACTGGTCGCGAAGGAACCGGCCACGACCACGAAGAGCAGAGCAGCACTGGTGATGATCCGCCCCGTGCGCTGGAGACCACGGGCCACCGCCTGGGTGTTGTCGCCTGTGCGATCCCACTCCTCACGGATTCGGCTGAGCAGAAACACCTCGTAGTCCATCGACAGGCCGAACACCATGGCGAACATCAGAACGGGCTGCGTCGCTTCCAAGGTCCCCGTCGCAGTGAATCCGAGAAGGCCCTCCAGGTTGCCCTGCTGGAACCCCCACACCAGGACACCGAACGTCGCCGAAAGGGACAGGACGTTCATGACGATGGCCTTGATCGGTAGCACGATCGACCCGAAGGCCAGGAAGAGCAGCAGGAAGGTGACCACCGCGATGTAGCCCAGGGCCCACGGCAGCCGGTCGCCGATTCCCGCCATCAGGTCGACCAGGCGAGCGGTCTCTCCGGTGACCGTGACGGACACGTCAGCTGGTAGCTGCGGCCCCAGTGCTCGTACCTCGGTCACCACCTGCTGCGCGACGTCGTCCGACGACTCACCCGGGTAGGCCAGGGCCACCACAGAGGTGTCGCCGTCAGATGCCGTCACCGATGCCGAGCTGACCCCCGAGACCTCGCGGAGCACCTGGGTGACGCGGTCCAGCACCACGCCGTCGGCGCCTTCGACTACGACGTCGATGGGAGCGTCAGACGACGCCGGGAAGTCCTGGCCCAGCAGCTCTCCGGCCACTCTGCTTTCTGCATCCACCGGCAGCACCCGGGCATCGACACCGCCGAAGGAGACCTGGAAGAAGGGAGCCCCAAGGATGGCAAGCAGGGTG
Organism: uncultured Actinomycetota bacterium; assembly: GCA_963706045.1. Lineage (GTDB taxonomy): Bacteria > Actinomycetota > Actinomycetes > JAHEKZ01 > JAHEKZ01 > JAHEKZ01. The sequence continues at coordinate 56,318 of CAVPLY010000011.1, read as the reverse complement.
ACCGTTGCAACCGTCACCATGATGGGGCGTCGCATGACCCAGCTGGCCAGCCGAGCCCATGCTCCTTCGTCGGAGGCCGCGCCCACCTCTCTGTTACGCCGCCACGGAACGCGCAGAGCATCGACGCGGTGACCGAGGACGCCGAGCAGTGCCGGCAGCGTCGTGAGGGCGGCCACCATCGCCACGAGCACGGCGGCGATGCCGCCGAGGCCCATCGACTGCAGGAAGTTCATGGGAAACAGGAGAAGTGCGCCCAGTGCCACCGCGACGGTCAACCCCGAGATCGCAACAGTGCGACCCGCCGTCGCCATCGTCCGCGACACCGCATCCTCCGTCGAGTACCCAGCGGCCAGCTCTTCCCGGAATCGACTCACCACGAAAAGTGCGTAGTCGATGGCCAAACCAAGACCGAGCAACGTGACGATGTTGATCGCGAACACGCTGACGTCGGTGAGCTTCGTCGCGACGTTCAGCAGGGTGAAGGCGCCGAGAATGGAGATTCCTCCCACGGCGAGCGGAAGGCTGGCCGCCGCCACGCTGCCGAAGACAACAACCAGGAGCAGGAGCAGGAGCGGGAAGGACAGCATCTCGGCCCTGGCCAGGTCAGACTCGATCTGCGTGTTGATGTCGACGAACGTGGGCACCTGACCGCCGCGGAACGACTCGACACCCGACACCTGCAGCTCGTCGGCAACCTCCAGGTACGCCTCCTCACGCTCCGCGTCGGTGTCGCCGGACAGCGCCAACGTGGCGAACGTCGTGCGTCCGTCGGCCGAGACGAACCCGGGGTCTCCCCCCGTGCTCCAGTAGGAGAGCACCGACGTCACGGCCGACGACCGAAGATCCTCCAACGCCCGCTCGACGTCGGTACCAGCGCCGGTCCCGACGATGTTCTGATCTGCTCGATACACCACGACGACATCGCCGGTGACGTGTCCGAAGGTCGAGTCGATCACCTCAGCTGCCGTCGAGGACTCGGCTCCGGGGTCCTCGAAGCCCCCGTCCGAAAGGGCACCGAAGACACCCGTTCCCCACGTCAGGGCGATGGCGACGAAAAGCCCGGTGAGTGCCAGCACCAGGCGCCGGCGGCGGTAGACGAGACGTCCCATTCGTTCGAAGACCATGACTGGCCCCTTTCAGGTCCCACGGCTGGAGCCGCGCTGGCGGTACGGTGATGACGCTGGGTCACATTAGTGAACACCGTTTAGTGTTAACGCCGTATACTATGCAAACGCTGTACGCTATTGTCAAGACCATTCGCGAGACCGATCCACACAATCTGAGAGGAGTCCGGATGAACCCCGCGACCCCGACAGCGGCACCTGCGCCGCCGACGCGACGCGAGCGCCTCCGCGAGCAGACCCGCGCCGAGATCAAGAGCGCCGCCAGGGCTCAGCTGGTCACCAACGGCCCCCGTGGAATCCAGCTGAGAGCGATCGCCCGAGATGTCGGTCTGACGGCGCCGGCGCTCTACCGCTACTTCCCCAGCCTCGAAGAGCTCACCGAGGCCGTCACGGTCGACCTGTTCGACGAGCTCTGTGACGCGATGGAGAGCTCAGCCAACCTGGTCACCGATCCGTTCGCCCGGATGCTCGAGCTGAGCCGGGCCTTTCGTCGCTGGGCCATCAGCCACCCGCATGAGTTCGGCCTGCTGTTCGCCGTCGCCCCGACAGCGCTGGGTGAACAACCCTCGACCGCGTGCCAACGGGCCAGCGACCGGTTCGGCAATCTCTTCGCCACCGCGTTCATCAGCATGTGGGACGCCGATCCCTTTCCCGTGGCGCCCGACGACACGATCGCACCCGAGATGCGCGCTGGACTGACCGAGTACTGGACCTGGCTGACGACAACGGTCGCCCCGCAGATCCCGCTCGGCGCCCTGGTCCTGTTTCTTGACGGGTGGGTCAGGATCTTCGGCAGCGTGACGATGGAGGCCTTCGGCCATCTCTCGTGGGCGATGCCAGACGCCGAGCCGATGTTCGAGGAAGTGATGCGCGGGTTGGCCGTGATGGTCAGTCAGCCGGAGGCTTACGTGCCACCTCTCTTCCCGATGGCAACGCCGGCAACGACAGCAGCAACTCCGCCGACGGGGCCGACCCCACCAGCTACAGGGTCAGACCCGTCAGCACCATGACCCGCTCCTCGGTGAAGTCAGTCATGGCGTAGGCGACGCCTTCGCGTCCGACACCCGACTCCTTCACGCCGCCGTACGGCATCTGGTCGGCTCGGTAGCTCGGCACGTCTCCGACGATGACGCCGCCGACGTTCAGCTCGGCGAAGAAGCGGAAGGCCGTGCGGGTGTCCTTGGTGAAGACTCCGGTCTGCAACCCGAATCGCGAGTCGTTGACGGCCTCGATCGCCCCGTCGACGCCGTCGACAGGTGCCAGGACGACGACGGGACCGAACACCTCCTCGCACCAGACCTTCGCGCTCGCGGGCACATCGACGAGCACGGCCGGAGAGACCGTCGCTCCGTCGCGCACCCCGCCGGTGAGCAGCTTGGCTCCAGCATCGACGGCCTGGTCGATCCAGTCACAGACCCGTCGCGCCGCGTTCTCGTCGACGAGCGGGCCGACCTCGGTCCGTGGGTCGCAGACGTCTCCGGTGGCGAGGTTCTCGACGTGGCCGACCACGCCGGCGACGACGTCTTCGTAGATCGGTCGGTCGACCAGGACCCGCTGCACCGAGATGCACGACTGCCCTGCCTGGTAGTTGGCGAAGAGAGCGATCCGCTCTGCGGCCCAGTCGAGGTCAGCGGCGGCGCCGAAGTCACTGAGCACAACGGCGGCGGCGTTACCGCCCAGCTCGAGCACTACGTGCTTGGCGGGCACCGCCTCCCGGATCGAGTAGCCGACCGGCGCTGAGCCCGTGAACGAGATGATGGGCAGCCGAGGGTCGGCCACCAGCTCGGGCATGCGGTCGTTGGGAACCGGAAGGACCGACCACATGCCGGCCGGAAGCTCGGTCTCGGCCAGCAGCTCGCCGAGCAGCAGCGCCGACAGCGGAGTCGCAGGAGCCGGTTTGATGAGGATCGGTGATCCGACGGCGATGGCCGGAGCGACCTTGTGAGCCACGAGGTTGAGCGGGAAGTTGAACGGCGCGATCCCCAGCACCGGGCCCTTGGGCACCCGCTTCACCAGAGCCAGTCGACCGTCGGCGGCAGTCTCGGTGTCCAGACGCTGGACGTCACCGCTCCATCGGCGGGCCTCCTCTGCGGCCCACCGAAAGACGCTGGCCGCTCTGGTCACCTCGACGCGCGCCCACTTGATCGGCTTGCCGTTCTCCGCCGTGATGAGGGCCGCGAACTCGTCCTGGCGCTCGAGCAGCCGGGCAGCGACGTGGGCGAGCGCGTCCGCTCGCTGACCGAGGGTGAGGAGCTGCGCCGGAGCCCTGGCGGCGTCGAGGGCCGCCACCGCCTCCTCGACCTGGCCGCGGGTAGGGAGACTGACCGACGCCACCGTCAGCCCGTCGGGCCCGGTCACCACACTCTGCTCACTGCCGGTCGCGCGCACGCCGGCCACCCAGAAAGGCTGGGGGTCTGCGGACTGCGTGGTCACCTGTGACGACATGACGCTCCTTCGTGGCTGGGGCGCTCTCCCCCGGTGTCGCCACGGTACGGAGCCGGTGCCAGAAAGCTGTTGGACGAACCGGCGTGGTCAGGGCCATGCCTTGGCCGAAATGTCACTCACTGACATGCTCGGCGTCCCGGTCGCGGACGGCGAGTGCCACCCATAGCTCCGCCCGCAGGTCAGGGTCGTCGAGCGGACGCTCGAGCAGCTCCTCGACCCGCTTCATCCGGTACCGGAGGGTGTGCCGGTGGACCCCGAGGCTGGTCGCGGCCGAGTCCCACTGGCCGTGGTGGGCCAACCAGGCGCGCACCGAGGCGACCAGGTCCCCACGTTCGCGGCTCTCCAGCGGGCCGAGCAACGCATCGGCGAACCCCCTCGCTGCCTCCTCATCCACCAGACCCACCAGCCCGTCGCGGGCCAGGTCACCGAAGACCCGGACTCCGCCTGCACCGGCCGCCGCCAACGCCCGACGTGCCTGCCGCAGACCGTCGCCGATCGCACTGACCGCCACCGCATCACTGATCCCCCAGGCGATCGCCCCGGAGGCCGTACCCGGGGCAGGAACAGGCGGCCCCACGTCCGCTCCCGCTGGCTGAATGACGACGACGCGATCGTGTGAGAACGCTGCACCACGCCAGCCATCTGACGGGTCAGACTCCTCCACCTGCTCGACCAGGGCCAAGAGATCACCAGCTGCACCATCGGCCATCATCACGCGGACCGGTCCGGCCAACAGCTCATCCCACCCGACACCGGCAACCGGCAGTCGCTCGGCGGGGATCCCATCGGCGAGCAGCTCGATCAAAGCCGAGCGCAGTTCGCGCCGTGCGGTGTCGGTGCCGATGGATCGCTCCATCGCCAGCGAGATCAGCGCGACCCCCACGTTGATCAGCGAGAGGTCGGCAGCGACGAAGGCCGCCTCCCGGGCGACGGCGAGGTAGCCACGAACCCGGCCAGCCGGCGCCAGCGGCTGCAGGACGACGTGCAGTCCCTCGACCTCCAGGGCCGCCGAACTCCGTGGGCCGCGCTGACGCATGCGATCGACCTCAGGCTCGATCGCCTCGACCCACGACGCTGCTTCGCGGGGCGCCGCGTGCAGGAGGAGTCCCAGCGGGTCGAGGAGAACGAGGTCGGCAGCGAGAACCCCCGAGAGCCTGGCGAGCACGGCGGCTGCCCCCTCGGGTTCCAGGGCGGCGCGCGTCAGATCTCGCTGCGCCTCAACAGTCCGGGTGACGGCCTCATACTCCGAGGCAGCCAAGAGGTCGGAGACAGCACGACTTACCGCCATGAAGGGGGTCGGCTCCGGAACCTCCAGCAGTGGGAGCGCCACCTCCTCGGCGGCCGTGACCAGCCCCGTCGGGACCCGGTCGTAGGTGAGTCCGACCCCGATCCCGAGCGCGCTCACACCCGCTCGTCTCAACCGGTCGACGAACCCGACCCAGTCGTCGTCCTCCAGGCGCAGCCCCGTGGTGAGGAGCAGCTCACCGCCCTCGAGGTAGGGAGTGGGGTCCTCCAGCTCGCTCACGGCGACCCACCGGACCGGGGTGTCGATCGCCTCTCGGCCAGCCCGAAGCACGAGGGCCAATGAGGGAATGTCGAGCACCGTGCGCACTGTGGGAGCCATCACGTCGCCTTTCGCGCCGAATCATCGTCATCGTCACGGTCAGCTGCCAGCCGGCTTGTGTGGACGTTTCGTACCAGAATAACCATGGGATTGTCCGGAACGGTGCAGAGGCAGGGATCGACATGCCGCCGTACAGTGGCCGGGACACGACTGCACATCCCCTGAAAGCGAGCCAGACCATGTCCGCACCCACGAACGCCTCGACTCCGGCGAGCACCGGCGGCCCCGGCCTCCCCCAAGAGCGCCGCGTGGTCACCGCTATTCCCGGCCCCAAGTCGGTCGAGCTCCTGGCCCGCAAGAAGTCGGCCGTCTCCGATGGTGTGGGCACGGTTCTTCCGGTCTTCGTGAAGGCGGCCGGCGGCGGCGTCATCGTCGACGTCGACGACAACAGCCTGATCGACCTCGGAGCCGGCATCGCCGTCGTCAACGTCGGCAACGCGGCACCCTCAGTCGTCAGGGGTATCCAGGAGCAGGCGGCGGCGTTCACGCACACCTGTTTCATGGTCACGCCCTACGAGGGTTACGTGGCCGTTGCCGAGCAGCTCAACCGACTGACCCCTGGCGACCACGACAAGAAGACCGCGCTCTTCAACTCCGGGGCCGAGGCCGTCGAGAACGCCGTCAAGATCGCGCGCTACGCCACGGGCCGCTCAGCCGTCGTCGTGTTCGAGCACGCCTACCACGGCCGCACCAATCTGACGATGGCGCTCACCGCCAAGTCGATGCCCTACAAGTACAACTTCGGCCCGTTCGCCGGTGAGATCTACCGCGTGCCTCTCTCCTACCCGTTCCGTTGGCCAACCGGCGCCGAGAACGCGGGACGCGAGGCCCTCGAGCAGGCCATCAGCAAGATCGACAAAGAGATAGGCGCCGACCAGGTAGCCGCGATCTTGATCGAGCCCATCGCCGGTGAGGGCGGATTCATCGTCCCAGGTGAAGGCTTTCTGGCGGGGCTGGCCGACTACGCGACCGACAACGGGATCGTCTTCATCGCCGACGAGGTGCAGACGGGATTCGCCCGCACCGGTTCGATGTTCGCCTGCGACCACGATGGCGTCGTTCCCGACATCATCACCACCGCCAAGGGAATCGCAGGGGGCATGCCGCTGGCCGCTGTCACCGGCAGAGCTGACCTGATGGACGCCGTGCATGTCGGCGGGCTGGGCGGAACCTACGGCGGTAACCCCGTTGCGTGTGCCGCCGCCCTCGGCGCCATCGCCGCCATCGAGGAGCACGACCTCGTCGGAAGGGCTCAACGCCTCGGCGAGATCATGCTGGCCCGCCTCCACGACATGCAGACGAGATACCCGATCATGGGCGATATCCGCGGACGTGGAGCCATGATCGCCGTCGAGCTCGTCAAGCCGGGCACCCTTGAGCCGGCCACCGACGAGATCGCGGCCGTGGTCAAGCACTGCCACGCTGAAGGGGTCCTGGTGCTGACCGCCGGTACGTACGGCAACGTGCTGCGCTTCCTGCCGCCCCTGACGATGCCAGAGGCTCTGCTCGACGAAGCACTCGGCGTGCTCGACAAGGCGTTCGCCTCGATCTCCTAGGCGGCTGACGCGTCACCGCCTGGTTCTTGATCGTTGTATTGACCGCTCCACTCGCCCATCCGGCGTACGGTTGTCCACGCAGGTTCTGGGCGATTTGCCCCAGGTGACCGTTTCGGCCCTCCCGAGGCGGTTCGCTTCATCCGAGGCGACGGCCTGCCGACACTCCTACAGGGCTTTTGACTCGGAAGAAGGGGGCGGTCACGACCAATGGCAACAACTGGGGTAGACGCCGGCCCAGCCCCCCGGACGGCTGGGACATTCCCCACCACCGAGGAATGCCGCGCCTTGGTCACAAGTGCCCTCCATCACGGCGCTCCCGCGATCGTCGCCCAGCCGATCCTTGGATTGTCGTCAGGTCGTGTGGTCGCCTACGAGGCTCTCTCCCGGTTCAGTCCCGAGCTGCCTTCCTACGCCCCCGACGTCTGGTTCGCCATGGCGCATCGATGCGGTCTGGGGGCGATGTTCGAGGCACGGGCCGTCGACCTTGCCCTGCGCGCCGGAGCCGAGCGGCCCTCCGGCACAGTGCTCTCGGTCAATGTCAGCCCATCGGTGCTCAGCAGTCGAGAGCTGCACGACGTCCTTCCCTTCGACCTCTCCGGGCTGCAGTTCGAGATCACCGAGAAGGAGGTCGTCGAGGACGCCGAGCGCTTCCACATGGTGCTCCGAGCCTTGCGTGACCGCGGAGCCGCTATCGCGGTCGACGACGTTGGCGAAGGCTACGCCGGACTCCAGCGTGTGCTGTCCCTCTCACCCGACGTCATCAAGGTCGACCGGTCGCTCGTCACGGGGGTCGAGTCCGAACCTGTCAAAGCCGCGCTGGTCGAGGCGATCGTGCGCTACGCGGCCAAGGCCGGCGCCGAAGTGTGCGCAGAGGGGGTCGAGAACCTCGACGACCTCTACGTGCTTGCCGACCTCGACGTGGCGCAGGCTCAAGGGTGGGTGATCGGTATGCCCTCACCCAGCTACGACGCAGCCAGCGAAGCGGCCACCCTGACCTGCCAGAGCTCCTACCAGCGCACCCTGGCTCTGGGATCCCGGGCGCCCGGACAGGACACGACAGCGCTTGAGAGGCTGCTGGCCGATCTCGTCAACTGCTCAGATCTCGATCACCTCGCCCGGATGACCGGACCGATCGCTGACCACCTGCAGTGCGACCTCGCCGAGGTGTCGCTGCTGGGGTCTACCGGCGACTACATGCAGGGCATCGGTGCGTTGACGTGGAGACCCGAGGACCAGATCTACCCGCTGGCCGACTTCCCGGCGACCCGGCGTTGCCTGGAGACCCTCGAGATCATGACGGTCGATCTCGACGACCCTGCCGCCGATGCCGCAGAGAGGTCATGGATGACCGCCGAAGGGGTGACAACGATGATCGGCATCCCGGTGGTCGTTGCCGGCAATGTCGTGGGTCTCCTGGAGTGCTCACGTGCCGTACCGACTCCGTGGTCGCGCGTGCATCTGCGCCACGCCCGGATCATCACGACCGTGCTTGGGCCGGTCATCAGAACGCTTCAGCTCCAGCAGACTGACTAGGCGGGCGTCTCCTCGCGAACTCCCCAGGGCGAGCCGTACTCGACGAGCTTGCCGAGGAAAGGCTGGGGGGCGAAGGCCTCGGCACCCAGAACACCCGAGCCGGACCAGGTTCCATCGGCGAGCAGCTCAAGCGCGACGACCGGGTTGATGGCGGTCTGCCAGACCACTGCCTGTGATCCGTACTCCTTCATCGTCCACTCGTTGTCGACGACGTGATAGAGGTACACCTGCCGCGGTCGTCCGTCTTTGCCCTTACCAGTGACCCAGGTGCCGGCGCAGGTCTTACCAGTCATGCGGTCACCCAAGGTCGCAGGGTCGGGAAGGAGCGCCGCCACAACATCCCGCGGGCTGACCTCGGTGTCACCGACTCGCACCTTCTCGGTGCGGTCCAGACCTAGCTTGTGGATCACCTTGAGCACGTCGATGAACTCTTGGCCAAGTCCGTACTTGAAGGTCGCGCGCTTGCACTCGACCCATCGCGGGATGAGTAGCACCTCTTCATGCTCGACGTTGACGCACTCGACCGGCCCGATCCCCTCCGGGAAGTCAAAGACCTCCGGCTCGGAGAACGGTGGCGTGGTGAACCACCCTTTGTCCTTCTCCCAGATCACCGGCGGGTTGAGACACTCCTCGATCGTGGTCCAGATCGAGAACGACGGCGCGAACGTGAATCCGTCGACTTCCAGGTTGGAGCCGTCGCGGACGCCCGCCTCGTCGATCTCGCTGAACAGCTCATCGGCGGCGTAGCGCGCGAAGATGTCTGACAGGCCAGGCTCGACGCCAATGCCCACGAGAGCGAGTCGCCCGGCAGCCTCCCATGTGCCCGCCACGGCGAACTGCTCGTCACCGAGCTTGACACCGGTCTTCTGGTAGGGGTCGGTGGCATGTGGAAACGACAACGACATCGCCATGTCGAGATAGTCAGCACCCGCCGCGAATGCTCCGTTGAAGATGGGCAGCACGAACCGGGGATCCACAGCATTGAGGACGTGTGTTGCCCGATGGCGGCGCACCAGCTCCGCCACTGACTCGGCATTGGAGGCGTCGACCTGATCGGCGACGAAACGCAGGTCGTCGACCTGGGCAACGGCGCGTTCGGCCCGCGATCGGTCGTAGTCGGCCACGATCATGATCTCGAAGAAGCTGCGACGGGCTGCGATGGGAACGACCGCCGAGCCCACACCACCTGCTCCAACCAGCAGGATGCGCATGAGGTAACTCCTTCCGTTACGTCGCAGACGCCGGCAGCCATCCCGTCGGCCGTAGGCCCCCATTCAACAGGGTCGACTGCGAGTTCAACAGGGTCGACTGCGAGTCACATACTCACCTGCTTCGTACGCCTTGATCGTGAGAGGTCCGGCGAACTAGTGAGATTCAAGCGCCGTATGACTCGGGCCTGCGTCTTGCCGCCGCCGGACTGGCTCGGCCGTTGGGTTCTCCGCGTCCGACGTGGTGGACGGGGCGGTCGCGTCCAGTCGGCAGCCTCATCGTCTCGGGCCTCGAGCACGGCGTCGTCAGGTAGTCGCCAGGGCGTCTTGACCAGGCGCGAGCCGGCGATCTTGTTGCGCGCCGTAGAACACCCCCACGACCATCAGCACATCTCCGAAACTGAAGACATTGGCGAACGGGAAAGGCTGGGGCCACACAAAGATGTCTCCGAACAGCGGCAGCACGGGGTCTTCGATGTAGCCCGAGTTGATGAACTCGCCCTTGTCCAAGGCGATGCCCGCCATCTCCAGGGCTGGCTTGGAGGCAGGGAGCTGGCCGCCGTTGAGCGCGATGGTGATGCCGTTCATGGCGCCACCGGCAGCGATCACGAGCAGACCGGGGATCCGCCAGTTGATGGCGACGAAGATACCGGCGGCAACGTAGGTGGCCATGTGCACCGCCTCCAAGAGCGTGCGGTCGGCCTCAGGGAAGATCTCGATGATCAGGATCTGGGACACAAGTGCCACTAGCAGAATCCAGATTCCGCGGAAACGGACGTGGGCGAGACGCGTCATCGAACCGCCGAAGAGTTTCGGAGACAGCATCGCGAGGATGCAGAGCGCGAGGACAAGCATCAGGAACTCCCCACCAGTCGGAGCGCCGAAGGCGTCGGACGCTGCTCGTCGACTCGGCGCCCCGCGACAACCTCAAGAACGGCTTCTGGCGACATCGGTCGGCCGATGTGGTAGCCCTGGGCAACGTCACACCCCAGGTCCTCCAGCCATCCGAGAGTAGCGCCGTCTTCGACACCCTCAGCAACGATTCGCAGCCCGAGGTTGTGGCCGAGCTCAACAGTCGAGGCGACGATGATGGCGTCGCTGGACTCCACGTCAAGGTTCATGATGAACGAGCGATCGATCTTGAGTTCGTCGATGTCGAACTGCTTGAGGTAGTTGAGCGAAGCATGCCCGGTTCCGTAGTCGTCGATCGAGACGTCGACACCAATGCGCCGAAGCTGCTGAAGGACCACAGAGGCTCGCTTGGGGTCGGTCATGATGCTGCTCTCGGTGACCTCGATCACCAGTCGTGACGGTGCCACACCCCAACGCTCCAGGGCCACGGCGATCCGGTCGGGCAGGCTCATGTCCGTGAGGTGGCGCACCGACAGGTTCACCGCCACTGACAGGTCGATGCCGCTTTCCTGCCACGTACGAATCTGGCGCAGGGCCCGTTCGATCACGTAGAAGGTGATCGGAGAGATCAAGCCGGTGTTCTCGGCGAGTGGGATGAAGGAGTCGGGGTACTGAATTCCTCGGGTCGGGTGGTTCCACCTGACCAGAGCCTCCACACCCAGCACCTCGCCACTGGCGACGTCGATCTTGGGCTGGTAGACGAGGAAGAGCTGGTCGTCCTCGACCGCCGATCGCAGGTCGGTGAGAATCGTCAGCCGCTGCGGCGTGTGCGTGTCCTCGTCTTCGTTGGAGTAGGCGCAGAATCGTGCACGTTCACGTTTGGCCTCGTAGAGGGCAATGTCGGATCGGCGCATGAGGGTGTGGACGTCGTCGCCGTGGTCGGGGGCAAGCGCGATGCCCAGGCTCGCCTGCACCACCAGACGCACACCACCGACAGAGAACGACTTGCCCAGCACCGACAGCAGATAGGTCGCCACGTCCTCGGCAACCGACAGATCCGGGATATCTGGCAGGAGCACAGCAAACTCGTCCCCGCCGAGCCGCGCGACCGTGGCGCCCTCCGGGCGCGCTTCTTCGAGTCGGTATGCGACCTCGCAGATCAGCTCGTCACCCACCTGGTGGCCGAGCGTGTCGTTGATCTCCTTGAAGTGGTCGAGGTCGATCATCATGATGGCCAATGACTGGCCGGAGCGCTGCGATTCCTCAAGGGCACGCACCGAGCGGTCACGGAAGAGCTCGCGGTTGGCCAGGCCCGTGAGCGCGTCATGGCTGGCCTGGCGGCCCATCGCCACGGCAAGCCGCGCGCTGTTGTGGACGGCGGCGACGGGTGCGATCAGCATCGGCAGCATCAGCGGCTGCGTCTGCACGATCAAGGCGGCAACCGGGGCCAGCACGGCCAGCACGCCAGCAGTCATCGCCTGGAAGCGGAGGTCCTGGACGAAGATGGGGCTGATTCGCTGGCCACTGTCCAGCCCCACGACAGTCGAGACGAGCCACTGGTTCATCACCAAGAAGACGATTGCGGCGGCCATCGCGCCAAGAATGGGGGTGACGCCGAGAACCCCTGAACCGCTGGGCTCCAGGATCGCGTAAGGGCCGAATACCGGCTCACCGACAACGAGGGAATAGGCCGCATGGGCCAAGAAGACGGTGACGATGTACTGGCTCACGTTGAAGGCGATCTTCAGCGGCGAACGACGCGAGATCGCATCGTCGATGAGGACAGCGACTCCTTGGGCCACCAGCGCCAGACTGATCGGACCGACGATCGCCAACGCCAACACGAAGGTCGTCGAGATCGTGATCATGTCAGCGATGTCCCCTCCACGGGGGACGGGCACCGGGCGCAGCTCACCGACGATGACGGTGACGACGAGGAGAGTGAGGACGAGGCCCTGAGAGGGGTACTCCCCTGACCACGCCTCACGGTCAAGCGAGTCCAAGATGGGGGAAAACACCAGCGATGACCCGAGGAACACCCCGGCGACGACAATCACGGTCCAGATGTACGCCGGCAGCGCCCAACGGGGACGACGAGGAAGGGGAGCCACCGATCGTTCGGCAGCTCCCCCATCCTGTGACGTCAGCGAGCCCACTTCTTGCCAGCTCCGACAACAGAGGCCAGGGTGAGCACGGTTGCGGCACTCCCCAGCACTGAGACGATCACACGTGCTTTGAACTCATCCATGCGATTCGCCTCCTAGTTACCCATCCACTTGGTACCGGCACCAACCACCGAAACCAAGACCATGAGGCCGGCTGCAGCAGCGCTACCGCGCACAAGCAGTTCCTTGGATACCTTGTTCATCGCTCCCCTTCCCAAATCAGTCGCGACGAGCAGGGAACTGAGAACTCAGCCCCCTGCGTAATGTTGTCGCCCAGCAGGGGGGCTTCGTTAGACCGCCAAATGGGTGAACACAAAGTGTCACTACAATTACTCTGAGCGATAATTGCAGGTCAGCGTAGTGGCCTAGACAGGTCGAACTACGCCAAATGGGGGGGCTGCTGCGTGCCTCGTCCCTCCAGCAGCGGCGTCGCGCGGTCCCAGATCACCTGGCCGCCGTCCTTCCGGCGTCGCGCAATACCCGACAAGGCCTCGAGCACCACACGGTTGCCGAGATACGCGGTGATCTCGGCGTGGTCGTAAGGCGGTGAGACCTCGACGACATCGATGCCGACGACCGGCACCTCGTAACAGATGCGGGAAACCGCATCAAGCAGCTGTCGCGCCGACAGGCCGCCGGGCTCGGGTGTCCCTGTGCCGGGTGCGTGCCCTGGGTCACAGACGTCGATGTCGACCGACAAGAAGATGCCGTCGCAGTCATCGGTGGCGATGACGAAGGCCTCATCCAGAACTTGGTCGAGACCTTTGGCGACGATCTCGCTCATGTGGAACGAGCGCATGTTCTGGTCGGCCATCCAGTCAAGCGTCTGCGGCCCGGGCCAGTAGCCCCGCAGTCCGAGCTGGAGGAACCGGTCGCCTCGCGCCGCCCCCGACTCGATCAGACGTCGCATCGGCTGGCCGTGCCCGTAGAGCGACCCGAACTCGATGTCGCCAGTATCGGCGTGGGCATCGAAGTGGATGATCGAGACCCGACCGAAGCCTGCTGAGCGGGCAACTCCGGTGACGTCGGGCCAGGTGACGGTGTGATCGCCGCCGAGCACGAGCGGGATCTTGCCTGCTTCGGCGATCCGCGCCACAGCGTCTTCGATGATCTGGCAGCTGCGCACCACGTCACCTGAGTAGACCTCTAGGTCACCGGCGTCGACCACCCGGAGATCCTCGGTGAGGGCCTCGACACGCATCGCCATGTGTGGACGGAGCCCGTCCTGCGGCAGGTAGTCGGTCGACCGCATCGCCATAGGCCCGAAGCGGGTGCCGGGTCGATGGCTGGTCCCACCGTCGAAGGGCGCTCCGACGATGACGACGTCGGCATCCTCGTACGTGTCAGGGGCGTCGAGATCGCAGGCAGGAACACCGAGAAACGTGATGTCTGGGCCGAACATAGGGCCGTAGCGCGTCATGCTCGCACCCTATCGGGGGCGTGCCTGGTGGGAGGCGATGGCGAGGCACCGCTGCCTCATGACAGCGGATCCGTCAGCTGGCAACCAACCACTTCGTGCGACAGAAACGTGCCAGCGTGGCCCCGCAGGCGACGGCAAGGTCTTCCTCGACGTCGCTGAACGGCTGATCGTTGGCGCGTGCCACCCAGAACTCACCGAGCGGCTTCCCATTCAGCCGGATCGGCGCTCCGAGGCATCCGGTCCTGCGGTCGGCCGACAGCATTTCACGGTACTCGCTGGGACACCCGGGATCATCCAGTGCCGATCGGTAGGCAGCCCCCCGGGTCAGGTGCTGCGTGGTGAAAGGAAAGTCGCCGAAGGCGTAGAACTCCGCGACCGGTGCTCGCTTCTCAGCCGCCACCAGGTTGCCCACGTTGGCGATCGTGCGGTAGCGCGATCGCCCGTAGTCCATGAGATTGATCGCCGCCATCGATCCGCCGAAGAGGTCGCACAGGTACTCGGCCGCCACCTCGGGACACTGCTGGGTAGGCGCCTCTCGCAAGGCCTGGCGCAGCGAAAGAATGACGCCGATGACGTCACGGCTCCCCGAGTTTCCTGAACGGCCATTCATGATGCTCCATGATGATGGCGCGCTGCCGAGCAGGGAATCCGCCGGGCGGGTGACAGGCAGAAGGGCGAGAGCCCCGGGCAGGCCCGGGGCTCTCGCCTTCGACAGTTCCTAGGCGTTCTGCGGGAAACCGAGGTTGATCCCGCCGTGGCTCGGGTCGAGCCACCGGCTCGTCACGACCTTGCCCCGCGTGTAGAAGTGCACGCCTTCTTGCCCGTGAGCGTGGGTGTCGCCGAAGAGGGAGTTCTTCCAGCCACCGAACGAGTAGTACGCCATCGGGACGGGGATGGGCACGTTGATGCCCACCATGCCGACCTCGACCTCGTTCTGGAAGCGTCGGGCGGCGCCACCATCGTTGGTGAAGATGGCCGTGCCATTGCCGTAGGGGTGGTCATTGATCAGCTTCAAACCCTCGTCATAGGAGTGAACCCGGAGTACCGAGAGCACCGGGCCGAAGATCTCATCTGTGTAGATGCTCATGTCGGGGGTGACGTTGTCGAAGAGTGTCGGCCCGAGCCAGAAACCACCCGGGTCACCATCTGGCTCGACATCGCGCCCGTCGACGACCAACGTTGCGCCTTCGTCAACGCCAGCGGCCACATAGCCGACGACCTTGTCGCGGTGCTGCCCGGTGACCAACGGGCCCATGTCTGAACCACGACGGCCGTCGCCCGTGCGAAGAGTGGCGATACGCTCGCTGATCTTCGCCACCAGCTCGTCGGCCACGCTGTCGACCGCGATCAGCGCCGAGATCGCCATGCACCGTTCGCCGGCAGATCCGAACCCGGCGTTGATCGCCTGGTCGGCGGCGAGATCGAGGTCGGCGTCCGGAAGCACGAGCATGTGGTTCTTGGCCCCACCGAGAGCCTGAACGCGCTTGCCGTTCTTGGTGCCCGTCTCGTACACGTACCGGGCGATCGGCGTCGAACCCACGAACGAAACAGCCTTGACGTCGGGGTGGTCGAGGAGGCGGTCGACGGCCACCTTGTCTCCGTGCACGACGTTGAACACACCTGCAGGCAGTCCGGCCTCGGCCCAGAGCTCGGCGATGTAGTTGGCGGCCGACGGGTCCTTCTCACTCGGTTTCACGATCACCGCGTTGCCGGCGGCGATGGCGATGGGGAAGAACCACATCGGCACCATGGCCGGGAAGTTGAAGGGCGAGATGATGCCAACGACCCCGAGCGGCTGACGGATGGAGTAGACGTCGACCCGCGTGGACACACTCTCGGAGAATCCGCCCTTCAGCAGGTGCGGGATCCCGCAGGCGAACTCCACGACCTCTTGACCTCGGGTGACCTCGCCCAGGGCGTCGGAGAGCACCTTGCCGTGCTCAGCGGTGATCAGCTCGGCGATCTCACCCTTGCGTGCA
The DNA here is from genome assembly GCA_963706045.1 of uncultured Actinomycetota bacterium. GTDB lineage: Bacteria > Actinomycetota > Actinomycetes > JAHEKZ01 > JAHEKZ01 > JAHEKZ01. The sequence continues at coordinate 40,412 of CAVPLY010000011.1, read as the reverse complement.
TCCAGCAGTTCACGGAACTTGAAGAGCACCTGGCTGCGCTTGGTGAGCGAAGCATGACGCCACTCATGGAACGCGGCGTTGGCGGCGGCAACCGCCTCATCGACGAGTGCGACATCGGCGAAGTCGACCTTGCCGCTGACCTGGCCGGTCGCGGGGTCGTAGATGTCGCCCTGACGGTCGGCGACGCCGCCGAAAGCCTTGCCATCGATCCAGTGGGTCACGTGCTTGCTCATGAACGGGCCTCTCACAGGCGGGATGGGGAGGCCGACCGAGTTCTCGGTGCGGCACCCGCCCAGTCTTGCTCGTTGAGGCGTTCACGACAACCGGCAGGATGTAAAGCAAAGGCAATTATCCTTTACAACCTGTTCGTCAGGAGTCGAAGCCGAGCCCAAGTCGGTCCAGAGTACGTAACCAGGCGTTGCGCTTGCCCTGCTGGTCAGCCCTGCTGATCGACCACCGGGTGAGCTGGATGCCCGCCGACTTCAGGGGCTCAGGGGGGAACGGGATCGGCTTCTTGCGGACCATTGCAAGCTCGGTGCGCTCAGTGCGCCGACCGTGCAGATGGTCCAGCATGACCTGGGCCCCGAAGCGAGTCGCGCCGACCCCGAGACCTGTGTAGCCGAGCACGTACGACACCTTCCCGCTGTACGCCTGTCCCCAGAGGGCACAGAAGCGGGTCGAGGTGTCGATCGCCCCGCCCCAGGTGTGGCTGAACCGGATGCCCTCCAGCTGTGGGAAGGTCGTGAAGAAGTGCCCGGCGAGCGTGACGAAGGACTCAGGACGTTGCGCGAGCTCTTCGCTCAGCCCGTTGCCGTAGTGATAGATGGCGTCGTAGCCACCCCAAAGAATTCGGTTGTCAGCGCTGAGCCGGTAGTAGTGGAACTGATTGCCGGCGTCGCCGATGCCCTGACGGTTCTGCCATCCGATCGAGGCCAGCTGCTCGGCGTTCAGCGGCTCGGTCATGAGGACGTAGTCCCACACCGGGATCACGTACGGCCGAGCTCGCTTGACCAGGTTGGGGAAGATGTTGGTGGCGAGGGCGACCTTCGGCGCGCGCACCTGGCCGTACCCCGTCGTGGCCACCATCTGGCCGTCCTCTTCGTCGAGGCCGACCACCTTGCTCCGCTCGAAGATCCGCACGCCTAGGCTCTCGGCCGCCGTCGCCAGACCCCACGCAAGACGTGCGGGATTCACCAGAGCGGTTCCCTCGGGCTCATGCAGCCCACCGAGGTAGGTCGGCGAGTTGACCTCGGACCGTATGCGGTCGGCGCTCCACAGCTCGATGTCGACGCCGTACTCCTTGCCCTGCTCGACATAGTGACCAAGCTCGTCGACCTGCCACTGTTCGTAGGCAGCAGTGAGCTCGCCGTTTCGCTCCCATTGGGCGTCGATGCCATAGCGAGCGAGTGTCTTCTCGATGCCGTCGAGGTTTTCGTCGCCCAGCCGCAGAAGTGCAGGCATCTCATCGGCGAACCGCTCCACGCCGTTGGGGAGGCCATGGGTAAGACTCGAGGCCACGAATCCACCGTTGCGCCCTGTCGCTGCCCACCCGATGCGCTCCCCCTCGACGAGCACCACATCGAGTGAGGGGTCTTCCTCCTTGGCCAGCAGCGCGGTCCATAGCCCGGTGAAGCCACCGCCAACCACCAGCAGGTCACAGCGCAGGTGCTCGACCAGCTGCGGTCGTGGCGCAGGAGCGTCTGGGTCGTCAAGCCAGAAAGACGCTGGCTCAGCGTCGCGCAAAGATTCGCGAATACTGGCCGGGCTTACGGGTACCTCGGACAGGACACCGGACACGTTCTCACCTCGACGAAGAGTATGGACGACTCCCTGAGGTAGCGCACTCCGACCCCCCAGGCCCAACCACTGGACGAGCCCTAGTCCTTGCGCACCCGCTTGAGGATCTCGGGAATCAGCACGACGAAGAGCGCGATCGCGAACATGATGGCGCCCACCACGTTCGCCTCCGGCGGGATACCTCGGCCGGCCGCACCCCACACATACATGGGGAATGTGACGGTCTGCCCGCTGGTGAAGTTCGTGATGACGAAGTCGTCGAAGGACAGCGAGAAGGCGAGCATCGCGGCGGCGATGATCCCTGGGAGTACAAGGGGGAACGTCACCTTGCGGAAGGTCGTCTTCTCGTCGGCGTACAGGTCCATGGCAGCCTGCTCGAGACGTGGGTCGAGCCCGGCCACCCGAGCCTTGACGGTGACCACGACGAAGCTGATGCTGAACATGATGTGAGCAACAGTGATCGTGCCGAACCCCAGACTGCCTTCGAGCTGCGCAGCAACGAACAGAGTCAGCAGCGACGACCCCATGACGACCTCAGGAGTGGCCATGGGCATGAAGATGAGCAGGTTGATTCCGGTACGTCCTCGGAACCTGTGGCGCCCGATCGCGAAGGCGATCAGTGTGCCCAGGACGGTCGCGACCGCCGTGCTGAGCAGGGCGATCTGGATGCTGAGGGTCAGCGATCCGGTGATCTCGGCGTCGGACCACACCTGCGTCCACGCCTTGGTGGAGAACTCGTTCCAGGTGTAGTTGAACTTGCCCAGCGGGTTGTTGAAGGAGAAGGCCACGACGACGAAGACGGGGATGAACATGAACAGCAGAGCGAAGGCGGCAAAGAACTGGACGAGGTGCAGACGTAGCCATCTGCCGGTCCGCGTCGCCATGCCGGGTTCGCGGTGCGGCGGCAGAGCGGCGAGAGCTTCCTCACGACGTTGGTCAATGGTCTGGACTGACATCAGACGAGCTCCTCAGTTCCGGCGCGTCGGACGTAGAGCGCGACCATCACCACGATCACGAACATCAGCATGGCTGACAGTGCAGCAGCGAGGGGGTAGTTACCCGTTGCCTTGAACTGTGCATCGATCGCATTACCCATGAGGGCATCGTTCGCCGACCCCAGCAACGCGGCGTTCACTGGATCGCCTGCGGCCGGGATGAAGGTGAGTAGGGTTCCGGCAACGACACCCGGTAGGGACAGCGGGAAGGTCACCTTGCGGAAGGCGGTCAGCGCCGACGAGTACAGGTCGGTGGCCGCCTCGATCAGTCGGAAGTCGATGCGTTCCAGACTCGCGTAGAGCGGCAGTGTCATGAACGGCAGGAAGTTGTACGCCAGACCGATAATTACGGCGAGGGGGGTGGCCAGAACTCGGTTCTCACCCGTGAGCCCATCAGGAAAGAGCTGGGCCCAGCTGGGCCAGGAGTCTGGGGTGTTGATGGCATGCAGGAATGCCAGGATGCCGGTGTTCTCCATGAACGTCACGACCGGTCCGGAGTCGACCAAGATGGTCTGCCAGGCGTTGGTGCGCAGGAGGAAGCTGGTGAAGAACGGCGCGATCACGAGCACCAACAGGAAGTTCTTCCAGCGGCCAGCCTTGAATGCGATCGTGTAGGCGAGCGGGTAGGCGATGACCAGGGTCAGCACCGTCGCGATCAGTGCATAGACCAGCGACTTCTGAAAGATCGGTGAGTCGATGACGTACTGGTTCCACGCGTCGGAGTAGTTGGAGAACTGCCAGTCGAACGTGAACGTTCCGTCGCCGGAGAAGGCGGTGCCGGACGACAGCGACATCTTCACGAGCATCACGGTCGGCACCAAGAAGAAGATGGCCAGCCACAGCATGCCCGGTGTCAGAAGTGCGTAGGGAGTCCACGCCTTGGTGCCGACCGACCGGGCAACGTCATCGGCTGGAGCCGCGGAGGCGGCCCCCGGTGCTGGTGCGGCGCTCACTCGTCACCCTCGACCTTCTCGGCCCCGGCAGCGGCATCCTGCGTGGAGTCGAGCGCAAAGGTGTGAGCGGGGTTCCAGTGCAGGACGACGTCGTCGCCGGCGCGGAGCGGGCCTTCGGTGGAGAGGTTCTGGGAGAAGATCGACACCTCTTGACCCCACGGCAGCGCCACGAGGTACTGGGTGGAGACCCCGATGTAGCTCGCATCGGTGACGACTCCGGTGATCGCGTTCTCGCCTTCGACCGAGGTGCCGGCGCGGCTGATCTGCATCTTCTCCGGTCGCACCCCTACCCACACCTCGTCGCGCTCGGTATGAACGCGGGCCGAGGGCATGGCCATTCGTTGACCGTGGACCTCAAGCATCGTGTCGCCCCCGGCCTTGCCGGTGATCTGACCCTTGATGAGGTTGGACTGGCCCAGGAAGTTGGCAACGAACGTGGTCACAGGGTGCTCGTAGAGGTCGATCGGAGCACCCATCTGCTCAACGCGACCGGCATTCATGACCGCAATCGTGTCGGCCATCGTCATTGCTTCTTCTTGGTCGTGGGTGACGTGCACAAAGGTGATGCCCACATCAGTCTGGATGCGCTTGAGCTCGATCTGCATCTGACGGCGGAGCTTGAGGTCCAGGGCGCCCAGGGGCTCATCGAGCAGAAGCACCTCTGGCTTGTTGATCAGGGCGCGAGCGACGGCGACGCGCTGCTGCTGTCCACCTGAGAGCTGGGTCGGCTTGCGCCGCGCATAGGTCGAGAGCTCGACGAGCTCGAGCATGGCCTCGACCTCGTTGCGCACATCCTTGTTCCCCGACCGACGAAGGCCGAATGCCACATTCTCGAAGATGTCGAGGTGGGGGAAGAGTGCATACGACTGGAAGACGGTGTTGACCGGCCGCTTGTAGGGCTTCTTGTGCGTGACGTCCTCAGAGCCGATCACGATGCGCCCCTCGCTGGGCTCCTCGAGGCCGGCCACCATACGAAGGGTGGTGGTCTTTCCGCACCCGGACGGGCCGAGCAGGGCAAAGAACGACCCTGACGGGATCGTCAGGGTCAGGTCGTCGACAGCCTTGAAGCTGCCAAAACGCTTGGTCACGTCGACGATGTGGAGGTCGGCGCCTCCTGCGGTCGCAGCGGCAGGGGTCTCGGTAGGAATCGTCTGTTCGCTCATCGGTCCTGATTCATCGCAGTCGTGGGTGATGGGGGTCGAGGGCTAGGACGTTCTGCCGGGTGCGCCCTCACGATCTGGCCTCTGGCCCGAAGGCCAACGGCTCAGTGTGGCAAGGGCGCACCCGAAAAGAAAGACCTAGGGTCAGACTGTGATTTGCTGGTACTCGGCGGCGAACTGAGTTTCTTCGTCGTCGGTCAGCGCCCGGAAGATGGCCAACTGGGCGTAGTCGTCCTGGCTCGGGAAGATGAGTGGGTTCTCGGCCAGCTTGGGATCGGTCTTGGCCAACTCATCCTGAGCACCGTCGACCGGGCAGATGTAGTTCACCCAGGCAGCGAGCTCGGCGGCCACGGCCGGGTCGTAGTAGTAGTTCATCCAGGCCTCTGCGTTCGCCTTGTGCTGTGCATTGATCGGAATCAGCATGTTGTCCGACCAGAGCATGCCGCCACCGTCGGGGATGACGAACTTGATGTTCGGGTTGTCGAACTGCAGCTGGATGATGTCTCCGGACCACGCCACGCAAGCCTTGATCGTGCCCTGCGCCAGGAGCTGGGCGTAGTTGTTACCGGTGAACTGGCGGATCTGGTTGCTGTCGACCGCGGCCTGCAGCGAGGCGATCGCTGACGCCCACTCCTCCTCGGTGAAGTCGGCAGGGTCGTAGCCCTGGTCGAGCAGGATCAGACCCATGGTGTCGCGCATCTCTTTCAGCGCGGTGACCTGCCCGTTGAGGTCGGGGTTGGTGAAGAGGTCGGTCATGGTCCGGACCTCGTCGGTCTTGCTTGCGTCGTAGGCAATCCCGGTGACACCCGACTGCCAAGGCAGCGAGTAGTCGCGGTTGGGGTCGAAGGTCGGCGACTTCAACGTGGACGTGAGGTTGTCGAAGTTCGGGATGTTCGTCTTGTCGATCTCCTCCAGCCAGGTGAGGTTAATCAGCTTGGAGGCCATCCAGTCGGTGAGCACGAACGAGTCGACGCCGACATCCTTGTCAGCAGCCAGGATGGGGCGGATCTTGGCGAAGTACTCCTCGTTGTCGTTCACCGGTTCGGAGTAGTTCACCTTGATGCCCGACTCCGACTCGAAGGCCGACAGCGTGGGGTAGGTCTTCTGGCCATCGACCCTCTTGGTGTCGATGTAGAGCGGCCAGTTGGCGAAGTTGAGGATCTTCTCGTCGTTGCCCGCCGAGCCGCCGCCGTCGCTGCCGTCGTCGCTGCCACAGGCAGCCAGCAGACTCGCGCCAGCGGCGGCTGCGCCGGTGGCACCGACCCCGCGGAGGAAGCCACGACGGGAGAGCCCCGTTGGGCGAACGCCCGATACCGGGCTGGTGAATGGGTTCAGGTCAGTCATGCTGGTATGTCCTCCGCGATGGTTGGGATGAACGCGAATCCCCTCGATTCGCCGGTCACCGTGATCCAAAGATGGTCCGGTGCCAGTCTTTGCGTACGACCGCGGTTCGGTCGTACATGACGTGCTTCACATTGGTGTACTCGTCGAACGAGTACTGGCTCATGTCCTTGCCAAAACCTGACTGCTTGTAGCCGCCATGGGGCATCTCACTGAGGATCGGGATGTGGTCGTTGACCCACACGCATCCCGATCGGATCTCACTCGTGGCCCGAAGCGATCGGAACACGTCGCGAGTCCACACCGATGCGGCAAGCCCGAACGGCGTGTCGTTGGACAGGCGGAGCCCCTCGTCGTCGTCGTCGAACGGCAGCACCACCAGGACCGGGCCGAAGAGCTCTTCCTGCACGATCTCGGAGTCCTGCGCCGCATCAACGACCAGTGTGGGCTCGTAGTACGACCCGTCTGCCAGCGCTCCACCGGGAATCTGTCCCCCCGTGACGATCTTGGCTCCATAGCCTCTGGCCCGCTCGACGTAGCCAGCCACGCTCTCCTGCTGGCGGCGGGAGATCAACGGCCCCTGGTCTGTTGCCGGGTCGGCGGTCGGCCCGAGCACGACCTGCGACATGAGCTCGGCGACTCCTTGGACGAAGGCTTCGTACAACGGGCGCTGCACATAAGCCCGCGTTGCCGCCGTGCAGTCCTGACCGGAGTTGATCAGCGAGCCGGCGACCGCGCCCTGGATCGCCGCGTCGAGGTCGGCATCGTCGAAGACGAGGAAGGGGGCTTTGCCACCCAGCTCGAGGTGGACCCGCTTCACCGTGCCAGAGGCGGTCTGCATAACTTTCTGCCCCACCGGGGTGGAGCCCGTGAACGACACCATCGACACGTCGGGGTGCGCGATCAGGTGATGGCCAGCAACCGACCCACGACCGGTGATGACATTGATGACGCCTGCAGGAATGCCGGCCTCGTGCGCTGCCTGGGCGAACATGACCGAGGTAAGAGGAGTCATCTCGGCAGGTTTGAGCACGATGGTGTTGCCGGCAGCGATGGCCGGCAGGGCCTTCCATGCCGCCATCTGCAGTGGGTAGTTCCACGGAGCGATCGAACCGACAACACCGATCGCCTCGCGGCGGACGATCGAGGTGTGATCGCCGCTGTACTCACCGGCGGCGCGCCCTTCAAGATTGCGCGCGGCACCGGAGAAGAACGCTGCGTTGTCGACGGTGCCCGGCACGTCGAACTCAGTGGCCAACCGAATCGGCTTGCCCGCCTGCCGGCTTTCCAGCTCGGCGAGCTCGGTGGCCTGCGAGTCGAGGACTCGAGCAAATGCTGCGATGGCGTCAGAACGGGCGCCTGGCGTCGCGCCCGACCACTCAGGGAACGCCGCTGCGGCGGCTGCCACGGCGGCATCGACGTCGTCCGGCGTGGCCAGGGTGACCTGCTGAATGGTCTGCCCGTTGCTGGGATCGATGACGTCGTCGGTCTCTCCGCCCGAACTCTCAACGGCCTTGCCGTCGATGAAGTGACTAGGGATGGTCATCGCATCCTCCTCGTGTCCGCCTGGTGCAGATCAAACCCCGGAACAGTGGTGGTGCCGCACGCGACACCGGGCACGGACCGTGACCCCTCAGCCACACAGGGCCGCACCTGCTGGGACACGCTACCCGCCGGCCAGCGACCCGCGCCCGTCGACCCGGTGACGTCCGGGCCCCGAAGGGCTCATCGGAGGCGTGACTGGCTGGTGAGCGCCGATCTTGGCAGATGATTCCCCGGTTCACAAGCGAATCCGTCGTCTTGCGCGCAATCTGCGACGAAATCGTGATGCATCGTCCGTCCCGAATGACGGATCAGGAAGGAAAGCGCCTCTGCGGGCCTCGCTTTACACGGTGTCAACACTCGTGCGACGGTGCCCACCGTGTATCCGACGGTGACCCAGGTGCTCGAGCTCGAGACCGTGCGGAGGGGACGCCCGCGCGTGGTCGCCGGCGCAGCGGGCCTGGGCAGGACGGTGCGCTGGACCCACGTCGCTGAGCTTCCCGATATCGCCCCCATGCTTCGGGGAGGCGAGCTGCTGCTCTCGACCGGCCTGGCTTTCCCCGATGATGCCGACCGCCTCAGCGCTCTTGCTCACGATCTCGCTCACGCGGGTGTGGCCGGCCTCATCGTCGAGCTCGGCAGACGCTTCGCCACCGAGCTTCCCGCGAGCCTGGTCTCAGCGGCCGACGAGCTGGGTCTTCCGGTGATCGAGCTGCGACGAGAGACACCATTCGTCCAGGTCACCGAGTCGGTGCACGCCCTCATTGTCGACGCCCAGCTCTCCGAGCTCCGGGTCTCCGATGAGGTGCATCGGACCTTCACCGAGCTTTCGATGGAGGGGGCAGGGCCAGAAGCCATCGTGCGGCAGACCGCACGCATGGCGAACGCGCCCGTGGTGTTCGAGAACCTGAGCCACCAAGTCCTCGCCTTCGACCCCGCAGGCGTCTCGGCTGAAGCGCTGCTCGACAGGTGGGAGTCACGTTCCCGATCCCTTGTTTCCCGTGGACGATCGACGGCTGACCCCACCAGTGGTTGGGTCGTGGCAACCGTCGGTGCGCGCGGAACCGACTGGGGCCGGCTGGTGCTTGCGCTCGGACGCACTTCGACGCCGCGAGACCTGGTCCTGGCCGAACGCTCCGCGGCCGCCCTGGCTCTAGGCAGACTCATCGAACGCGAGCACGAGTCACTCGAGAGGCAGTCCCATCGCACGCTGCTCAGCGCCATGGTCGACCAGAGCTTGCCGTCCCACGAGATCAGGCTCCGCGCTCGAAGCCTCGGCGTCGCCCTCGACGACAAGGCTCTTGTCGGTGTTGTTCTCCGTCCGACGCCGGCATCACCGGCAGCCTTGGCCGATCAGGCCCGGCTCACCCGGCTCGCGGAGTCGACAGCTGACGCGCTCAAAGGGACGCGCGCGCTCGGGCTGGTGGGGGTCCTCGACGACGCAACGATCGGACTTCTGCTGGCCGTCACTGACCGAGCCAATGTCGACCAAGCCCTGGACACGATCTCGTCGCGGGTCTCACGCGCGGCGGCGGAGGCCGATGAAGGGCTCGTCGTCATCGCTGCAGGCTCCACAGTTGTCGACGTCCTGGAGGTGCGCCGGTCCTTCTTGGAGGCGGCCCAGGTGGCCGACGTCGCGGGGGGCGGCGCCGCTCGGCCGTTCCACCGGCTCGCCGATGTCGGCCTGACGGGTCTGCTGCACCTCCTGCGACGCGATGAACGGTTGCAGACCTTCGTGGAGCGCGAGCTCGGCCCCCTGTTGGCTCACGACGAGGAGCAAGCGACCGATCTCTTCGGGGCCCTCCGCCACTACCTGGACGCCGGACGCAACAAGTCAGTGGCGGCGTCTACCTGCGGCTTGTCGCGCCCTGCCTTCTACGAGCGGCTCAGAGCCATCGAGGAGATCCTCGCCATCGACCTCGACAACGTCTCGACCTGCCTCACTCTGCACGTTGCCGTGGCGGCCCTTCACGCCGTCCGGTCCCCCAGCTGACCACAGGTCACCGCCGGACCCGGGCACGAAGAACGGCGGCAAGCCCGATGGCCCGCCGCCGTTCTCTCGTTGTCTGCGATCAGCTTTCGATGTTCGCCATGACGTGCTTGATCCGGGTGTAGTCGTCGAAGCCATACATTGACAGGTCCTTGCCGTACCCGGAGTGCTTGAAGCCACCGTGCGGCATCTCCGCCACCAACGGGATGTGGGTGTTGATCCAGACGCAGCCGAAGTCGAGCGACTTCGCCATGCGCATGGCGCGACCGAAGTCCTTGGTCCACACGCTGGACGCAAGCCCGTAGTCGACGCCGTTGCCGTAGCGCAGCGCCTCGGCCTCGTCAGAGAACTTCTGAACCGTGATGACCGGTCCGAAGATCTCGCTCTGGATGACCTCATCCTTCTGGGTGACATCGGCGATGACGCTCGGCTTCACGAAGTAGCCTCTGTCACCGATCTTCTCGCCACCGGCGGTGACGCGAGCGTGGTCGGGAAGGCGGTCGAAGAAGCCCAGCACGCGGTCGAACTGGTTGACGTTGTTGACCGGCGGCACCATGGCGTCCTCGTCACCGGGACCGTTCTCGTAGGTGGTGGCCGTGTTGAGCGCCTGCTCGGTGAGCGCAGCGACGAAGTCGTCGTAGACGCCAGGAGCAGCAAGTACCCGAGTCGCCGCAGTGCAGTCCTGACCGGCGTTGAAGTACCCGGCCACAGCAATCGCCTCAGCGGCAGCCGCGATGTCGGCATCATCGAAGATGATGACGGGCGCCTTGCCACCCAGTTCGAGGTGGAGACGCTTGAGGTCCTTGCTCGCTGACTCGGCGATCTGCATACCCGCGCGAGTCGAACCCGTGATCGAGATGAGGCGGGGCGTCTGGTGGTCGACGAGCGCCCGGCCCGTGTCGCGGTCACCGGTCACGACGTTGAACACGCCAGGAGGCAGGTACTCGGCCGCGAGCTCAGCCATGCGCACCGTCGTTGCCGGCGTCGTGTCAGACGGCTTCAGCACCGTGGTGCAGCCAGCGGCGATCGCAGGCGCGAACTTCCACACCGCCATCATCATCGGGTAGTTCCACGGCGACACCTGGCCGACGACCCCCACCGGCTCGCGGCGGATCATCGAGGTGTGGCCCGCCATGTACTCACCAGCGGAGCGACCTTCGAGGTTGCGAGCTGCCCCCGCGAAGAAGCGCAGCTGGTCGACCATCGGCGGGATCTCTTCACTGGCTGTGAGGGCGAGGGGCTTGCCGGTGTTCTCACTTTCAAGGGCGATCAGCTCGTCGGCGTTTGCCTCGATGGCGTCTGCCAGCTTCAGCAATGCCAGCGATCGCTCGGACGGCGTTGTCTCTTTCCAGGTCTCGAACGCCGTGGACGCGGCAGCGAAGGCGCGGTCGATGTCCTCAGCCGAGCTCCTGGCCGCCTGGGCAAAGACCTCCCCGGTCGTCGGGTTGATGAGGTCCATCATCTGGCCGTCAGCGGAATCGACGGACTCACCGTTGATGAAGTTGCGGATGACGCGGTCGCTCACGTGCTCTCCTCGATGGGGGCTGGACAAACATTTGGCCTTGCTCTTGCTTTGTGTGGCAGATCGTCTGACAGGTCGCTGAGCGCGGGTTCGGAGGTGCTCGGCCCGTGCACGGCCCACTCCCCACCCTAGCCCTCGACGGCCGGAAACGACAGACTTCACCCGGTTCACTTACTGATTTCGTCGCAAGATCGCCTTCTACCGACGGAATCGCTTGCCTTTGGTGGCAATCGGCGACAGGATGCGCCAATGGTCAGTCGCGACCGCGCCTCCGAGCGCAGCAACGGTGTCGCCCTCGATGATGTGTCGAAGGCGATTATCGAGCAGCTCCAGGAGGACGGCCGGCGGCCGTACTCAGCGATCGGCAAGGCGGTCGGTCTCTCCGAGGCTGCGGTGCGTCAGCGCGTGCAGCGGCTCCAGGAGACCGGCGTCATGCAGATCGTGGCCGTCACCGATCCGCTCTCCGTGGGGTTCACGCGGGCGGCCATGATCGGTGTTCGGGTTGAAGGTGACATGGAAGACGTCGCCGACGCCCTTGCGGCCATGACCGAAGTTGACTACGTCGTCATCACCGCCGGCGCCTACGACATCCTTGTCGAGGTCGTCTGCGAAGACGACGACCACCTGCTCGACGTCATCAACCGCCAGATCCGGGCGATCCCCGGGGTCCGGCACACCGAGAGCTTCGTCTACCTCAAGCTCCGTAAACAGATCTACTCCTGGGGAACCCGATGAGCACATCACCGCAATACGTCAACGAGCCCGGCGACGACCGTCTCGCCGAGAACGCGCGCGACCACCTGTGGATGCACTTCACGCGCCACTCGACCTACGAGCAGGGCGGTCACGTTCCTGTCATCACCAGGGGCGAGGGTGCCTACATCTGGGACGACCAAGGGAACAAGTATCTCGATGGCCTCGCCGGACTTTTCACCGTCCAGGTCGGTCACGGTCGCACCGAGCTGGCCGAGGTCATGGCCAAGCAGGCATCCGAGCTGGCGTTCTTCCCGCTCTGGTCGTACGCGCATCCGCCCGCGATCGAACTTGCCGACCGCCTTGCCGAACTCGCACCCGGTGATCTGAACCGGGTCTTCTTCACCTCTGGAGGCGGCGAGGCCGTCGAGAGCGCGTGGAAGCTGGCCAAGCAGTTCTTCAAGCTGACCGGCAAGCCGATGAAGCACAAGGTCATCAGCCGGAATGTGGCCTACCACGGCACCCCACAGGGGGCCCTGTCCATCACCGGTATTCCGGACGCCAAGAAGTACTTCGAGCCGCTCGTACCGACGGGCATCAAGGTGCCCAACACCAACTTCTACCGAGCGACTGAGCACGGCGACGACCTGAACGCGTTCGGCCAGTGGGCCGCCAACCGGATCGCTGAGGCGATCGAGTTCGAAGGCCCCGACACGGTCGCGGCGGTCTTCTTGGAGCCGGTCCAGAACTCCGGCGGGTGCTTCCCGCCGCCCCCTGGCTACCTCGAGCGGGTGCGCGAGATCTGCGATGAGTACGACGTGCTGTTCGTCGCCGACGAGACGATCTGTGCCTACGGCCGCATCGGCGACTACTTCGCCACCAAGCGGTACGGCGTCACTCCCGACATCATCACGTCGGCCAAGGGCCTGACCTCAGGCTACGCGCCGCTGGGCGCCATGATCGTCAGCGACCGGCTCTTCGAGCCGTTCCGGCACGGCCAGGAGTACTTCGCCCACGGCTACACCTGGGGTGGCCACCCCGTCGCGACAGCGGTGGCGTTGGCCAACCTCGACATCTTCGAGCGTGAAGGCATCAACGAGCACGTCCAGGCCAACGAAGGCGCGTTCCGCTCGACGCTCGAGAAGCTCACCGACCTGCCAATCGTCGGTGACGTCCGCGGCGACGGGTACTTCTACGGCATCGAGCTGGTCAAGGACAAGAAGACCAAAGAGACCTTCACCGACGACGAGGCCGAACGGCTCCTGCGTGGCTTCTTGTCGAAGGCGCTCTTCGACGCCGGGCTCTACTGCCGGGCAGACGACCGCGGAGACCCCGTCATCCAGCTGGCTCCCCCGCTGATCATCGGTCAGCCGGAGTTCGACGAGATCGAGTCGACGCTGCGATCGGTACTCACCGAGGCCTGGTCGATCCTGTAGGTCCCACCGACGAGACCGAAGGGGTCCGTGGCCGGCCGGCGACGGACCCCTTCGGCATCACACTGGCGTCGCTCGCCGCACACCGAGGGCGCGCCCCATCCGACCAGCGTCTTGACCCCGAGCCCGTGAGGACACCATGACCAGCTCTCGACTGCCTGCACCCGGATCCACCGATCGCACCACCGTGCGCCGCCTCGCCGAGAAGACGGTCAACGATCGCGCCACCGGATACGCGATTCTGGACGCCGGATTTGTTGCTCACGTGTCGGTCGCCGACCCCAGCGGCCAGCCGTACGTCGTGCCGGTGGGGTACGCCCGCGACGCCGACCGCGTGCTCTTCCACGGATCTACCGGAAGTCGGCTCTTCCGTGGGCTGGCCGACGGCCAGGCCACGTGCCTGACCGTCACGCTGCTCGACGGCATGGTCCTGGCCCGATCGACCTTCGAGTCGTCGATGCAGTACCGGGGCGTCATGGTTCTCGGCACGTGCCACGTCCTGGAAGGCGCCGACAAGGACCACGCGCTTGAGGTCATCACCGAACACCTCCTTCCTGGTCGATGGAGCGAGGCGCGTCACCCGAACAAGAAGGAACTCGCCGCCACCTTGGTGCTTGCTCTCGACCTCACGGAGATGTCGGTGAAGGTGGCCGACGGCCCTCCAGAGGACGAGGACGACGATGTCCCACGGCCGATCTGGGCCGGCGTCGTCCCACTTCGTGAGACTTTCGGTGAGCCCATGGACGCGCCGGACCTCGTTGAGCCCTTTCCCGTTCCTGGCTACGTCAGGAAGTGGCGACGCCCCGACCCCTCGTGACCACTCGTGACCACTCGCGGACCTCTCAGGTCGCCAATCCAGCCCACACCTGCGCGGCCACTTGTTCAGCGACAAGAAGCTCGGTCAGGAATCTGACGGAGTCGTCGTCGTCGTGTCGGTAGCGAATCGACTGGGCGACCCCGTCGATCTCCTGACCGGCGCATACGACCGTCGCGTCTCGCTCACGCGTCCAGCGCAACAGCTCGCCTTCGTACCGGCTTCCCGGCAGCAGAAGCATGCGGTAGTCGCTTGTCTTCGTGAGATACACATCGACGTGGCTCCACTCACCGGTCTCACTGGCGATCGCCGAACGTCGAGGACCCTCGCGCAGCATCAAGGCTGACTGCTGTGCGTTACCGAGTCTGCGGAAGGGAGCCACCACCGCCGTCAGGTCAGGACCGGCCAGGCACTCAACAGCCCGTGGAAGCCAGGCATCACGCCGTTCGAGGAGGTCCTCGGCCGCATGTGCGGCGTTGGCGAGCAATCCCGTCATGTCACGTTCCACGCCGGCAAGGGCCGCCTCCAGCGCCAACAAGAGCACCTGGGTATGGGTGTACGAGCGACACGACACCCCCCCTCGCTCCTCTCCGGCGTGCATCAGCACCGTCGAGTCCGCCAGCTCGGCGAGCGGGGAGTGATCCCGGTTGGTGATCAGGGTGACCGGTGACTGACCGGCATACCGCATCACCGCGTCCTGAGTCTCCTGTGAGCCACCGGATGCCGAGATGGCAACAACTAGCTGCTGGGGATCGGGTGGCGGGAGCAGCTCCGAGGAAGCCAGCTCTGCGACCGCGTCAACGCCGAGGGCGCGCAACCGAGCGGCTGCAACGCCGGCTGCGAACATCGAGGACCCCATTCCAAGGAGCAGGACCTGTCCCACGTCGTCAGGAAGCCCTGACCACGGATCATCGGTCACCAGGGCGCCCCGCAGGTCCAGCAGAGCAGACGGTCGCCGCTCGAGATCAGCGGTGAAGAGAATGGGATCCACGGTGCTCCTTGATTCGTGTGCTGCCCGAGAAGACGATCGCGGCCGGCTGACAGCTACCCGCTAGTCACCCGTGACCGAAGAGGGCTTGTAACGCCTGGTCAGGAACGTACCGCCAGCGCGGGAGGTGCCGCACGGCGTAGAGGAACTCCCGGCACTCCTGCTCTGCCTGGAACGCGAGCATGAGGCGTTCATCGAACAGCGCCTCCCTGCCGCACTCACCGAGGCGCTTGCGGTAGCTGCCCAGAAACCGCTGCTGCGCAACGGCGATCCATTCGCGGACGCCATCGGGGTCGGCGCCCTCAACCCTGCGCAGCACGACACGCCCCACGTGGTCGATGGACTGCATCATCCCGGCCACGTCGCGCGCTGCGGGTTGTGCCGACAAGCGTGTCGTGACCGGAAGAACCGGATTCCCGTCGAAGTCGCCCAGCGCAAACCCACCGTCCCAACGCAGCACCTGACCAACATGCAGGTCACCGTGAACCGGAATGGTCGTGGTCTCGTCTACGACTCCCAGTCCTTGGATCGCCTCGATGATTTGCTCGCCGAGTGCGGCCAGACGGGCACCTTCGGGGCCGTCGACAGAACCGATCGCCTGGTTGAGCAGCCCCAGAGCCAGGTCGCGCCAGCCAAGAAGCTCACCGTGGTCGGCGATCGACTCGGGAGACCCGATGACCGATGTAGGAGTCGCCATGGCCACGTGCATGTCGGCCACCACCGGCCCCACCGCGGACAGGTTGGAGACCGTCGACTCAAGGCTGGCGCCTCCTGTCGCGAAATCTTCAGCGTCAGCCACCGCCCAGGTCCACCCATCCGTGGCACCGGGCAGGTACTGCACGACCGAAGCCACCAACAGCTCGTCGGAGCCGTCGGCCCAGGTCACGAACCCCCATGGCATGGGCATCTCCTTGAAGCCAGCCGCGCGGAGGTGCGCAA
This sequence comes from uncultured Actinomycetota bacterium, assembly GCA_963706045.1. Taxonomy (GTDB): domain Bacteria; phylum Actinomycetota; class Actinomycetes; order JAHEKZ01; family JAHEKZ01; genus JAHEKZ01. The sequence goes on along the minus strand of CAVPLY010000011.1, from coordinate 24,245 downwards.
TGAGGACGGGCGCCGGTGTCGGCTCGGCCCGCACCGCCCACTTCACGACGGCCCTGTCACCGACCACCACCGACTCGTGCGTCTGGTCGACCAGCATTGGGCGCTCGAGGGCCTCGAGGGCCGAGCCAGCCCATCCAGCAGGAACAGGGGAGTCTTCGCCGACGAACGACGTGAAGCGGAAGTCGTTCGAGGGTTCTGGGTGCCCAGACCTCAGGTGGCCGATGAGCGACAGCGCCGCGCCATCACCTGGTCGAGCTCGAGTTGGCCTTCCCTCGTCGAGGCCGAACGGTGCAGCCAGACAGCCACCATCGCTGGCGCGGAAGACACCCAGCCATCGACCGGGTGCGAGCTCTGTCACCGCGGCCACCGAAAGCGTCCCCTCGATCGGCGCTCCTTCGCGCTGATGGAGGTCGGGCAGCAACAGGTGAGGATCGGCGGTTGCTGCCCGATCGGTCAGCCGATCAGGCCCCGGCCCCTCAACGGCTGGCACGATGTTTCTGCGCCACTCGCTCAATGATGTCCGCAGCTCGTTCCTTGCCGCGACGGGCGCGGATGGCGGCACCCATGGCATCCATGCGAGAACGCAGATCGGTGTCGGCCAAGAGGTCGTCAACTGCACCCGTCAACTCGTCGGCGGTGAACTCATAGGTACGCAGACGTCGTCCAAAGCCAAGTTCATCCATACGCTGGGCGTTGTCATACTGATCCCAGAAGAGCGGCAGCAGCACCATGGGCTTGCCGAAGTGCATCGCCTCGGTCGTCGTGTTGTTACCTCCGTGGGTGATGACCAGATCGACCAGCGGCATGAGTGACGTCTGCGGCAAGAACTCAGCACCCCACATGTTTGACGCCAGCTCGTACTCGGCGTGCTGCGGACCCTTGCTCACGATGAACCGGTGAGGCGTCTGACCCAGCACATCGATCAAACGCTTCATGAGGTCTACGTCGGCACTGCCGAGTGAGCCAAGGGACAGGTAGACAAGCGCAGAACCATCAGGGCGTTCGGCCGCAGCAGCGGGAAGCTCGAAGGGATCGTCTGTCGAACGCACTGACGAGTCCAGCCGGTACCAGGTCTCGTCGAGCGGCCTGCGATCGACGTAGTCCGCCTCCTCTGGAAACACGTAGAGGTTGGCGTGCGTGGAAGCCGGCATGAAATCGAGGTACGGAAGAGGGTCGGCACCGCACGACACGACAAAGTCGTTGAAGTCGCTCCACATCCGGTGATGCGTCCGCTCGTACTCGGCACGGAATGCCTGCCACTCGCTGCGGTCGTCGGCAGCCAACCCAGAAAAGGTCGGCGCAACTTCTGAACCCTTGACTTCGAGAGGGTTGCAGCTGACGATCCGCACAAACGCTGCGTCAGCAGTCGTGAGGGCCGGGAAGATCACCACGTTGTCCTCAACGATGACGTCGGGCTGCTGGCGAGCGACGATCTCACGTAGGTGGGGCTCGCAGTACCTCGCACCGTCGATCAACGCCTGATACGTAGGCGCGATGAAGGTCTCGAGCTGCTGGACAGTCGGCTTGCGGAACTCCGGCGACGTGTCACGGATGAACTCCTTCCAGAAGGCGCCGGGATCTGAATCGTCGCCGCCTTCAGGAGGTGGCGCGAGGTTGACGAGATCCTCCACGAAGCCCAAGGGCTCCAGCTTTCCCTTCCAGCTCGCCTCAGCCGCGAACACCACTCGATGTCCGCGGCTCAGCAGCACATCACCGATGCCGATGCAGTTGCCGGTGGGGCCATACGCCGACTCCGGGAGGAAGAGAACGGTCAACGGGCGGTCGGTCATCAGAACTCCTCCTGCGTCGGCGAGCCGACTCACGTCTTCGGGCCGGTGATCACGCGGCATCATGGCACTGGGGCGAAAGCGGAGACTCGTGACGCGCCAGCGAGCGACAGTCCATGATGGAGCAAGCGCGAACCCCGCGACACCTGTCCCGAAAGGAATCACCAGTGACGACACCCCCACTGACCGCCAACACCCAGGCCGAGCTCACGACCGAGCTTGACGACTGGGGGCCCCGGGCAGGAGCCGACAGCGGTGAGCCCTTGATGAGCGGCCGGATCTTCTACGAGGGCAACGGCATTCAGGTCGGCGTATGGGAGTGCACACCTGGAGGGTGGGCCATCGAGAACCGGCCCGATCATGAGACCGTCCAGATCCTGGCCGGACGTGCTCGGCTCACCGACAGCGACGGTACGGCCGTCGAGCTCACCTCCGGTGACGTGTTGACTCTCCCCAAGGGCTGGTCGGGGCGCTGGGACATCCTCGAGACGGTGCGAAAGCTCTACGTCATCGCCGAGTAGCGGTCGGGCAATTGGGCCCCCAGCCACCCGGTGTTATATTGGATCCAATCCTTGACCCGCCCTTGGATCCCCCTGGAGCCCGCATGCCGGTTCGCCCGCTCGACCTCATCGCCACCGATACCCTCCTCGATGACGAGGAGCGAGCGATTCGCGACACCGTCCGTACCTTCGGCGACGACCGCCTACGGCCGCAGATCGCTGAGTGGTTCGAGGCCGGCACCATCCCCGCGCGCGAGCTCGCGCGCGAGCTCGGCGTTCTTGGGGTGCTGGGCATGCATCTCGACGGGTACGGGTGCTCCGGCACGAGCGCAGTGGCCTACGGGCTGGCCTGCCTCGAGCTCGAGGCCGTCGACTCCGGCATCCGCTCCCTGGTGAGCGTGCAGGGATCGCTGGCGATGTTCGCCCTGTGGAAGTGGGGCAGCGAGGACCAGAAGCAGGAATGGCTGCCGGGGATGGCATCTGGCGAGAAGATCGGCTGCTTCGGGCTGACCGAGCCCGACTTCGGATCCAACCCTTCCGGCATGCGCACCTCCGCCAAGCGGGACGGAACCGACTGGGTCCTCAACGGCACCAAGATGTGGATCACCAACGGAGCCGTCGCAGACGTCGCCGTGGTGTGGGCCCAAACCGATGAGGGCATTCGGGGATTCGTGGTCCCGACGGACTCCCCTGGTTTCAGCGCACCCGTCATCAAGAGCAAGCTCAGCCTGCGCGCGTCGATCACGAGCGAGCTGGTCCTGGAGAACGTTCGACTGCCCGAATCCGCTGTTCTGCCCGAGGTCTCCGGCCTCAAGGGGCCGCTCTCGTGCCTGTCCGAGGCCCGCTTCGGCATCGTCTTCGGCGTCGTCGGCGCGGCGCGCGACTGCCTCGAGACCGCCATCGACTACTCGATCAACCGGGAACAGTTCGGCAAGCCGATCGCCGGCTTCCAGCTCACTCAGAAGAAGCTCGCAGACATGACCGTCGAGCTCGACAAGGCCTTCCTCCTGGCCCTGCACCTCGGCCGTCTCAAGGACGCCGGAACGATCACCCCAGAGATGGTGTCAGTGGGCAAGCTCAACAACGTCCGCGAAGCCATGGCGATCGCCCGGGAGTCGCGCACGATCCTCGGTGCCAGCGGCATCACCCTCGAGTACCCGATCATGCGCCATGCCAACAACCTCGAGTCGGTTCTGACCTACGAAGGCACTGAAGAGATCCACACGCTGGTCGTGGGCCAGGCCGTGACAGGGCTCGCCGCCTACCGCTGAGCGCGCTCGCTAGCAGAACCCGGACCAACGTCCGGCCGGCCAGCCGACGGACCGGGGAGGACCCGCTCGAGGGTGGCCACGGCTCGCTCCCGATGATGGCGGAGCAGGGACACCGCGCGATCGACGTCACCGCGCCGGACCGCGTCGAGCACCTGGCGATGCTCGTCATGCACCGCCTCACGATGAGAGCCGTCGGCGTAGTACAGCGACCTGTAGACGTCGGTGGCGTCCCAGAGCACCCTGACCAGCCGCAGGAGCCTGGGCATGTGTGCTGCTTCGATGAGACCGAAGTGGAATCGCCGGTTAGCCGCCGCCATGCCGACGAGGTCGCCGGCAGCCGATGCGCGCTCGACGTCTTCCAGCGCCACGGTCAGAGCCGATGTCTCATCCGGGGAGATCCGCGGGACGGCCACCCGCACCGCCTCGGACTCCAGCAGGTCGCGGATCTTGTACACCTCGCGAAGGTCATCGAGATCGAGCTCGGCCACGAAGTACCCGCGGTGGGGCCGATAGATCACCTGGCCCTCGCCCTCCAGGATCTTCAGCGCCTCACGGAGCGGCACCCGGGAGACCCCGAAACGTTCAGCGAGAGCGTCCTGCAGGACCTGTTCGCCCGGGCGGAGTTCGCCGCTGACAATGGCCAGCCGCAACTCGCCCAATACCGCCTCCTGAGCGGTGGGCGGGCGCCGGAAACCGGGTCGCGTCATGGCCGTTGCTCCCGGAAGGCCGCCAGCCGATCGGACGTGCTGACGCCGAGCTCTGGCGGCGCTGAGCGGTAGCTGACCGGCGTCCGCCCCAAGCGGATCGGGTTGGCGACAGTCGGCACCCCGTCGACCTCGGCGACGGGAGCCAGCCCCAGACGCTCGGCGAGGGCGAAAGCTCCAGCCAGGTCGTTGATCGGCCCGGCAGGAACCCCCACGCTCGACAGCCGGTCGAACCATTGCTCGGCCCCGGCCGACGCGAGACGTTCGCACATCACGCCGTAGAGCTCTTCGCGATGCTGCACCCGGCTCGGGTTCGTAGCAAACCGGGGGTCGTCGGCCCACTCGGGACACCCCAACACCGTTGCACACGCACGGAACTGACGATCATTGCCGACCGCGATGACCAGGGGTGCGTCGGCTGTGGGATACGACTCGTAGGGAGCGATGCTGGGATGCCGGTTGCCCATGATCTGCGGCACGAACCCGGCGCCCACGAAACCGGCCGACTGGTTCACCATGCCCGAGAGCAGCGACGACAGGAGGTTCACCTCAACGCGTTGGCCCCTCCCGCTCGAGGCCCGCTCGTGCAGAGCCGCCAAGATGCCCACCGTGGCGTGAAGCCCAGTGATCACGTCGACCAGGGCAACGCCGACCTTGGTCGGTTCATCCGGTGAGGTGCCTGTCACGCTCATCAGGCCCCCAACGGCCTGCACCAACAAGTCGTAACCAGGCAGCTCGGCGCCGCCCTCAGTCCCAAAGCCGGTGATGGAGCAGTACACAAGACCTGGGTTCACCTCAGCGAGGTCGTCGAACCCCAGACCGAGGCGCTCGAACGCCCCCGGCTTGAAGTTCTCGACGAGAACGTCTGAGCCGGCAACCAGCTCGCGTGCCTGCAGCCGGCCGGAGTCGGTCGCAAGGTCGACGACCACCGAGTCCTTGTTGCGGTTGACCGAGGAGAAGTAGGTGGACTGCTCGCCACGCCAGGGCGGACCCCATGCTCGGGTGTCATCGCCAGTGGTCGGGCGCTCGACCTTGACCACCTCCGCTCCGAGGTCGGCCAAGAGCATCGTGGCGTAGGGGCCGGCCAGCACGCGGCTGAAATCAGCAATCACCACGCCGTCGAGAGCGCCCGGCATCACACCTCCAGAGAAGAAGTGGAGATTGTATCCAATTCTCTTCGCCGGACCGGCTACTGACCCCCTGGGCCGCGGCGCTCCTCAGCTGCCTTCTGGGCGACCCCCACCAAGAGGCGAACACCGACACCCAGAAGGGCGACGCCCATCACCATCTGCACAGTGGTCACAGCCCGCGCGAGCTGCGACGTCGGCGTGATGTCGCCGAAGCCGACTGTGGCGAGGGTGGTGATGGTGAAGTACAGCGCATCAAGACGACTCATCGCCTGGCTGTACGAATCGGCCGTGTTCTCGTCGATGCCGAAGTGAACGCTCGCCATCACGACCACGAACAGGGTCGCTACCAGCGCGATCCCCTCAACCGCCCTGAGCACTGGGTACTGCGCCCGCCGGATCTGTCGAAGCTGTCGCACGAAGATCGCCCCGAACACCGAGAGCCCGACCACCACGGCCACAAGACCCACAAGAACGTTGTCTCGGTCATTGAGGGGCAGGAGGAAGTACACGAAGAGCAGCGCGGCGACGGCCAACAAGGTGCGGCCGAGCGAGACCATGACAGTCCGGACATCCGCCGCCTGGGCTGGCTGCTGCTGCGACTCACTCATGTCGGGCCCCCTCGACCGCAGTGGAAGTGGCCAGCTGTCCGCACGCCCCGTCGATCTCGCGTCCGCGGGTGTCGCGCACCGTGACGGCGACCCCGTGATCCTCAAGCGTCCTCACGAACGCACGTTCGGCCTCAGGCGTCGATGCCGTCCACTTCGAACCGGGGGTGGGGTTCAACGGGATCACGTTGACGTGCACCAGGCGGTTCTTGAGCATCGATCCCAGCAGGTGGGCGCGCCAGCGCTGGTCATTGATGTCGCGGATCAGCGCGTACTCGATGGAGACCCGGCGCCCGGTGACGTCGGCGTACGACCACGCTGCGGCGAGCACTTCGTCGACGGGGTACCGGGTGTTCAGGGGAACGAGCGTGTTGCGGAGTTCGTCATCTGGCGCGTGGAGTGAGACCGCCAGTGTCACGGGTATGCCCTCGCCGGTCAGCCGTTCCATCGCCGGAACCAGTCCGACGGTCGAGACCGTCACTGACCGAGCAGAGATGCCGAGCCCGGCGGGCGTCGGCTCGGTGATGCGCCGAACTGCATCCATGACCGATCGATAGTTGGCGAGAGGTTCGCCCATCCCCATGAAGACGACGTTCGACACCCGGCCGGCGCCACCGGCCACCTCGCCGGCTGCCAGCATTCGTGCGCCGGCAACCACCTGTTCGACGATCTCCGCCGTTGACATGTTTCTGGTCAATCCTGCCTGGCCCGTCGCGCAGAAAGGGCAGTTCATACCGCAGCCCGCTTGCGAGGAGACACACATGGTGGTGCGTCCGGGATAGCGCATGAGAACGCTTTCGACCATGGCCCCGTCGAAGAGCCGCACGACGTTCTTGACCGTTGCTCCCTCGTCGCACGAGAGACTGCGCACAGGGGTCAGAAGCTCCGGAAGCACGGTGCCGACGATCTCGCCGCGACCGGAGGCAGGCAGGTCCGTCATGTCATCGGCGTGATTCGCCAAACGCTCGAAGTAGTGACGCGACAACTGGTCAGCCCGGAAGGCCGGATGACCCAAATCAGCGACCCACTCACGGCGGGCAGCCATGTCGAGATCGGCGAGATGACGAGGCGGCTTGCCTCGACGAGGCGCCACCATCGTGAGCTGGCCCGGTTCAGGACTCATCGGAGTCAGCAACCACCCTTGCTCGCTCAACAAGTTGGCGTGGATCGAGGCCAAGCTCGTAGGCAACTCCGGTCAGCCACTCAACGGCCAATCCCTCAGGCGTAAGACTTGAGCCGCCGAGTACTGCTTGGACTGCCAGTCCGTCCATCAGGCTGGTCAGGCGAAGCGTCGTGCGGGCCGGGTCTTCGACGGTGAACTCGCCCGACGCCACGCCGGCGGCAACAACCGCCAAGACCGCTTCGCGCCCACGTTGGTCAGAAGCTCGCCGCAGTTCATCGATCCGCTCGTCGTGGAGCCCCCTCACCCAGACCTCGAGCCAGAGCTTCCAGTCACCGAAGGCTGGGCCACTTTCGGACGACAGAAGGGCCATGCGAACCAACCGGTCGATCGGGTCTGGGTCGTTGTGGGCGGCGAGCCGCGCGTAGTAGTCGTCCTCGACCGATTCGAGCGCGGCAACAAGGACGTCAGCGAGGCTGCTGAAGTGGTAGAGGACCAACGCGGGGCTCGTACCGGCCGTCTCGGCGATGTCGGCCACCCTGGTGCCCGAAAAACCACGATCGCGCAGCACAGCGATAGCGGCAGCGAGAATCCGTCGTCGACGCTCGTCAGGCGCCTTCGCTGCCAAAGTCATTCCGTCATCATCCACCATCAACGCTCCCTCACCCTGCAATGGCTGCCAAGACCAGGGCCATGACGGGAGCCGTGGGAAGCAGCGAGTCGAGGCGATCCATGATCCCGCCGTGCTCGGGCAGCAAACTGCCCATGTCCTTGACGCCGAGGTCGCGCTTGAGCAGTGACTCGGCCAGATCACCGGCGGTGGCTGTGGCCACCGCAACCAGGCCAACCAGCGCCCCTTGCCACCAGGTGGCACCCAGCAGCAGTGGAACGGCGATGGCCGATCCGACCGTTGCTGCCACCAGCGAACCCGCAAGTCCTTCCCACGACTTCTTCGGGCTCACCGAGGGCGCCATCGGGTGTCGGCCGAACCGGACGCCGGCCGCGAACCCTCCGGTATCACTGAGGACAACAGCCAGAATGAACACGACCACGCGATCAGCGCCGTCGTCGGCGTTCGCCATGAGCACGGCCGCGGCCGCCAGTAGTGGAACGTAGACGGCAACAAACGCCCCAACGACCATGTCCCGTCCGACGCGGTCGTTCGCCGCTCCGGCCAGCCGGGCCGCAGCCATGGCGACGACGGTGAGCACCATCGCCACCGTCAACGCATCGGTTCCGTCGGCATAGGCAGCCACCACCATCGCGGCCCCACCCACCATCAAGGGCACCATGGGCACATCGATCCCTCGCCCCCCAAGCACCACGCATACCTCGTAGACGGCCACCATGACCGCGATCGCGACAAGAGCGACGAAGAGCCAGGTGGCCGTGTACAGCGTGACCAGCACCAGGGCCGCCATGGAGGCTCCCACAGCCGTGGCCACGGGGACGTTTCGCCCGGCCTTCCGCTTCTTCTCCGCCGCAGGAGCCTCAGCCGCCCCCCTCGGCGATGCCGACGGATCTGTCATCAGACCTCGAGAAGCTCAGCTTCCTTGTGCTTGAGCAGGTCGTCGACCTGGCCGGTGAACTTGTGCGTCATGTCGTCGAGCTGCTTCTCGGCACGACGCACGTCGTCCTCCCCCACCTCGCCGTCCTTCTGGAGCTTGTCCAGGTGATCCTTGGCGTGGCGGCGCACGTTGCGTGTGGCTACTCGCGCCTCCTCTGCCTTGTGCTTGGCGACCTTGATGAACTCCTTGCGCCGCTCCTCGGTCAAGGGAGGGAACGAGATGCGAATGATCGCTCCGTCATCAACGGGGTTCACTCCGAGATCAGAGTCGCGGATCGCCTTCTCAATAGCGGCGAGCGCACCCTTGTCGTACGGGGTCACGATCATCTGGCTCGGCTCGGGTGAGTGAAATGAGGCCAGCTGGTTGACCGGCGTCGGTGTGCCGTAGTAGTCGGCCAGGATCTTGTTGAACATGGCGGGGTTGGCACGTCCGGTGCGGATGGATGAGAAGTCCTCCTTCGCCACCGCAATGGCCTTGGCCATCTTCTCCTCGGCCTCACGCATGGTCTCTGCGATCATCGACTCCTACCCTCTCCTCAGATGTCCTGCGCCACAAGCGTGCCGATCTTCTCACCTCGGACGGCACGAGCGATGTTGCCCTCCTCAAGGAGGTTGAACACGATGATGGGCAGCGCGTTGTCTCGGCAGAGGCTGAACGCAGTCGCATCGGCGACCTTCAGCTCACGCGCCAGAGCCTCGTCGAAGCTGAGCCGCTCATAGCGCACCGCATCTGGATGCGTCTTGGGATCGGCGTCGTAGACACCGTCGACACTCTTGGCCATGAGCACGACCTCAGCCGAGACCTCCAGCGCCCGCTGTGCTGCGGTGGTGTCGGTGGAGAAGTACGGGGCACCGAGACCAGCACCGAAGATGACGACCCGGCCTTTCTCGAGGTGGCGGATCGCTCGCCGAGGTACGTACGGTTCGGCCACCTGACCCATCGTGATCGCGGTCTGGACGCGCGTCTCGACTCCACGCTTCTCGAGGAAGTCTTGCAGCGCCAGGCAGTTCATGACGGTGCCGAGCATCCCCATGTAGTCAGCGCGGGATCGATCCATGCCCCGCTGTGAGAGCTCGGCGCCACGGAAGTAGTTACCGCCACCGATCACCACGGCCACCTGGGCACCGGTGCCCACGACATCTGAGATCTGCCGGGCTATGGCCGCCACAACATCAGGATCGACGCCAAGGCCGCCGTTGCCGGCGAACGCCTCGCCGGAGAGCTTGAGCAGGACGCGCTGGTATCCCTCGACCGCCCGAGTCGAGGCTGGGTATTCCTGACTCATCGACGGCTCCTCGATCGGTTCGGCGTTGCGGGGCTCAAGGGCGAGGAATCAGACCTGGCCAACCTCGAAGCGGGCGAAGCGAGTCAGCGTGACGCCGGCATCGGCGAGAACCTGCTGGACTGTCTTCTTCTGGTCCTGCACGCTCGGCTGCTCGAGGAGAACGACCTGCTTGTAGAAACCAGTGACCCGCCCCTCGGTGATCTTCGGAAGGGCTGCCTCGGGCTTTCCTTCCTCACGAGCAGTGGCCTCGGCGATCCGGCGCTCGTTCTCGACGACATCAGCCGGAATCTCGTCGCGGCTCACGTACTGCGGCCGCATGGCGGCGACCTGCATGGCGGCGCCTCGAGCGGCGTCGACGTCGTCACCGTCGAAGGCAACCAACACACCTACCGACGGAGGCAGGTCGCTGGCGCGCTTGTGCAGGTAAGCCGTGGTCGCGCCCTCGAAAGCCGCGACGCGGCCCAGCACCAGCTTCTCGCCGATGACCGTGGCCAGTGCGTCGACGGCTTGCTGGACGGTCTGACCGTCGGCCAGTGTGGCCGCGGCAAGCTCTTCGCTCGACTGAACCTTCGTGGCAGCAGCAACCGCGGCGATGTCAGCACCGAGTTGCTGGAACTGGTCGTTCTTGGCCACGAAGTCGGTCTCACAGTTGAGCTCGATGAGCGCGCCATCGGTCGACGCCACCAGTCCATTGGCAGCCGTGCGCTCGGCACGCTTGCCTAGGCTCTTGGCGCCCTTGATACGGAGCACCTCGACCGCCTTGTCGAAGTCACCGTCGGCCTCTACCAGCGCCTTCTTGCTGTCCATCATGCCGGCGCCGGTGGCCTCGCGGAGGCGCTTGACGTCAGCGGCGGAGACGTTCGCCATGGGGTTCCTTCTCTCGTGGATCGGCGTGCTGGGGTCGAGCCTCTGGTCAGGCCTGTTCGGCTGGTGCCTCTGCAACTGGTGCCGCCGGCTCAGCTGGTGCTGCTGCGTCGACGGGGGCCTCGGCAGATGCTGGTGCCTCCGCTGGTGCTGGTGCATCAGCCTGCGCTGGCTCCTGCTCGGTGGGGGCGTCAGCAGCCGGGGTGGCAGCATCGCCACTCAACAGCGCGCGCTCCCACTCTGGCAACGGCTCGTCGGCACCGGGCTCGGCAGCCTCTGGCTTGTCGTCCCCAGCGGCCGCACCTGCGCGCGAGACCAGACCGTCAGCAACGGCGTCGGCGATGACGCGCGTGAGCAGAGCAACCGATCGAATGGCGTCATCGTTGCCCGGGATCGGGTAGTCGACGTCATCGGGGTCACAGTTGCTGTCGAGGATGGCCACCACGGGAATTCCCAGCTTCTTGGCTTCGTCGACGGCAATCGACTCCTTGTTGGTGTCGATCACCCAGAGCGCGCTCGGGATCTTCGCCATATCGCGGATACCGCCCAGCGTGCGTGCGAGCTTGACCCTCTCGCGGTTCAGCACGAGAAGTTCTTTCTTCGTGAGACCTGAACCGGCGACGACATCGAAGTTGATCTCTTCGAGCTCCTTGAGGCGCTGCAACCGCTTGTGAACCGTCTGGAAGTTGGTGAGCATTCCGCCGAGCCAGCGGTGGTTGACGTAGGGCATGCCCACGCGGGTGGCCTGCTCGGCAATGGCTTCTTGGCCCTGCTTCTTGGTGCCCACGAACATGACGGTGCCGCCGTGCGCCACTGTCTCTTTGACGAACTCGTAGGCGCGGTCGATGAAGGCCAACGACTGCTGCAGGTCGATGATGTAGATGCCGTTGCGCTCGGTGAAGATGAAGCGCTTCATCTTCGGGTTCCAACGGCGAGTCTGGTGCCCGAAGTGGACTCCACTTTCAAGCAACTGCCTCATGGTGACGACGGCCATGGCCGTACTCTCCTCACCCGCGCTGACGCGCGGTACTCGGTTCTGTGCCCGCGACGGCGTCGCGGACCCTGATGCCTGTCGCGGCCTGCCGCACCGATCGTGAGATCGGGGCGGACCGAGTGGCCAACCCCCGGAACCGAAGAACGGGCCGGGCGGGACGGACATGCGAAGTCACCCTGCAGGCAGGGTGCTGAGAGGCAGTCTACGGGCCGGCGTCCGGCGCTCCTAATCCGGTCTGGGGCCGCGTCCACAGGGACCAGGCGTGACCCTTATCCACCGATGGTCGCGGAAGGGAACGGCGTCCGATCCCAGTGGCCGACCATCGGTGTCATGAAAGTTCTGGTCCTCGGACTCCTGGCAGCAGTCGCCACCTCCACCGTGGTCGCTGGCCCGTTCAGCCCTCACAGTCCGGACTCACCGCCTGATCCGGGCCCAGGCGCTGCCGGTCACCTCAGAGCCACATGGCCCGTGCAGCCTCCGCTGGTTGAACGGGGGTTCGAGGGGCCAGAACAGTTCGGACCCGGCCACCGTGGGGTCGATCTCGCGGCTTGGCCTGGCCAGCCTGTCCGCTCCTCGTTGCCCGGGCGCGTGCAGTTCGTGGGGCGGGTAGCCGGCCGCTCCATCATCGTCATCGCTCACGAGGGCGATGTGCGCACCACCTACCTGCCCGTCAAGCCTGGGGTTGAGGTCGGCGACCTCGTCGACTCCGCAGACCTCATCGGACGTCTCGCTGTCGAGCCGCACTGCCCCACCGGACCGTGTCTGCACTGGGGCGCTCGCCACCACGAGACCTACATCGATCCGCTCACCCTGTTGCCCGGGCGCGTGGTCCTGCTGCCGGCCGAACCTTGACGAAGCTCCGGTGACGCTCGGCCCCGGCGCCAGGCGAATGAGCCCGCCGCCACACTGCCCGTGAGAAGACCTAGTCTGGTGCGTCGGCGAGGCGACCGCGTAGCTGCAGGACGGCCTTGGTGTGCATCTGGCAGATGCGACTCTCGGTAACTCCCAGAACCTGACCAATCTCAGCCAGCGTGAGCCCCTCGTAGTAGTAGAGGGTGACCACGATCTTTTCGCGCTCGGGGAGGTGGTTGATCGCCTTCGCCAGCAGGTACTTGGTCTCTTCAGACTCGAACGCCGCGACGGGGTCTTCGGCCTTGGTGTCTTCCAAGGTGTCGACCAGGCTGAGCTTGTCGCCCTTCTCGCCGCCCACATTGAGCAGCTCATCAAGCGCGACCACGTTCACGAACGACACACGACTGAAAATCGTGTGCAGCTCATCGAGGGTGATCCCCATCTCGTCGGCCACCTCAGACTCGGTGGGCGTGCGATGCAGCTTTGCCTCCAGCGCCGCGTATGCCCGCTCCACCTCTCGTGCCTTGTAGCGGACCGAACGCGGGATCCAGTCGATCGAGCGCAGCTCATCAATGATGGCCCCACGGATACGGCTGATGGCGTAGGTCTCGAACTTGATGGCACGCTCGAGGTCGAACTTCTCGATGGCGTCGATCAGGCCGAAGATTCCGTAGGACACGAGATCGGCCTGTTCGATGTTGGGAGGCAGCCCGACGCCCACGCGGCCTGCAACGTACTTCACCAGGGGCGAGTAGTGCAGGATCAACCGCTCGCGGAGGCTTTGCTCGCCGGTGTCCTTGAAGTCCCGCCATAGCTGCTGCAGGGCTTCTTCGGCCGCCACGGCTTCGTCGAGGGCCTCGATGGCGTCGGCGTCCAAGGTGCCTTCCTCGCGGGCCTTCTCAGCCGCTGCCCTGGCGGCCGCTGCCTTGGAGATCTTGGCAACGGGCGGACGCTGCGCCGGTGCCTCTGCCTTTGCCTCTGCGGCAACCGCGCCCTTCGTGGGCGAGCTCTTCGCGGCGTCCGCCTTCTTGGACACGGGACTCTTGGCCGTCGCCTTCTTGGGCTCGGTCTTCTTCACGGCCGCCTTCTTGGACGCGGTGCGTTTGGCGGCCGGCTTCGCGGCGGTCTTTCGCCCTGTCGACCGCTTCGAGGACGTCGTGGACGCCGGTGCGTCCGGGTCAGGCGCTGGGGTGCGCTTGGTCATACGCCCTCTTCAGTCGGTCGACGGAAACATGAGTGTAGATCTGGGTCGTAGCGAGCGTAGCGTGGCCCAGCAGCTCTTGGACGGAGCGCAGATCGGCGCCGCCCTCAAGCAGGTGCGTGGCCGCGGTGTGCCGCAGACCATGCGGACCGAGATCGGGTGTGTCCTCGACCCTCGCCAGGTGCTCGTGCACCAGGGTACGAACCGCCCGCGGGTCGATCCGACGCCCCCTCCGCCGAGAAACAGAGCCTCCCCGCTATCGGCTTCGACCAGGGCCGCCCGTCGGCCCGGATCGCCAGGCTCGATGGCCTGCTCGGCCGGAGCCCCAAAGGGCACCGTGCGCTCCTTGGCCCCTTTGCCGAAGACCCGCACCGTGCGTCGCGCGTCGTCGAGGTCGTCGACGTCGAGTCCGGACAGCTCGCCCACCCGGATCCCGGTGGCGTAAAGCAGCTCCACGATGGCAACGTCTCGCAGGGCCACCGGGTCTGGATCGCCCTCAGCGCGCGCAATCGCCCCGTCGAGAAGATTGGTCACCTGCCCGGCCCCCAGGATCTGAGGAAGAGTCCGGTGGGCCTTCGGGCGCAGCCAGCCGCGCTGCTGCATCGTGCGCCGCCCGCCCACTTCGCTCAGCCCAGCGTGTGAAGGTGCGCGCCGCCGACGCCTTGCGCGCAATTGTGCTGCGCGCTCGGCCGGTGGTCTGCTGGAGCGCCAGCCAGCTCCGTAGATCTGCGAGGTCGATCTCGCCGATCGTGCTGCGACCACGTCTGTGCACATGTTCGAGGAGGCCCGTGACGTCGGCGAGGTACGCACGCACCGAACGCGGCGACAGCCCCCTCTCCGAGCGCAGGTGCCGGTCGAACGCCGCCAACGCCGACTCCATGTCGTCGGAGAGCACGTCGGGCGGCAACGGCTGCGCGGCGGCGGGTTTGTCGGACATCGCTCCACCGTGCGCGAGTGGAGCCGGAGAGGCAAGCCCCCGCGCCGCACCAGGTCAGGGGGACCGTCGAACCACCGTGTCCGCAGCACCCGGAACTCTGGCGAATCCGTTGGCTGCCTCGCGGACGAGCCCGGTCGCGACCATGCGGAGCAGCGCTCCCCCTGTGGCCCCTGCGTCGATGCCTGCCGCGACCGACAGATCACCCACCGTGATCGCCGAGTCGCTGGGCATGGCCTCAAGGACGCGAAGAGACGTGCGATCGAGGGCGTCGCGTACCCGGAGCAGCGGCTCCTGGGTGGGAGCGAGCTCGCCGATCAGACCTACCTCCTCGATGACCTCCGACGCATCGGTCACGACGCGGGCCGGGTCGTCACCGCGCGCCAGGCGGTGACAGCCGACCGACTGCGCTGACGTGACCGGTCCGGGCACGACAAGAACGGGCCGTCCCAGTCGCCGCGCGACCGCAGCGGTGTTCAGCGCACCGGATCGATAGGCGGCTTCGACCACGACCGTGCCTCTGGTGAGCGCCGCGATGATGCGATTGCGCGTCAGAAAGCGCGGTTTCGTGGGAGTGGCGCCTGGAGGGAACTCTGAGAGCAGAACGCCGCCTTCCTCTCGGATCCGCGCGAAGAGCGAGGCATTGCCTCGGGGATAAGCGACGTCTAGCCCGAACGCGAGAGCCGCGATGGTCGTCCCCTCGACAGCCAGAGCCCCTCGGTGCGCGGCCGCATCGATGCCGTAGGCACCGCCGGACACGACTGCCCAGCCGCGCGCGGCAAGGTCGGTGGCGAGGTCGCTGGCGACGTGCAGTCCGTACTGAGTAGCGGCCCTCGCCCCCACGACGGCCACTGATCGCACGGCCGCCACGCGCAGCTCAGCCCCCACGACGAAGAGCCCCCACGGTGCGGACGGCCCCAGCGCCGCAAGCTGCGTCGGCCACTCACCGTCACCGGGGATCAGGTAGCGGCCCCCTCGCTCAGCCCACGGGTCGCCAAGGGCTACCGGGGGGACGCCCAGGCGGGACCGGTAGTGCTCCACGCCCGGCAGAGTCCGATCGCCACCTTCGATCCGGGCCAGGATCGAAGACGCCGAACTCGCCTCCAGCGCCCGGCCAAGCCGCTCATCACCAGGCTCGGCAAGCTGCGACAGCCGCATCCGCGCGGCGTGCTCGTCACTCAGGCCGCCCATGGAAGACCTCCGCCGCGAAGAACGACAGCCGCTGATACCTCCGCTGCTCCTGGCTGATCGACCCCGCCGAGATCGGCCAGTGTCCACGCCACCCGGAACACCCGATCGACCCCTCGCGCCGTCAGACGCCCGCGCCCCACCTCATCGAAGACGAGGTCTCGCCCGGCCTTCTCGACGCGATGGGTCGACCGCAGTGCGTCTCCCGGCACCTCGGCATTCGTCGACCAAGGATGGTCGGCGAATCGGTGACCTGCGCGATCTCGGGCCAGGAGAACCCGCTCGCGGACGGCGGCGCTCGACTCGCCGCCCAGGCCCTCCACCAACTCGGCCTTCGTGATCGGCAGCACTGGTACCTGGAGGTCGACGCGGTCGAGGAGTGGTCCGCTCAGCTTCGCGGCATAGCGTCGTTTCTGGTCAGGGGTGCAGATGCAGTCGATGGCGCGTCCGCCACCTCGACCGCACGGACATGGGTTCGCTGCCAGGACCAGTTGAAAGCGCGCTGGATAGGTGACCGTGGCATCGCCTCTGGCCAGTTCGATCTGACCTCGCTCCATGGGCTGCCGCAAAGTGTCGAGCACAACGCGGCTGAACTCAGGAGCCTCGTCGAGGAAGAGAACTCCCCGGTGGGCCAGGCTGACCGCGCCTGGACGGGCAACCCCCACTCCTCCACCGACCAGGGCTGCCGCCGACGCCGTGTGATGAGGAGCCTGAAACGGTGGCCGTACCACCATGGGGCGTTCAGGTCGGAGCGCTCCGGCGACCGAGTGAACGGCCGTCACCTCGAGCACCTGCCGGTCGGTGAGCGGCGGAAGCAGCGTCGGCAGCCGCTCAGCCAGCAGGCTCTTGCCAGCGCCTGGAGAGCCGTGCAGGAGCAGGTGGTGGCCGCCGGCGGCGGCAACCTCCACGGCTAGTCGTGGGGTGGCCTGCCCATGCACGTCGCGAAGATCAGGCCCGTCAGGAGGCGCGATATCGGGGGTGACCGCGTCGGCCCAGCGCGGGTCATGGTCTCCGCGCAGGACGCTGACCACTTCGCCGAGCGTGGCGGCGATCGCCACCTCAGCCCCAGGCACGAGGGCAGCTTCTCCCCCGGACGACTCGGCCACCACAAGGCGGCGGCGGCCAGCTTCCACTGCTGCCAGCACCATGGGCAACACCCCGTGGACCGGGCGCACAGCGCCGTCGAGTCCCAGTTCGGCGATCAGCACCCACTGCTCCGTAGCGCCGGTGGGAACCGCGTCAAACGCTGCCAGGCAGGCGCAGGCAAGAGCCAGATCCATGCCACTTCCCCGTTTGCGCACGGACGCGGGCGAGAGGCTGGCGGTGACCTTGCACGCCTTCCATTCGCCACCGCTGTTGGTGATGGCTGCCCGCACCCGATCACGCGCCTCTCGAACCGCGGGATCGGGAAGGCCCACCAGGGTCAGCCCCGGCACCCCGGGGCTGGCATCGACTTCGACGCGCACGAGGGTGCCTTGGACTCCGGTCAACGTCACGGTGTACGCGCTGGCCGTGCTCACCCGACTGCCCCGCGAACGTGCTCGATCTCCGGCTCTTCCCGACCGAGGACGATGCCCACGAGGTCAATCCGGATCTGCTGGGGACGCACGTGGTGTGCCCGTACCCAGCAGGCCGCCAAGCGCTTCAGGCGAGCAGCCTTGGCCGGGGTCACGGCCTCGAGCGGGCTGCCGAAGCGGCGGCTGCTCCGCGTCTTGACCTCACAGATCACCAGGGCATCGCCGTCCCTGGCCACGATGTCGACCTCTCCGACCTCGCACCGCCAGTTGCGGTCGAGCACGATAAGTCCTTGTGTGATCAGGTGCGCGGCTGCGAGGTCTTCCCCGAGTCGGCCCCGCACGTCCTTGGCACGCATCGGCACCACCTCCTGGCAGGAGGTTGTCCGTCACGGCCACGACGCGGTGCCGGCGGCACCCAACCTGGGGAGAACAGGGCGCTCCGACCACCTGTGGACATCGGGGCGCCCACCCCCAAAGAGCGTTCAGGCCCGACTGCACATCGCTGCGCTCCACCCGATCCTGAGTCGCTACTGTGTTCTGAGTTGCCATCATCGAGGTAGCTTCGGACGAGACGCGCCGTACCCGGCCCTGCACGACGACGCTCAAGGAGTCGTGGTGCCCGCTCCCCTCTTCGACCGAAGCGGCGGTCATTCGCCCGCCGGCCTCGTCTCCCGGCCAGTAGGCAACGAACCTTTCGTCGATCGCCCCTGCGTAGCACCCCTTTCACCTGGAGGAACGGCATGAGTACGACTCACCGTGGACTGATCGAAGGCCAGCCGGTACTGGTCGTCATAGATATCCAGGGCGGCGATTCAGTGGACGGCGAAGAGTCCGCCATCCCGTTCATGCCCGGGTACCAGAAGGCGATGGACCAAGCGCCCGCCCTGATCGCCAAGGCTCGCGAGTGCGGCGTTCCTGTCGTCTTCTTCCAGGAGGCGCATCGCCGGGATCTCGTCGACTTCGGCCGCGAGCTAGATGGCGCAGAGGATGTTCACCTGCTCGAAGGTGACACCGGTACCGACATCGCGAAGGCCCTCGATGTCCGACCCGATGACTACGTCATCCGCAAACGGCGCTACTCGTGCTTCTTCGGCACCGAGTTCGAGATCTTGCTCAAAGGACTTCGCGCCCACACACTCATCTTGATCGGCGGCCACACCGATGTGTGCGTGCACTACACGTTCGTTGACGCACATCAGCACGACTACTTCTGTCGTGTTGTCGAGGACGCAGTAGCTGGGTCGAGCCGCGACGCTCACGACGGCGCACTCCGGGCAATGGAGTACCTCCAGACAGGTGCCCGTCGCCAGTCTGGGGAGGTCGTCGAATCGTTCCAGGAGTACGCCAAGCAGCGCGTCTAGTCGCCCTCGTTGATCAAGCAGAACGGGTGGTCCTCGGGGTCGAGGTAGACGCGGAAGTCGGTTCCCGGCTGCGTCTCGTGCTTGCGAGCCCCGATCTGCAGAACGGCCGCCTCCCCTACGTCGAGATCGTCGACGTCGAAGTCGAGATGCTCCTGCTGCGGGTGCTCTTGACCAGGCCACTGCGGAGGCTGGTAGTTGTCGACGCGTTGAAAGCCCAGCGTGGGACCGCCACCGCTTTCGAGTGTGACCCACTCGTCGTCAGAGCCCTCGCCGATGGGCCAGCCGGTGATCGCCGAGTAGAACTCGGCCAAACCCCGCGGGTCGCGGCAGTCGATAGCGGTCCACGCCAGCTTTCCGATGGGTGCCATGACGACGATCTTGGCACCGATCGATTCACCTGGCTAGAGCCGACGGCTCCAGTCAGCTGCTGGCCGCAGGGGCTTGCGCGACACCGAGTCGCCAGCTGCGACGATGGTGCTCGCACGGCCCATGGACGCGCAACTGGTCGCGGTGCTGATCGGACGCGTAGCCCTTGTTCTCGTGCCACCCGAAGTGAGGGTGAGAGGCGGCGAGCTCAGTCATCATGGCGTCGCGCGTCGTCTTGGCCAGCACACTGGCCGCGGCCACCGAGGCGCACGACACGTCAGCCTTGACGTGAGTGACGATCTGCGGCACCTCAAGGACCGGATACGGCGGCGTAGCGGGACGCTCGGCAGGTTCGAGCTGCCACAGACCCTGATCGTCTGCGTCGGCCCCATCTGCGGGCGGCGTCAGCCAGTCGAACGATCCGTCCAGAAGCACGATGTCTGGCGCGATCTCGAGCGCTCCGAGGGCACGCAGCCCTGCGAGTCTGAGCGCCTGGGTCAGTCCCCAGTCATCGACTTCCTGAGGTGAGGCGTGCCCTACGGCGCTGGCACGGCACCACCTGTCGATCACCGGCACCAGCGCCTCGCGGCGACTCGCAGACAACAGCTTGCTGTCGGCAAGCCCTGGCGGAACTCGTGCGGCGGCAGCATCGACGACGACCATGCCCACCGAGACTGGTCCTGCCAGCGCTCCGCGTCCGACCTCGTCACAGCCGGCCAGAAAGCGACCGCCCTCACGCAGGAGCGACTTCTCACGGCGCAGCGATGGACGAGGGCGGGTCATGGCATGACCGCAGGGCCCACCTCGACCGGCAGGGCCGGTGGACCGTCGCGAAGGAGCCGACTGAGCTGCTCGGCGAGGTCGGGAGGTGCGACGAGCTCGTCGAAGCTCTCGAGGTCGGTCACGGAGAACCAGCGGTGGCCCGACAGGTAGCGTCGCTCCAGGGGGGTGTGCCGAGAGCTGTCGACCTCGTGCCCATCAACGCGGGTGAAGTAGAAGACCTCGTCCTGGTCGTACCTGACACCATCGAATGAGAACTCGAACCTCCTGGTCCACACCAGCGGCCCGGTCACGTCAAGCTCAAGGCCGATCTCCTCGGCGAGTTCACGAAGGGCCGCGTGCTCTGGTGCCTCACCGGGGTCGATGCCACCCCCTGGTGTGTGCCAGACCGCGGGGCCTGGCCGTTGCGGATCGCCGCCCCGAAGCAGGAGGACGCGGTCTTCGGCATCAACAATCACCATGCGAGCCGACGATCGCCGAACAGGAGCCACATTCGTCACCCTAACCAGCCGGTGAGGCGCTCACGACACGTCGTCGAAGGACGACGTGCTACCCACCATCGCCCAGTTGTCGCTGGGCCAGATCACGGCAACAGTGCGCCCTTGCACCTTGTCGAGAGGTACGAACTTCTGCAGGTCCTTCTGGCAGCGGGAGTCCTCAGAGACCGCCCGGTGGTCACCCATCACCCACAGGTAGCCGGCGGGTACTGCGATCTCGAACTCACCCGAGCACCCCAAGGGAGCATCGCCGGGCTCGTTGCCAGGAAACAGGTACGGCTCATCGATAGGGATGTCATTGACCTTGACCCGCCCCTGTGGGTCGCAGCACGAGACCGCGTCGCCACCGATACCGATCACGCGCTTGACGAGGTCGCCTTCGGCGGAGTTCGGCGCGACCCCCACGAACTCGAGCGTGCGACGCACAGGGTTGGTCGATGCCTGCGCGTCCGGCAGCCACGTCCCGGGGTCGGCGAAGACCACGACATCCCCGCGGTCGACCGCACTGAACCGGCTGCTGAGCTTACTGACCACAATCCAGTCGTCCTCCTGCAGAGTCTGCTCCATGGAGCCGGACGGAATGTAGTAAGCCTGCGCGACGAAGGCGCGCACGAAGGCCGAGACCGCCAACGCCACGACGACGACCAGAACCAGCTCGACGAGCCAATGCGTGCGGCGACGGCTGGCGGGACCGCCGTGAGTTCCGGATTGCGTCATGAGTTCTCCCGAGTGCGTCCCAGCACTGGGACGATCCACACCCTAGAGCCCCGGGCTCTCGCTACTTCGAACTTGATTCCTTCTCGAGCGACTCATTCGACTGCGCTGCGTCGATGGCATCGTTGTCAATGGTGTCGGGTCGTGTCAGGAACCCTGTGTCCGTGAAGGGCCAGATGATGACGAAGGCCCGCCCCACGACGCTGTCGACCGGTATCGCACCGCCACCGGGATCGCCGATGTGTGCCCGCGAGTCTGATGAGGCCGCACGATGATCACCCATCACCCACAGGCGACCATCGGGGACGCGGATGTCGAATGGGTCATTCGACGGCTTGTTGCCCTTGAAGATGTAGGGCTCCTCGATCGGGACACCGTTGACCGTGATCCGGCCTTCTTTGTCGCAGCACTTGACCCGATCTCCGGGGAGTCCGATGACGCGCTTGATGTAGTCCTTCTCGCTGGCGCTGGCGAAACCGAAGGCTCCCGCGACTGACTTCAGGGCCTGGGAGAACGGGTTGCCGGCGTCGGCTACCTCGATCTCGGGATCCCACGAGTCGACGCCGTTGAAGACGATGACGTCGCCGCGCTGGATGTCGCCGAGTGTGTAGGCCAACTTGTTGACCATCACCCGGTCGCCCACCTGCAGCGTGTTCTCCATCGACCCCGAAGGGATGAAGAAGGCCTGGATCAGAAAGGTCTTGAGCAGAAAGGCCAGGACGAGCGCGATCACGACCAGGATGGGCAGCTCGCGCCAGAAGGAGGACGGGCGCTTCTCACTCACCGGGGCGGTGTCATCCGCTGATGTGGGGGGCTGTGCGGCGTGGGCCCTCACTTGGCCGAGGAGGTCGTCTCGCGGCGCTCCTTGATCTTGGCGGCCTTGCCCCGGAGATCGCGCAGGTAGTAGAGCTTGGCGCGGCGGACTGCGCCGCGGGTGACGACCTCGATCTGCTCAATCACCGGCGAGTGAACGGGGAACGTGCGCTCGACGCCGACGCCATAGCTCACCTTGCGTACCGTGAACGTCTCGCGAACCCCGCCACCGGACCGCCGGATGACGACACCCTGGAAGAGCTGCACTCGACTCTTGTTTCCTTCAATCACGCGGACATGAACCTTGAGAGTGTCTCCGGACCGGAACTCGGGGACGTCGTCACGGAGTGAGTCGGCATCAAGCGCGTCGAGCGTGTGCATGGGTTCTCCTGCGGCTGCCACAGGTCAGCCGAGCGTGGGTCAGCGACGGCGGGAAGCCGTGCGCATCACGGGATGAATGCCTACGGCGCGGGGTGCCCCCTGTGGCAGGAACGACACGCGACGAACGGCCTGCCTAGTCTGCCACAGACGAAGGGGCCGCCTGAAATCGGCCGTCGACAGGGGCCCAGCCCATCTCAGCGAGGGTGGCAAGGTCGTGCTCGTCGAGCTGCGCGGGATCGAGGCCCGCAATCAGGTCGGGCCGCACCTCGGCCGTACGCCGCAGCGAGACATCGCGTCGGGCCCTGGCGATGACCTCGTGATGCCCCGAGAGCAGCACTGGCGGTACGTCGTGACCCCGCCACGACGCGGGCTTCGTGTACGCGGGGCCTTCCAGGAGCCCGGCCACATGGGACTCCTCAGTGAGTGAGTCGTCGTTGCCCACCACCCCCGGCAGCAGCCGTCCCACCGACTCGATGATGGCGAGTGCCGCGACCTCTCCCCCGTTGAGGACGTAGTCGCCCAGCGACACCTCGCGCACCCTGAAGCGCGACGCCGCATCCTCGCCCACTCGCGCGTCGATCCCTTCGTACCTTCCGCACGCCAGCACCAGCCACGGTTCATCGGCCAGCGACAGGGCCATCTCGTGAGAGAAGCGAACTCCTGCAGGCGTGGGGATCAGCAGCAGCGGATCAGCTCCTGCGCGCGTGTCGCGGATGTAGTCCAACGCGGCACCCCACGGTTCGGGCTTCATGAGCATCCCTGGCCCGCCGCCATAGGGGGTGTCGTCGACCGTGCGGTGGCGGTCGTGCGCGAAGTCGCGCAGATCGTGGATGGCCACGTCGAGGACGCCGTCCCGCTGCGCTTTACCGAGCAGGGAAAGGTCGAGAACGTCGAAGTAGCCAGGAAAAATGGTGACGACGTCGAGGTGCATGTCGATCATTCGCCCGTCAGGTCGAGGAGCCCAGCCGGCGGGTCGACGACTACACGTCCCGCATCGACATCGACCTCGGGAACGATCGCGGTCACGAACGGAATCATGGCGGCGCCACCGTTCGGCCGGGAAACGATCAGCAGGTCTTGCGCGCCGTGCACGACATCACTGACGACACCGACCGGCGAACCGTCCAGCAGGACGACCGACAACCCCACCAGCTGATGATCGTAGAACTCATCGGAGTCGGCCGGACGCCGCTGCGGATCGACGTCGACCGAGAGCAACGTGCCCCTGAGGGTTTCCACCTCTGTGCGGCCAGACACCTCTTCGAAGTGCAGCAGCAACCGCCCGCTGTGCCACCGACTCGTCTCGACCGTGAGAGTCGGATGTGTCTTGCTGTCGGTGGCCAGAACTGCCCCGGGAGCAAGCCGTTCATCTGGCTCATCGGTGCGTGGCTCAACGGTCACATCACCGCGGACGCCGTGGGGGCGTCCGATCCGACCGACGACGACCTGCACGCGCTCAGTTCCTTCGGGTAAACGCGCTCAGCGAGGTGAGCAAGGTCAGCGGGATCCCGCAGAGTCCATGAAGTCGACGCGCACGCGCCGCTTCGCCAGCGCATCGGCGACCGTTCGCACCGACGACGCGGTACGCCCGCCCCGGCCGATGACCCGACCGAGGTCGTCCGGATGCACCCTGACCTCGTAGAGGCGTCCACCACGACGCTGCTCGCGCAACCTCACCTGGACGTCGTCCGGGTTGTCGACGATGCCTCGCACCAAGTGGTCCAGGGCCTGCTCGATCATGCGCCAGCCGGACTCTCGGGGGCAGCGTCCTCGGGGGCAGCGTCAGCACTAGCGGGTGCCCCGGCTTTCTCGT
>CAVPLY010000010.1:0-14688 GCA_963706045.1 uncultured Actinomycetota bacterium | reverse complement strand
GAGACCCGAACTGGATCGCCGACGCCACTGCCCGGCTCAGGGGCGAAGACCGCAACCCCCGCGCGTTCACCGACCACCTGCAGCTGCTGGACAGCATTGGGCCGCTGCAGATCGGCCGCGACCAGAACGGGCTGGTGTCCCTGGCTCTTCAGCCACAGGGCGAGCTTTCCGGCGAGGGTTGTCTTACCCGCGCCTTGCAGACCAGCCAGCATGATGACGGTGGGCGGGGTCTTGGCGAACCGGATCCGCCGCGTCTCGCCACCGAGGATGCCCACGAGCTCTTCGTTGACGATCTTGACGATCTGCTGAGCGGGATTGAGCGCCTGCGAGACCTCAGCCCCCTTGGCGCGTTCGCGCACCGACGCGACGAACTCCTTGACAACGGGGAGCGCGACGTCAGCCTCGAGCAGGGCCACCCGGATCTCGCGGAGGGTGGCATCAACATCGGCGTCGGAGAGCTTGCCCTTGCCACGGAGGTTCTTGAACGTGGCGGTCAGGCGGTCCTGGAGCGTGGTGAACACTGGCAACCTTCGTGACGGGGATCGACCTGTCGAGGGTAACTGTTCACGAACCAGCCGTCGTTGTCAGTGGCCTCCTCTAGGGTCGAATCACTTAGGCGGACACCCCACTGCGATGAACCCGACGACACGACGAGATCTCACCGCCGCCATCAGATCCGTAGTCGTCGAGAGGTTCGCCGCATGTACCGGCCCGCTTCGCTCCCCGCGCCGCTTGCTGCTGCGCTCGAGCAGGTACGTAGCTGGAGCGACCTCGAGGCGCCGCACACCCGTCCGCGGGCACGCCCGAAGAGCGTGCCGCCTGGGTCGCCGGGCTGCAGCAGCTTCGCGACGCCGTCGACGCCGCGATGCTCGCAGCCGTCGCCGACTTTGATGCCGCAGGTGACGGGGAGACGCTGCACGGAGCGGCGAGCACGGCCAGCTGGCTGCGAGGAGCGGTCGGCCTCGCCCCCGGCGACGCCAGCGAACGGGTCCGGCTCGCCCGACGCTCTCGCGACGCACTCGAGGCTCCGGTCCGTCATCTTCGCAGCGGCGGAATCACCTACGACCACCTGCGCAGCATCGACCGAGCGGTCCGATTCATCCCAGAGGGCCGACAAGCGGAAGCCGTCGCCCTGCTGACCGACCTTGCCGTGGCCGCATCAGTCGCTGATGTGCGCACCGCAGGAAAGCACCTTCGACTGGTCGCCGACCCCGATGGAACGCTGGCCGACTGCGAGCGGCAGTTCGAGCGCCGTCATCTGACCCTGGCTCCCCTCCTGGACGGCATGACCTCGATCGACGGGCTGCTCGACGCGGAGTCAGCGGCCCTTCTCAACGCCGCGCTCGAGCCGTTCCTCGTCCCAACGGGGCCAGAGGACGCGAGGAGTGCTGCCCAGCGCCGCGCCGACGGTCTCACCGACATCGTCAGGACGGCCTGCGACCACCGGCTGCTGCCGATGGTCGGCGGCGAGCGACCCCACCTACAGGTTCTCGTGGCCAGCGGGCCCGGAGAGTCGACTGATGGCGACCTGCCGCGTCCCCCACCTGCCAGGAGCCGCATGGCTGGCACAGTCCCCGGGCGGCGCAGCCCCGCTTCACCCGGTGAGCGTGGCACGCATCGCCTGCGACGCGCAGATCCGGCCCGTGCTGCTCGACGGCGACGGTCTTCCCATGGCGTTGGGGCGCACCCAGCGACTCTTCTCCTCGCACCAACGACGACTGCTGGCGCTCCGCGATGGCGGCTGTCGCTTCCCCAACTGCACACGCCCTCCAGCTCACACCGACGCCCACCACGTGCATCCCTGGTCGGCGGGCGGCGCAACCGACGTCGACAACGCGGTTCTCCTCTGCCGGTTCCACCACCGTCTGGTGCATGAGGGCGGTTGGCTGATTCAAGTCCCCGACGCTAGACAGGGCTCAGGGGGTTGGTCGCCGGCTGCTGTGACCTTCGTAGGGCCCCGCGGTCAGTCACTCGTCAGCATCCCCCGCGGTCCTTGAACTGGGGCTTGCCAGAGTACGGGTTCGAGACTCAGTGTCATGTACTCGTTCCACTCGACAGCGTGTCGCTCGGTTCCGTTCTCGTCCATGAACCGGTACTCGCTGCGCACGACGAATTCCCGTCCGCCTATACCCCAAACTCTCGTAGAGGTCGCCTGCACGTGGGTTGTCGACGCCTACCCCCAAGCCAATCGTGTGCCACCCCGCGGAGCCTGACCAATCCTTCTGCACCCTGCATCAGAGACCGTGCCAACACCTCGCCCTCTGGCATCCGGTCGCACCTGGACGTGCGCGATCTCAGCCAGATCGGCGTGCGTGGTCTGGAGCTCACGCAGGTCGGGATTCTCCCAGCGAATCACCGCACTAGCAACGGCCTCGCCGTGCTCCCAGGCCACCACCAGTGTTTGGGTTCCTGCTTGCTGCCGAGCGAAGTGACGGTCGTGGACGTCCGCGGAGGACGGCCACGTCGCGAACAGCTCTGGCAGGTCTTCGACGCTGCAGGGTCGAACCTCTGCCTGTCCAGAAATTGCTGTCCATCCAGACATTGTGGCTCGCTATCCCAGCAGGGCGTCGACGAACACCTCAGCGTCGAACGGCGCAAGGTCATCTGGGCCTTCACCAAGACCGACGAGCTTCACGGGAACACCCAGCTCGCGCTGCACCGATACGACGATCCCGCCCTTGGCGGTTCCGTCGAGCTTGGTGAGCACCACCCCTGTGACGTCGACGACCTCGGCGAACACCTTGGCCTGTGTCATTCCGTTCTGCCCGGTCGTTGCGTCGAGCACGAGCAACACCTCGTCGACCGGTGCCTGCTTCTCGATCACGCGCTTCACCTTGCCGAGCTCGTCCATCAGACCGGTCTTGGTGTGCAGACGTCCAGCCGTGTCGACCAGCAGCACGTCGGCCTCGGTCTCGATCGCCACTCTGACAGCGTCGAACCCCACGCTCGCCGGATCTCCTCCCTCTGGACCGCGCACGACCGGCACGCCCACGCGGTCGCCCCAGGTCTGCAGCTGATCGGCGGCCGCCGCGCGGAAGGTGTCGGCTGCACCGAGTACGACATCGCGATCCTCGGCAACGAGGACGCGGGCAAGCTTGCCCGTTGTCGTCGTCTTGCCCGTGCCGTTGACGCCGACGACAAGAACGACTGCTGGGCGTCCAGGCACCTCGACGGCGAGGCTGCGGTCGAGCCCGGGGTTCACCAGCGCCAACAGCTCGGCACGCAAGAGGTCGCGGGGAGCAGCGCCTGGTTGCGCGGCCATGGCCGTGCGCAGGTCTTCGACCACCTGGGCGGCTACGGCCACGCCCATGTCGGCGGCGATCAGTGAGTCCTCGATCTCCTCCCATGTCGCGTCATCGATGCCAGAGCGCGACAGCAGCGACACGATCCCCTGGCCGAGCGTCCCTGAGCGGGCAAGCCGTTCTCGAAGCCGACCCATGCGTCCGGCAACGGGCGCTGGACGATCAAGCGTGGAGGTTCCGCCACCTGTGGCGGGTGCGTCCGGGAGCGGGACAGTGGCGATGGTGCGCTTGGGAGTGTCTCGTGGCGGCGCAGCGTCATCGCCGACTCCAGGGATGTGCTCGTCTCGACGCCCAGTGACATCCCCGGGCGCTGCGCGGCCGCGACCGCCACGAAACGCCAGGAGTCCGAGACCGAAGACGACGACAAGTACGGCCGCGATGACCGCGATCCACTCAATGGCATTCACCCGCGGATTGTCTCAGAGCATCGCCGGCCCCGGTCCCCGGTGTGCTGCGCGGTGGCTGAGGATCCGGGCGGCTGCGCGCTGGATCAGGCGTCTGGCAGCGGATCAAGCAGCCGACGAGCCGCGACGCCGAACCCGCCAGACACACCCATCGCGAGCACCAGCCCCACCGGGCCGAACTGCGCCAAGAAGACCAGCGCCGCCGACGATCCGAAGAAGACCGCAGCGATACCCAGGAGTTTCCTGCCGGTTGATGCCTGGTTGACGACGGCCCAGCCGGCGGCAGCGACGAGGCCGGGAAGTGACGCGGCGAGGTAGCCGACCGGCCCCAGCTCCCCAGACGAGTCCCGCACCGCAAGGGCCGCCATCAACGCCAGGACAAAGCCAGCGAACAGACCGATGGCCACGGTCACGAAGGTGAGGAACGTCAGTCGTGTCGCCGGGTTCATGGGCTGGGATTCATGGGCTGGGGTTCATGGGCTGGGATTCCCCACTCGCGCGTGACGCATCAGGCGGACTCGGCCTCGCGCAGACGCTGGCTGATGACCGCGCTCACACCGTCTCCGCGCATGGAGACGCCATACAGGGCGTCGGCCACCTCCATCGTGCGCTTCTGGTGCGTGATGACGATCAGCTGGCTGTTCTCACGCAGCTCCTCATAGATGTCGAGCAGACGACCGAGGTTGGTGTCGTCGAGCGCGGCCTCGACCTCATCCAGGACGTAGAAGGGGCTGGGCCGAGCTTTGAAGAGCGCGATCAAGAACGCGACGGCTGTGAGCGAACGCTCGCCACCTGACAGCAAGGAGAGTCGCTTGACCTTCTTGCCAGGCGGGCGTGCCTCGATGTCGACGCCCGTTGCCAGCATGTCGGAGGGATCGGTCAGCACCAGTCGACCCTCACCCCCGGGGAAGAGCCGAGCGAACACGTCGACGAACTCGCGAGCGACGTCGTGGTAGGCCTCGGTAAAGACCTGCTCCACCCGATGGTCGACCTCGCGGATGATGTCGAGCAAGTCACGCTTGGTCTTCTTGAGGTCTTCCAGTTGCTCGGTGAGGAACTGGTGCCGCTCCTCCATGGCCGAGAACTCCTCGAGAGCGAGCGGGTTGACCTTGCCCAGAACCGCGAGGTTGCGCTCGGCGGCCCTCAGCCGCTTCTCCTGCTCGGTGCGGACGTAGGGAATCGGTTGCCTCGGCGGGTCTGTCTCTTCCTCATCCGGTGCCAACAGAGGTGGCGGAACGAGCTGGTCGGGGCCGTACTCAGCGATGAGCGCCTCGACGTCCACCCCGAACTCCTCCATGGCCCGCGCCTCGATCTGCTCGATACGCAGCCGCTGTTCGGTTCGGGCCACTTCATCGCGGTGCACAGAGTCGGTGAGCTGATCAAGGTCGCCAGAGATCGCCCGCGTCCTCGCCCGTACGTCGAGAAGCTCGGCCTCGAGAACCGTGCGACGCTGCTCGGCGGCGGCCCTGGCGTCAGTGGCAAGCTGCAACGATCGGTCGAGGCGGCTCGCGACGACGTCGCAGGCACGCAAGACCGCACGGGCAACGTGGGCTTCACGGGCCGCACGCTCAGCAAGAGCTATCGCCTCCTCGCGGGCGGTTCGCTCTTCGGCTGCCGCTCGGTCGAGCTGGTCGGCACGACCGTGAAGTGCCCGCGCGCGCTCCTCGCCCGTCCGCACCGCCAGCCTCGCCTCGGTCTCGGCCTCACGTGCAGCAACAACATCCTGCGCGAGCTGGTTGCGAACGGTGAGATCGGGCTCGCCGACGTCCGGGGCCTCCTCGGCCGAGTCGAGACGCTCCTGCAGTTCGACAAGCGCGGCCGATGCCGCCCCGTGCCGCTCCTTCGCCGAGTCGATGGCGGCTTCCACGCGCGCGGCCTCGGCCGCGGCGTTGCGGGCGGCCGAACCGAGCTGTCCAAGCTTCTCGGCAACGGCCGAGAGCCGAGCATCTGACTCGTGCAACCTGACCAGCGCACCATCGACCTCCTGCTGCGCGTCGAGCTCAGCAGCGGTGCTCTGCGTCAGTGAGAAACGTAGGCGCTCACACCGGTGGGTGGTCGCCACGAGCTGTTCGCTCGCCTCGTCGACGGCAGCCTGAACCTCCAGGAGGCTCGGCATGCGCGATGAACCGCCCTGGACGAACGACGCCCCCAGCAGATCACCATCGCGAGTAACGGCAGTGATCGTCGGACTGTCCGCAATCAGGGTGCGGGCCTCGTCGATGCCATCGACGACGGCAACTCGCTCGAGCAGATGCCGAAGTGCGGGGCGTACCTGTTCGGGAGCCTGCACCAGGTCGATCGCATACGTGGCATACGCCGGCAGGACCGGCCACTCCGAGGAACCATAGGCCTGACCGCCACCGACCACGATCCCGGCACGGCCGGCGTCATCTCGCTTGAGGAGCGCCAGAGCATCGACGGCCGAGTCGACCGAGCTCACCGCCACCGCGTCGGCCGCCACCCCGAGGGCTGCACCGATCGCCGCCTCCGCGCCCGGTTCGATCGTGAGAATTGCCGCCACCGAACCCAGCAGACCCGACAGATCGTCGGACGCAGCCAACAGGGCCGTCGAGCCGTCCTTGCGGTCGAGCCCGATGTTCAACGCCTCGACGCGCGCGATCAGAGCGGCACGCTCCTGCTCAGCGCTTCGTTCCTCTTCACGGAGGGCCGCCACTCGTTCGCGCGCCTGGGCCAACGACTGCGACGCTGACTCGAACTCGGCGTCGAGGTCGACCTCTCCTTCGTCCAGACCGGCGATCTGTGACTCAACGCTGGCGAACTCATCGTGCGCGGCTCGCGCTCGCTGCTCAGCCTCGGCCAAGGTCGCCGAGAGCCGCTCCTGCTCGGACGCCGACGCGTCGACCGTGGTCCGCGCGGCCGCCACCTTTCCGACCAGTCGCGCCATACCTTCACGTCGATCGGCGATCGCGCGAAGCTGGCCGGCGACCTGGGCCTCCTCAGCCGTCAGCGCTTGCTCTGCCTCCAGGCGCTCCTGCTCGGCGGCTGCCAGCGTGACGCGGTCGCGCTGCACCGTCGACTCCAGTGCCCCTTCTTGCTCGCGAATCTGTACGGCCTCACGCTCCATGTCCTCCGGCTCGCGTCCCGACGTGCGGTGCGTCGGGACGTCGGCGGCGAACCGAACTCGCTCGGTCGCCAGAGACGCCAGGCCCCTGAACCGGTCGCGTAGGCCAGAGAGGCGGAACCAGGTCTCCTGCGCATCGGTCAGCGCCGGCAGCGTCGCCGCGACCGCAGTTTCGAGCTCGATCTCGCGTTGCTGGGAGGTCGCGAGGGCCGCTTCGGCCTCTGCGCGCAGTTTGAGGAGGGCGTTCTCGTCGGCAACCTCTTGTTCGAGGGCAACCCGATATCCGGTGAGGTCGTCGGCCAGGATGCGAAGCCGGGCGTCGCGAACGTCCGCCTGGACCACGCTTGCTCGTCGCGCCACCTCTGCCTGTCGGCCCAGGGGCTTCAGCTGCCGGCGCAGCTCGGAGGTCAGGTCGGTGAGGCGAACCAGGTTCGCCTCCATGGCATCGAGCTTTCGGAGGGCCTTCTCCTTGCGTTTGCGGTGTTTGAGGACACCCGCAGCCTCTTCGATGAATCCGCGACGATCTTCTGGAGTCGCCGACAGCACGCTGTCGAGCTGACCCTGCCCCACGATGACATGCATCTCGCGGCCGATGCCCGAGTCGGAGAGCAGCTCCTGGACGTCGAGCAAACGGCAGGGCTCGCCGTTGATGGCGTACTCAGAGCCCCCGTTGCGGAACATGGTCCGCGAGATCGTCACCTCGGTGTAGTCGATCGGCAGGGCGCCATCGGTGTTGTCGATGGTGAGCACCACCTCGGCGCGACCAAGCGGGGGGCGGCCCGAGGTGCCGGCGAAGATGACGTCTTCCATCTTGCCGCCACGGAGCGACTTAGCCCCTTGCTCTCCCATGACCCACGAGAGCGCGTCGACCACGTTCGACTTGCCCGACCCGTTCGGCCCAACGACGCAGGTGATTCCGGGCTCAAACCGCAACGTGGTGGACGACGCGAAAGACTTGAAGCCGCGAAGCGTGAGGGTCTTGAGGTACACCGGGGGCTACTCCTGCGGTGGCGGCCCTGGCGGCGAGGAGCCCCACGAACTGCGGGCCCTCCCCTCGCAAGGGGTGGACGGACCGATCCGGCCTGCACCGAATCGGCAACGACCGGTCAGGGTGGGGAAATCCTCGCCGGTCAGCACGGGTCAATCGAACAGCACGGGTCGAGCAGGCAACTGTGGAGCAAAGCAACAGGAGCAGCCTACCGAGCCATGGCAGCGGTCTCGCAGGGGACGCGCAGAACGACAGGGGCCGATCCGGGGCAATCGGCGATCAGGCGAGCGCCGGCGCCGACCGGTCGGGTGATGCGGCGTCGAGGGTGATGATCTCGTCAGCGAGCGACTCACCGATCGTCTCGGGCAGCAGCGCCTCGTTCTCGGCCGTCAGACGCTCGACTTCGGACTGCAGGTCGCTGACGCGGCGGCGAAGGCGCGCAACTTCGGCGAGAAGTCGCGGGTCGGGACCGCCAATGTGGCCAAGAATCGCCTTCGCCATGGGTGGGGGCCCCTTCCTTGGGATCTTCGCTGATCGGGCAGCGGCGATGGCCGCCAGCCGCAGATACCTCAGGGTGACACTCCGGTATCAAGAAGGTCAAGAAGAGGTCACGATCTCAGCGGCAGACCAGGCGGGTTGATCACCCGATCGGCGCACTCCGGCGCTCCGCACCGACGCGGGGCGGCCGTTGGCAGCGCTGACACACGAACGACGAGCGATTCATGAACTGCAGGCGGCGGATCGGCGCTCCACACCGTTCGCAGGGCTCACCCTCGCAACCGTAGACGGCCAAGGAGCGCTCGAAGTAGCCGCTCTCGCCGTTCACGTTCACGTAGAGGGCGTCGAATGAGGTGCCACCCTGCTCAAGTGCCTCGGCCATGACCAGCTGCGCCTGCGCCAGGACCGAGAGCGTCACCTTGGGCGGCAGCTGATGCGCCGAGCGAGCGGGGTGAACCCGCGCTCGCCAAAGGGCTTCGTCGGCATAGATGTTCCCGATTCCGGAGACCACGGTCTGGTCGAGGAGTACCCGCTTGATCTCCGAATGCCGGCGTCGCGCCCGCACGACGACCTCGTCGACGTCGTAGCCCCTCTCGAACGGATCTACGGCGATGTGTCCCAGCGAGGCTGGCACTGGCCGCCCGTCGGGGGCTGGTGTGAGGTGGTCCCACGACAGGCCCCCAAAGGTGCGCTGGTCGAGAAAGGAGAGCCACTGGCCATCGTCGAGTTGGGCGTCAAAGCGCACATGGGGATGGCTGCGCAGCGGCTGGTCGGTCACGCGGAACTGACCGCTCATGCCGAGGTGGGCGATCAGGGCTTCGTCACCCTGCTCCAGTGGAATCCAGAGGTACTTGCCGCGGCGCTCGACGCTGAGGCACCGACGGCCCCTCAGCCGTTCGCAGAGGTCGCGGCTGCCGAGCACGTGACGCCTGGCGACCCGCGGGTGGTGCGCGGTCGCAATGAGCAGCGTGCGCCCCACGAGATGGCGTGCCAATCCTTGGCGAACGGTCTCTACCTCAGGTAGCTCAGGCACCGGCGGCCGACACCGGGCTAGACGCTGGGGTCAGGGGCTTGGGACGAGCTGGAGGCCGCGTCCTGAACGCCGGACGTGGCCGCGTGCGCCGCGAGCGACTCCCAGGTGACAGCTGCGGCTTGTTGCTCGGCCTCCTTCTTGGAGTTGCCACGTCCGGTGCCGTGGGAACCGTCGCGGAGTACCACGGTGGCCACGAACGACTTGGCATGGTCGGGGCCAGACTGGTCGATACGGTACTCCGGGACGCCGAGGTCGAGCGAGGCCGTGAGCTCTTGCAGGCTGGTCTTCCAGTCGAGTCCGGCACCGAGGTGGGGCGCAGCCTCGAGGAGAGGGTCGAAGAGGTGATGCACCACCTGGGTCGCCACCTCGATGCCCCTATCCACGTAGACGGCCCCGATGAGCGCCTCGAGCCCATCAGCCAGGATCGACGCCTTGTCGCGACCACCAGTCGCTTCCTCACCCTTGCCCAGCTTCAGGTGTTCGCCGAGACCCAGCGAGCGCGCCACCTCGGCCAGCGCCCGCATGTTGACGACCGCTGAGCGCAGCTTGGCCAGCTGTCCTTCCGGCACATCGGGGTGGACGCGGTAGAGCGTCTCGGTCACCACCAGCCCCAGCACCGAGTCGCCGAGGAACTCAAGGCGCTCGTTGGTGGGCAGTCCACCGTTCTCGTAGGCATACGAGCGGTGCGTCAAGGCCTGCTCGAGCATGGCCGGAGCAAGATCGACGTGCATCGCCGCGAGCAGGGGGTGCAGATCTGCTCCGGCGTCGTCAGCGGTCACGAAGTCGGACCGGTCAGACGGCGGTGACCTGTCGCTTGTTGTAGGTGCCACACGTTGGGCACGCGACGTGCGGCAACTTGGGCTCACTGCAACGGTCGCAGGTGACGATGGTGGGGCGACTGGCTTTCCAGTTGGCCCGGCGCGACCGGGTGTTGGAGCGCGACGTCTTCCGCTTCGGGACGGCCACGGCGATGCCCTTTCCTTTAGGACGCGTTTGGCGCGTCTCTTGCGTTCGAGTCCTGCGTCTGCAGGTCTCCCAGGGCGGCCCACCTCGGGTCGATCTGGTCGTGCTGATGATCCGGGTCGTCGCTCAGCCGTACGCCACACGTGGCGCAGAGGCCGAGACAGTCGTCCTGGCACACCGGTTGCAGGGGCAAGGCGAGCACCACGGCATCCCGCAGCACCGGCTGGAAGTCGACGAGCTCGTCTTCCACCTGCGCGATCTCCTCCGCATCGGCCGATGCGGCATCTGGGTAGGCGAAGAGCTCCTGCAGGTCGAGCACCAGGTCGATGTTCACCGGGTCCAGGCACCGTACGCATTCACCACTCGCCCGTGTCCGACAGACGCCGGACACCAGCACCCCTTCGACCACCGACTCAAGTCGCAGCTGCAACTCGACCGGAGCGCCCGAAAGGACACCGACCACGTCCGTGCCGAGTCCATCCGGTGCCGGCACCGTGCGCTCGACCTCGGCCATCGTCCCGGGGCGTCTCGCCACCGCGTGGGTGTCGAGCACCAGCGGGTCGCGTGGATCGAGGCGAGACACGTTCGGTGTTCTCCTGGCGCACACCTCTGACCTCGCCATCGACGGGGCTGGGCATGACCTTGGGCAGTCTGGACTACAGCCTCAGGGACGAGACCGTTGACCAGCGTAGCCGAGCAGGTGGATCGACCCAAAACCGGAGCAGGTCGGTGACCTCCGTCAGCGTTCGATCTCGGTGCCGTCGCTCGCCTGGTCCTCGTCGAAGTCCGGCAAGGCTATGCCGGAGAGCTCCTCAACGGCTCGACGACCGGCGATCTTGTCACGTCCGCGGGCGACCGCCTCGAGGGTCTTGGTGAGCACGAGCTCGAAGTTGGCGAGCTTGGCGTCGATGTAGTCGTCGATCTCGCGCTGGACGCGTTCTGCCTCGGCCTGCGCGGCCCCGACGACGCGCCCGGCCTCGCGTTCGGCCTGTGCCAGCACCTCGGTGTCGGCAACCAGTCGCATCTTCTCCTCGTGAGCTCCGGCGATGATCTCGTCGCCCTGTCGGTGCGCGGTGGCGATCACGCTTTCGGCGTCGGCCAGCAGGCTGTCCGCTCGCGCCAGGTCGGCTGGCAGCTGACCGCGGATGTCATCCAGGCGTGCCAGAAGGTCTTCGCGGTTCACCATGCACGAGGCCGACATCGGCACTGCCCGTGCGCTCTCGAGCACCTCACTCAGCTCGTCGAGCTTGTCGTGGATCTCCACGTGACCTCCTGGGGATCGATAGGCGACGGGACGGGACGGGACGGGACGCGCGGGCTCATCCCGCTCGGCTCACACAGGTGGGTAGCTGACGGCGGCCCCCCGCAGGTGGTCATGGGGAGCGCTCGGCTGACGTGAGGGCTTCGACCAGGGGCCCGAGCACCGGGGGTGGCACGAGCCCTGCGATGTCACCTCCGAAGGCGGCGACCTCCTTGATAAGGCTCGACGACAGGAACGAGTACAGCGGGTTGGTCGCCACGAAGAGCGTGTCAACGCCCGTCAATCGATGGTTCATCTGGGCCATCTGCAGCTCGTAGTCGAAGTCGCCTACCGCACGAAGCCCTTTGACGATGGCCCGCGCCTCTCTGGCTTGGCAGTAGTCGACCAGCAGTCCTGAGAACGTTTCGATCGACACGTTGTCGAGGTGGGGGATCGACTCTGCGAGCAGTTCCACGCGGCGCTCGACCGGGAAGAGTCCTTGCTTGTTCTGGTTGACCATGACCCCGACGTAGACGCGGTCAGCCAGCTTGGAGGCCCGCTCGATGATGTCGACGTGGCCGTTGGTGACCGGGTCGAACGATCCAGGACATACGACGCTCAGCACGGCGCGACGCTATCACTGGGGCCGGCCCCCGCAGCGGGGGCAGCACCGACCTCAGCGCCGCCGATCCAGAGGTGGGCTTCGCCGTAGCCGCGGTCCTTGATGGCTACCAGCCCCGATGGCCAGGACCACTCCAGGTCGCGGCTCGCTCGTTCGACGACAACCAGCGCGTCGTCGGCGAGCCGACCACCTGCAAGCAGCGTCACCAACCCCTCGATGACCTCTTCGGCAGGTGTTGCGTAGGGCGGGTCGCAGAAGACCACGTCATACCTCACCGCAGCCGTGTCATTCCCGCGCCTGGCTGGGGCGAGCCACCGCTCCACGCTGACGGCATGCACTTCGCAGTGCGCAACCCACGATGAGGACCCCCCTGCGTCGGTGGCGAGAACCGTGGCCGCGTTGGCCTTGATCACCTGTGCGGCTTCGCGATCGGACTCGACGAGGTCGACGTGCGACGCTCCGCGCGACAGCGCCTCAAGACCCAACGCACCCGAACCTGCATAGAGGTCGAGCACCACGGTGTCGGTGAATCCACCCCGAAGAGACTCCAGACTGGAGAAGACCGCCTCGCGCGCCCGGTCGGACGTGGGGCGGGTGCCGGATGCCGGGACGCGTAGACGTCGACCCCTCGCGCGTCCGGCCACGATCCTGGTCAGGACTTCTCCAAGTACTCAGCCTGCTCGTCGGACTCAAGGATGCTCACCGCAGCCTCGAGATCAGGGTGGTTCAGCAGCTCCGGGTCGGCGTCGACCAGCGCCACGGCGTCGGTACGCGCGATCATGATCAACTGCTCGTCGGACACCGCACGGAGCACCTTCAGACTCGACCGCACCCCAGACTGTGCCGACCCGAGCACGTCACCTTCTCGGCGCTGCTCGAGGTCGATCCGCGACAGCTCGAACCCATCGGTCGTAGCGGCGACGGCATCTAGCCTGGCCCGCGCTGGGCTGTCAGCCGGAAGGCCGGTGACCAGCAGGCACAGGCCCGGCACGTCACCCCGCCCGACCCGACCCCGGATCTGGTGCAGCTGCGAGACGCCGAACCGATCGGCGTCCATCACCACCATGACACTCGCGTTCGGCACGTCGACACCGACCTCGATGACCGTGGTGGCGACCAAGACATCGAGCTCTCCGGCGGAAAAGCTCGACATGACCGAGTCCTTCGCCTCCCCCGGCAGCTGTCCGTGCAGCACGCCCACACGGCACTCGGAGAGCGGACCGTCGGCGAGCTGGCTGGCGAGGGACACCACCGCATGCAGCTCTGCCCCCTGATCACCATCACCATCACTGACGGGGACCGCATCGAGATCGTCACCGATTCGTGGGCAGACGACATAGGCCTGGCGTCCGACCTCCACCTCTTCGGTGATGCGCTGCCACGCCCGCTCAAGGTGGTGGGGGCGGTCAACGGCATTGACAACGTGCGTGCTGATCGCCTGTCGCCCCTGCGGCAGCTCAGTCAGGGTGGAGACGTCGAGGTCGCCAAAGATCGTCATCGCCACAGTGCGTGGGATCGGGGTCGCCGTCATGACGAGAACATGCGGCGGGGTCGCGGCCTTCGCCCTCAGCGCCTCACGCTGTTCGACCCCGAAGCGGTGCTGCTCGTCGACGACCACCAGTCCCAGGTCGAAGAAGTCGACGTGTTCTTGCAGCAACGCGTGGGTACCGACCACGATCCCAGCTTCTCCGGAGGCGATATCGAGCAGGCTCGCACGGCGCACGGCCGTCGACTGGCTGCCCGTCAAGAGCCGCACCCTGGTGGCCTCGGGCGGGGACCCAAGGAGGCCACCATCGCCCAGCGGACCCAGCATTGCTGTCATTGTTCGGTAGTGCTGCGCGGCCAGCACCTCGGTGGGCGCCAGCAGGGCTGCCTGGCCTCCCGCGTCGACGACAGTCACCATGGCACGCAGCGCCACGACGGTCTTTCCAGATCCGACTTCGCCCTGAAGGAGTCGGTGCATCGGGTGCGATCGCGCCAAGTCCGTTGTGATGTCATTCGTCACCTCGCGTTGACCGGTCGTGAGCTCGAACGGCAACCGCCGGTCGAAGGCCGCCAGCAGCCCGCCATCGGTGGCGACGCGCGGGGCGGTGTCACTGGCGGCTAGCGCCGCACGCCGTCTGGCAAGAACTGTCTGCAGGACGAGGGCCTCGTCGAATGCGAGCCGGTGCCGGGCGCTCTTCACCTCCTCGACCGATCGCGGCCGGTGCAGGGTGCGGTACGCGCTCGGTCCGACTCATCAGACCCTCGCGGGACGCAATAGAGGCGGGCGTGACCTCCGGCAGCTCAGGCATGGTGTCGAGCAAGACCTGCACGGCCTTCTGAATGCGCCAGGTCGGCAGGGATGCGGTAGCGGGGTAGATCGGGATCAGGAAGTCGGTGAACTCCTGCATCACCTGAAGGTCTCGATCAAGGTCTGCATCTGCCTCATCGACCGACGGCACCAGGTCGACGTCCGCAGACTCGCTCGTGCCAAAGATCACGTACTCGGGGTGGGTGAGCTGCCGGCGACCGGCTCGGGAGTCGACGGTGCCGGCGAAGAGACCTCGCATCCCC
>CAVPLY010000009.1:0-11869 GCA_963706045.1 uncultured Actinomycetota bacterium | reverse complement strand
CCGACGGACTCGGCGAGGAGAAGCTGCCGCTCCAGGTACCGCGAGGCAGTGTCGATGTCGCCGTGTGGGAAGTCGCCGTGGGGCGAGGAATGAGCGTTCGCCAGGGGTCGGGCCATCCTCAGCAGGGCATACTCCGCACCACGAATCT
Organism: uncultured Actinomycetota bacterium; assembly: GCA_963706045.1. Classification (GTDB taxonomy): domain Bacteria; phylum Actinomycetota; class Actinomycetes; order JAHEKZ01; family JAHEKZ01; genus JAHEKZ01. The sequence continues at coordinate 11,721 of CAVPLY010000009.1, read as the reverse complement.
CGTCGAGCTCTTGCCACCGGGGCTCAGCGATCTCGATCACCTGGTCAGCTTCGCCGACAAAGCTCAAGCATTCGCACAGCCGGCCTGCCGCGATGCCGGCATCGACAGAGCGGGTGAGCGAGTCGTAGAGAGCCATGGCGCTACGTGCCTCGGCGGCCCCGACCTCGTAGGCCCCAGACCCGAGCGATGCTTCGGCCGCGCCCAGGTACAACCGCGCCTGGTCCGGTGGTTCTTTGGTGCGTTTCAATGCGGCTAGGTACAGGCGGTGGGCCTCCTCGGGAGAACCGAGGGCCGTCGAGCGCTCCGCAGCCCGAACGAGCAGTGACACAGCACGCGCCTCGAGCACCTCCATGTCAGTTTCGTCACTGCTCGAGATGTCGACCGCGTCCAGCAGGTGCTGAGCGATGACGACGGCGAGATCACCCCCAGGATCGGGCTGCTCCGCCAAGTAGTCGGCGGCAGCCAGATGACGCTGCTTGCGGTCACGGCGCGACAAGGTGGCGTAGGCGATCTGTCGAACAACCGACTGGACGAATCGGAACTGTCCGCGCTCAGAAGAGAATCGGTCTTGCTGAAGAGCAATGATCTGCTTCTGCTGCAGCGTGGCCAGGGCACTGTCGAGATCTGTGGAGTCCGGCGTGACGGCGGACAGACCTTCGCGGGTGAACGACAGCCCGAGGACGCTGGCGTCGGCCACTGTCCGTCGCTCCCCTGGGCTCAAGGCATCTAACCGGGCCGCGACGAGCGCCTGAAGCGAAGCCGGAGCACCGACATCGTCCAGATCGAGTACGACATCCTCCGCCAGGACGTACTGGCCACCGCGCGGTACGACCGCATCTCGGTCGATAAGGGCGCGCACGGTCTCCACCGCGAAGAGAGGCACGCCTTCAGCGCGGGCAACGAGTGCGTTCCGTGCACTGTCCGGCAGTCCGACCACCAGTGCGTCCACCAGACCCGACATCGCCGAGTCGTCGAGCGGATCGAGTCGCACCACTGCCGAACGCCGACCTCCGAGCTGGGGACGCCGCTCCAGAAGCTCGGGCCGCGCGAGCGCGACGACGAATATGGGTGCCTGGGCCGTGCCGAGCATGTGGTCGAGGAAGTCCAGCAGGCCGTCGTCGGCGTACTGCGCATCGTCGATCACCAGCACGACAGCGTTACCGTCTTCGCTCAGCCGCTCGAGGAAAGAGGTCCAGGCCGCGAAGAGGTCCAGCTTGGCGAATCCACCAGCGGCGCCAGCACCAACCAGGGCCGCCATACGCGGTCGCAGCCAGTCACGCTCTTCCTGGTCCGGTACGAACTCCGCCAGCGCCACCTCGAGGCGCTCCACGACCTCGTCGCCGGAATCAGCCTCGGTGAGACCGAGCCGGGTCCGCACAGCCTCGGCGAGCGCCCAGAAAGCGACACCGTCCCCGTAAGAGAGGCAACGCCCTCGGTGCCACCGAATGGTTGCGGTCAGGCCATCGGCGTACTTCTCGAACTCCCAGACCAGGCGTGACTTGCCGACGCCCGGGTCGCCATCGACAACGACGAGGCGGGGACGACGTGACTCTTGCGTCGAGTGGAACAGCTCCTTGAGGAGACGAAGCTCGCGGTCGCGTCCGGTGAGTGGCGCTTCCAGCCCGTCGACACGCTGACCGCCACCCAGCTCGCCCACCACAGTCTTGGCATGCCACAGCCGAGCTGCCTCCGCTTTGCCCTTCATGCGGTGCTCACCCGCGTCTTGGTAGGCGATGGCCGCCGCGGTCAGCGATCGGGTGGACTCGTCGACCCATACCTGGCCGGGTTCAGCGGCAGCCTGCACCCGGGCCGCTGTGTTCACGGCATCTCCGGCGACCATTCCTTCAGCGGTGGCACCGAGGGTCACCGCGACCTCACCGGTGACAACTCCGACCCGAATGGCTAGGTCTGGAGCACCGATCTCATGACCCATGCCCTGAATCGCCTGCACCAGCTCGAGGGCTGCGCGAACGGCGCGCTCGGCGTCGTCCTCTCGGGATATCGGAACACCCCAGATTGCCATTACCGCGTCGCCGATGAATTTCTCCACGGTCCCGCCGTATCGGTCTATCACCGTTCGACACTCGGCGAAGTAGCGGGAGAGGAGCTCTCGCACGTCCTCTGCGTCGCGCGTTTCTGACAGTGGAGTGAACCCCACCAGATCGGCGAACAGGACCGAGGTCAGCCGACGCTCGGCAACGGGAACCCCTGGGGTTTCGGCGACCTTCCCGCTTAGTGGTTGACCGCACTCCACACAGAAGCGGCCACCCGCAACGGCCGCGACGCCACACGACGGGCAGGCAGGCGGCGACGACGGTGTTCCACACTCCTGGCAGAACTTCGCACTGTCCGGGACGTCGGCAGAGCACTGCGTGCAACGCGGCACTTGGCTACCTCCCCAGGCGGTCGACCAGGCGCTTCGGCTCGACGAGACTCGACCAATGATATCTGAATGACGATAGCCGTTCGAGCGATCTGGGCCCCCGCGCTCGCCGAAAAGACTCGGCTCGGATTCTGTCGACAGGTAAACCTTCTGGGCGGCTCTAGCGACTACAAGGCGGCGCGCTCCCGATCGCCCGCAGGTAAACCTTCCGGCTCGAGCGACTACAAGGCGTGACGGTAAATTCCGTCGCTGGTTGTTCGCCCAAGCTCAGGGGATCCATATGAGAGCCCATCGTTCCCCTAGCAGAAGCTCCCTCTGGGTAGCCGCACTGGCGATCACGACATCGGCGTCCCTAGTCGCAGCCGGTGGAGTCGCGTCGGCCAAGGGCGACACGTACTACACGCCGCCAACGCCGTATCACAACGTCGGCAACTACGACCCAGGGTGCAGCAACGTAGCGTCAAGGCGCACTATGACTACGACGGGGTCTACTCCGACAAGAACGTCCCGGGTACCCATGGACAGGCCTTCTTCCACAAGGACGAGACCGCCTATACCCAGACCTGGAAACTGAGGAGTACCGGCGAGGTTCTTCTCACGCAGTCAGGGAATGTGGTGTTCGAGGAGATCAAGGCGACTTTCGTCCCGAAGTCAGAGGTGCCCAAGAGGCTCATCCCGAAACAGGGGCTAGTGGGTCCGGTCTACCGGTTCACGGCGACGCAAACCGGTGATGAGACGGTGCGCGACGCTGATGGCAAGACGCTCGTTGCCAGCTACGGCACCGTCACGTTCAAGCAGCTCTTCGACACCAAGGGCGACTCCAAACCGGGCGGCAGAGAACTCAGTTTCCGTGTCGCGAACGTGAGTGGGCCACACCCACCCATGAACCTGTGCAAGCTGTCGACCCAGATCGTCTCGTAGACGACGAGGCCGCGCCGACTGGGTTCAGCGCGTACGGTGTCCGCGATGGGGGTCGCACACGTGGTGATGGGGTCGCTCAGTGACATCGGGCTCGCAGGACGGAACGCGCGCGGGTAGCGCCGCCACGAACCCAACCGGAGTCAAAGCCCCGATGGCGCAGGGCCAACTGGTCAGCATCACGGCTCTGGCCATGGTGGCGTTCGCCGCCAACTCAGTCCTGGCTCGGTTGGCGCTCGCTGAGCCGGACATAGACCCAGGGACCTACACCGTCATCCGGCTCGCTGCGGGAACGATCTTCCTCTTGCCGCTCGTCTACCTCTCGCGTGGAATGCGCCCGCGCGCGGTCGTCGCCAAGGGCTCGTGGCTATCGGCTACCGCGCTCTTCATCTATGCGGCTGGGTTCTCCTACGCCTACGTCTCCTTGGGATCTGGAACTGGCGCACTGATTCTCTTCGGCGTCGTGCAGACCGTCATCATCGGAACAGCGTTGTTGCGCGGCGATAGACCCGGGTGGGGTACCTATCTCGGCCTGACAATTGCGCTACTGGGGCTCGTGTACCTCGTTGCACCGGGGATATCCGCGCCCGACCACGTTGGCACTGTGCTGATGGCGCTTGCAGGAGTGGGATGGGCCTTCTACACACTGAGGGGACGCAGCGGGGCCGACCCCGTCGTACTGACCGGCGCCAACTTCCTCCTCTCACTGGTCTTCTGCGCGGCACTGGGAATCATCGCGCTCACGCTCGGCGTCTGAAGAGGTTTCTGCCAAGGGCGCGGTCCTCGCAGCCGCGTCCGGCGCGATCGCCAGCGGGTTGGGCTACTCACTTTGGTACGCCGTCCTCCCGCGCCTCACCAGAGCTCAGGCAGGGGTGATTCAACTGAGCCCGGTCCCGCTCGCCGCAGCAGGTGGCCTTCTGCTTCTCGGTGAACCTCTGACCACGCGCCTCGCGGTCGCAACTGTGTTCATCCTCGGTGGCGTCGCGCTCGCCATCGTCACTCCAGAGCGCCGACACCTGTGATCGTCAGATCGCAAAGCCCGCGTGAATTCGAGCGCGGACGATCGCGCGAAAACTCGCTTCCTCACCCGGTCTCATGAAATCAACAACAGACCCGGCCAAGCGCCGCTATGGTGCAAACCGCTGTCAAGAACCCGTGGAGGTCCCCGTGCGTCGAGCAAGCGCAACAATCCTTGCCACTCTGTGTGTACTCCTGCTGACCGCCAGCATGGCCGGCGCTGCCTCGCAGACCGTCGCCGGCGACAAGTTCGGCGGAAAACTCGGTGACATAAAGAAGATCGTCGTCAATAACGCCCAGAGATCCGTCTCGACCAAGATATTTGGGCTCGGAAGGCCCTGCGGTGGCGCCAAGTCAATTGCTGTCAGGGTTCAGAACAAGCGTGGCAAGACGCTGTACACCGGCGAGGCGGGCTGCTACCCCGGCAAGACGGACCTCGTCTGGGACTTCTACTTGTTCGACAAAGACTCCTCTCCGGTGAAGTGCGGCAAGTTCGATGTCAGTCGCATCAAGAGCAGCGGCGCCTACAAGGTGCTGATGCCTCGTACCTGCCTGAGCAATGCACCCAACCGGATCAAGGTTGACGTGGACGCGCAGAACTGGGGTTCGGTGACTGGCGGACACGCCGGGCCGACCAAGCTGCTGGGGCGAGGCTAGATCCAATCAGTTTCTGGAAGGAGTACCCGGGTACGATCTAGTTGGGTGCATTCCCGCTGATTCGGATAGTGACGACGGACCATGCCCTGGGCGCCCCCCGCGCGATCACAATGGCCTCCCCTCAGGGAAATTGAGGCGTAGCCGCGGACGTTGAGTTCGGATCTCCTGACCTGCGACGAGGGGCAAGTGATGCTCCCGCGACTGGACTCGAACGCGCAACCTTCCGGGCAGTCGCGAGTTGTCCGACGACGATCGCCAAAGGCCTCCGTGGCCTCCTCCCTGCGTCGTCCCCGCTCCCCCGAACGAAAGGTCCCACACGGCAAACCCTCATGCGGAAGCCGGAGACGTGGCTGCCTTTCAGATCTGGGCTGCGATCACATGACCTGGTGGAACCGAGATGACGGTTGGGGCTCTTCCTTCACGCCCCACTTCGACCTCCACGTCGGGAAGGGCGATGGATTGCCTCAACTCCGGGTCGTAGATGGGCACGGCCTGCCAAAGGAACAGGGTCGTCTCACCCGACCGCTTGCCGGTCACCAGCCACCGAACGCTGACCGGCGCTCTGATCTTGAGCCTTACGGGCTCAGGGGTGAACGGTCGGCCCCGGTCCATCAGAGACGCGAGGAAGGACTGCATGACGCCAACCTCGGGCTTCTCGGTCCACGATGCCGCATCCAGGCTTGGTGTCCGCCAGAGTCCGAAGTTTGCTTCGATCTCGCGACGGTCCGGATCGGGGTCGTCTAGCAGCTCGTAGCGGACGCTGCGACAACCGCGACGGTAGAGCTCAAGGAGGCCGATCGCAGCGTACGCGGCCGAGACGTCCTCAGGGACCGGATTCTGCCCGGACTGGGAGCCAAGCGCGTTGGTGTAGCCGGTCTCAGTGATCCAGGTGGGGACGTCACCAAATGCCCTGCGGATCCAGTCGAGCCGTTCGTCGACGAGGTAGGTGGGGTAGTTCCCATCGGGGTATCGGTGGAGCCCGGCATAGTCGAAGTACTCCTGGACGCCGAGCTCGCCGAGTCGCAGGTGGTCGTCGTATGCCGTGGGGACCGCGGCGTGCAGTGAAGGGCCGACGACAGGCGTGCCCGGCAACTCCGCTTGGACGAACTCGTAGATGGCCTTCTGGGTGGCCACAGTGCGCTCGGCCCAGTCGCCGGCTCTGGCGCCGCCACCGCGGACGTTGTTCGGCTCGTTCACCCCTTCGATCGCGATGATGACGTCCGCTGCGTTGTCCCGAATGTGGGTGAGCCGGGTCTGGAGCTGATCCTGGGGCAGGGACCAGTCGGGCAGTGCGACGGTGGCGAGCCAGCCGATGCCGCGCCGACGAGCCTCGACGACGGTGAGCGCTGCGCTCGGCGATTGGTGTGCGTACAGGCCCCGGAAGTACGCGGCGCCGAGGGTGCCGAGTCGATCCGCCCACGCCCCAGTGTCGCCATACGCGGTGGTATTGAAGTTCGGGTGGGAACAGACACCGTAGGACTGGTAGATCAGGTCCGAATGGACTGGCTTGATGGTCTGCGTCGTGACTGTGCCACTCCTCATCGGCGGCGTCTCACCGGCCGATCGTCGAAGGATCACACCGAGGCCGAGCACACCCCCTGCCCCGATGAGCGCCCGCCGAGTGAGAGCCACGTCGCAGTGTCTCATCAGTCGGAAGTCAACGACACCGATAGGAAGAAAGCAGACGTCGAGGTGGGCATATCCTGGGGGTTCTGACCAGGCACTTCGACATAGGAAGCTCCCGCGACTGGACTCGAACCAGTAACCTGCCGGTTAACAGCCGGCTGCTCTGCCAATTGAGCTACGCGGGATTGACGCCTTAACGGCCCGCCGAGAATACCAGCAGCGCCACCGGCTTCCGGCAGGGTGTTCAGCCGCCGCCAACCTCAGCCCGTACCTCTGCAAGCACGTCCTGAGCTTCGGCACGAGCCGCGGGATCGCCCGCCAGCGGCGGGTCGAGATCGGCCCGCCACCGGATGTCGCCCGCGGGACCACGTCGACCCACGATGCGTACGCCCGACTCACCGTCCAACGCGACGAAACGATCAACGATGACACTCGCCGTGACCCGGTCTCGGACAACTACAGGAAGGTCTCGTCCATCGCCGACTGGTACCCGCAGAGTCGCATCGCCGAGGTCAGGCGCCAGCACCACGGTCAGCACACCGCTGTCGTAGGAGGCCCTTTCGATCTGCTCCCAACCCAGTCGGGAGTAGCCGGGGGGGGTTCGCTGCACGTGCAGCGCGGTGTCAGAGGCAACCACCAGGCGTCCCGAGCCATCGTCTACCCACGCCAAGATGCGCTCCTTCGGGGCGAGGTCCAGAAGCTCACGAACCTCGTCATCAAGTGCGGGTCGACGCCACCTCACCTCAGCATCGCCGCATTCTCACTCGCCACCAAGAGAGTCCTCGTGGATCTTGCGGCGCTTCGCCTCCAGCTCCACAAGGTCGGCAAACACTGCCGAATAGGCGACAGGGTCCTCGGACTCCAGTCGCTGCATCCTTGAACGAAGCTCGTCAATCTGCAAAGTCAGAACTCGTTCACGGGCGCGTCCGAGCTGCTCGCGGGCGTAACGGTCGAGCGTCGACTCGTCGACCTGGATGGGTTCAACCGCAAGCTCGTTGATGACCGAGCGAACGGAGTCGTCAGGCGCCGCGTCTGAGAGTCGCTGCATCCAGGAGGGGTCTTCGCTCGCCACTCCCCCGACCGTCCCGATGATCGCACGCACCTGCACGTAGGCGGGATGACTGAACATGTTCGCCGGCAGCTCGTCGAAAGTGGCGTCCAGCTTGTCGGGGTGCTGCACGGCCAGCTTCAACAGCTCACGTGGCCCTGCGAGCCGTCGGTCCTGGGGGTCAGGACGCGGCACGGCCTTCGGCGCATCAGCACCGGGCTCCCCTTCCCCTGACCGGGCCGAGGTCGACGGACGGGGCTGCTGCTTCAGCGCCCGGTGTGCTTGGGTCACGGCGTCCTGCACAGGCTTGACCTCCATACCGAGCCAGCCGGCAAGCGATCGCGCGTACTCCGGGCGCAGCGACTGGTCACGGATCTGGGCAACCAATGGCGCGGCAGCACGAAGGGCTGCGACGCGTCCGGCCGGCTGCTCGAGGTCGTGTCCCGACAGGACACTGCGGATCGCGAACTCAAAGAGCGGAACCGGCTTGTCGACGAGGGCCGCCACCGCGGCGTCACCCTGCTTCTGTCGCAGCTCGCACGGGTCGAGGCCGTGCGGCTCGACGGCGACGAACGTCTGCGCCACGAAGCGCTGGTCGTCCTCGAAGGCTCGCATCGCGGCCTTCTTCCCTGCGGCGTCCCCGTCGAACGTGAAAACAACCTGGCCGCCGAAGGTGTCGTTGTCCATCAGCAGGCGACGAAGGATCTTGACGTGGTCGCCGCCGAAGGCAGTACCGCAGGTGGCGATGGCCGTCTCGATGCCCGCGAGGTGGCATGCCATGACATCGGTGTAGCCCTCGACGATCACGGCCTTGCGCTGCTGGGCAATCGAACGCTTCGCCAGGTCGATGCCGTAGAGCACCTGACTCTTGCGGTAGATCGGCGTCTCGGACGTGTTGAGGTACTTGGGACCCTGGTCATCCTCGAGCAGTTTGCGTGCACCGAAGCCGATCGTCTCGCCGGTGATGTCGCGGATCGGCCAGACCAGGCGCCCACGAAACCGGTCGATCATGCCGCGCTGGCCCTCTTTCGACAGGCCGCCCACGGTGAGCTCTCGATCGGTGAAGCCTTTGCTTCTCAGGTGGCGGGTGAGGGCGTCCCATGAGTTGGGCGCGAAGCCCACACCGAAGTGCGCAGCAGCTGCGGCGTCGAACCCCCGCTCATCGAGGAACTGTCGCCCCACCACGGCCTCGGCGCTCGTCAGCTGCTCGGCGTAGTACGCGGCCGCAGCTTTGTGCGCCTCGAGGAGCCGCGTGCGCTCGCCCTGCGGACGTCGGGGGCCGGCACCGGAGTCTTCGTAGCGCAGTTCGACGCCGAAGCGCCCCGCGAGCTTCTCGACCGCTTCCTGGAAGGTGAGGTGCTCGATGCGCTCGAGGAAGTCGATGACGTCGCCGCCCACCTGGCAGCCGAAACAGTGGTACAAACCCTTGGCCGGGGTGACGTGGAAGCTGGGGCTGCGCTCCTCGTGGAACGGGCAGAGCCCCTTGAGGCTGCCGCCCCCTGCGGGACGAAGCGTGACGTGGTCGCCGACGACCTCGGCGATTCCGGCCATGTCGCGCACACGTGCGACGTCGTCGTTGCGGATGCGGCCGGCCATGCCGTGAGTCTAGGTGGCGACACCCAGGCACCTGGCGGGCCATGATGGACCTGTGGAACTCATGATCATTGACGCAGCCGGATCCCCCCGAGAGATGGGCAGGGCCCATGGTGAGCAGGCCCGAGACCTGATCGCTACAGGTCTCGAACGCTGGCGAGACGAGTTGGCCAAGACGGACAAGGACGCGGACCAGCTCTGGAAGGGCCTGTCGCGGGAGTCGGGGTTCCGAGACGCCTCCGCCCGCTGGGCACCGGCCCTGCTGGAGGAGATCGAGGGGATCGCGGAGGGGGCCAACGCAGACCCTGACGCCATCTTCGCCACCAACTGCCTGGACGAGGCGTGGTGGTGGGGCGAGAAGGGCTCCGGTTGCAGCGCAGTCGCCATTGCGGACCGCGGCGGCAAGACCCTCATCGGTCAGAACATGGATCTCGACACCTGGATGGACACCAGCCAGGTCGCCCTGCGCCTCCGGCCCGACGATGGGCCTGATCAGGTGCTGCTGAGTCGTGCGGGGGTCGTGGGGCTATGCGGCGCGAATGCCGAGGGCATCGGGCTCGTCGTCAACACCCTCGACCAGCTGCCCGTTGCCGTCGACGGGGTGCCCGTGGCTCTAGTCCTGCGGCTACTCATCGGACAGACATCACTCGACGCCGTCGAGCCATTGCTCCGCAGCATCCGTCACGCGTCGGGTCAGGCCTACACGATGGCGTCCGCCGATGGCGTCATCGGCTTCGAGGCAGGCGGCGACTTCGTGGCGTCCTATGCGAATGGGGTTGATCGCTCGGGTGCGCGGTGGCACACCAACCACCCACTGTCCGACGGCGACCACCAGGTGACGTTCGACCCCGAGGACTGGGCCACCGGGTCGAGCATGCCGCGCCTGTCGCGCGTTGACGATGCGATGAGCGAGCTCGGCACCGCGGACGACCTCGTCGAGCTGCTGTCGGACTCCGACGCAGGCATATGCATGTATCCGGGCCGGTGGCGCGACGACGGCTTCACCTTCGGCTCGCTGGTTATCGAGATCGACGAGCCACCGTCAGTGCGGATGACCGCCGGACCACCTGACCGCAATCCGTGGGTTGACGTTCCGTTCGTCTGACGCCGCCCGGTGAACGCGTCACCTTTCCGGACACCTTGACCGATACCCGGACCGGGAGGAAGGTGGGAGAAGTCATCTCCGCCGACCTCCCCCTCGATTGGACACACCATGGGTGCAATGGCAGTTCCGATAGCCCCGGAGAAGCTGGACGCCTGGAAAGCCTGGACCAAAGAGCTCTCCGGCCCCCGCAAAGCCGAGTTCGACGCCTCCAACGCCCGGCACCAGCTCACCGGCCATCACGCCTGGCTGCAGGCCAACCCCGACGGCAGCTATCTCGCCATCGCCGTGCACCAAGGTCCGGGCGCCGAAAACTACATGATGTCGCTGATGCAGTCAGACGACCCGTTCGACCAGTGGTTCGCTGCCACAGTGGCCGACGTGCACGGCATGGACCTGACCGCCCCTCCGCCTGCGCCGGCAGAGCAGTACATCTAACGCCTGCTACATCTCTTCGTTCGTCTCCGGGTCGCCACCCCAGAGACGACCGTCGGGACGTCCGAGGCCGGTGATTGCCTTCATTTCGGCGTCGCTCAGTGTGAAGTCGAAGATGTCCAGGTTCTCACGTTGGCGTGCTGCACTCGCTGCCTTCGGCAGCGGAACCGCCCCCAGTTGCAGGTGCCACCGCAGCACGATCTGTGCTGGCGTGCGGCCGTGCGCCGCCGCGGGACCGGTGACAGCTGGGTGATCGAATGTCTTGCCCTCACCGAGCGGGCTCCAGCTTTCGGTGAGCACGCCGAGTTCGGCATGCACACGCCGCAGATCAGCTTGTGGGAACTCCGGGTGCAGCTCGACCTGGTTGACCGAGGGCATGACGCCCGTCAGGTCAGCAACCTCTCGAAGGTGCCGTTCGGTGAAGTTGGAGACGCCGATGGACCGCACGCGGCCTTGACGCTGCAGCTCGACCATGGCCCGCCACGCATCCAGGTACCTGCCATGCCGCGGGTTGGGCCAATGGATCAGATACAGGTCAATGCGCCCTAGTTTGCGCAGCGACCCCTCGAACGACTGCATCGTCTGGTCGTAGCCATGGTCACGCCCCGGCAGCTTGGTGGTCACGATAGCCCGAACGCCCTCCGCGTCGGCCTGCGCAATCGCCCGTCCGACCTCGCTCTCGTTCTCGTAGTTCGCCGCCGAGTCGATCAGGCGGTAGCCGAGGTCGAGGGCGGTCTTCACCGACCGGGTGGCTTCCGCCCCCTTCAGTGGGTAGGTGCCGAAACCCAAGGCGGGCAGGGACGTGCCGTCGTTCAGCGGCAGACTCCGAATGTTCACGTGCCTATCCCACCACGTCGGTCTGAGCTGCCCTCAGTCAGTCATCAGGAACTTCGGCAAGAAGGTCAACGAGGTGGGCTCACGGTTAGCAGTGCGCGGTAGTGC
>CAVPLY010000008.1:0-86957 GCA_963706045.1 uncultured Actinomycetota bacterium | reverse complement strand
GGAGCCGTTGAGCTCGGTGACGATGGGAACACCTTCGGGCACCACTGCTGCCGTCGCGTCGCGCGCAGCAGAGATCTCGCAGTCGTCGCTCGGGACCGAGAAGACGGCACCGCCAGAGAACTCGACGCCGAACTTGAGGCCGTTGACCGCCAGCGATCCGAGCGCGATCAGCAGCAGAACCGCCGAGAGGATGTACCACTGCTTGGCACGGCCGACGAAGTCGAACGAGACGTCACCGCGGTAGAGACCAGAGGTGAAGGTGTTGAGGCGACTCATCTCAGGCCTCCTTCACGGCGCGACGGGCGGCACGGGCAGGTTTGTCAGCAACCGGGATCTTCTTGGCACCCAGTCGGTCCGGCGACAGACCCGACCACCTGCTGCCGCTGTTGAAGAACTTCGTACGGGCCAGCAGCGTGATGAGCGGCTTGGTGAACATGAAGACGACGAGCAGGTCGATGAGTGTCGTGAGACCGAGGGTGAAGGCGAACCCACGGACGCCACCCACGGACAGCACCCACAGGACCACGGCGGCGATCAGTGAGATGAAGTCGGCGGCGATGATCGTGCGCCGGGCCCTGACCCAGCCGGCCTCGAGGGCAGCTCGCAACGGAGCGACCCTCACGCACTTCGTCACGTATTCGTTCGAAGTAGACGATAAACGAGTCGGCGGTGATACCGATCGCCACGATGAGCCCGGCGACGCCCGCCAGGGTGAGCGTGAAGTTCAGCGTCTCCCCGAGGATGACGACGGATGCGTACGTGAACAGACCGGCGATCAGCAGGCTCGCCACCGCGACCAGTGCGAGTGCCCGGTAGTAGAAGCAGCAGGTACAGCACGACCAGGGCGAGTCCGAGTGCGCCGGCGATCAGACCGGCGTTCAGCTGGTCCGAACCCAGGGTCGGCGAGATGGTGTTGCGCTCTCCGATGGTGAAGGTCAAGGGAAGCGCGCCGAACTTCAGTACGTTGGCGAGGTCGGCCGCCTCTTCCTGCGTGAACTGCCCGGTGATCTGCGCCTGTCCACCCGGGATCGCCTCATTGACGCCCGGAGCCGAGACCACCAGGCCGTCGAGCACGATGGCGAACCGGTTGCCAGGCGAGTCGGCGGGTTGAGTGGCCATCTCGGCGGTGATCTGGCCGAACGCCTTGGTGCCGTCACCATTGAAGTCAAGGCTGACGATCCACCCGGCGGTGTTCTGGCTCAGGTTGGCCGAGGCCGAGTCGACGTCCGAACCGGGCACCGCTACCGGCGCCAGCAGGAACTTCTCGGCGCCGTTGCGGTCGCACGCGATCGCGGCGTCGGCGTCAGCGAACTGGGCCCCGACGTTGAGCTGCTCAGGATCGGAGCAGTCGAGTTGGTTGAAGGCCTGCTGCAGCTCGGGCGTGACGTCCGGACTGCCGGCCGCGATGGGAGCCGGCGTCTGCACTGGCGTGTCGGTCGCCTCGGGAGAAGGAGTCGCCGTCTCGGCCTGGTTGCTGTCGTTCTTGCCGGCGCGGGCATCGGCCTTCGCGTTTGCACCCACTCGCGGCACCAGGGCGCCGTTGCCTCCACCGTTGTTCTTGTCCTTCTTCGACTGGGTGTCAGTGGGGCTCGGCGAAGGGGCCGGGGTAGCCGGAACGTTCGGCTGCGCATCGATAACCGGGCGGAATCCCAGCTGGGCCGTCTGTCCGAGTTGCTCGACGAGCTTGTCCTCGGTCAGGCCCGGGACGGAGACCACGATGACTGCCTGATCACCCCGGCCTTGGGGAGCCACCTCGGCCTCGGCGACACCTGCACCGTTGACGCGCGCCGAGATGATGTCGACCGCCTGCTTGATGGAGTCGTCGGTGATCGTCCCCACTTCACCTGGCGCGGGCGCCGGGACCAGCGTCACGGTGGTGCCGCCCTGCAGGTCGAGTCCGAGCTTCACCTTCGTGGCGCTCTGCCAGGCCATCCACCCGCCCATGGCGAGGGCTATGGCCAGCAGCACCAACAGGGCGCGCCCAGGTCGCCCACGGGTGGGAGTTGCCACGAAAAATCCTCCGGCTCAGTTCTGACGACGCGAGGGTCGCCATCGACCCCACGAGACGGCCGCCTCCGACGCGACCTCAGCAACGGGAAGTATCCCTGACGGACCTCCGACCGCGAGCCACAGGGGTCACTCAGCCGTCGGCGTGTCGCCCTCGACGATGCGACCAACCGCCCGGCGGTCGAACCGCAGTTCGACGCCAGGAGCAACGAGAAGAGTCACCTGGACGTCATCGAGCGCGACGATGGTGCCGAACAGGCCACTCGTGGTGACGACGTCCGAACCCACCCGAAGACTCGCGGTCAGGCTCGCTGCGGACTGCGCGCGCCGCTGCTGCCCTCTGATGAGCAACCAGATGCCGATCAGCGGTAGGGCGAGAACGACAAGGACGAAGACATCGCTCATGGTGTGCTCCTCGGCCCTTTCGGTGACGTCACGGGCGGCCCTGGGCGCCCGCCCGGAATCCCTACCCTCGAGTGACCACCCTGCCATGAGGCCCCCGGCGCGAGCAGCCCGGCGGGTCCGCTGGTCGCAAGCGTGAGCGCGTTCCCTGCTGGCCCGTGCCTCAGTCGCCGGACTCGTCGCCCTCGGTCGGGTCGAAGAGCGACGCATGCGATGCCCCGGCTCCCGGTGGGGTCACCCCCAGATGCTGCCAGGCCGCGGGCGTGGCGATCCGCCCTCGAGGCGTCCTCGCCAGCAGCCCGGCCCGAACCAGGTAGGGCTCGGCGACCTCCTCGACCGTCTCGCGCTCTTCGCCGACGGCAACGGCAAGCGTGCTGAGGCCGACGGGCCCACCCCCGAACTTGCGAACGAGTGCCTCGAACACCGATCGGTCAAGCCGGTCGAGGCCTAGCGAGTCGACGTCATAGATCGTCGAGGGCCGCCTGAGCGGTGGCGAGGTCAACCACTCCGGAGCCACGGACCTCGGCGAAGTCGCGCACGCGCCGGAGCAACCGGTTGGCCACCCGCGGCGTCCCGCGCGAGCGACCAGCGATCTCGGTGGCCCCGCCAGCTTCGAGAGGGACCTCGAGCAGCTCAGCAGACCGCACCAGGATCGAGGTGAGCTCGTCGGCCTCGTAGAAGTCGAGATGCGCGGTGAAGCCGAAGCGGTCGCGCAGCGGGCCAGGCAGCAGACCGGCACGGGTGGTGGCTCCGACCAGCGTGAACGGCGGAAGGTCGAGCGGGATCGCGGTGGCACCTGGCCCCTTGCCGACGACGACGTCGACCCGAAAGTCCTCCATGGCGAGGTAGAGCATCTCTTCGGCCGGACGCGCCATGCGGTGGATCTCGTCGAGGAAGAGCACCTCACCCTCGGTCAACGACGACAGCACTGCAGCCAGGTCGCCGGCATGTTGGATGGCCGGGCCGCTCGAGATGCGCAGCGGCTGGCCGATCTCGGCCGCGATGATCATGGCCAGGGTGGTCTTGCCGAGGCCAGGCGGACCGGACAGCAGGACGTGGTCGGCTGCGGCCCCTCGGCCGTGAGCCGCAGAGAGCATCAGCCCGAGCTGTTCGCGCACACGCGTCTGTCCGACAAACTCCGCCAGATGCTTGGGACGCAGGGCAGCGTCGATGGCCCCTTCATCGATGCCGGCAGCGGGGTCGACGAGCTGGGCGGTCGATGCCGAGTCTCCCGAGTCGTCGGCGTCGTCCAAGTCGTCGGGGACGTGGGTGTCGTAGCTGCTCATCGACCAGCCACCGCGCGCCCCATCGACTGCAGAGCCGATCGAAGCAGGACAGAAACCTCAGTGGTGGCCACCTCGTCACCGAACTCCTGGGCAACTTCGCTCACGGCAGAGTCGGCGTCTCGGGCACTCCAGCCGAGGCCGACCAGCGCCGCATGCACCTGGCCCTGCCAGCTCCCGGCTGCGGGCGGACCGCCTGAGGCCGCGAGTGCCTCGGTGGAGCCCACCTCCGAGCTGGGCGCACCGAGCTTGTCCTTCAGCTCGAGGACCAGGCGCTGTGCGCCTTTCTTGCCGATGCCGGGCACCTGGGTCAGGGCAGCGATGTCTTCGCTTGCCACGATCTGGCGCAAGGCGTCAGGGCGCAGACTGGCGAGCATCGCCTGGGCCAGACGCGGCCCGACCCCACTGACGGTCTGCACCACCTCGAAGACCGAGCGCTCATCGGCGTCAGCGAATCCGTACAACGTCAGCGAGTCCTCGCGCACCACAAGTGAGGTGTGCACCATCGCTTCGTCGCCGCGCCGCAGCACAGACACAGTCTGCGGCGTGCACTGAACAGCGATGCCGACACCACCGACCTCGATGACGGCCCAGTCGACCCCCAGGTCGATGACCGGACCCCGGACTGAGGCGATCACCGGGCACCCCCGCCCCTGGTAGACGCCACCTGCGACGCGGCAACGGCGTCGAGCAGTCGTGACTGGGCCGACCCACGCCAGACATGGCAGATAGCCAGAGCGAGGGCGTCTGCGGCGTCGGCAGGCTTGGGAACCTCTGCGAGTCCGAGCAGGCGGGCCACCATCGCCCCCACCTGCGCCTTGTCGGCGCGCCCGTTGCCGGTGACGGACGCCTTGACCTCGCTCGGGGTGTGCAGGGCGACGGGCAATCCGCGGCGCGCCGCCGCTGCCAGGACGACGCCGCTCACCTGCGCGACACCCATCACGGTGCGGACGTTGTGCTGGCTGAAGACCCGCTCGACGGCTACCGCGTCGGGCTGGCTGGAGTCGAGGACGACCTCGAGAGCACGTTCGATGGCGAGCAGCCGGCGCTCGAGGGGCTCGTCGGTCGCAGATCGGGCCACAGACACCTCGACCATCGTCAGGCGCCGGCCGGGTGCTCCGTCGACCACCCCGAAGCCGCAACGGGTCAGCCCGGGGTCAACACCCAGCACACGCACGCCATGCCTCCTGTCGGCGGCCCGTCAGCTCGTGGCCATCGATACCGAACACCTGTTCGACCGAACGCTACCCGCGCTGCGTCCACGTTGACGTGGGCGACACGCGGCGTTCCACGGCATCTGTCGGCGGTTCGGGGTTCTGGCGACGCGTGGCGGTGAGGGACAGCCCGCTGGTCGCGCTGGGCGGTCGGACCACGAAAACGCGTCACCTCACTGCTCCCCAGGGGGTTGCATCTGCCACCTACATCACCTATTATCGAACATACGTTCGAAGCCGTGAACCGAATCACTGAGAGCAACGTCATCCACTGGCTCCTTCCACATGCACAGTGGTGACACCACGACACAAGCGCCGCACGGCATATCGCTCCGCCCCACCGGGCGGCCCTGTCGTGGAGGCCCCATGCTCCCCATGCCCGTCGTACCACCCGCCGTCGCAGGGCCGCGCGACGCAGTGGCGGCGCTGGCGCGAGACGTAGGCATGGCGCCAGCCTCCGACGCAGACGGCACAGCAGCAAGCGCACCCACCCATCTCCCGGCCAGCGCCGACGAGCGAGCGGCCTGGCTCGTCGGGTTGCGCCAGATTGTCGACGCGGCCGAGGCCACCTTCACGGCGGTACTCGCCGACTTCGACGCTGCCGGCGATGGTGAGGTGCTCCACGCCGCGGCCTCGACCCAAGCGTGGCTCCGTGGAGCGCTGGGACTGGCCGCCGGTGACGCCGCCGAGCGCGTCCGCATTGCGCGCGCCAGTCGCAGCCTCCTGCGATCGCCAATCCGACACCTGGTGCCGGAATTCCCGCGGGCCACAGCAGACGCCGAGGCTGGCCCTCCGACTGATGGCGCACGTTTCCCCATCGACGAGTCCGGCGCTGAAGCCCCGAGCGACCGGCTCTCCTTCGAGCAGGTCAAGGTGATCGCTCGCACCGTTCGCTCCCTGCCGCCGTCCAGCCACCACGACGCGGTGACCGTCCTGACCCAGATTGGCGGCCACGTCGGCGTCGACGACCTGCGTGCCACCGCGCGCCACCTCAAGCAGGTCATCGATCCCGACGGATCCCTGCGACAGGCCGAGACCGACTTTCAACGCCGCTGGCTCACGATTGCGCCGATGCTCGACGGCATGCACTCCGTCGAAGGCGTGCTCGACGCGGAGTCAGCTGCCCTCATCAACAGTGCGCTAGCGCCCTTCGCAGTTCCGACCGGTGCCGACGATCGAAGGACCGCCGCCCAGCGCCGAGCAGACGGACTCACCGAGATCGTCGCGGCAGCGGTCAAGAGCGGTGAACTCCCCACCCTCTCCGGGTCGAGTACGGCACTTCAGGTTCAGGTTTCCCTCGCGACGCTCGTCGGCGATGAGGGCGATCCGGCGCAGTTGCTGTCGTCGGGATCAACCACTCCGCTCTGGATCACCGGTGCCACTCTTGGTCGATTCACCTGCGATGCAGCTGTACGGCGAATCGTGCTCAATCCCTCCGGAGTTCCGGTCGAGCTTGGTCGACAAGTTCGCCTCTTCTCGGGGCCTCAGCGCCAAGCGCTCGCGACCCGTGATGCCGAGTGCCGTTTCCCCGGCTGCGACCGGCCCGCGCGGCAAACCGATGCTCATCACCTCGTGCCGTGGACCTCTGGAGGCTCCACCACACTCACCAACGGATTGCTGCTCTGTCGGTACCACCACCGCCAGGTGCATGAGGGCGGCTGGCAGATCCAGCCGACGCAGTCCGATGACGGGGCCAACGGCACCCTCGACTTCCTCGGACCAGACGGCCAACGGCTCTCCAGCCCGCTTCGGAGGGCAGCGCGGGCGGGCCCGTACCCGTGACACCGCCGCGGCGAGCTGCACGACCCTCCTAGCCGACCTTCTCCATGACCTCGTCGGAGACGTCGAAGTTCGCCCAGACGTTCTGCACGTCGTCGGAGTCCTCGAGCGCCTCGATCAGTCGAAAGACCTTGCCGGCGCCGACCTCGTCGAGCGGCACCGTCACGCTGGGCACGAACGACGCCTCGGCCGACTCGTAGTCGATGCCGGCGTCCTGCAGCGCGGTTCGCACCGCGACCAGGTCGGTCGGCTCACTGACCACCTCGAAGGTGTCGCCGAGGTCGTTGACCTCCTCCGCACCCGCGTCGAGCACCGCGGTCAGCACGTCGTCCTCGGCGGCCCGCCCTTGGACACCAGGACGACGCCCTTGCGGGCGAACAGGTACGACACCGAGCCGGGGTCGGCCATCGAGCCTCCGTTGCGCGTCATCGCCACGCGCACCTCGGAAGCCGCGCGGTTGCGGTTGTCGGTCAGGCACTCGATCAGCACGGCGACGCCGTTCGGGCCGTAGCCCTCGTACATGATCGTCTGCTAGTCCGCGCCGCCCGCCTCGGCGCCGGACCCACGCTTGACGGCGCGGTCGATGTTGTCGTTCGGGACCGACCTCTTCTTCGCCTTCTGGATCGCGTCGTAGAGGGTCGGGTTGCCGGCCGGGTCGCCGCCGCCGGTGCGGGCCGCGACCTCGATGTTCTTGATCAGCTTGGCGAAGAGCTTGCCGCGCCTGGCGTCGATCACGGCCTTCTTGTGCTTGGTCGTGGCCCATTTGGAGTGGCCAGACATGTCGGACTCCTCGACGTGCGGCGGTCGGTGACGCTGGATCTCAAGATCTGGATCGATGGAGCTGGATCGGTGGAGCTGGCCAGTCTCAGCCGGCAGCGCACACCATGCCCACGAAGTACTCGTGGACGCGGTGGTCGCCGGTGAGCTCGGGGTGAAAGGACGTGGCCACGAGGCGGCCCTGTCGAACCGCGACGATCCTACCGGCGGTCCGGGTAGCGTCGGACTCGACGCGGCCGAGCACCTCGACCTCCGGTCCGACCGACTCCACCCACGGTGCCCGGATGAACACAGCGTGGACCGGAGTCCCCTTCGAGCGATCGGCATATCGAGGTCGGCCTCGAACGAGTCGATCTGACGGCCGAACGCGTTGCGACGCACGACCATGTCGATCCCGCCGATGGTCTGCTGGTCAGGCCGGCCGTCCTCGAGCCGGTCGGCGAGCATGATCATGCCGGCACACGAGCCGTACATGGGCATCCCCGAGCCGCGGGCCGCGCGCAGCGGTTCGATCATGCCGAAGTCGACAGCCAACTTGCTCATCGTCGTCGACTCGCCACCGGGGATCACCAGTGCATCCACTGCCGAAAGGTCGTCCGCGTTGCGAACGCGCCTCGTTCGGCTCCGCACATCTGAAGGACCTGCTCGTGCTCACGGACGTCGCCCTGCAGCGCGAGAACTCCGATCATCGGCGGTCCGTGCG
Source organism: uncultured Actinomycetota bacterium (assembly GCA_963706045.1). Taxonomy (GTDB): domain Bacteria; phylum Actinomycetota; class Actinomycetes; order JAHEKZ01; family JAHEKZ01; genus JAHEKZ01. The sequence continues at coordinate 78,792 of CAVPLY010000008.1, read as the reverse complement.
GGGAAGGACCGCCCGCCGCCTCGGTACTCAACGCCGTCTGGCGCTGCATCGGCGACTGGGCTGCTCGCACAGCGTCTCCGGCTGCTCGGGCGTCGGAGACCGCACCATCCTCGCTCGGCGTACCGCTCAGACTCGGGCAGCGTGTCGATGTTGATCCCGACCATGGCCTCGCCCAGACCGCGCGACACCTTGGCGATGACGTCGGGGTTGTCGTAGTGCAGCGTCGCCTGAACGATCGCGTTGGCGCGCTTGGACGGGTCGCCGGACTTGAAGATGCCGGAGCCGACGAAGACGCCCTCGGCACCGAGCTGCATCATCATGGCCGCATCGGCCGGCGTCGCGAGGCCACCAGCGGTGAACATGACGACCGGGAGCTTGCCGGTGTCGTGCACCTCACGCACCAGGTCGTACGGGGCGCCCAGCTCTTTGGCCGTGTTGAAGAGCTCCTCATCGCCCAAGCCCTGGATTCGGCGGATGTCGCCGAGCATCTGGCGCATGTGCCGCGTCGCCTCGACCACGTTGCCGGTGCCGGCCTCGCCCTTGGAGCGGATCATTGCGGCTCCCTCGGCGATCCGGCGCAGGGCCTCTCCGAGGTTGGTCGCGCCACAGACGAAAGGCACCGTGAACTGCCACTTGTCGATGTGCAGCTTCTCGTCGGCCGGGGTGAGCACCTCGGACTCGTCGACGTAGTCGACACCGAGCGCCTGCAGAACCTGCGCCTCCACGAAATGGCCGATGCGCGCCTTGGCCATGACGGGGATCGAGACCGCTTCGATGATTCCGTCGATCATGTCGGGGTCCGACATTCGGGCGACGCCGCCGTCCTTGCGGATGTCGGCGGGCACGCGCTCGAGAGCCATGACAGCAACGGCGCCGGCATCCTCGGCGATCTTGGCCTGGTCGGGGGTGACGACGTCCATGATCACCCCGCCCTTGAGCATCTCGGCCATTCCGCGCTTGACACGGGACGTACCGATCTCGGGAGCGCTTTCAGCGTCAGATGACACAGGTGCGGGCGTATTCGCGGACACGGAGGACCTCACTCGGACGGGTAGTGGGACGCCAACCAGGGACGGGCTCTGATGCAGCGCTACTCCCCCATCGTACGGGGCCGACGTCCGCTCTGCCTCAGCGGATATGGGCCTCAGCGGATATGGGCCTCAGCGGATATGGGCCTCAGCGGATCTGAGGGCGCCGATCGTTGTCGAGCAACAAGATCCACACCTGACCCGGATCGAAGGCCACCTGGGAACCCTTGTACTTCCAGGTAGTGCCGTCTTTGGCACTCGGGCGCGACCACTTGATCGGCCACACCTTGCCGTCACGGAACATCCATGCCTCGCCCTTGCCCACGGTCTCGGTGGTCGGTGTGACGCCTCCGTAGGCATCACCGAACTCTGAGGGATAGACGTCTACCCGCTGCACGATCACCGTCGTGCCGCCGAGCTGCGGCCCCTCGGTCGACATCGCCGGGTTGCCATCCATCGAGAGCAGCCACCGCTCCTCCTCGGGGTTCCAGACGAACTTTGCCTGTGCCCCCGGCCAGAACGTCGTGAACTCCCGGGCCTTCTTACCGCCCTTGGGCGCATCTTCATCAAAGGTGAATCCCACGTCTTTGGCCTCAGTGGCCTTCGGCGCCCCTTTCAGCAACACATCCGGGTCGAGGAACAGGTCCCACGGGGCGGAGCGATCGGGGCTGCGGCTGTAGCCGGCGGCACCGGCGTCGTTGCTGAGGGGATAGAGCGGCGCGGCGCCGATGTCGTCGAGGATCGGTCCCTGCGCCCCCGAGAACGCGAAGGCCACTCTGCCGTACTGCTGCAAGATTTCCAGGTCACTGAGTCGAGCGCTGCGAACCGGACCGATCACCTTGGGGTACTTCGACGAGAAGACCGCCATGAAGCGTGTGAGCCCGTACTCGACCTCTTCCAGGTACACGACGTCAGCCGCGATCAGCCCTGCATGCGGATGGCTGTTGACGGTGTTGTCGAGCTTGACGGCCAAGACCTGCCCGTCTTCGCCCCGACGTCCCGACAGCAGCGTGGTCGGCGGCTCAGGTTCGGCGGCAGGGGTGGGCGTCGGTGTCGCGACCGGCGCCGCCTCATCATCGCCGGAACTGCACGCGGCAAGTACGGACGCGGACAGAGCCAGGGAAAGGGCGAGGCCGATGAGGCTCCCCCGAACAGACGTCATGCGACAAGGCTAAGCGGAGTCCAGGGCGAAGCGTGACAAGGCGTCCGGCGGGGCGTCGTCCAGATCGCGGTTCTGGGGCCAGGCCGCATGTCCGGCGAGGCGTAGCACCCGGACGATTCCGCGTTTGCGGATCGCGACCGCCGCCCTGACCGCGTCGTTCGCGAAGCGCCGTGCGAGCGTTACCCCCACGCATACCTCGGCAAGTTCTTCCAACGCCGACCGCGACTCCGGGTCGTCAACCAGCTCTGCCACCGACTCGTCATCGGAGAAGACCGCTCGAAGAGCAGCACTCAAGTCGCTCTCAGCGGTCTGTCTGGCCTCGCCGGAGCGATCACTGTGCTGCGCCGCAGACGCGGCGTCCAGCAAGAGCACCGCGCTCACGGGATCGAGTCCGACTTCCAGTGCCACCTCTTTCGTCAAGGCAGCTCGGCGCTCGAGGCGGGCGTCGAGGACCGCCTCTGACGCCTCGACACGGAGGTGGAGTCGGTCCAGGCGCGCAGCCAGGCCTCGCAGGTAGAGCGCCAGGAACAACAGCGGAAGGACAAGGAGAAGGAGGATCCACTCCCAGCCGCTCATGTGCTGCTCCCCCCGTCCCCTGAGCCAGCGCCGTCCCCGAGCCGGCCCCGTCAGCCGACCTGGCCGACGTCATCTGGTCAGCTGGCCCGCCGGGGTCAGCGCTGGGGCGCCACCGCAACCGACCGGCGAACATGCCGGGGCCCTGGCGGTCGTCCTCGACGACCTTCTCGCCCTGCGCTCCCACCGTCTCGTAGACCGCCATGACCTGGCGGGCAACGCGCCCCCAGTCGAACTCCGCGGCCCGCTCGGCGCCAGCGACAACCAAGCTCTCGCGCCTCCCCGTGTCCGAGAGCAGGTCCGATGCCGCCTTGGCCAAGGACTCAGGGTCACCCGTGGCGAACAGGCCTCCGCACCGGCCCCCGTCGAGGACATCGCGGAAAGCAGGAAGGTCGCTGGCCAGCACCGGACTGCCGGCCGCCATTGCCTCCAGCAGGACGATGCCGAAGCTCTCGCCGCCGATGTGTGGCGCGACGTAGAGGTCGACCGACGACAGCAGCTCCTCCTTGTCGTGCTCGCTCACGTGTCCGAGAAGCTCGACGCGACGGCGGAGCTCCTCCGGCAGCGCGTCGACCTCGTCGGTGTCCCCTGGGCCAGCCACCAGCACCCGCACAGACGGATGAGCCACCGCTATGGCGGGTAGCGCTTCGAGCAGTACCTGCAGCCCCTTGCGCGACTCATCGACGCGCCCGAGGAAGGCGATGGTGCCTGCGCCGGTCCACTCCGGTCGCGGGCTCGCGGCCGCGAACCGCTGGACGTCGACGCCGTTCGGCACGAGCACCGCGTCACCACCCAGGTGCTGGACCACCGTTCGTCGAGCCTCTTCACTCACCGCGATACGGGCCCGGACTTTCTCGAGGGTTGCCTGCAGGATCCACGCTCCGCCACTCATCATCCGCGAATGCCCGTCGATGGCTGCGTGAAAGGTGGCGACGATGGGGCCAAGCGCCGACCAGCACGCCATCATCCCGAGACTTGGTGTCACCGGCGAGTGCACGTGCAGCACATCGAAGTCGCCCTCCCTGATCCACTTCCGAACGCGCGAGGCCGACCGTGGACCGAAGGAGACCCGGGCCACCGAGCCGTTGTACGGCACGGCGAGGGAGCGACCGGCGATCGTCACGTAGTCGGCGGTGTCGCCGTTCTCCTCCCCCGGCGCGAGCACTTCGACCTCGAGGCCGAGGCTGATCAGTGCCTCGGCCAGGTCGTGGACGTGGATCGCCACGCCGCTGGGAACGTTCCAGTCGTAGGGACAGACGATGCCGACCCTCATCGCCCACCTCGATTCCGGTCAGCGGACCAGACCGGCTGGAGCATGTGCCAGTCGCGGGCGTGGTGACGCGCGGTGTCACCGACGACGTCGGCCCACTGCTGGGTGAGATCGCGAACGGCATCTCGGACCCGTGGCTCCGACGACGTCAAGGGCGGCCGGAACTCGATCCGGGTGTGGTCGCGGTCGTAGAACGAGACGACCGGCAGCAGCACCGAGTTGGTACGGAGGGCCAGCAGCGCTGGACCAGCAGGCAGACGAGCGGGTTCGTCGAGCAGGTTGACCTCGAGTCCCGAGTCGCTGAGGTCTCGGTCAGCCAGCAGTGCCACGAGTCCCCCAGCTCGCAGTCGTTCCTGCAGCACCTGGGTGACGTCGGGGCCGCCGGTGAGCGGCAAGACCTCCATGCCGAGCGACTCCCGGTACTCCACGAAACGGTCGTAGAGCGACTCGGGCTGCAGCCGCTCGGCAACGGTCGTGAAGCGGGTTCCTTGAGCAGTCACCCACGCGCCGGCGTGATCCCAGTTGCCGAAGTGTCCTAGAACTGCGACCACTCCCTGGCCGGACTTCAGGGGGTCGAACATCCGCTCAGCGTTGCGGGCGACCAGTCGCGCACGGATCTCGGTCGGCGACCACTGAGGAAGCCGAAAGGCTTCCTTCCAGTACCGCAGGTAGGACCTCATGGCCTCGTGCGTCAGGGCGCTCAGCTCCTCGTCGTCGAGCTCGGGGCGGGCCCTGGCGAGGTTCGCCCTCAGCTGCGTCACCCCACGCCCCTCACGCCCGAAAGCTCGATCGGCCATGACATCGAATCCCCGTGCCACCATGTGCTCTGGCAGACGTTGGGCGACCTGCCAGCCGGCTCCGTAGCCGGCCGTGGTCGCTCCAGCCACCGCGCGCTCACGCGCCGACCCTAGACGTGCCCGAAGGTTCGATGTCACGTCGGCTACCGAGGCAGCAACTGTTGCCGCACGGCCCAGATCCGCTGGGCAACGGTGACCCACGACAAGATGGCGACCAGCCAGAGACCGGCGTCCAAGATCCACGGCAGATCGAGAAGCCCGGAGAGGCCAGCGGTGAACAGGGTCAGGACGAGTCGCTCGGTGCGCTCGGCGATCCCGGTGCTGGCGTCGGCCCCCAGCCCCTCGGCGCGAGCCCGGGCATAGGACACCATCAGTCCGCCGACCAGGGCCGCAAGCGTGACAGCCGCCATGGTGGGGTCGGCGCCATCGCCGGCGAACCAGAGCGCGATGCCACAGAAGATGGCTGAGTCAGCCACCCGGTCAAGGGTGGAGTCGAAGAACGCTCCCCACATCGACGGCCGTCCGGCGAGGCGGGCCATGGTGCCGTCGAGGGAGTCGGAGAAGACGAAGATGAAGATGACGAGGGTGCCCGCCAGGAAGCTTCCTCGCGGGAAGAAGTAGAGCGCAGCCGCAGATGTACCGAGGGTTCCCACGAGCGTCACGGCGTCTGGGCTGACGTGAAGCCTCAGGAGCACGCGGGCAACCGGCGTGAAGACCTGCCGAGCGACGACGCGGCCCGCGTCGGTGAACCCGCCCACCTGCTGCTCCCGCCTCTTCGGTGCCGCGGACAACACCGCCGCGCGACTTGCTGCACAGTGAGAGTAGCGAGATCGGCCAGAGGGCTGCGGAACGGCCGGTCGCGGGTGTCGCTAGCGCCCACCGCAGACGCCCGACCAGGACCCAAGGTCACTTGCCCCAGGCGACCGGTGCGAGCAGGGTGGGGACGACATCGGAACGGTCGACGTGGAAGAGGGACGACGATGGCAGAGAAGGGGCGTATTTCTGGGGGCGGTAATTCCGGGGGTGGTGTCGGCGGCTCAGCCCCCGCGGTCAGCAACTCCGGCGATATCAGGAACGTGGTGCTCGTCGGTCACAGCGGCGCCGGCAAGACCACCCTGGTCGAGGCGTTGCTGGCCACCACAGGCACCATTTCGCGTCCCGGGCGCGTCGAGGACGGCACGACAGTGTCCGACTTCGACGAAGCCGAGCACCGGCAGCAGCGCAGCATCTCGCTGAGCCTGGCACCGCTGCACTACGGCGAGGTGAAGGTCAACCTCCTTGACACACCCGGTTACCCCGATTTCGTTGGCGACCTGCGGGCCGGACTTCGAGCCGCGGACGCGGCCCTCTTTGTCATCGCGGCCACCGACGGCGTCGACGGCATGACCCGGTTGCTCTGGGAGGAGTGTGGAGCGGTTGGCATGCCCCGAGCCGTGGTCGTGACCAAGCTCGATGCAGCACGCGCCGACTACGACGATGCTCTCTTTGCCGCGCAGAGCGCATTCGGAGACGGCGTCCTTCCCCTCTACCTGCCGATGTTGGCCGACGACGAGAGCGTCGGTGGGCTGATCTCACTGCTCTCCCAGCGGGTGGACGACTACACGTCAGGCGCCAGGGTCGAGCGCGACCCGGAGCCGCAGCACGTCGAGATGATCGAACCTGCTCGGGCCGTGCTGCTGGAGGCGATCATCGCCGAGAGCGAGGACGAGACGCTCATGGACCGCTACCTCGCCGGTGAGGAGGTTGAGCTCAGCACGCTCATCGAGGACCTTGAGAAGGCCGTTGCCCGCGGGTCGTTCTACCCGGTGATACCGGTCGCGGCGTCCACCGGGATGGGGCTCACCGAGCTGCTCGACCTCATGACCCGCGGTTTCCCGAGCCCGCTCGAGCATGACGTCCCTCCGGTGAGCACGCCCGATGGCAAGCCCCAGAGCCCACTCACCGCCGACCCGTCTGGACCCCTCGTCGCCGAAGTGGTCAAGACCGTCAGCGACCCCTACGTCGGACGGATGTCGTTGGTCAGGGTCTTCTCCGGCACGTTGCGGCCCGACATGGTCGTGCACGTCTCAGGGCACGGTCTGGCCGATCGCGGGCATGCCGACCATGACCTCGAAGAAAAAGTCGGCACACTCTCGTCGCCACTGGGCAAGACGCAGCGCCCACTCGCGAAGGCCGTGGCCGGTGACGTGTGTGCCGTGGCCAAGCTGGCGCACGCCGAGACCGGCGACACCCTGTCGGAAAAGGAACGGCCTCTGCTGATGGAGGCCTGGCAGATGCCAGACGCTCTGCTGCCCGTCGCCATCGTCGCGAAGAGCAAGGCCGACGAGGACAAGCTCTCCCAGAGCCTGGCCCGGCTGGTCGCCGAAGACCCTACGATGCGGCTCGACCACAGCAAGGAGACCGGTCAGGTTGTGCTGTGGACTCTCGGTGAGGCACACGTCGACGTGCTGCTCGACCGACTCTCCACCCGGTACGGCGTCTCGGTCGAAACTGTTCCGTTGCGCGTCGCCCTTCGCGAGACGTTCGGTAGTGCGTCCAAGGGGCACGGCCGGCACGTGAAGCAGTCGGGGGGGCATGGGCAGTTCGCCATCTGCGACATCGAGGTCGAGCCGCTGCCGCAGGGTGCTGGCTTTGAGTTCGTCGACAAGGTCGTTGGCGGATCGGTGCCGAGGCAGTTCATCGCCAGCGTCGAGAAGGGCTTGCGAGCGCAGATGGAGCGAGGTGTCGGAACTGGCGTCGGCGCCGGATACCCGATGGTGGACATCCGGGTCACCCTCGTCGACGGCAAGTCGCACTCGGTGGACTCCTCTGACATGGCCTTCCAGATGGCGGGTGGACTTGCCCTTCGTGATGCCGCGGAACAGTCGCAGGTGCTGTTACTCGAACCCGTCGACGAGGTGGCCGTACTCGTTGACGACGACTTCGTGGGAGCCGTCATGGGCGACCTTTCGTCCCGCCGAGGGCACGTGCTGGGTACCGAACCCCTGGGCTCCGGACGCACCCTGGTGCGCGCTGAGGTCCCACAGCTGGAGATCGTGCGCTACGCCATCGATCTTCGGTCGATGTCACACGGCACCGGCACGTTCACCCGCAAGTACGCGCGACATGACTCCATGCCTCCGCAGGTGTCGGCGCGGGTTCTGGCCGAGTCCAACGAATAGGGGTCCAACGAATAGGGGTCCCACGACGAGTGGGTCCAACGCCCAGCGGGCCTGACCTAGGGTGACGCAGTGACTTCCACGACCGAAGCTGTAGCGCCGCTCAGTGCTGCCGGCCGCCGATCACGTCTGGCAGCGGCCGCCGTCGTCTTCGGCCTCTTGGTCGTCGGCGCGTTCTTCGGCAGCGACGACCACTTCCCGCTAGGGCCGTTCCGCATGTATGCCACCAGCAGCCAGTCGACGGGTCAGGTGGCCGTTGTGGCCCTCCAGGTGAAGACCGAGGGCAGCGACTGGACGCTCGTGCGTCCCTCGCCGGAGTCGGTCGGCATGAACGTGGCCGAGTTCGAGGGGCAGCTCCCGCGGTTCGAGGACGACCCTGCCCTGCTCAGCGCCGTCGCAGCAAGCCGCGCTGCCCTGCGACCCGACGAGCCCGCTTGGACCGACCTGCGCATCGTGCGCCAGGCAACTGTCGTCGTCGACAAGGTCCCCACGGGTGAGGTTCTTGAGACCGTGCTCGCCGAGTGGAGCGCGGACGACGAGGAGCAGCCATGACCACTTCTGACGCCGCCCTGCAGTCGCCAAGTCCAGGCGTTGGCCGTCGTCTCTCAGCCGCGGTGAATGGTTGGTGGTTCGCGCCGGTCCCTCGCGCCAGGATCGCAGCGTTTCGCGTCCTGATCTATGCCTTCCTTCCGCTCGATGTCCTGCTACTCCGGCCCTGGGGAGCCGCGCACGGCTATGTCGACGGCGACCTCTACCGGCCGCTGCTGATCGGACGTCTGCTGCCGCTCCCCACGCCGACGCCGACCATGGTGTTCGTCATTCAGTACGGCATGGTGGCGATGGCCATCGGCCTACTGGTCCTGATCGCCCGAGACCGGGCGCACCGGCTGCAGGCCTGGCTGGGAGCCGGCGCCTTCCTCTTCTACCTGCAGTGGATGGTCATCAGCTTCTCGTACGGCAAGGTCGACCACGACCGCTTCGCGTTCTTGGTGGCCCTGGCCGTCCTGCCTACTGCCGGACGCGCCGCCTTGCGCGACATGACGCCGTCGCCGGCGGCGGGGTGGGCCCTGCGCATGGTGCAGGTAGGGGTGGTGGCCACTTACTTCCTGGCAGCGGTGGCCAAGGTGCGGTTCGGGGGCTGGGGCTGGGTCAACTCGACGACGATCGCGCGTGCGGTGATTCGGCGCGGAACGATGTTTGCCGATCCTCTGCTGCAGATGCCGTGGACCTTGCAGCTGTCGCAGTGGTTCATCGTGATCTTGGAGTTCGTCTCTCCCGTATTGCTGTTCGTGCGGCCGAAGGTGCAGCAGTACGCCGTCGCGTTCTTGGTGTCGTTCCATGTAATGACGTTCCTGATGATCCGGATCATCTTCATGCCGCACGTTGTCTGCCTGGCAGCCTTCCTACCGCTGGAGCGCGTGCTCAACCGTCCGAACCGCTAGCTGGCGAAGTCTCCTCGGGCCAGGCAGCGCGCAGGGCATCACGGGTGTCGGTCAACGACTGGGGCATGACCTTGGTGCCAGCCACGACCGGCATGAAGTTGGTGTCGCCTCCCCAACGAGGCACCACATGCTGATGCAGGTGGGCTGCGATTCCCGCACCCCCAACCGTTCCTTGGTTCATGCCGAGGTTCAAACCATGCGGCAGGAGGCTCCGTTGCATCGCGGCGATCGTCTGTTGCGTCAGATCGCTGACTTCATGCGCCTCGTCGGACGTGAGGTCGACGAACCCGGCGACGTGGCGGTAGGTGCAGATCAGCGCATGACCAGGGTTGTAGGGGTAGAGGTTCAGCACCACATAGGCGTACTGCCCCCTGGCCACGACGAGGGAAGTGTCATCCGGCTCTCCGGGGGCGCGGCAGAACGGGCAGGCGTCCCCCTCGTCGGTGGAGTCGGGGCGGTTCTCGCCCAGGATGTAGGCGAGTCGATCAGGAGCCCAGAGCCGTTGCATGCCGTCTGGATCGGACTCCATCTCGTTGCCCCCTATGCCCTGCGTTCGGCCACGTCGGTGACGATGCGTTCGACAGCGTCGGCTATCGGGATCCCGTTCTCCTGAGTTCCGTCACGGAATCGGAACGAGACGGCACCGTTGCTGACGTCCTCGTCGCCGGCCAGCAGCATGAACGGAATCTTCTGCTTCTGTGCCGTGCGAATCTTCTTCTGCATGCGTTCGTCAGACGCATCGACCTCGACCCGAATGCCTCGGCTACGCAACTGAGCGGCCACGTCGGACAGGTAGTCGACGTGTGCATCGGAAATGGGAATGCCGACCACCTGCACTGGCGCGAGCCAGGCGGGGAACGCGCCGGCGTAGTGCTCGAGCAACACCGCAAAGAAGCGCTCGATCGACCCGAAGAGGGCGCGGTGGATCATCACCGGCTGCTGCCTGGTGCCATCGGCCGCCTGGTACTCGAGGTTGAAGCGCTGCGGCAGCTGGAAGTCGACCTGGATCGTCGACATCTGCCAGGTGCGTCCGATGGCGTCTTTGGTTTGCACCGAGATTTTCGGGCCGTAGAAGGCAGCACCACCCTCGTCCAGCACGAGCTCGAGGTTCTGCTTGTCGGCTGCCTGGCGCAGGGCCTCAGTGGCCTCCTCCCACTCGGCGTGCTCGCCGACGTACTTCTCGTCGTTGCGCGTCGAGAGCTCGAGGTAGAAGTCGTCGAGTCCGTAGTCGCGCAACAGGTCGAGCACGAAGGTGAGCAGGCTGTCGAGCTCTGCCGGCATCTGCTCCTTGGTGCAGTAGATGTGCGCGTCGTCCTGCGTCATGCCCCTGACGCGGGTGAGGCCGTGCACCACACCCGACTTCTCGTAGCGGTACACCGACCCGAACTCAAAGAGCCGCATTGGCAGGTCACGGTACGACCGACCGCGTGCGCTGTAGATCAGGTTGTGGAACGGGCAGTTCATCGGCTTGAGGTAGTAGTTCTGCCCGGGACGCCGCACACTGCCGTCCTCGTCGTACTCCGCATCGAGGTGCATGGGCGGGTACATGCCTTCGGCGTACCACTCGAGGTGCCCGGAGGTCTCAAAGAGACCCTGCTTGGTGATGTGCGGTGAGTTGACGAACTCGTAGCCAGCCTCCTCGTGGCGGGTGCGCGAGTAGTCCTCCATGACGCGTCGCACGGTGCCGCCCTTGGGGTGGAACACCGCGAGCCCCGATCCGATTTCTTCAGGGAACGAGAACAGATCGAGCTCGGCGCCGAGACGGCGATGATCGCGCCGCTCAGCCTCCTCGAGGAACGTCAGGTACGCGGTCAGCTCGTCCTTGCTGGGCCAAGCGGTGCCATAGATGCGCTGCAGCTGGGGGTTGGCCTCGCTGCCCCGCCAGTACGCGGCGGCCGAGCGCATGAGCTTGAACGCCGGGATGAGCCTGGTCGACGGCAGATGTGGGCCGCGGCACAGGTCTTGCCACTTGCGTTCGCCGCTCTTGGCGTCGACGTTCTCGTAGATGGTGAGCTCGGCTCCGCCGACCTCCATGACGTCATCGTCGACGGCGCCACCCTTGAGACCGATGAGCTCGAGCTTGTACGGCTCGTCGACGAGCTCGGCGCGCGCCTCGTCCTCGGCAACCACTCGGCGTCCGAACCGCTGCCCCGACTTGATGATCGAGATCATGCGCTTCTCGAGGCGCTTGAGGTCTTCGGGCGTGAACGGTGTCTCGACGTCGAAGTCGTAGTAGAAGCCGTCCTTGATGGGCGGGCCGATACCGAGCTTGGCGTCGTCGAAGGTGTCTTGCACGGCTTGCGCCAGAACGTGGGCGCACGAGTGACGCAGCACCGCGAGGCCGTCGTCGGAGTCGATCGCGACCGGCTCGACGACGTCGCCGGCGTCGAGCACCTGGGCAAGGTCGCGCAGCTCGTTGTTGACGCGGGCCACCACGATCGACCGGTCGTCAGCGAACAGGTCAGCGGCCGTCGTGCCCGATGCCACCTGCCGCGCGCTTCCGGCAACGGTGATCGACAGGTCAGACACGGTGGCTCCTTGCTGGTAGCGGCGGGACGCGCTGATCGTACCCAGCGCGGTGGCTCGTCCGCCCTCGACTTACCTGCGAGCCACCCGCATTCGCCACAGCACGCCGTCGTAGGTGACCGCGTAGATCTCTCCACGATCGTCCACGCCGAACGACGTGGCACCGATTCCGCCGCCGAGCCGGTCAGCCTGCAGCACCTTTCCAACGCCGGGTCGGTAGAGCCAGACCCGTCTGGTGATGAAGTCGGCGAACACGTAGGCGCCGCCGATCTGGTCGCGATACCGGGGGCCCCGGTAGACGAATCCGCCCGTGATCGACTCGGCCATGGGGTGGCCCACGACTGTCACCGGTCCGAGGTAGTTGACCGAGCTGCGGCAGCGGCTGGCGTTGTAGGTGCTACGACCCTCTTTGCAGGACCACCCCAGATGGATCCGTCGAGGACGCGGGCCGACCCGGTCGATCTCTTCGTAGTCTTCCTGACCGACATCGCCGATCCACAGGTTGTCGGTGCGGGGGTCAAAGCTGAACCGCCACGGGTTGCGCAGACCCATCAGCCAGATCTCGTCGCGGCCGCGCTTACCGACGAATGGGTTGCCGTCGGGGCTGCAGTAGCGCCGTTTGTGGCACGAGCCGTAGGGGTTGATGCGCAAGATCTTGCCGCGCAGATCCGTCTTGTCACCTGCGGCGTTGAATGGGTCGCCACCACCCCCGCCGTCGCCCACTCCGATGTAGAGCCGCCTTTCGGGACCGAACGCCAGTTGTCCGCCGTAGTGGTTGTCGTAGGTCGGGTGGTTGACTCGGAGCACCGTGCGGAGCGTCTTGCTTCGCACTCGACTGGCACCGGCGTTACGCGCCTTCAATCGCGCCACGACAAGGTCGCCGTCACCTCGCGCCGTATAGGTGACCCAGAGCAGACCGTCCCTGCGGAAGGTGGGGCTGAACGCCATTGAGAGAAGTCCGCCCTCACCGCTCGGATCGATGCGGCGCCCGATCGACAGGTACGGGGTGCCGGCGACTCGCCCGCCACGGACGATCCGCACGGTGCCGGTCTTCTGAACGACGAAGAGGCGCTTTCGGCCATCGGGTGCGGAGGTGACCTCTGTGGGCTGGGCGAAGCCTCCCGCGACCCGGCGCCACTTGACCGCGAGGCGCCGCAAAGGCGGCCTGGCGGCGGCGCGCTGGGTGACCGGCAGGTCGAGCGCCGGCGTCGTGGAGCGACCAGGGGCACCAGCAGTACTCGCACTCGCGCCAGAGGGTGGTGGCGCCACAGCAGTTCCCATCACCATGAGCCCCAGCACCATGAGCAGAGTGCTCGCGCCCACGAGGACAGTTCGTGTCGGGCTCAGTCGCTTTGTGAAGGTCACCTGCTCATCGTGTGGTGATCACTGCTGGATGGCAACCACCATCGGGGTGATGTCGCGCGAGTGGGCGATGGCGGACTCGAACCGCCGACCTCTTCGGTGTGAACGAAGCGCTCTAACCAACTGAGCTAACCGCCCCAAGTGAGCCGCCAGAGTATCGCAGCAGGTCAGCCGAGTCCGAACCAGCCGAGGGCGCCGCTCGTCGTCCAGCCGTAGCGATAGACGTACCAGGACACGATCGCGGCGACGAGCAGGACCACGATCGAGGTCAGCACGATCGTGCGCTTGCGATTCTCCGCAGAAAACACCGAGGACGCGGCTCCCTGGGCCTTGTCCTTGGTAGCCACAAGCAACCGGTGCGCCCACGCGTACTCGGTAGCCAGGACGGCGAGCCCGAGGAAGATGGCCGCCCAGCCCGGACCGGGAAACACCAGCATGGCCACGCCCGCAAGAACGATCGCAACGCCAAGCGTCGTGGCAATGACCCGCCACACGAGGCGGCGGAAGGCGCTGTCGCCGGTGAAGCGCCTGCGGAGCCGGTAGAGCCAATCAGGCCCGGGCGGGTCGGACGGTTCCTCGTCTTCGGTCGACGGAACGGGCTCGCTCATGCACTCACACTAGGGCTGGCGGGGTTCTGCCATACCTGACCGCCCACCACGGTGGCCGTGCACCCCGGCGCCCCGAGTCGTGCCACGACGTCCGCCTCGTGCCCGGCGTCAAGGACGGCAAGATCGCCACACGCGCCGACCGAGAGGTGGCCGACGTCGTCGCGGCGGAGTGCCGCGGCTCCACCCCTGGTGGCCGACCACAGAGCTTCGTGGACCGGCATGCCGTACACGAGACAGGCCAGCTGCACGACGTACGGCATCGACTCACACCACGAGGTTCCGGGATTGCAGTCGGTCGACAGCGCCAGCGGCACGCCGGCGTCCCGCAGCACTTGGTACTGGCCGAAGGCGAAGGTGCGCAGCGAGAGGGTGACCGTGGGCAGCAGAACTCCGACGACGCCAGCGGAAGCCATCGCCCGCGCGCCCTCGGCAGTGACGTGCTCAAGGTGATCGGCGCTGGCGCAGCCCATCTCGGCAGCGAGCTCGGCCGCTCCGGTATGGGCGATCTCCTCGGCGTGCAGCCGAGTTCCAGAGCCCGGCATCCTTCGCAGCCTGCAGAATCTTGCGCGTCTCGCCGATGCTGAAGACTCCTTCGTCGCAGAACACATCCACCCAGGTGGCGTCAGCTGCCGCCGCTGCCGGAATGGTGGCGACGACCTCGTCGACGTACTCGGTCCGGTCGCGACCGCGCGGAACGACGTGGGCGCCCAGGTAGGTGGACTCCACACTCCATGGAAGCTCGGCAGCAAGGCGGCCGATCACGTCCAGTGACTTGAGCTCGTCCGTCGGGGTCAGGCCGTAGCCGGTCTTGATCTCAACGGTCGTCGTGCCGTTGGAGATCATGCGTCGACCGCGGTCTGCTGCGAGGCCGAAGAGCTCGTCGGCAGTGGCTGCGCGAGTTGCGTCAACGGTGGTGTTGATGCCCCCGCCGTCGTAGTGCTCGCCGGCCAGACGCGCCACGAACTCTCTCACGTCGGACGCCGGCCCACACCAGATGCGTGTGCGGGTCGACGAATCCGGGAACACCGACCGCCCCTTGAGCGTCCAGCTCGGGCAGGTCCGGGCCAGGGGCTAGGTCGCGCTCAGGGCCGAGCCACGACGCGACGCCGCTCTCGATGCGAAGCGCGGCGTTCTCGATGACCTCACCGGGCGCCGATCCCGCATCGGCAGCAGTCGACCGATGTTGCGCACGAGGAGGTCCACGCGTCGATGCTGCCACGTCTAGGCTGCGAAATGTGGAGCCTCGAGGTGGAAGTGAGTCAGCGATGCCCGCATCTGGTTCCGTTCCGGACGCTGCGGTCAGCATCGGTGACCTCGAACCGCTTGCGCGCGCGATGCTCAGCGATCGCACCTGGAACTACGTTGCTGGTGGAGCGGCCGACGAGATATCCCTCGACTGGAACCACGCGGCGTGGCGCGATCTGCGGCTGGCCCCGCACGTCCTCGCGGACGTCTCCGACATCAATACGTCCGTAACGCTCCTTGGACGCGAACTCGCGCACCCGATCCTCGTCGCGCCGACGGCGGCCCATCGCCAGTACCACCCAGGGGCCGAGGCGGCGACGCGTCGCGGAGCAGAGGCTGCCAACGCACTGGCGGTCATGAGCACCTTGGGCTCGACGGCTGTGGCCGAGTTGGGTACGGCCGCGGACGCGCCTTGGTGGTACCAGCTCTACGTGCAGGCTGACCGTGACTTCACGGCATCGCTCGTCGAGTCGGTGGTAGTTGCGGGCGCTGAGGCCCTGGTCTTGACCGTCGACACACCGCTGCTTGGTGCGCGTGACCGTGACCGTCGCAGTGGCGGACACACTGTCGACGGAATGCAGCCGCCTGCCCTGGTGGGCGCGCCGCCGTCGGTCGTGATGCCTGCCGACCCGCGTCCGCACCAGCGTGCCTACAACCCACATCTCGATCCAAGCCTCACCTGGGAAACCCTGGAGTGGCTGGTCGACCTCTCCCCCATTCCGGTGCTACCCAAAGGCGTCGTGCGGCCCGACGACGCACAGCGGTGCGTGGACTCCGGTGCTGGCGGCGTCATCGTCAGCAACCATGGCGCGCGCAACCTCGACACCGTGGTTCCGACGGCGCAGGCGCTGCCCGGCGTCGTGCACGCTGTCGACGGCGTGGTTCCAGTACTCGTTGACGGTGGGATTCGTCGGGGCACCGATGTCGCCAAGGCGCTCATCCTCGGCGCCGACGCCGTGTTGGTGGGGCGGCCAGCGATCTGGGGGCTGACCGTCGCCGGCGGGGACGGCGTCCAGTGGGTTGTCGAGACCCTCTGGACCGAGCTCGCCATGGCAATGGGCCTGCTCGGGGCACCCACCGTCTCCGACCTGACCCCTGACCTCATCTGGCCCCACTGACCACACCGTGCAAGTCGTGTGGGTATGGCCCCAGAAGAGTTACACGTTGTGGTGGGTTAGCGCTGCCAGTCGGGTGCCCGCGTGCCTTCCTCCATCGGCATCCGGACGCCGACGTCGCGCGCGGTGGCCAAGCCGATCTCGTAGCCGGCGTCGGCGTGCCGGATGACGCCCATCCCGGGGTCGTTGGTGAGCACCCGCTCGAGTCGCCACTGCCCATCAGCGGTGCCGTCCGCCACCACGACCACGCCGGCGTGGATCGACTTGCCGATCCCGACTCCCCCGCCGTGGTGCACCGACACCCATGACGCGCCAGATGCGGTGTTCAGCAGCGCGTTCAGGATCGGCCAGTCGGCGATGGCGTCGGAGCCGTCCCGCATGCCTTCGGTCTCACGCTCGGGCGAGGCGACGCTTCCGGCATCCAGGTGATCGCGTCCGATGGCGATCGGGGCCGTGACCGCCCCGCTGGCGACGAGGTCGTTGAACGCGAGCCCTGCCTCGTGGCGCTCGCCGTAGCCGAGCCAGCAGATCCGCGATGGCAGCCCCTGGTAGTGCACGCGGTCGTGCGCGAACTGCAGCCAGCGCTGCAGGCCGTCATCGTCCGGGAACGCCTTCGCGACCGCGGCATCGGTGGCCGCGAGGTCGGCGTCGCTGCCAGAGAGGCACGCCCAACGGAACGGCCCAGCACCGCGGGCGAAAAGCGGACGGATATAGGCGACGACGAAGCCTGGGTAGTCAAACGCGTTGGTGACGCCGGCATCCTGCGCCTGACCGCGCAAACCGTTGCCGTAGTCGAAGACCACGGCCCCTGCCTCCTTGAAGTCGAGCATCGACTGGCAGTGCACCGCCATCGACGCCGACGACCGCTCGATGTACTCCTGCGGCTTCACCTCACGAAGCTCGAGGGCTTCGTCGAGGCTGATGCCGTGGGGCACGTAGCCGTGCAGGGCGTCATGGGCCGACGTCTGGTCGGTGACGATGTCGGGAATCCAGCCGCGCCGGACGAGCTCAGGAAGCACGTCAGCGCAGTTGCCAACTAGGCCCACCGACAGGGCGCGACGCTCACGCTTGGCCGCCTCGCACCGGGCAATTGCGTCGTCGAGATCGTCAGCCTGCTCGTCCAGGTACCGGTGCTCGATTCGACGCTGCAGACGCCACGGGTCGATCTCGACGCACAGGGCGACACCTCCGTTGCCAGTAACTGCGAGCGGTTGAGCACCACCCATACCGCCGAGCCCGCCGGTCAAAGTGATCGTGCCAGCCAGCGTCCCGTCGAAGTGCTGGTTGGCCACCTCGGCGAACGTGGCGAAAGTGCCTTGCAGGATGCCCTGGGTGCCGATGTAGATCCACGATCCTGCTGTCATCTGGCCGTACATGATCAGGCCGAGGTCCTCGAGCTCGCGGAAGTACTCGGGCGTCGCCCATTTCGGCACGAGCAGTGAGTTGGCGATCAACACGCGGGGCGCGCGCTCGTGGGTGCGCATCACGCCGACAGGCTTGCCGCTCTGGACGAGCAGAGTGTCATCGGGCGCCATCTCGCGCAGCGAGCGCACAATGGCGTCGAAGGCCGGCCAGCTGCGCGCTGCCTTGCCGTTGCCGCCGTACACCACCAGATCGTCAGGCCGCTCGGCCACCTCGGGGTCGAGGTTGTTGTGCAGCATCCGCAAGGCAGCCTCAGCACCCCACGACGAACAGGTGAGCTCGGTGCCGTGCGGGGCGCGGACCGTTCTGGCGCCTTCCATGTCGCAACCTCCTGCACTAGGCCCTTCGGGCGGAAACCGACTCACACGGCCACAAAGGGTGGGTTGATCGGCCTTTCCCAGGCACACTAGACCCATGACGGAGGTACCAGGGAGCCCCGAATCCGGGCACGCAGCCGGCGACGGTGGCGGGGTCTTCGGTGAGCACCCCAACCTCACCGCACTTCTCAACTACCGGCGCCCGTCGGACATCAGCGTGTGGGTCGACCCCGTCTCGCCAGCGACCGGGATCTTCCTGCCGTACCTCGACATTGATGGACACGCCAACGGTGGACGCCCATGGCGCTTTCGCGGTCACCACGAGGTCGAGCTCCGACTACTGCCCGAGGTGGGCGACGACTTCGGCCACCTTGTCGCTCGCTGCATCATGGCGGTGCGGGCCTGGTCGGTTCTTCGTGGCGCGGGTGACGAACTCGTGCCGATGGACTACGACGTTCCTTGGGGCTACCTCTTCAACCTGCAGCGCGACCTGCTCTCGTTGCGCGAACTGGGCCTGCCGCACTTGGTGGCCACGGCCGGACGCGACGGAGACTGGCTCGGCAACTGGGTGTCTGAGTACTTCGACGCGCCTGAGGTCCACGCGGCCGTCGACAAAGATCGAGCCGCCGCCAAGGCCCTCAGCATCGCCGCGGCGCCAAGCGTCATGGCCGGAGGCACGGTTTTTCGCGCTGACGAGATGCCCGACGACATCGACGCCCAGGTCGAACTGCTGCTCGCCGACGACTCCTGACCGGAGTGGACGCAGTGGTCAGGTGGGATCCGAGATCGGAGGCGGCGGCGCCATTTGCTGCCAAAGCTCGATTTTGAGCCCGTCGCAGTCGAGCACCCACGCGAACTTCCCATAGCCCTCGTCCGAGGTCCCCAGGATCTCGATCCCCTTGGCCTCCAGGCCGGCGACGAACGCGTCGAGGTCGTCAACCCGGAAGTTGACCATGAAGCTGTGTGTCGATGGCTTCAGGTACTCGCCATCGGGGAAGGCGCTCATCAGGCTGTAAGGCTGCTCACCTGGGTCATCGGCCCAGAGAAACTGGGGACCATAGGGCCCGTCGACGCCAAGCACTTCCCGGTACCACGCGCGGGCAGCCTCTGGATCAGGTGAGACATAGAAGACTCCGCCGAGTCCGGTGATCTTTGCCATCTGAACCTCCGTGGTGACTACCGGTGGTGAGAACCGGTGGTGAGAGCGTGTGGAGAGTGACGATGCCGCCCTGGCGCGGCGCCGGTGCCCGCCGGATTGCCGAAGATCACCGGGGTCTGGGGCACACTGAACATCCGCGTTGTGGTCAGGGGTCGGGGGTGGACGCGGCGCGCTCGGCAAATTTGGCGCGGGCGCGGGCGGTGACCGGGCCAACGGGCAGGGCTTGCGTCTCCCCCTCCGGCCACACAACCTGCCGGATCGGCTGGACGTCGCGCGTCGACGACGTCAGGAACGCCTCCTGCACGTCGCGCAGCGCCGCCAAGGGCAGATCAACCTGCCGGGCGCCGCACCACTCAAGAACGAGCTCGCGAGTGATGCCGGCCAGGCAGCCACCCGCCAGGGAAGGAGTCACGATCTCGCCGTCGACCACCACGAAGATGTTGCTTCCCGTCCCTTCGCAGAGATCGCCGACGGTATTGGCGAGGATTGCCTCGCTCGACTGATGCCGGTGCGCCCGGTCGAGCGCGACCACGTTCTCGGCGTACGAGGTCGTCTTGAGGCCAGCCACCGCTGACCGTTCATTGCGCACCCACGGGACGACGGCCACCGAGGTTGCCGCTTCCCATGCGCTCTCGGCTGAGACCGCCAAGGTCAACGTGGTGCCCTCGTCGCCGCGATCGGATCCGAGGGGGCCCGGCCCGCCCGTCACGGTGATGCGCAGTCGTCCAGCGTCCGGCTCGGCGTCCAACAGCTCCTTGATGCCGGTGCGGACCATCTCGTGGTCGGGCGTGGGCAGGCCCAGGCCCGCAGCGGAGCGGTCCAGACGCCGGAGGTGGCGAGTCAGCGCGAACGCTTCACCGTCAGTCACCTTGCAGGTCTCGAAAACCCCGTCTCCGACGGTGAAGCCGTGGTCGAACGGAGAGATGCGAGCGGCGTCCGGTTCAGAGAGCCGACCGTTGACCCAGACCTTCATATCCACACCTTTGGGGAAACCTTGCGTCGCTATGACTACCGCAAGTTACCCCAAAGGTGTGCGGTGAGCGGCGACGTCGAGCAGACGGTTCGCCTTGAGCTCGGTCTCGTCCCACTCCCTGGCGGGGTCTGAGCCCCAGGTAATCCCTGCACCCGTTCCGAAGTACACACGCTGCGCGTCCGCCCAGAACGTGCGGATGCCGACAGCGAGGGACGCTTGGCGGGCATCGGCGTCCACCCAACCGATCGCCCCGCAGTAGGGACCGCGCGGAGCCATCTCTATCTCGTCAATGAGCCGCAACGCCGACGACTTCGGCGCACCAGTGATCGATCCGGGCGGGAATGTGGCCTCGACGATGTCAGCCCAGCCCGCGTCCGAGCGGAGCGTGGCCTCGATGCTCGACACCAGGTGCACCAGACCCGGGTGTTCCTCATGGCGCAGCAGCGACGACACCCGCACGCTGCCGGTGCTCGCGACGCGACCGAGGTCGTTGCGCACGAGATCGACGATCATGATGTTTTCGGCGGTGTCCTTGTCGAGCAAGTCGGACGCCGTTCGCCCGGTTCCCTTGATCGGTGACGACGTCAGAAGCTCCCCGTCGCGCTGCAGGAACAGCTCAGGTGACGCGCTCACGACCTCGACCCCGTGATCGGGGAGCATGACCACCCCAGAGTGCGGCGCCGGGTGCCGATCGGCCAGCAGCAGGGCCAGGCCGCGCAGGTCGCGGCCCTCCCTCGGCGCAGCCAGCACCCGGCAGATGTTGGCCTGGTAGACGGTGCCTGCCGCGATGGCCGCCCTGATCTGCTCGACGGCGTTCATGTACTGGGCACGCGTCATCGACGACGTCCACGCTTCGCGCGGTAACGGGCTCCACGCCGGCGCATCCTCAGACGGCAACGGCGCAGGACTGCGCTCGATGCTCCCGAAGCGAGCCGCGGTCAGGTGACCCTCGTACGTATGCACCACCGCCCACCATCCGCCGTGGTCGAGGACCGCCGGGTCGTCGCTGACCTCTTGCAGGTCGGTGGCGACCACGTCTCCGAAGCGGGCGAAGGGTTGCATCTGCAGAAGCTAGGTCAGCCGAGCGGACCAGCGACGTCCTCAGCCGCCGCGACAAGGTCGGGCAGCAAAGCGTCTACTGCCTGGAGCTGCGGGGTCACTTCACGATCGACGTTCATGGCTGGCACATGCGCACGCAACACCGCATGAGCAGCCGCGACCGCTGGGCTCGGCGGAGCCGTGTCAGCACGGAGGTCGATGGCCTGCGCTGCGCACACCATCTCGACCGCGAGCACACTGCGGACGTTGCGCACGACGTCGCTCAGTTTGCGCATCGACGTCCAGCCCATCGACACGTGATCCTCCTGGTTTCCTGAGGTCGGAATCGTGTCGACACTGCTCGGGTGGGCGAGCACCTTGTTCTCGCTGACGAGGGAAGCCGCGGTGTACTGGGCCAGCATGTAGCCGCTGTTGGTGCCGGCCGCAGGAGCCAAGAACGGCGGCAGCCCGCGAGAGAAGGCCGGGTCGAGCATGCGGTCGGTGCGGCGTTCGCTGATCGACGCAAGCTCGGAGATCGCGATAGCCAGCATGTCACCGCCGAAAGCGAGCGGCTCACCGTGGAAGTTACCCGTCGACATGACCTCGAAGTCGGCGCCATCGGGCGTGGGAACGATGACTGGGTTGTCGACGACCGCCCCGAGCTCGACGGTCAGAACCGATGCCACATGGCTCAGAACGTCACGCACCGAACCATGCACCTGTGGCGCACATCGCAGCGAGTAAGAGTCCTGCACGGCGTGCTCAAGGTCGTGGCGGTGGCTCGCCAGCAGCCCCGAGCCCGTCAGCAACCGGCGCAGGTTGTCGGCCACTTTCAGTTGGCCGACGTGCGGACGGATGTCGATGACCCGCGCGTCGTAGGCGCGATCGGTGCCGAGCAGCCCATCGAGCGACATGGCACAGGCGAGGTCGGCGACCTTCACCAGCAGTCGCGACTGATCAACCGACAGCGCCAGACGGGCCTGCATGGGCTCAGTGCCGTTGATCAGGCTCAGCCCTTCTTTGGGCTGCAGCACGAGCGGCTCGATGCCTTCGGCCGTCAGGAGCTCAGAGGCGGGGCGCCCACCGAGGTCACGGTCGCCGGCGCGACGAAGCCGCCCCTCACCGACGAGCGGCAGAGCGAGGTGCGCAAGCTGTGCGAGGTCACCGGATGCGCCCACGCTGCCCTGGCCAGGGATGACCGGAATCAGCCCACGTTCGAGCAGGAGCAGCAGGCGTTCTGGCAGCTCTACCCGGACGCCGCTGATCCCGACCGACAGCGTGCGCGCGCGCAAGAGCAACAGCGCGCGCACCACGTCGTCGCTCAGGGGATCACCCACGCCCGCGGCGTGTGAGCGGATCAGGGCCAGCTGCATCGCGGCAAGGTCACCTGGCGCGATGCGAGTGTTCGCCAACGCCCCGAAGCCGGTGGTGATGCCGTACATGACCCGGTTCTCGGCGACTGCCCGTTCGACGACCTCGCGGGTCGGCGCCATACGGGCGGCGACGCCGGCGTCCAGTGCGGCGCCGCGACGCCCCCTGGCCACGTCGACGACCTCGTCGATGCTCAGCGGGTCGCCTGTGACGACCAGCTCGGGTGCATCGATGGGCGGGCTACTGGGCGAGTGGGGTCACGGCGTCCTGGGGCACCCGGCCAAGGTAGCCCCTCTCGGCCTGCCCGCTTTGGGTTGACCTGCGCCGATCGGCTATCGTTGCCGTTCGCCAGCCCTCACGAGGGGCTGGATTCGCGGACGTAGCGCAGCTGGTAGCGCATCACCTTGCCAAGGTGAGGGTCGCGGGTTCGAATCCCGTCGTCCGCTCGGAGGGTCTCACCCAGTCACACCTGGGAGGCCTGCTCTGGTGGAGTGGCCGAGAGGCGAGGCAACGGCCTGCAAAGCCGTCTACACGGGTTCAAATCCCGTCTCCACCTCGCAGCACGAGGGCACGACCGCACGAAGAGTGGAACGACAGCAGGACCGCAGCACCACCGCGGGCGATTGGCGCAGTCTGGCTAGCGCGCTTCCCTGACACGGAAGAGGTCACTGGTTCAAGTCCTGTATCGCCCACCACGTTTTCGCAGGTCAGAGGGTATCCCGCAAAGTCCGTGCCAGCCACGTGCCAGACGGGAAGGGAATCCGACAATGACCATACGCATGCGCCCTGAGTTGTCCCCCTGGTGGTTCGGTGCCCTCGCCCAGGTCGGCGACGACTACGGGCAACTCGAGACAGTCGACGGTGACCTGGCTGCCATTCGCTCGACGACGGCACAGTCAAAACGGCGAAGCTCGACAGCATCCACGTCTAGAACAGCAAGCAGAGCCCCGACCAGGGTTAGTAGCCGGGGCTCTGTGCTGTCAATGATGCCGACGACGGTCTCGCCATAACCCGACCCGCAAGGTTCTGTCGTTCGCCGCGAAATATCTGAAACGCAGGACGGCCGAGTTCAGGGAGTGCTCCAATAGGTATGCATCTCTCGGGGAAAGGTCAGGGCTGATTCCAACGAAGGGGAGAATGATGAAGAGACTTATTGCCGCGGCTGTGGCAACTTTGATGACTCTCACAGTGGCGGTTGCGATGGCCCCAGCTGCGAACGCCGTCAACATCGGGAGCACGGAAGGTTGCACCCCGGGCTACTGGAAGAATCACACGGATTCGTGGCAGGAAGCGAAGCCGAGCACGCCCTTCATCGAAGCGTTTCGTGCCGAGTCCGACAAGGCATCCGCGCCGATGACCCCCGTTGGCTTCATCTCCGAGGATCTGACCATGCTCGAACGCGCTGAAGGCTCGAGGAGGTAGCGATCTCGATGGCGCGCGACAGATCCTCGCCCGGGCGGCTGCCGCAGCGTGGCTCAACGCGGCTTACGACGAAGGTGAATACCTGCAGTTCCCCTGGCGCCGATGGGGCGAGAGCTTGGACGGCCGCCCGTCGTTGGTGCCCGCTGTGGTCGACGCTCTGTCCGGAACGGACCGGGACGCCATGATCCAACTCGCCAAGCAGCTCGACACCGACAACAACCTGGGTTGCCCCCTCAACTAGGAGGTCCACCCCCTGGTGCCCGCCCGACAAGCTCGGGCGGGCACCTCCATGAACGGCCTCTAGCGGACTCTGGTCTCGGCGTCTACGTTGACTGCAGGTTCGGAACCCTGGAGGAGTTCGACGGGTCCCCCGGCCTTATCCGCTTCGACGACGGCACAGTCAAATTGGCAAAGCTCGACAGCATCCACGTCTAGAACAGCAAGCAGAGCCCCGACCAGGGTTAGTGGCCGGGGCTCTGTGCTGCCAATGATGCCGAAACGACCACGCACGTGAGCGGGCGTCGTTAGCATTCCTAACTGACGCAGCCCCCTGGTCGCATATCCCCCGTAGCGACCGGGGGCTGCTCCATGTCACGGGCCGCACCTACGGTCCACCCATGACCGAGCAGCCGTGGCGCATCGACCCCATGAGCGGCGGCACCCTCGCCTGGGTGTACCTCCGCCCCCACGAGGTGCCTTGGTCCGTCCTGTCAGTGGCCGTGACTGCGGCCGGGTACACGGTCACCGAGGAGCGGCAAAACCTCGTCGATAACGAGCTTGGCGTGTGCATTCGGTACCTGGTGGTGCTCAGACGGCTTCCCGCATCAGTCGCTCGACCTCGAGGATGACGTCGCGAACCTCGATTCGTTACATCAGCTGGATTGGCTCCGGTGCCTTCCTTGCGGCACCGGCTCCGCCTTCAAAGCGACGTCCGACACGCCGAGAGGTGGCTGGGTGCATGTTCGATAGAGGCAAACCCCGTTGCTCACCTCTGTCCCGCATCGGTAGCAGACCCCGGACAGAAGACGATTCCCAATGGTCCGCTGTTCGCGGCTCTCGCCAAGGGCTCGGTACATAGAGATAGCCAAGGTGAGTCCACCGATGACTACAAACATTCCGATGAAAAGAGCAGCGGGATCCGCATACTCCCGCTGCTGGAAATCGCCATTCCCGTCCTTCTCGTAGGTGGGACCAACGCACTGACCATCAGCGCCGACCTCGCAATATCCAGACATAACATCACCTCCGGCCTGCATCAGCAGACCCACGATGAGTAGGGCAGCTGAAGCGACAAGCCCGACCACGATGGCCCGAATCAAAGACTCCATGCCCAGATCCCAGTAGACGCCAAACCGGGTCTTGAGCGCTGCGCGTACGTCTTCACCCTTGGTGTGGCCAGGCGCTGGAACCCATTCCCCGGCCTTGAGGATGTAGCCATTCACCGTCGGGAGTGTGTGGCCCCCCTGAGCCTGAATGAGCCGCGGCTCTGAAGCGGGGCTCTTGTGTGTCTTGGTGCGCGCATCATGGAGGCTTTGAGCCTTCGCAAGATGCTTCACCGTGTTGCCTCGCGGATTCAGCCGTTGTTCGATCTTTCGGCTATAGGTGAACGAACTTGAGCGCGTACAGCCCCCCGAGGTGGCCGCCGGATGCACTCGGCTTTGTGGGTCACCGAGGAACGTCAGAACCTCGGTGACGACCGGCTCGGGGCGTGCCTGCGGTATCTGGCAATGAAGGAGGGCTAACCGACGTCCGGCTCGGTCTCCCTGGGAGTCGTCCTGGCGTTCTGCCGGAGAACCTCGGTGACGACGGTTCGAATGTCTGCAACGTGGTGCGCGATCTGCGCCTTCCTCAGGGCGTCCCCGATTGCATGGGCTACGGCCAAGCGGATAACGAAGTAGGAGATGAGCAGGCTTAGAGCCATCGCTAGATAGATATCCATGCCGCCAGCATGGCACCGAAGCGCCGCCCCGATCCTGCATCTCGTGCAGAGTTATCGGTGGCGCTTCACTATGCGAACCGGCCGGCTTCCCGGGTGGAAGGACGAGTATGCAGATCCAGGACCAGCGGACTCAGCCGCCGAGGCACCACACCTCCAGTCGACTACCTTGATTCTCCACCGGCGACACCAACGCTATGAGGGAGACCATGAACCTACGCTCGCAAGCTCTGAACTCCGCTGACGTCTTCCGGATGTTCTCTTGGGCAGTCCTGGTGGTGGGTTCCCTTTCCATCTTCGGTGAAGTGGCGGTCGTGGTGGATCGCGGCCTCGTCTTTGGCGTAGGGATGATGATCGTGACGGCAGCATCGACTCTTGGGCTGTGGGCCTTCCTCACTTTTGCGGCTGTGGTCATGCGGTATGTGGCGTTCCGAGTTTCGGACCACTAGCGGAATCTCTGTCGGCGTCCGGACGGCCATGCCCGGCGGGTTGGCGGCCTCGGGCATCCGGGCAGGCTAAGACCTCATGCGGCAGAGTTGCCGGGATCTTCGTCCTCCTGAGAGTTATTTCAGAGGGACCGGACTACGCGCGGGGGGAGGTTGTAGAAGGCTCACTCGGCCACCTCTCAGAGGACTCCGACCTCGCTACAGGCTCCAGACCTAACCCCATCGGCCCGGCCGTCAGCCGCGCGCACAGCCACCGCGTCCCAACCACCGACCCGCCAACGGGCCACGAGCTTGCCCACCCAGACGGTGGAGATCCCGTACTGGCGGGCGACCGCCCCATGAGACTGACCCGCAAGCACGGCTTCAACGATGACCCGGTTCTTCGACATCCCGCAGGGTTAACGATGTCGCGGGACAGGGGTTAACTAAGTCGTGAAACACCACACTGTCGTCCCGACAGTGTAGGTGCAGGTCAGGGGAGTGCGGCGAACCTCGCGCCCTCATGTGATGCGGTGGTGCGCCAGGATATGCGCCGATTTCCTCGGACACGGCGGCCTGGACAGGTGTCACGCCCGAAGGGGCCGGGGCCCGTCGCGGCCGGGGCTGTCGTCTGTCGCGCCGACCAGCGAACGCCGTGTTCACTCAGCTGTTTTGCTCGATGATGTAGGCCTCGACGAAGGAGCGGACGGCACTCTCGTCGGGTCCGGCCGCCACGCTCACGGTGCCCTCGTGGAGCCACGCGAACATCGTCCAGCCCTCCGTGGCCTCCCAGCCGACGGCGACAGGTTCATCGTTGATGGTGTCCATCCACAGGGTGGTCGCGCCGGTGGTCATGTCACCCGCCACCGAGGTGATGAAGAACTCCGTGTCCCAGGAGGGCACGTTCGCGAACTGCGGGTTGATCTCGATCAGCCCCAGCCAGAGGAAGTCTCTCCCCTCCGTCGCACGGTCGACATCGTGCAGCGACCAGGAGGTCACCCACGGGGTGTCTGCGAAGTCAGAGCCCAGCAGGTCGGCCATCTTCTCGTTCGTCTGCGTCATCGTGGCGTCCCAGTCGGCTACATCCCCAGCTTGCGGATCCGTGTACACGTAGCCCGGCACCTCGATGAAGGAGGGTTCGGTCGCCTCTGCGGTGTGCTCGTTGACAACGGCGGTGTCGTCCGCGCCGGAGAGGAACACAATGGTGATGCCAACAGCCGCAAGGAACAGCACCGTGAGGCCCCCGAGGATCAGCCAGAGCCGGCCCTGGCTCCTCCTGGGGGGCTCCGCGGGTGTCGCAGCCAACTGCGGATCATCGGATGCAACTGGCGGGGGGATTGGAGTTGCGGTGCTCATGACCCACCTCCACTGCTCAGGGGGCAGACGCCTCCAGTCGCAGTCCTATGACCTGGCAGGGCGCATCGACAGAGGCGTTGGTCCCGACAACCACGACAGACACTTCGGACAGGGCGCGTCAGTCAGGTGCGTGGTCGGGGCGAAGGGCCCTAGCGAGGGACAAGCCGGCTGCTCATGATTGTGGGGAGGGCCGTGCCATGAGCCTCATTCACAGACATCGCCAGCCGACCACCGAGACACCCGAGCAGACACTCGCACGCCTACGCGACGCAGTCCCAACCGGCGGTCCGGTCCCAGACCAACATCTCGACCAAAGATTCACCGTCGCACGCAAGAAGGGGATGGGCTACAACATCGCCGAGGTTGACGCCTTCATTGACACTATTGGCGAGCGAACGGCGGACGAGATCCGCAACGTCGTCTTCACAACCCAAGGGCGCCGGAATCGCGGTTACGACGAGGACGAGGTCGATCGTTTCCTCGACGAGCAACTAGCCCAGGTCGACACGGCAACGTCGACGTCGGAACCAACTGACCCCACCTTGCACACTCCCGCCGACCCAACCCAGGCAACAACACCTGAAGTGCGCGGCACACTGGGTCGCATCCCGCAACGGCGTTGGCGACGCATCTGTATCAGCTTCTGGGCCTGCCTCCTCCTGTCCAGTGCGACCGTCGCTGTCGGCGACGCCTTCTGGCTGGTCGCCGCACTTTTCTTGGCCCCATTCGTCTTCTGGGGGGTCGGAGCGGAACGGACAGGGCAGATCGATCCATCCGAGTGGACGGAAACGCAGCGAGTCTCAAAGTGGATGTGGGACCACATGCCGGAGGGGGTGTAGGTCACCATGGCGCCCGATCGGTCACTCCTGGCTTGGCGTGGGTGGTCGGCCAAGGCCCTCCAACCCGCCTGCTTGGGCCTGCTCCTGGCCGGGTCGATGCTCACAGCTTGCGCGCCGGGTGGCAAAGAAGCAGAAGTGGGCGTTCCGACTCCAACTAACCTCTCCACCCTCACCACTACCCAGTTGGAGTGGGGCCCGTGCCCCGACGACTACTTCGTCAAGCACCCCGCAGGATCTTTCGAACCTGATGAAGTGGACTGCTCAATGCTGCTAGTCCCGGCGGTCTACGGATCCGAGTCAGACCTGCCAGACTTCGCAATCGCCATGATGCGGCTGCCCGCCACCGGGAAGCGGGGCAGCAAGGGAACCCTCTTCACAAACCCTGGCGGCCCTGGCGCGTCTGGCATCGAAACGGTTCAACAGCAGCCCTTCCCCGCTAGGGTTCGCAGCGCCTACGACATAGTCGGTTTTGATCCGCGGGGGGTGCTGCATTCGCAGCCGATATCCGGAGATCCCATTCGCTGCTCCGACGAACTGGACTTCGCCTCCTACTGGGAGTGGGAGCTCACTCCAGCGAACCTGCAGGAGGCCGAGGAGTTGCAGGAGTCGTTCGATGACTTCCAGCGGGATTGCGAGGGGCGGAATCCAGCCTGGTGGACGTTGGGAACCTCGAGTGTCGTCCACGACCTTGAGGAGATGCGTCGGGCAGTCACCAACCGGTCTGACCTGAACTTCCTGGGCTCTTCCTATGGGACGACGATCGGTGCAGAGTACCTGCGCACCTACCCGCACCACGTCGGACATCTGGTGCTCGATTCACCAACAGGGGATAGCTGGGAGACCGATGCGCAACAGTTGGTGGAGGTGCGCGCGACCGAGGAGCAGGTCCTCCGGCTCGTTGACGGTTATGCAGAGGCCAAAGGGCTCACGCCCACAGAGGTCCGGGGCAAGCTACTGCAAATCCGGCAGTGGGGTGAGAACGACCAACTCGCTGGCTTCGTCGGGCTCGAGCCGTTCCCTGGAGACCCACGGCTCCGGCTCAGCTCCGAGTATGCCTTCGTGCACGGTCTGCTTGCCCTCACATACAGAGACACCGACCGGGTTCAGAAGACGTTCAACCAGGGCCTGGACGCACTCATCAAGCATCGGTGGAACGGCCTTTTCGAGTACCTCTCCTTCGACCGCGACGGTTACGACGTCCAGCAGATGCTCCGCAATCTCAAGAACGGCGAACCCTACGACCCGCAGGCATTTGCTCGCGACAATAGCCTCGAGATCAGGGCGATGGTTAACGGGCTGGACGTAGACCTACGCGAGCTGGACAGCCACGCCGAGATCGACGCGCTCGACCACCGCTTCCAGCACGCGGCTCCGTTCCTATGGCGTCTCCAGACCGGAGACCCGGAGTTTCGCTACTACCCCGAGCACCCCGGGAACGACTGGTCGTGGGCCGCGTTCGACAGTCCACTGATCCCGGATCCGCCTCCGCACCGACCAACCTGGACAAACGAGAGCGGAACCCCAGTGATGATTATCGGATCCAAGGACGAGTCCACGACTCCGTACCAGGTGGCCGTGACGTCAGCCGAGCAGCTCGACTCCCCGTTGATTACCTGGTTGGGGAACGAGCACGCTCCCCTGGCGAGGTTCCGACATGAGTGCCTCAACGACCTTTTCGTCGATTATCTTCTGCACGACACCCTCCCTGCCCAACAGGTGACCTGCCAGGACAACCGCTGACGGGCGAGCAGGGATAAGGGACCGAGCTGCTCACCAGCCACATGCTGGGCGAAGGTGGAACCCTGGCCTGTACGCCCGACTCGGGTTCATCCTCACGCGAGAGCTCGACCCCAAGGGCGAGATCAGCCTGCGCCAGGCGCTGACGGACTGACGCGGCTCGGGCTCAGCAGCACGCCGGGGGACCAAGTCCTCTGGCCACGAGCGCCGCCCACTGATGAAGTGAATGCGCGTGAAGGAGGCCCGCCATGCTGCGCTTCGCTGAACGGCTCACCCACTCCCCCTCGACCTCCGCAGCCGTGCTGTTTGCCTTTGCCCTCGGCACAGGGGCCTGCTCCAACGGGTCCCCCGGACCGGGTGCTGCGGATGCACCGTCACCATCTCCATCTGCGACCGTTGACGTAGCAGCCACCGCTTCGGAGCTGCTGCGGGACGGCTTCGATGCCGACTTCGATCTGTCGATGACTATGACTTTCCTGGGCGAAGACATGACAGCCCGGGGAAGTGGGCACATGACCGGTCGTGACATGGAGATGGACATGACAGCCTCCGAGATCGGGCGCCAATCCATCGTGATCGTCGGAGGCGTCACCTACCAGAAGACTGCTGGCGGCCCCTGGATTCGGCAGCAGCGAGAAGGTCAAGGGAGCAGCCTTGCCCTGACCATGGCAGCAGTCGACTCCGCCGCTCCCCTGCGCTTGGGCAAGAGCATGACCTGGCAGGACCAGCAGGTGCAGGTGTTGACAAGGACCCTGTCCGGACCCTCCGCCATCCGGGCACTCCACCTGAAGGGAACGGCCAACGACGTCACGCTGAACCAGCGAGTCATGGTCCTCGGAGACGGAACTCCTGTACGACTCGTCGGTGGAGTGACGATGACGACGTTGGGCCACCGGATGACGGTCCACACCATCTTGGACTTCGACCCAATGGCGTCTCCTGCACCCTTGGTGGCACCTACCGATCCATGGAGGTCCGTGAGACTTCACAACGGCCTCCAATCGGCTCTCCCCACGAGCTGGGAGCGCGCGCGCGGCACTTGTGACCTTGACTGTGATTGGTTCGACGGCGTGCCCCCCGCGTCGCTCGTCCTCGTGTCGTCGTCGTCCCCGCTCTCCCCCGAGTCCGTGATCCTCGGCCTGATGGACTCCGTGGACGAACGTGGTGGGACCTCAGCCCAGCACCGTGCGCGAAACATCGGTGGCGTGACTTGGCAGGTTGCATCGATGGTCGACCACAGCAGCGAAGGCAGCCTCTTGTCCCTGACAGCGGGAGCGGCGGTTATCGGTGGGCGGGGTGTCGTGGTGTACTCCTGGGGCGACACAGCGGATCCCGAGGCAAGCGAGAAGATGTTCCGGCAGTTCGCCTCTTTGATCTCCGTATCGACCTAGCCCGCGGGCACCCGAGACCTGCGGAGTTCGACGGCGTGGAAGCACCGCCGGGCCCCTTCGCCGACACGTCAGACCACCGATCTCCATCAAGGCTGACTCCCCCTCAGCGATGGCCGAGTACCTCCCGACGAAGGACCCACCTTCTATGGCACGAAGCCGGCGCTTCCGGTGCGCTGAACGGTTCTAGATGCCGTGTGATCAGCAGGAGTGGTCGAGTCCGCACCACCGGGACCATGGCCCCTACCGGGAACGCCGCACCGGAGATGACACTGAGCCTGGATCGATATGCCCCTTCGTGAAGGTGGGTGTGACATGTCAACCTTGACCCCGAATCCTCCCCTCACCCCCGACGGCATCCCGTCCGCAGAGCAACACATCCCGCCCCGGAGTGCACTACAGAAGAGCATTCGATTGTGGACGATTCTGGGGCTGGCGGGGCTGGCCTTCGCCGGTGTCCTGGCAGCCGGCGCCTACCTCCTCCTGCTGGGCGGCAGCGAACCGTCTCTGACCAACGCGCACACCGCCGAAGCTGATGAACCGGCGCTGACATCGGTTCCGGGTTACGCCTACGAGAACCCGACCGGCGAATTCTCTGCCCTGAGCCAGGAATTTCAGCGGGGGTTCAGCGAGGGCAACGACCAGGCAGCCGCGGTAATGCCCGACGGTAGTGGTGACTTCTACCTGGCAACCTCCGGTCACCAGGTGATGTCAGGTGCGGACCAACCTGACGCCCTGCTCTTCTTGGCCACGGTGAACCCTGCAGTCGAGAACACACCCGGCTACGAACCCGAGCAGATACTCATGGGCTTCGCCGGAGGAGTGGCATCCGCTGGCGGAACTGTCACGACCGAGACCATCGGTGGCGAACAAGTCGTGACGGTCGAGGACGACGGCGATGTCGCCGCCTACGCCTGGCACCACGACGGCACTGTTGGCATTTCCATGGGGCCCGACAAGTCTGCGGTGCGCGACTTCACCGAGGCCTACCTCGCCCAGGTCAACGGCTGAGACCGAAGGGACCGGGAGACTTCCCTCTCAGAGTTGATGCCGGAGTGTGGACGGCGCAAGAAGCCTGCTGGCCACGGGCCGAGGAGAGTGCGGAGCCTACGCGGCACTATTTGTTGCCGTTGCCCGCGCATCGGGGATCCCCGCACGCCCCGTTGTCGGCCACTGGGCGATCTCAGGGGTCGAGCAGACTCACGTGTGGGCGGAGTTCTACCTTCAGGGAGTGGGATGGATTCCGGTGGATCCGACGGTTGGGCAAAGGGAACCCGGGCTGCGCGACTACTACTTCGGGAACATGGACAATCAGCGAATCATCTTGCACAAAGGTTTCAATGTGACACTCAATCCTGCAGCACTAGACGACTATGTCGCCCCCTTCTTACAGGTGCCTCAATGGTGGTACTGGGGAAGCGGCGACCCCTCGACGATCACCATTGACCGCACCGCCTGGAGGGTCAACTAGAAGCAGCGGACGCAGGATCAATGTTCTCAGGAAGGTATTCGTGCAAGGCTCTACGTCTCGCAGGCGATCCCGTCGCCGTCGCCGTCGAAGCCGTGGATGTCTCTGCCGACGACGCGGAAGTTGCGGTCAGGGATGTCGGAGCAGTCGAGGTCGTAGTTGACGATGGGGATGCACGCGCCGGCGTAGTTCGGGTCACACCGACCACCACCACCGCCACCGCCTGAGCTGCCGGTGTTGATGTCGGCTCGGTGGGGTTTGAGGATGCGCTTGTCGCTGCAGGACTTGATGGTGCGGCGAAGCTTGGTGCGCTCGGCCTTGTTCACCTTCAGGTTCCACCGCTACTTCACGGCGGTGTACTGCTTGGCGTAGTCGCAGTGGAACTTCCTGCGCGGTGGCATCCACTCAGACGGGTCACTGTCGCTCTTGGACCGGTTGCTGGAGGCGCTGACCGCGATCAGTGAGTACCGGTAGGCCAGGTCGTTGGAGAACCGGCCCCGGGTGCTGGAGTTCCACTTCTTCGCCCCGGACCCCCACGCCTCGGCGAGGGGCACCATGTGGTCGATGTCGAGGTTGGTGGCCCGTTTGAAGGTGAGGCCGTCGTACTTGGAGAACCACTTCCCGGTGCGGACGTAGCAGCCGGAGGTTGTCCGTACCCGTTTCAGGGACTCGGCGATGAGGACTTCGGCGCGGGTGTCGCAGCCGTCGCTGCCCACACCCAATCGATCCTGCGGGAATTGGCCAACGCCAGGGAGACAATCTCAGCTCTGAAGGCCGAACTCCGACGGTGGAGTGGCCAGGACAGCGAGGTTGACCGGCTGCTGAACAGGTTGGGCATCTGACGTTTGACCAGCCATGTTCAGTTCATAGAGCCCTGCGCGCGTGGTGGTCTTTGTGAGGACTACTCGTGTTGGACGGAGTCAGCAAGATCGTGAAGTGCCTCGAGAAGTTGGTCGATCTCAGCGTCAGCCTCCGCGGCCTGCTCGGCGAAGAGGTCCCTTCCCTGCATTCGGGCCTCGTCAAGATCCACCCTGAGTTGCTCCAGTGGTGATTCGAGAAGCTCTTCGATGTGACTCCGGACTTCCTCAAGGTCCGCACTCACTTTGATGATTCGCTCCCGGAGCGCCTCAAGTTCAGGAAGGCCGGCGTCAGTCAGCGCCGAGGCACCCTGATCCCAGAGGCGCCGCAGACCTTCTGGTCCCGGGTCTTGTAGAGGTCGTTGATCCGAGCCATCATCGCGTGACGAAGCGTCTTGTCATCTTCATCGGTGGCGAAGTCGGGGTGCCAAAGTCGTGCCAGTCTGCGGAACAGTGTGCGGCATTCCTTGTCATGCATCGGGTCAGCAGCCGATTCGGGCTCCAGCGCCGGGCGGGATGAGTCAGCTTCGTCCCCGGTTTTCTTCCAGTATCGCCCACCACATCGAGTCTTCCGTTACACACGTTCGCGCCGACCCCGATGTGTCGGGACCGGCGCGAGCGGTGATTGTTGTTGTGACCTAGTTGTCGCGATCTAAAGGTGAGCCCACTTCTTGCCGGCAATCATGACTGATGCCAGGGACAAGATCGTGACGGAGCTACCGAGCGCTGAGATCACAACCTGTGCCTCGATGATCTCCATGTCTCCCCTACCTCATCCACTTAGTACCAGCACCGACCACCGACACCAGCGCGGCAACGCTCGCGGCGCTTCCGAGAACCGAGACGACCACGTGGGCCTTGACGTTCTTCATAACTCACCTCCCGAGGTGGGACGTCGACATTTCCTCCCTCAGTCTCGGCCACGATTCGCGAACACTCCGCTGGCGAACGGGTGACGCTCAGTGGCGGGTTCACTCCGTTGGTGCCGACTC
This sequence comes from uncultured Actinomycetota bacterium, assembly GCA_963706045.1. Taxonomy (GTDB): domain Bacteria; phylum Actinomycetota; class Actinomycetes; order JAHEKZ01; family JAHEKZ01; genus JAHEKZ01. Next base: position 43,806 of record CAVPLY010000008.1, on the reverse strand, counting down.
GAAATGACTAGGACGCCCTGGGAAATCGGGTGGTCTCAGTGGTCCGAACATGCGTTCGCGCCAGCCCCGTTGGGCGGGGACTGGCGCGAATCACCACAACAGTTGTGACTTAGTGAGCCCACTTCTTGCCGGCACCGATCACCGATGCCAGCGTGAGGATCGTGGCGGCGCTGCCGAGCACCGAGACGATCACCTGAGCCTTGACGTTTTCCATGTCGCCTCCTACTGCTGCCACTTGGTACCGGCACCAACGACCGACACCAGCGTGAGGATCGTGGCGGTACTCCCGAGCACCGAGACGACCACCTGAGCCTTGATGTTCTTCACGTCGCCTCCCCTTACAGACCGAGCTGCCACTTGGTACCGGCACCAACGACCGACACCAGCGTGAGGATCGTGGCGGTACTCCCGAGCACCGAGACGACTACCTGTGCCTTGACGTTCTTCATCTTCCACCTCCCAGGGCGACGCTCCAACAGCCTCGCATCAGAGGTATCGGTCTCAGAGAGTGAACGTTCCGCTGCCGAATGGGTGACGTGCCGTGGAGTATTCCTCCGTTCGCACCGACCCAGAATGACTAGAGCTCACCGGGAATCTGGGCGACAGCGGTGGTCCGCTTCAGCCACCAAGCGTCGGGCCCACCTGCCCAGCGTCGTCCTCGGCAGCGCCCAGGGTGTCCTTCAGCTCAACGAAGATGACGTGCGTCTCACTGTCACCGATGTTGTGACCAGCATGGCGCTGAGCCGGCAGCCAACCGGTCGTGCCCGACTCGATGTCGACATCGCGGGTCTGACCATCCTCGGCGTAGAGACGGCGCCGGAACGTGCTCAGGGTGTACATGACGCTGTCCGGATGGTCATGAGGCGTGGTCCGGTGCCCGGGAGTATCGCGGTACTCCAGCACCCTGACGCGATCGTTTTCAAAGATGACCTTGTAGTTGTCGGGGTTGGTTGCGACTGGGTCCTGGCTCATGAGCAAGCTCCTGACGTGAGGAGCGAGCCGGAGTGCCCGCCGGCGCCATCGTCGCACCTCTGGCATCGGGGTAGCGGCGAGAGGCAGAATCGACGGCATCCGGTCGACACCGCGGCCAGGTTCAGGTCATCCCAGAGGAGCCACGATGGACACCAAGCCGCCGCTCCCGCCATTCACCGCTGCGACCGCCGCGCAGAAGGTGCGCATGGCCGAAGATGCCTGGAACTCCCGCGACCCCGACCGCGTTGTCCAGGTCTACACGCCCGACACCACCTGGCGAAACCGGGCGGAGTTCCCCGAGGGCCGTGACCAAGTGCACGCATTTCTCACCCGTAAGTGGGCCACCGAGCTCGACTACCGCCTCATCAAAGAGCTGTGGGCCTTCACCGACAACCGCATCGCGGTGCGCTTCGCCTACGAGTGGCACAACGAATCGGGCGACTGGTTCCGCAGCTACGGCAACGAGAACTGGGAGTTCAACGCGGACGGCCTGATGCAGCGACGGTTCGCCAGCATCAATGACCTGTCGATCACCGGGGACGAACGGCTGTTCCACTGGCCGCTTGGTCGTCGGCCCGATGACCACCCGAACTTGTCCTACCTCGGCTTGTAGGGAGGCCGTCTTACGAAGGCGCTCCTGCCCGGGCCGCTGAAAAGGCGGCAAAATCGCGCTCATTCTGGTCGGCGTACGCCTTGGCGTACTCGGCCAAAGCTCGGTCCACGCGGTCGCTGCTGCCCAGGTAGGTCGAGATCATCGTTGCCCCACCCGCCCGCGCGTGGGCTCGGGCCAGACCGGTGCCGCAGATCTCAGCGTACGGTCGCAGGCTCGTTGCCGGCATTCGATCAGGCTCGACACCGCCCTTCATGTCGTGCAGCTGTCGGACGTAGTACTGCCGACTCGTGTCAACGCCGTTCGCCCACCCGAGAAAGATGTCACTCGCTGCTTGGGTGAGCCGTTGGCCTTCAACCACCCGCCGGCCTTGATGCCGGAAGGCGCTCTTTCGCGCGTACGGCTCGAGCACCGACCGGCCAGTCTCTTTGGCCTGGAGCAACAAGAGGTCTTCGGTTGTTCGTCCCTCGAGGAGCAGCACCCAGCACCGAGTACCGACGCTGCCGACACCCACCACTTTGCGCGCGACGTCGATGATCCGATACCGGTTGAGCAGGTGATCGCGGTCGGCCGACAGCGTTGACCGGTACTGGTCGAACACCGCAGTCAGCAGCACCGTCTCGTCGGCGGAGTAGTCCAGCGGTTGCAGCAGCGGCGGTTCGGAGCGGAACCGACGCCGGCCGTCAACAACGTCCGTCAGCTTCGCTGCCGCACGGGCGTGAGTCTTGCCCTTGGCCTTGGCCAGGCGTGCATCCATCTGTTTGCGCCCCCGCTTGGCACCGAAGGTGGCGGCCATCGACTCCAGGACAGACTGGTCCATGCGGTCGTACCAGACCGATACCTCGTTCATCGCTACCAGCTGGCCCATGCGGACGCGATACGACTCGGTGACTTGTCTGACCGCAGCGGCCGTCACCGACGACGAGAATCCCCTCGTGCGCCCCATGATCTCGAACGAGGTGACGAGCCGCTTGAGGTCCCACTCGAAGGGGCCAGGCAGCGTCTCGTCGAAATCGTTGACGTCGAAGACGAGGTTCCGCTCAGGCGATGCGTAGACGCCGAAGTTCGACAGATGCATGTCTCCGCAGAGCTGGACGTCGAGGTCGGTGCGCTGACCCTGGCCGAGGTCGTAGGCATGCATCGCCGCGAACCCTCGATAGAACGTGAATGCCGAGACGCCCATCCGCTCGTACTTGAGGGGGAGCAGATCTTCATCGCGGCCCGCGTCGGACGCGTACAGCAACTCGACGGGATCGGGCCGGTCATCGGCGACGACGTGCTCAGCCAGCGACTTGCGCGGCACGCGAGCTCGAGCCGCCTTGCTCTTCTCGACCCATTCGTCAGTGGTCACGAACTTGGCCATCAGCCCTCCCATAGTCTTCGCGATACGGCTGACGTCGATCCTTGCGAGCAACACCGCCGGGTACCCATGATGTCGACAGGATGACCGCCATGGCATCGCCCGTTCCGGCTCATTTTCGGCCAAGGGCTCGACCGAGGTCTGATGGCTCGAGGTCTACATGGTCGTTGTTCCCAAAATTGAGTCGAACGCCCCATCGTGAGACATGCCTGGTGGACTGTCCGAAATATCCGCTGCCACGACCCCCCGGCCGGGGCTATCTGACGCTCGCCCTGACTGCCGGCCCCACGACCTCAAGGGCCGGTGTTGGCGCTCAGCCAGCCGACGTCCTGCCGCTCAAGACTTCACCGGACGTGCTGGCCGGTCTGCACACTGATCTAGCGAGCGAGAGCGACCAGACGGGAGAGGGCTCGGTAGTACTTCTTGCGGTAGCCGCCTTGCAGCATCTCAGGGGTGAATACGTCACCCAGCGACGCTCCCCCCGCCACGACGCGCACGTTGCGGTCGTACAGCCGATCGACGAGCACCACGAACCGCAGCGCCACCGCCTGGTCGCTGATGGCATGCACGCCTCTCCAGATGGCCAGCTCGATACCCGCCACGAGCGCGCTGTACCGGCTCGGATGCAGCGTTGCCAGATGGGCAAGGAGAGCGTCGAAGTCATCACTGGCGACGGAGGCTCCCGAGCGTTCGGCCTCGACGAGCTGCCATTCAGCGGCAGGGCCGGGTGCCACAGTCGCCCCGCGATGCCGAAAATCAGGACCCTCGACCCGGACGACGTCGAAATGCGCCGAGAGCCCTTGGATTTCCCGGAGAAAGTCGGCGGCAGCGAAGCGCTCCTCGCCCAGGCGGTCGGGAAGCGTGTTGGAGGTGGCGGCCAACATGACGCCCGCCTCGGTGAGTCGTTGCAGCAGCGTCGACATCAAGACGGTGTCACCGGGGTCGTCAAGCTCGAACTCGTCGATGCAGACAAGTCGGTGACTGGCCAAACGTTCAACGGCGTCAGCGAAACCCAGGGCCCCCACCAGGTTCGTCAGCTCGACGAAGGTTCCAAAGAGCTTCGGACCCGGTGCCGCATGCCACAGCGACGCCAACAAATGTGTCTTGCCCACCCCGAACCCCCCGTCGAGGTAGATCCCCGCGCGGCCTTCCGGCGGCGCTGGGGCGCGCCGCCACCACGATCGTTCGGGTGCGGGTGCAGCGATCCGCGCGGTGAAAACCTCAAGGGCTGCGACAGCCGCGGCCTGGGTGGGCTGCTCGGCGTCCGGCTGGTAGGTGGCGAATGACTCGCCGGCAAAGAGCGGCGGCGGCACCAGCGTGGCCACCAAGTCGTCAGCACTCACCTGCGGCGTTCGGTCCACGAGCCGCAGCACAGGCTGGGCGGTCGACGGAGGCTGCGCAGGCACAGGGGCGAGGATAGGCGCGTCCCGTGGGCGCATCGGGCGTGGGCAGAGCACACCGCCGCAGTCCTCTGCAACGATCAGGGGGTGCGCCGTCTTCTGCCAGCCCCCGTGAACGAGATCTCCCTGCCCGCCGATGTCGACCAGCTGGCCGCGCACTACGCCTACCCAGCCGCGGGCGCGGTGCGCGCCAACATGGTCGGGTCGGTCGATGGCGCGATCAGTCTCGACGGCCGATCCCAACCGATCTCGGGCAAGGCCGACTGGTTTCTGTTTGGCCTGCAAAGGGCACTGGCTGACGTGATTGTGGTGGGCGCCGGCACCGCTCGCAGCGAGGGCTACGGGCCGGGTCGGGCACGGCCTGAGTTTGCGCACCTGCGGAGCGTCACGTCACAAGCCAGCGCGCCGACGCTGGCCCTGGTCACCGCCAGCGGCAAGCTCGACCCGGCCGCAGCCTTCTTCGGCGGTTCGACCCGCGCCATCGTCATCACCTCCGCAAGTGCAGACGAGTCGCGCATCGATCCGCTGCGCGAGGTAGCGGACGTCGTGGTGGTCGGCGATGCGTCTGTCGACCTCGAGGCAGCGCTCGAGGTGCTGCGTAAACGAGGGCTGACCCGCGTCCTGACCGAAGGCGGGCCCAGCCTGCTCGGCGCGCTGGCAACTGACGATCTCATCGACGAGGTAGTCGCGACGATGTCGCCGATTCTGGTCGGTGGTGACAGCGGCCGCATGCTGACCGGGGCCCCCGGAGCAGCTCGCAACCTGGAGCTCGTCGGACTGCTCGAGGACGACAGCACCCTCTTCACCCACTACCGCCGCTCTCGAGGGGACACCTCATGACCGGCACCCGTCTCACTCCCCCCGTGGCGCCGATGCTGGCCAAGGCGTCGAAAGGGTTTCCGGTGGCCAGGGACGGCGAGCCCGGCTACCTGTACGAGCCCAAGTGGGACGGCTTCAGGTGCATCCTCTTCGTGGGCAGCGACGGAACTGTCGAGGTAGCCGGTCGGTCTGAGTCACTGACCCGCTACTTCCCCGAGATCGTCGCGGCAGCCACCGAGAAGCTCACCGGGCCGCTCGTGCTCGACGGAGAGCTGGTCGTGGCACAGAGCACACCGGCACAGAACACGCCGGGACAGGGCGCACCAGGACAGGGTGACGAAGGAACGAGCGCCCTGAGTTTCGACAGCCTGACAGCGCGGATCCATCCCGCCGACTCGCGCGTCACACTGCTCGCCGAGCAGACACCCGCCTGGTTCGTCGCCTTCGACCTGCTCGAGGACGCAGACGGTGACCACCTGCAGGCACCGTTCGAAGAACGCCGAGCGCGACTGGAACGGGCAGCCGCGGGGTGGAGCCAACCGTTCTTCCTCACGCCGGCTACGACGGACGCCGACGAGGCGCGTCGCTGGTTCGACACGTTCGAAGGTGCCGGGATGGACGGCGTCATGGCCAAGCCACTCGCCGACCCCTATGCGCCCGGCAAGCGCACCCTCACCAAGGTCAAGCACCAGCGCACCGCCGACTGCGTGGTGGCCGGCTACCGGTGGCACACCTCTGGTCCGGTGGTCGGGTCTCTGCTGCTCGGTCTGCACGACGACCAAGGACGCCTGCAGCACGTCGGTGTTTGCTCGTCGTTCACCGCTGCTAGGCGCGTTGAGCTGGTCGACGAGCTCGCCCCGTACGTGACCGACCTCGAGAGCCACCCGTGGAACCCCGAGACCGCAGACGACGCCGGGATCAGGCGTCCAGGGGTCGTCAACCGCTGGAACGCCAAGAAGAACATGACCTTCGTGCCGCTCCGCCCTGAACTGGTCGTCGAGGCTGCGTACGACCAGCTGCAGGGTGACAGGTTCCGGCACAACCCCCGATTCGCCCGCTGGCGTCCGGACCGGACGGCCGAATCGTGCGGCTTCGACCAGCTGGAACGCCCGGTGTCGTTCGACGTCGCCGAGGTCCTGCGCCGAGGGCGACCGGAGTAGGCCAAGATGTGTCTATGAGCCATCTGATCGTGTTGACCGAGAATGCCCTGACCGAGCACGACGTCACTCGCATCGTCGAGTGGCACGACACCGACCTGAAGGTGCACGTGCTGGTCCCCGAGACGTCTGACCAGTCGGCTTTCGACCAGGTGGTGGACGACGTCGCGCGCGTCGACATGGACGAGCTCAAGCGCGATCTCGCCGGAACAGACGAGGACGACAAAGGGCTGGCCGCCAAGCGCGCGCTCAGTGAGTCCCTTCGAGCTGCTCGACGCGAAAGGCGTGTCCGTCACTGGCGCCCTGACACCGAAGGATCCGATCGCAGCCACTTCCTCATGTGTCACCTCCGAGGACGCCGACGAGCTCTGGGTCATCACCGAGCCGCACCTGGTCACTGACCTGTTGCGCCGCGACTGGGCGAGCAAGCTACGCCACCAGCTCTCGGTCCCTGTGCTCCACGTGATCGGCGGCACAGACGAGGTCATCAATTGACGAACCCGTTCGCCGGGATGGAGATCCCGAGCCCAGCTCTGACCCTTGAGCGGGCGGCCACCATCCTTGCCGAGCGGTACGGGCGTTCCGGACCGCTACGCAGTCTGGGCAGCCATCAGGACCAGAACGTGATGGTCGATGACGCGGGCGGCCAGTTCATCCTGAAGATCTCCAACCCCGGCTTCAGCCACGAAGGGCTGCTGGCGCAGAACGCCGCGATGCTGCACCTGGCCGAGCTCGATCTGCCGTTCCGCGCACCCGTTCCGCTGCCCGATGCAGATGGGGCGCTGATCGGACAGGTCACCGAGGGCGATGCCACCTACGACGTCCGGCTGGTCACCTTCCTCGACGGTCGGCCCCTGGCCGACTTCGACTACCTCGCTCCTGTCGTGCAGCGCCGCCAGGGTTGGCTGGCTGGGGCGGCCGCTGTCGCTCTCGCCGACTTCGACCACCCAGGCCTGGATCGCACGCTGCAGTGGGATGTGCGGCACGCCAGCGATGTCGTGGCCGCGTTTGGCCCATCGATCCCCGACGCCGATGGACGCGCTGACATCGAGCAGCAGATGGCGCGCGCGCAGCGGGCTATCGACGCGCTTGCACCTCGGCTTCGCGTGGCGGTCTGCCATGCCGACGTCACCGATGTCAACGTCGTGGCCAGCGTCAACGCCGCTGGCCAGCCCTGGCCGGACGGGCTCATCGACTTCGGTGACATCCTGCGCACCTGGCTCGCGGGCGACGTGGCGGTGGCCGGTGGCTCGTTGATCGGGCACGACACCGACGATGCGCTCGGCGTCATCGTCAATGTGCTGCGCGGGTATCACTCGGCGTTCCCGCTGAACGCCGACGAGGTGGCGGCTCTGTGGCCGCTGGTGATCGCTCGTGCCGCGTCCAACGTGGCGAGCAGCGAACACCAGGCACGGCTCGAACCCGACGACGAGTACGTGCAGGGGTCGGTTTCGGACGACTGGCGTATCTGGAACGCCGTGCGATCTGTTCCGTGGCGCGCAGCGCATGGCGAGCTTGCCAGGGCCGTCGCGATGCCGAGTCCGCCGCAGCCGCAACCGCCGGCGCCCGTCGCCGCCCTGATCGATGTCCCCGCTGACACGCCGTCGGTGGACCAGTCCGTCACCGCCGACACCTTCGAGCCCGAGGCCTGGAACCTCGCTGACGGCGTCCGCCGTCAGCTGGTCGACGGGTGGGGCATCGGGCAGTACAACGAGGGCCGACTCGGACTCATCGGCGACGGCGGTGTCAGCACCGGCCTGGAGATCTTCGCACCGGCCGGCACCCACGTGCTCGCTCCTCATGCCGGCAGCATCACCCACGACGAGAGCTCGCTCTGCCTCGACGTCGACGACACCTGGCGGCTGTACCTCAGCGGCATCAACCCGTCCGACTCCCTCGGTGCCCAGGTGGAGCCCGGCGACGTGCTCGGAACCGTCGCGGACGCGCACGACGCCGCTCCTGCGCTCACCGTGCAGCTGGTCGCCGATCCTGACCACCGGCCGCCGATGCTGGCGCCGCCGGCGCAGGGCTGGCGTCATGCCACCGCAGACCCGCAGCAGTGGTGGGCGACCGACGCGACACCGGGGATCGACCCCCGTTCCCCCGACGACGCATCAGACGCTGCTCGCCCGGCGCGACGCCGTCGTGGCCCCTGCTCAGGAGGTCTACTACGACGACCCGCCGCGCATCGAACGGGGCCGCCGCCACCACATGTTCGACACGAACGGCCGTCGCTACGTCGACATGGTGAACAACGTGACGCTCCTCGGACACAGTCACCCGGCCGTCGAAGAGGCGGTCAGTCGACAGCTGCGCCTGGTCAACACCAACTCACGATTCCACTATGCATCCATGGTCGAGTTCTCCGAGCGCCTCTCTGCGATGCTCCCTGAGCCGCTCGACACCGTCTTTCTCGTCAGTACGGGCAGCGAGGCCAACGAGGTAGCCCTGCGCCTGATGCGCGCGGCAACCGGCAGCCGCGACATCCTCGCCGTGCGCAGCGCCTACCACGGCTGGACGACCGGTACCGACGACGTCACCACAGCCATCAACGACAACCCACGCGCCGTCGAGACCCGCCCCCCGTGGGTGCACGTCGTCGAGTCGCCGAACCCCTACCGCGGGCGCTTCAAAGGTCCGGACGCCGGCGCTCGGTACGCAGCCGACGTCGACCGTGCCCTGGCCGAGATCGCCGCCGCAGGGGGCCAGGTGAGTGGCTTCATCGCCGAGCCGGTCTACGGGAACGCTGGTGGCGTCCTGCTGCCCGACGGATATCTGAAGGCGGCGTACGCGTCGGTGCGGGCTGCCGGTGGCATCTGCATCGCCGATGAGGTGCAGGTGGGCTACGGCCGCCTCGGCGACTACTTCTGGGGCTTCGAGCAGCAGGACGTCGTGCCCGACATCGTGACGATGGCCAAGTGCACAGCCAACGGCATCCCGGTGGGCGCAGTCGTGACCACCCGCGAGATCGCTGAGACCTTACGCAGACAAGAAGGATCGTTCTTCAGCTCGATGGGGGGCTCGCCGGTGGGGTGCGCGGCTGCGCTGGCAACCCTCGACGTCCTGGAGAGCGAGGGTCTACAGGCGAACGCGGCAGCGATCGGCCAGCACATCGCTGACCGCGTCAACGCCATGGCTGCCGAGTACCCGATCATCGGCACCGTGCACGGGCTCGGGCTCTACCGCGGGATCGAGCTCGTGCGCGACCGGGAATCCCTGGAGCCGGCCACCGAGGAGGCCTTGGCGATCTGCGAACGTATGCGCGAGCTGGGGGTCATCGTGCAGCCCACCAGCGACTACATGAACGTGCTCAAGATCAAGCCACCGCTCTGCATCGACCTCGAAGCCGCTGACGTCTTCGTCGACGCGCTCGAGATCACACTGCGCCGGGGTTGGTGACCAGAGCAGGGCGCTGACCTGGGGCTTTCCCGGGACATCCCCCATTCGGCCCAAACTCAGGTGGGTGACTACCCACGGTGACGACCGCAGGTACTCTGACGGAGTCCGTACGCGGAAGCACCGCGTCAGAGGGGAGGGGCCATGCGGGTGAGTCAGCGCGCAGCGCTACTGGCTGCAATCGCCACCGCAGTCCTCCTTCCCGCCCTTCCGGCCTCAGCTGCCGCCGCTCCCCTTCCCGAGACGGTGCTCAAAGTCAAGGCCATCGACTGGCAGCCGCGAACGGGCAACGTCGAGGTAACCGCACGTGTGAAGTGCACGGGCAAGGGATCGTTCCAGTGGGGCGCTGCCATCGAGCAGCGCGTTCGTGCGCGGGCGGTGTCCAAGGTGCCGTGCGATGGCGACGGCTACCGCTCGACGTTGGAGCTCGACCCCCGCAATGGGCGATTCCACCCCGGGGCGGCTGACCTCACCATCGAGCAGATCATCATCGGCAAGGACTTCGGCATCGGGAGTGCCACCCTCGAACGCATCCGGATCAGCCCGCCCGGACGTGGCGCACGATGAGCCGCGTGCGTCGGGTCGGCGTCCTGGTTGCCCTTGCCGGGCTCGTTCTGCTGCCGGCAGCCCCCGCGTCCGCGTCGAAGGCCGATGTCCCAGAGCTCCTTTGGAAACTGCGCTCAGTGTCGTTGGATAACTACACCGGCACGATCACGGTCAAGGCGCGCGTGCGATGTGACGGCAGCGGCACGGCAGCCTGGTCTGCGCGCGCCCTGCAGGACGTCCGCGCTCGCGGTACCGCCGAGATCACGTGCGACGGCCAGCGGCGGCGTTCGAAGATCGTGCTCGATCCCGCCAACGGCTTCTTCCGTCCCGGATCGGTCTCTTTCGACATCGGCTTGGTGGCCTGCGACAGGACCTCCTGCACCGTGAGCGGCCAGAGCTTCACGACCACGGTGTAGTCGTTCGGTCGGTGTAGTTCTTAGATCGGTGCCGTTCTCAGGTCGGGCACTCCTGCGGCATTCCCAGCGTGCTATCGACGAGATGTTGGTCAGTCGGTCCAGTGGTCAGCCACCTTCTTGCTCGGCTGCACCCTGGGCGGCTCCCCCGGCATCTTGGGGAAGTTGGGAGGGTAGTTCGTCTCACCCTGGCCGTTCGCCTCATCGCGCTCGACCCACTCCAAGGCACGCTCCAGTCCCGCGGCCGCCTCGTGCATCGATGCCTGAAGGTCGCCGACCTCCTGCAGACGCTGCGGCACCGTATGGATCGTGAAGTCCATGGTGCTGACCGATGGCAGCTCGTCCCAGGTCACCGGTGTCGATACGGGGGCACCTGGACGTGCTCGCACCGTGTAGGCGGCCGCGATCGTCTTGTCGGGCAGCATCTGGTTGAAGTCGATGAAGAGGCGCTGACCGCGCTCCTCCTTCCACCAGGCCGACGTCACGCGGTCGGGAGCGCGTCGCTCCATTTCGCGAGCGATCGCCAACACTGACCGACGCACCTGCGCAAACGTCCAGCCGGGGGTGAGCGGAACGTCCACGTGGATTCCCCGGCCACCGGACGTCTTCGGGAAGCCGACGACGCCCAGCTCGTCGAGGATGGGACGCAACAGTTCCAGGCTCGCCCACACGGCGTCCGAGAAGTCGGTGCCCGGCTGCGGATCGAGATCGATCCGCATCAGGTCGGGGTGCGCCAGGTCAGCGGCCATCGCCGGCCACGGGTGCAAGGTGATGGTGCCGTACTGCGCCGCCCACACCAGGTCGGCCGGGTGCTGGGGACGCAGCACCTCGGCCTTGCGTCCACCGGGGAACGTCACCGTGACGCGGCCCAGCCAGTCGGGAGACCTGGGCGGCAGGCGCTTCTGGTAGACCTCTTCGCCTTCGATGCCGTCGGGGTAGCGCTGCAGGTAGGTGGGTCGTCCGGCCACTGACGTCAGGGCTATCTCGCCGACCGTGGCGTAGTAGGTGACCAGGTCGATCTTGCGACCGCTCTCGCCCAGATCAGGGAAGTAGACCTTGCCAGGGTTAGAGATGGAGACCGTGCGATCGCCAGCAGCGACGTCGATGCGTTCAGTGGCCACAGGAGCGACCGTACTTCGTCACTGGTCGGTAAGGGGCCGGCACTGGCCGACCGCCCGATCGCGACCTACCGTAGACGCATGACCAATCGCCTTCAGAAGACCGACGCCGAGTGGCGCGCCCAGCTCTCTCCGCAGGAGTACGCCGTGCTGCGACAAGCGGGCACCGAGCCCGCGTTCAGCGGCGAGTACACCGACACCGCCACGACGGGCATCTATCGCTGCCGAGCATGTAGCCAAGAGCTGTTCCGCTCGGACGCCAAGTTCGCCAGCCACTGCGGGTGGCCGTCGTTCTACGCACCCACTGAGGACGATGCCGTCGAGCTGATCGAGGACCGCAGCCACGGGATGGCCCGCACTGAAGCCCGCTGCGCCAACTGCGGGTCGCACCTCGGCCACGTCTTCGAGGGTGAGGGCTACGACGTGCCCACCGACCAGCGGTGGTGCATCAACTCGATCAGCCTCACGCTGGAGCCGACCGAGTAGGAGCCCTTGGCGTCAGGCTTGCTCGACCGACGCCGCACCCGTCGACTCGGTCTCGCGCAGCTCAGCGATCAGTGCCTCGATGTCTTCATGCTTGTGTGACATCGTCCGGTGAGCCACGTGCGTCGCGTTCGGAAGCACCGAGTCGATGTCATCTGGCAGCTTGGCGGCGATCACCATCACCGCGCCCTCTCCTGCGTCGAGTGCGGTGCCCAGCTCGGCGATGTCTTTGCGCGAGACTCCATGCCACAGATGCGCTGCGGCCCGCGCCGCGCCGCCCCCCGCAGCCGCCGTCACCAAGATGATGGGCGGGTAGAGCAGGCCCAACAGCCCGCCGACCACAGTGCCGGCGATCCCGCCCTTGTCGGCGTCCGGCTCGAGGTGGTTGACGACCTTGGCCTTTCCGGTGGACGACCGCTCGACCAGCGCGAGCGCGTAGATGCGTTCGCTCCAGAGCTCTTCACGGTTCTTGGCGATGTGCTCGTAGTCGAGCTCGGCGCGATGACGGTTGTCGTACGTACCGACGACGATGACCGGGTGAGCCATGACAGCCTCCTACGGCGAAGCGTGACGAACCACTGTGGGTGCGTTCACCTGCAGGTTAGTGCCGATCAGGGCAGTGACGCCACGATCTCAGCCATCGCGCGGCGACGTCCGGTGTAGAAGGGGATCTCTTCGCGCACGTGCAGTCGAGCCTTTGACGCCCGCAGGTGCCGCATCAGGTCGACGATCCGATGCAGCTCGTCGGCCTCGAACGCCAAGAGCCATTCGTAGTCGCCAAGGGCAAAGGACGCCACCGTGTTGGCCCGCACGTCGGCGTAGCCACGCGCCATCTGCCCGTGCTCGGCGAGCATTGCCCGGCGCTCCTCATCGGGCAGCACGTACCACTCGAGCGACCGGACGAACGGGTAGACGCACACGTAGCGCTTGGGGTCTTCGTCGGCGAGGAAGGCCGGAACGTGGCTCTTGTTGAACTCGGCCGGGCGGTGCAACGCCATCTGCGACCACACAGGCTCACAGGACGCCCCAAGTGCGGTCTGCCGGAACGCCGAGTAGGCGTCCTGCAGGTCGTCGCTGTTCTCGGCGTGCCACCAGATCATGAAGTCGGCGTCGGCGCGCAAGCCCTGCAGGTCATAGACGCCCCGCACCACGACGCCCTTGTCGTTCAGCTGGTCGAACAGGGTGTCGACCTCTGCTGCGACGCCAGTGCGGTCGTCGGGCTGCTGCGAGGACGCGCGGAACACCGACCACGCGGTGTAGCGGATGACGTCGTTGAGGTCGCGGGCCTGCTTGCCGCTGATCGTGCGGCCGGCGGGGCCGGGAGCACTGGACTGGCTGCTGGCCTGGTTGCTGGGCTGGCTGCTGCTGGGGTTCTGGGTGTCGCTCACTCCCCCATTGTCACCTGGGTGGCTCGACGCCAGCCACTCGGTCTGCCGCTGCCCAGCCGGACGCAATGCAGGCCGGGATCCCGACCCCGTCCCACGCGGCACCGGCAATCGCGATCCCTGGCGGCAGCGAGGCCCGGGCCTGCGTGACCCGCGCCCGATGCCCTACTCGGTACTGGGGCAAGGACCGTTCCCATCGCGTCACAGCGGTGGCCCGAGGCCCGCCCGTCAGACCAAGCACACCGGTTACCTCGCTAAGCACAGCCTCTGCGAGGTCGGCGTCGGAGAGGTCGATGCCCCGCTGGTCGCCATGACGACCGACCGAGAAGCGCAGCACCTCGCGCCCGGGGGCCGCGTCGGCCACCCATTGCCACTTGCGGCTGACGAAGGTTGCCGCCTTCGTCAGCCGGCCGGTGGCTGGCGGCACCAAGAAGCCGGTGCCCTTGAGGTCGGCGGACACAGATCCAGTGTCGAATACCCCTGTGATCAGGGCCACCGTGGCGTAGTCGAGATCGGACGCCGTCGTCGACGCCTCCCCCGCGATTGATGCGAGCAGCGGCGCAGCGGCGAATCCAGGGACGGCGATCACCACCCGTTCTGCCGCCATCGTCTGTCCGCCTTCGAGCTCGATCGACCAGTCGCCGCTGGCACCGCGTAAGTCGCCTGCCACCGTGCTGGTCATGACGTCGACCCCGCTCGCGTTCACCAACGAGAGCGGGAGCGAACCGAGTCCGCCCACCACCGACGCGAACACCGGCCCCTCACCGACCGACCTCGCCCGCATGGCCGCGGCGCCTCCCACTAGCGACCCCGCGCGGGCGACGTGGTCGAGCAAGCCGGGCAGGGCGGCATCGACCGAGATCTGGTCGGCGCGTCCGGCGTAGACGCCACCCAGGAGCGGTTCGACGAGTCGGTCAACGACCGCATCACCCAGCTGGCCACCCACCAGCTCAGCAACTGTCATGTCGCTCGGCATCGTGGCGCCCATAGGCGGCTCTTCCGTGAGCCGGGCAAGGGCGTCATCCCCAAGGGCAGCTACGAGGTCAGGATCGCCGGCGTCACTCGGAATCCCCAACAGCTGGTGCCGCGGTAGTGCGACGATCTCGTCCAACCACAGTCCGGCACCGGATGTTGCCGGATGCACGAGGTCGGCGGCTCGTCCGGACGCGGCGATGACGTCCAGTCCCTCGGGGCGACGTGCGAGCAACGACTCGGCTCCAGCATCGAGAGTCAACCCATCGACGATGTGACTGGCCAGCTTGCCACCAGGAGTGGACGCGCTCTCGACAACGGTCACGTCGTCGCCTCGTTGTGCGCATCGGTAGGCAGCAGCAAGGCCGGCGATCCCACCCCCGATGACGACTGTTCGCGCGACTGACACGCCCGTCAGCCTCTCAGAACTCGGTCACGAACGGGTGACAGGCCGGGCCGACCGGAACCAGCGCGCCCCAACGAGCGTCCTACGCCCCGACACAGCGCGACAGCACGCGACAGCACGCGCGCAAACGTGTCACCGAGGTGATCTAGCCCGGGAGGGGCCATGAGGGGTTCGCGAACGGCGGCACTGTCCATCATCACCCTGACGGGAGCAACCGTGATGCTCGCTGGCTGCTCGGGGGGCGACGACTCAATGTCCGCCTCCTCAGCCGACGCGGTCCGCGACCAGGTGGGCGCCGTTGAGCCGGGCGGGACCGCTGATCTTTCGGTTGCTGAGGACGCGGCGGGTGCATCTGGGGTCACGGGCACAAAGGCATCTGGAAACGGATTGCTCTCCGGGGTGCAGACAGATCGAGCCGTCATCGCCACCGCAGAGATGACCCTGCGCTCACAAGACGTCACCACCACGGTCGACGCCATCGAACTGATCGCGTCATCTGTTGGCGGATTCGTGTCGGGCCGGGATGTGAGCAGCAACCCCGACGACCCCAAGGGCACGCGCGCCGTCATCGTCCTGCGCGTCCCAACCGGCAAGCTCGACAGCGTCATCGACCGCGCCCAGGAAGAGGGAGAGGTCGTCCGCATCACTGCCGACGAGCAGGACGTCACCGAGACGGTTGTCGACGTCGACAGCCGTGTCGACAGTGCACGCGCCAGCGTCGAGCGCATCCGCGCACTGCTCAGCGAGGCGACGACCATCGGTGAAGTGGTTCGCATCGAGAGCGAGCTGTCGCGGCGGGAAGCCGACCTCGAGTCGTTGCTCGCCCAGCAGAGGTCGCTCGCCAACCAGACCGCGTTGGCGACCCTGTCGGTCACTGTGCTGGCTCCGAACGCTGTTGAGCCTCCACCCGAGGACACGACTGGGTTCCTCCCTGGCCTTCAGCGTGGATGGGACGCACTCGTCGGTGTCATCGTTGTTGCACTCACCACGATCGGCGTGCTGCTGCCGTTCCTCGTCGTTGCCGCTCTCATCCTCGGACCGGTCGCAGCGGCGTGGCGTCGACGTCACGCCAGCGCCGCTCCAGCCACCGCCGAGACCGAGGCTGCCCCGCAGGAACGCGAGCCCGAGCCGGTCGGCTAGGGCAGCAAGCTCTGTGGGGTGGGTAGGCCCGTCACTCAGCTAGTGCTGCGTGCGCTCGTGTACCTGACGTACGACGGCGGCGAGGACTTCCGGGTCACTCGTGGGCAGGACGCCGTGCCCGAGGTTGAAAACGTGCCCGGGTAGCGCCTTCGCAGAGTCGAGTACCGCGTCGACCCGGGTTCGCACGGCGTCGGGCGACGAGAAGATGACGGCGGGGTCGAGATTGCCCTGCAACGCCACACCACCACCGACACGGCTTGCTGCGTCAGCCAGTGAGAGCCGGTAGTCGACACCAACGACGTCGGCGCCGGCGTCGCGCATCAGCGGCAACAGCTCGCCAGTGTTGACGCCGAAGTGGATGCGCGGCACCCCTGTCTCACCCAGCGAGGTCAGGATTCGCTGAGAGTGCGGCATGACGTAGCGCTGGTAGTCAGCCGGAGACAGCGCCCCCACCCATGAGTCGAAGAGCTGGATAGCGGATGCGCCGGCAGCAACCTGCACGTGCAGGTACGCCGCAGAGATATCGGCAAGCACACCCATGAGCGCGTGCCACACAGCTTCGTTGCTGTACATCAGTGCTTTGGTGTGCTCGTGGTTCTTCGACGGGCCGCCCTCGACGAGGTACGACGCGAGTGTGAAAGGCGCGCCCGCAAAGCCGATGAGCGGCGTTCCGCCGAGCTCGTCGGCCAGCATGCCGATGGCCTCGGTGATGTAGGGGACGTCGTCAGGCGTCAACACACCGATGGCGTCCACCTGTTCGCGGCGCCTGATCGGGTCGGCCACAACGGGTCCGACGCCGGGAACGATGTCGAGATCGACGCCGATGGCCTTCAGCGGCAGCACGATGTCACTGAAGAAGATGGCAGCATCGACGCCGTAGCGTCGGACCGGCTGAAGGGTGATCTCGGTGACCAGGTCGGGTCTCGTGCACGCCTCGAGCATGGTGGTGCCCTCGCGCACCTTGCGGTACTCAGGCAACGACCGACCGGCTTGGCGCATGAACCACACAGGCGTATGCGGCACCGGTTGACGCCGACATGCGCGCAGGAACGGCGATTGGGCGAGGGATGCGTCAGACACGGTGAGTCATCGTGTCACGGAAGACCCGAGTTGGCTCATCCGGCCGCCAGGAGCACGATTCCGCAGAGCGCGCCACCGACGCCGAAGAACTGCAGCCGGGTGAGCCGCTCCTTCAGCACGATGCGGGCGAGCAGCAGTGTCGCCACCGGATAGAGAGACCCGAGCACCGACGTCACACTCAGCAGACCGAGGGTCGACGACCAGGCGAAGGCACCGTTCGCGGCGGCGTCGCCGGCCCCCACACCGGCCAAGCCAGGCAGGTCACGCCAGCGCAGACCGGCCAACCGCGTGAACACCACAACAGGCACGACCATCAGCAGCACGCTCGTCGAACGCTGGACGACCAGCGTCATGCCGATGCTGAACTCGCCACCTCCGTCGAGGCAGACGAAGGAACCGCCGAAACCGAGAGCGGCGATGAGCGCGAGGACGATCGACTTGGTGTGCGCCTGCCGTTCGGCACCTTCGCGCGGCGCATCCGGACCGCTGGCCAAGATCACGCCGATGAACCCGATGACGATGCCCAGGTACTGCCACGAGGTGGGCTGCTCACCGTCGATGAGGCCCCACGCGACTGGAACCACGATGCCGGTGGCTGCGATCGGTGAAACCACACCCATCGTGCCGATCGAGAGGGCCCAGTAGAACGAGACCAGACCGACCGGGCCAACGATGCCGGCACCGACACCCCACCAGAAGTAGCCGCTGGGATCGTCGAACCCGCCCAACAACCAGACGGTCGGAAGAATCATCGCCAGTGCGATCGCCTGCGACACCAGGACGACGACGACCGCGGCCATCCGCTTGGTGAAGAGCCCGCCGAAGAAGTCGGCCGTTCCCCACAGCAGGCTCGAGAGGAGTGCGAGGGCGACGGCCATCACGGCAGGTTAGGTGCTGTCCGTGCGCGCGTCGCGGTCGGGAGGGGCCCGTGGCGCGACGTACGCTGAGCCCGTGACCGTGCCGGATTCCCCACCGGAGACCTTCTCCCGCGCCCTTGAGTCGCTGCGCTCTGTGCGGCTGCGCCCAGAGATCAACTGCGACGAAGCCCCCGCGCCGCAGCGGCTGGCGCCTTTCTCCGTGGCTCTGACCGCCGACGTCATGGTCGGTGACGACGAGGTGGGATCTGGGCGTTTTGTGGTGCTGCACAACCCGGAGGGCCATGACTCCTGGGAAGGCACTTTCCGCGTCGTCACCTTTGCGCGAGCAGGTCTGGACGTCGAGATGGCGACCGACCCGATGGTCACCGGCGTCGGGTGGTCCTGGTTGATGGAGTGCCTCGCCGCCCACCAACTCGATGTCGGCGCCGCGAGCGGCACCGTGACCAGGGTGGCCTCTGAGAGCTTCGGGTCGATGTCTGACCGTCCGGCGTCAGCTGAGATCGAGATCCGGGCCTCCTGGACGCCCACCGATGACTCCCTCGGCGACCACTTGCTGGCGTGGGGCGACCTGCTGTGCACCGCCGCTGGACTGCCGCCACTGCCCGCAGGTGTCGTCCCCCTCGGCCGACGCTGAGTCACCGCGGACAGGCCGTTGAGCCGCCACTGGTCCGCCGGCGTCCGCGGCCCTGCTCCATCTACTAGGCCATTTGGCCTACAGCCTCCACCGGGTGCGTCCGATGAGGAATCAGGTGGGCTTTCCGGGCTAGTCCGGTCCTGCCTGTTCGATCGGCACAGTCGCGGCGTCACCACGCCCGACCGGAGGGAGGGACGAGTGACCACACTCGTCGAACGTGGCGGACATCCGCACGCGTTCCGCACAGCCCGCTTCACCGCGCTCGCGGTCGTCGCGAACCCGAGCGTCCGGGAGGCCGTTGTCCGGCGTCTGCACATTCTCGGGGCCGCGTCAGTGGCAGAGGCCGCGTCTGTGGCCGAGGCCAGGGCCCGCGCCATCGCCGACGGTCCCCGAGACCTCTGCGTCATGGACCTCGCACTGCCCGACGGATCTGGGCTGGCCTTGCTCGGTGAGCTGCGTCAGGCCGGATGGGGGCGCTGCGTCGCCCTTTCACCCGGCGACGACCCGTACTCCGTGCGTGCAGCGATCGCTGCCGGCGTCAAGGGCTTTGTCGTCACCGGCGGTTCACCAGACCCCGCCCGCACGACTCCCGGCACCCGAACTCGTGGAACCGGTGGGCCTGAAGGCCTCTCCGCCCGCGAGATCGAGGTCCTGCAGCTGGTGGCCGGTGGACACTCCAACCGCGACATCGGCGGCGAGCTGAGCCTGTCCGCGCTCACTGTGAAGAGCCACCTGGCCAGGATCGCGCGAAAGCTTGGAACGGGCGACCGCGCGGAAATGGTCGCTGTGGCGCTGCGTGCCGGGGTCATCAGCTGACGCTGGCGCCGCGTACGGTGTCGCCGTGAGCGATACCGACCACCAGACCGTCGAGGACGACACCCCTCCGGTCACCATGCTGCTCGAGCCCAGGGACGGGCTTCCTCCGGTCATCACCACGCCGGCAGCGCTGGGCGAGGCGTCCGACGCCCTGGCCGCTGGATCTGGCCCGATCGCCGTCGATGCCGAACGCGCCAGCGGCTATCGCTACGGACAGCGTGCCTACCTCGTGCAGATCCGCCGGGCCGGAGCGGGATCTTTCCTGGTCGACCCCATCGCCTTCGACGACCTGACCCCGCTCGCCGAGGCGATCAACGACGCCGAGTGGGTGCTGCACGCCGCCACCCAGGACCTGCCCTGCTTGTCCGATATCGGCCTTCACCCGCGCGAGCTCTTCGACACCGAGCTCGCCGGCCGACTGCTCGGCCACCCGCGGGTGGGACTGGCTGCCATCACCGAGTCAGTGCTGGGCATCGGCCTCGAGAAGGGCCACGCCGCGGCCGACTGGTCGACCCGCCCCCTGCCTGACAACTGGCTCCGCTATGCAGCGCTCGACGTCGAGGTGCTGGTCGAGCTGCGTGACGCCTTGGCCGCTGAGCTGGAAGATGCGGGCAAGTCCGAATGGGCGCGTCAAGAGTTCGCGGCGATCCTGGCCGCCCCGTCAGCCCCGCCCCGGGTTGACCCCTGGCGCCGTACGAGCGGCATGCACAAGGTGCGCAAACCGCGTCAACTCGCTGTCATCCGTGAGCTCTGGCTCGCCCGCGACCAGCTTGCACAGAACCGTGACATCGCGCCTGGGCGCATCCTCCCCGACAGCGCCATCGTGGCGGCAGCTGTCGAGCAGCCCGCTACCCGCGAGGCACTCATCGCGCTCCCCGTCTTTGGCGGCAAGGCCAACCGCAGGCAGGCTGACCGCTGGCTGACGGCCATCGAGCGAGCACGCACCTGCCCCGATACCGAGCTGCCGTCGACGTCGTTGGCGACAGATGCTCCCCCTCCTGCGCGTTCGTGGCCCGACAAGAACCCCGAGGCCGCCGCCAGGCTCGCGGCTCTGCGTCCTGCGGTCGCCGCGCTCGCTGACGAGCACCACCTGCCCACCGAGAACCTGCTCACCCCCGACACCGTGCGGCGGATCGCCTGGGAACCACCCGATGACTGCTCCGAGACCGGGATCGCCGAGCGGCTGCGGTCACACGGCGCCCGCCCCTGGCAGATCGAGGTGACAGCGCGTCCCATGGCGAAGGCGCTCGACCGCGTCGCCCGTACCGCAACCCCCTAGAACTCGCCGCGCATCCGCCAGGCGTCCGTGACGAGTTCCTCCAGCCGGTCGACGTCAACGGCCGGCAGCCGCAGAAGAACGAGCGCCTGTCCTTCGTAGCCCGGAGCGGTGAAGAACACGTCTGGCTCGCCAAGCAGCAGCGCCTGTCTCTCGGCCTCGTCGCCGACGTAGAGCACCGCAACATCGGTGCGGATCCGACGACGCTCACCGGGCGCCGCTCCGGGTACGACCAGATGAACCCCCTGTTCGTCACCCGGAAGTCGAAACCATCGGAGTCCATCTCGACGACGTCGGGCAAAGCCAACGCCAGACGCCGGACATCCTCGGCATCGGCCATCAGCGAGTTACCCCCTCGTCCGGAACGGTCAGTGCTCGAGCAGCAAGGTGTCGAGACCGCGCACCACGCCGACCAGGCTCGGCACCGCGCGCACGGCCAGCGCCTGACCGGCCAACAGCGCCTCAGCGATAGTCCGCCCGGTCCAGCCCGTAGCCCCAGCAACACAAACACCGGTCATGGGCGGTTACTCCCCGGTCTCGCCGTCGATGGACTCCCGAATCAAGTCGGCATGACCGTTGTGCCGGGCGTACTCCTCGATCATGTGGCACACGATCCAGCGCAGACTAGGTGGTGGTCCGTCGATGCCGTCGTCGGCAAGCCGGCCCAGGCCACCGTCTGCGAGCGCCTCGGTAACGCGACCCCGTGCTCGCTCGACCGCCTCGCGCCACATCGTGCGCAGCTGGTCTGGGGTGTCGCCGGCCGCCGAGTGCCAGTCCCAGTCTCGGTCGGCCTTCCAGTCCACGGTGTCCCAGGGCGGCCAGGGCTTGTCGGCGTGCAGCACCCAGGAGAACCATTGGTCCTCGACGAGCGCCATGTGCTTGAGCATGCCGCCCAAGGTCATGGTCGACGCCGCAACGGCGGTGTTGAGACCGCCGGCGTCCAACCCCGCGCACTTCCACTCGAGGGTGGCGCGTTGGTAGTCGAGAAACCCGAGCAGCGTGGCGGCCTCGTCGGCCGCGATCGGGGGTTCGGGGCGTCCCTGCTCGTCGACAGTCATGCCGGTGACACTAGGGCGTTGGAGGTCACCTGCCCAGCGAGTTACCGAAGCACTTCCCACTCATGGCAGCTGTACGTGGAGGCGAACCGCGACCGTGCCGCCCTCGGCGATTTCCTCTGCCCGACGCACGGCGTCCTTGAGCGGGAGGGCGTACAACCCCTCTCTCGGGAAGAGCGACGTCCGCCACTCTGTGGCGCCAATCGTCGCCTGCACCGGGATGACGCCCCACCCGTAGCTGACTGCCGCGCTGACCGACTCGATCAAGCCGCTCTCGTCCTCCGGCACGGTGACGAAGTAGTAGGGCGAAGGGCCGCGCCAGTGCCAGACCTCACCGGTGAACGTCAGATCCATCCGCCCATGATCCCCGTTCCGACCCGAGAACGGGGCACTCGGCACGCCTGGTCTGGGAGGGTGGTGGAGTGAACGGCGCGGTGGATGGGCTCGTGGGTCGGATTCGGCGCGATCTGGCCGACAACGCTGACCCCGAGCGTGCAACGCAACAGCAGGCCTACATGAAGTCGTCGATGCCGTACCACGGTGTGACGCTGCCCCAGGTGCGAACGCTTACAAAGGCTGCCCTGCGCGATCAGCCGGTGGCCGATCAGTCCGAGCTGGTCGCCGCCGTGTCGGCACTCTGGGACGACGCGGGATACCGAGAGGAGTGGTACGCCGGGCTCACAGTGCTGCAGGTGCCACGACACCGTCGTTGGCGCGACGTCGCCCTGCTGCCGCTCTACGAGCACCTGATCGTTTCCGGACGGTGGTGGGACGTCGTCGACGACCTCTCGGCGCACGCCGTGCGCGAGCTGCTGGTCGCTCACCCGACCGAGGTGGCCCCTGTTATCCGCTCCTGGGCGCGGGACGACGACCTGTGGCGCCGGCGCGCGGCCCTGGTCTGCCAGGTCGGGGCCAGGGGCGACACCGACCCGGGCCTGCTCCGAGATGTCATCATCTCAGCGATGACCCCGCCGGAGTCGCTCAGCCGCGACTTCTTCGTGCGCAAGGGCATCGGGTGGGCCCTGCGCGACTACGCGAGGACCGACCCCGACTGGGTGCGCGCCTTCGTCGAGGAGCATCGTTCTGAGCTCAGCCCGCTGTCGATCCGCGAGGCGACCAAGCACCTCGCAGGCGCCGAGGCTACTGGCGAGTAGCATCGACCCACTGATCCGTTCCTGGGAGGTTCTGTGGTCCGCACTGCCGTCGGCAGCCCCCGCGAGGTCGTCTTCGTCGACGGCGTCCGCACCCCGTTCGGCAAGGCGGGAAGCCGCTACGCCAACACCCGAGCCGATGACCTGATCGTCAAGGTGATTCGCGAGCTGCTGCGCCGCAACCCGTCGCTGCCCCCAGAGCGGATCGACGAAGTCGCCATCGCCGCGACCACCCAGATCGGCGACCAGGGTCTCACCCTCGGACGCAGTGCCGGAATATTGGCCGGGCTCCCCCAGTCGGTACCCGGCTACTCGATCGACCGCATGTGCGCGGGCGCCATGACGGCTGTCACCTCGCTCGGAGCCGGCATCGCGGCCGGCGCCATCGACGTCGGCCTCGCCGGCGGCGTCGAGCACATGGGCAGGCACCCGATGGGTGAGGGAATCGATCCCAACCCACGCTTTGTTGCCGAGCGGCTGGTGAACCCGGACGCCTTGGTCATGGGCAAGACCGCCGAGAACCTGCACGACCGGTTCCCACACCTCACCCGCGAACGAGCGGACGCATTTGCCGCCGCGAGTCAGAAGAAGGTCGCCGACGCGTACACCGCGGGCACCATCCAGCCAGACCTCGTACCGGTCGCGGTCTGGGCCGAGGGCGGCGGTTGGGACCTCTCGACAGCCGACGAGCCCCCACGACCTGGCACCACCACCGACACCCTGGCCGAGCTGCGAACGCCGTTCCGGCCGCGCGGACATGTGACGGCAGGCAACGCCGCGGGGCTCAACGACGGCGCGACCGGTGCCCTCGTCACCTCCACCGCCATCGCCGACGAGTACGGGCTCGCACCCAAGATGACCATGGTCGGCTACGCCTTCGCAGGCGTCGACCCGGCGCTCATGGGCGTCGGCCCGATTCCGTCCACCGAGCGCGCACTGAGCCGCGCCGGTCTGTCCATCGACGACATCGGCCTGATCGAGATCAACGAGGCATTCGCTGTGCAGGTGCTGGCGTTCCTCGACCACTTCGGCATCGATGACGACGACCCCACGGTGAACCCCTACGGCGGCGCGATCGCTTTCGGGCACCCACTCGCGTCGTCCGGCATCCGCCTGATGATCCAGCTCGCGCGCCAGTTCGTCGAGCATCCAGAGGTGCAGTACGGCATCACGACGATGTGTGTGGGGCTCGGTCAGGGCGGCACCGTGATCTGGCAGAACCCTGGCTACACCGGCGAAGGGAGCGCCGCATGAGCACCAGCCTGCTGCCGGCTTTCCCCGACGAGGTCGTCACCGAGACCAAGATCCACTACGTCGAGCTGCCAGGCGGCGCCGGCATGGCCGCCCTGCTGACCCTCGACAACGGACGCGACCACAAGCGTCCCAACACCTTCGGGCCGGCCTCGCTGGCGTCCTTGGAGGCAGCCCTCGACGAGGTCGCCGCACGTGACGACCTTGCGGCGGTCTGTCTCACCGGAAAGCCGTTCATCTTCAGCGTTGGCGCCGACCTCAGCGTCTTTCGGCAGCTGACCAGTCACGACCAGGTGCTTGAGATCGGACGCCTCGGGCACCGGGTGTTCGGCAAGCTCGCCACGCTGCCGGTGCCATCGTTCGCCTTCATCAATGGCGCCTCGATGGGTGGCGGACTCGAAGTCGCACTGCACTGCACGTATCGCACAGTCTCGGCGGCAGCCCCCGCGCTGGCGCTGCCCGAGGTGTTCCTCGGTCTGATCCCCGGCTGGGGTGGAGCAACGCTGCTTCCGCGGATCGTCGGCCCCGACAACGCCGTCACCGTCATCGTGCAGAACCCGCTGACGTTCAACACCATGCTGAAGCCCAAACAGGCAGCTGCGCTCGGTGTGGCCGACGCCTTGCTCGATGGCGCCGACTTCGTCGAGCAGTCGCTGGCATGGGCCGCTTCGGTCGTGTCCGGCGAGGTGTCGGTAGGGCGCCCCGACCCGACCGACAAGGAGTGGGACGCCGCGCTTGCCCGGGCTCGCACCGTCGTCTCCGCGCGCACCAAGGACGTACCACCGGCGCCGCAACGCGCACTTGAGCTTCTGGCCAATGCCCGCACGGCATCAATTGCCGACGGGTTCGCCGCTGAGGACCAGGCGCTGGCCGATCTCACGCTCAGCCCCGAGCTCGCGGCTTCGCTCTACGCGTTCGACCTGGTGCAGAAGCGCGCCAAGCGACCCGTCGGTGTCCCCGACGTCGAACCGGCAGCCGTGTCGTTCGTCGGCCTGGTCGGTGCCGGTCTGATGGCTCGGCAGCTGGCCGTGCTGATCGCCGAGCGCCTCAACGTCCCTGTGCATCTGGTCGATATCAACGACGAAGCCGTCACCAAGGCCCGGGCTGCACTCACCGCTGACCTGGAGGCGCGTGCGGCCAAAGGCAGGCTGCGTCCCGGACTCGCCGGCCGCCTGCAGGGGCAGATCACCATGGGCACCGACCGGTCAGCTCTGGCAGACGCCGATCTTGTGATCGAGGCCGTCGTGGAAGACCTCGGCGTCAAGCGTCAGGTGTTTTCCGACCTCGAGGACGTCGTGCGCGACGACTGCGTGATCGCCACCAACACCTCGTCATTGCCCGTCTCACTGATGGCCAAGGGCCTGCGTCACCCCGAGCGCGTCGTCGGGCTGCACTTCTTCAACCCCGTTGCTGTCATGCAGCTGGTCGAGGTCGTGCGGGCGCAGCAGTCAGACGACCGGTCGATCGCAACAGCCTTCGCCGTCACCAAGCAGCTGAAGAAGTCAGCGGTTCTGGTCGTCGACTCCCCTGGATTCGTCGTCAACCGGGTGCTGATCCGGCTGCTCGCCGAAATCATGCGATCTGTTGACGACGGCACCGATTTCGCCACCGTCGACAGCAGCCTCGACCCGCTCGGCATGCCGATGTCGCCGTTCGCGCTTCTCGAGCTGGTCGGCACCGGCGTCGCAGCACACGTCGTTGGTGCGA
Source organism: uncultured Actinomycetota bacterium (assembly GCA_963706045.1). GTDB lineage: Bacteria > Actinomycetota > Actinomycetes > JAHEKZ01 > JAHEKZ01 > JAHEKZ01. The sequence continues at coordinate 17,781 of CAVPLY010000008.1, read as the reverse complement.
TGCATCAGGCATTCCCCGACCGGTTTGCCGCCTCACCGACCTTGGACGCCCTCGCGGCAGGCGGTCACCGAAGCGTCTACGACACCGCAGGTGGCGCACCCGCGATCGATCCGACTGTGGCCGCTCTGGTTCCGCCGGGCGACAACCCGCCCAACGCCGACGACGTTCGTCAGCGCGTCCTGCGCGCGCTCACCGAAGAGATCGGGCTGATGCTCGATGAGGGCGTCGTCAGCTCGGCTGCCGACATCGATCTCTGCATGGTGCTCGGCGCTGGTTGGCCGTTCTGGCTCGGCGGCATCACGCCGTACCTCGACCGGTCCGGCGTCGCGGCCGACGTTCGCGGGCGCACCTTCCACGAGGGCGCGCCAGACGCTAGCCGCTGACGCCGACCGCTCGCTCGTCAGGAGCAAGCTGTACCCGCGTCATGTCTTCGACGTCGACACCATCGCGCCAGGCCACGACGTCGCCACCCTCCAGCGGCACGATCAGCCAGCCGTCGGGGCCCGCCAAGGGCTGTGAGCCCAGCACCGGCTGAAGGTCGTCCACGATGCTCAGGTCGTCAGGCCTCCCCACAGCGAGGGCTGTCTCGCCGGCCTCGTTCTTCACCACGACGGCGATGCCGGCCATCGAGGGCAGCAGGCGCGGCGTGCTGACGTCGAACCAGCCCGACGGCGTGACCACGTCGGTGCGCTTGCCCGTCGAGACGTCGATCATCGCCGTGGAGCACCCTGTGGTCAGGCATCCAGTACTGACGAGGGCAAAACGGTCACTGACCTCGCGGACCCCGATCACTCGGCCAAGGCTGCGGACCCTCTGCTGCAACTGGGGATCCCACAGCAGCAGGTTCTGCCCACGAAAGACCCCACGAAGGGCGACCAGACCGTCGGTCGTCGCCCCCTTGACCTCGAGCCCAGGGGGCACGCTGAAGACCTTCGAGCGCCACGAGCCGTAGGCGCTGGCCAGAGCCGCTCCACCAGCAGTGGGCGGTTCGGCGTCGACGACGAGCCAGACCGACGAGGGCGACGACGGGATCACGAGGTCGGCTTCCCCCACCGGCCCGGGCGTCCCGTCCTCGTCGTAGCTCACGACTGAATCGGCGAATACTTGATCATTGGAGGGGTACTGCACCAGCACACCGGAGCCGACCACCGTTGCCTCTAAGCCACCACCGAGCTCACTACCGCCGGTGGCATCACTGACGCCTGCTCGCGTCCCCGTGTCGACGTCCACCCAGGTGAGGCCCTCCGGCCCGTCCGTGAGCAACCGGAGCCCGGTCGGTGTCGGGCCTGCGGAGTTCCACGGCTGTGTGACAGCCAGGGCCCACCCGGCGAGCCCCAGCAGCAGCACCACCAGCACGGTGACCTGAACCGGCTTCGGGATCACCCAAGTCCGCCGCGGCTGGCGTGGCGGGCCGACGTCGAGGACGTCGAGCTCGGTCAATGTCACGGCCCCACCCTGAGGGGTGGACGCCTCGGCGGCAACTGCTGGGACTTGTCCCCTCTTCTTCGCCGCCGCCACCCCGCCGCCGCCGCCGCAACCAGATCAAGTAGTGGCGCGGCCACCACGCGTGACGGGCTGCGCAGATGGGTGGCCCTTGAGCAGAGCGTCAGCGCGGCGCCGCCCCACGGTCTACCGTCGGAAGGTGGACACCCCGCACCCTGATCCTGCGCGCACGCCGCCTACCGCCCTGCGGCGGACGGTGCTGGCGGTGTCGGTGCTTGACAGCATCGACGTGCTTCCCGGTGATCACCACGTCACCGTGCAGGGCAGCCACCCAGACCTGGTGCTCAGCTGGGACGAGATCGCTCGCGTCGTCGGCGACAGCGATCCGGACTCGGAGACCGCGCGCCGCAGACTACGGATGTGGGTGCGTCTGCGCACCGGTCTGTCGCTGATTTCAGAGCCCGTTGAGTTCGCCCGCCCAGTGGGCCTCCCCCCTGGGCACCCCCTGCACCCTGGTCGGTCATGGGTGCAGGCGAGCGTGCCGGGCGAGGCGCTCGACCTGGGCCTGGGGATCCTCGGGCTGCTGGATGACCCTGACGAGGTCGTCGTGGCTCCCCCGTCCTTGCTCATGGCTGCGCGCTGCGACACGACGGACTGGTGGCCGCGTCAGGCCCGCGAGCTCGAGCGCACCGGACGCCTGGCCGCTCAGCGCCTGCTCCGCGACGGAACGGCGCCACTGCGCCCGTTCGGTGACCTCGACGTCCTCACTCTGCTCGGGTCGACGGCCTATCGCAGTGAGCTCTGTGAGGCAGACCCCGTCGGGTGGCGCACAGCCGCGGTGCCGATGCGAACGCGCGGGTGGCTCGATCTGGGCCGCATCGACCCAGCGTTCGCCGCTGCCGCAGCGCTGGCGACCGAGCCGGCCGAACGTGGCTTCGAGCGCGCGGTCTTCGTCACACCCGAGGAGGTCGTGATGGTGAGCTCGCTGGGTCGATCTGCCCGCCACGCCCTGGAGGACCCTCCAGCCGGCGTCGACCCCTGGCTGCGGGGCCGCTAGCGCTACGAGCGGTCGTCGAGCGTTGCCTGATCGGGCATCGCCAGGGGTGAGAGCCCGCTCACCCGCTCGACGACGTCACGGGCAACCTGCTGCGCAGTCATTCCCTCGGCCGACATGACCTCTGCACGCTTGGCGTGTTCGAGGAACTGGCGCGGGAGGCCGACGATGTGCACCGGCGTCACGATCTCGGCGTCCTGCAGCTCTTCGGCGAACGAAGCGCCCGACGCCACCCACCCGCAGGTTGTCCTCGATCGTGACAACCAACCGGAAGTCGGACGCGAGTGACACCAGGTCTGGCGAGACCGGACGCACCCACCGTGGGTCGACCACCGTGACACCGATGCCCTGATCGCCGAGCCGCTCTGCGACTTCGAGGGCGCAGGCCACCATGGCGCCGACCGCAACGATGAGCACGTCGTTGTCGCCGGACCGGTGCAGGACATCGGTACGCCCGACCTGCTCCAGGGCCTCGACCTCGTCTGGCAGCGCACCCTTCGGATAACGCACGAGCGTTGGGCCGTCATCGACGGCGATCGCCTCGGCAAAGAGCTCGCGCAGTCGTTGGCCGTCGCGCGGGGCGGCAATCTGCAGTCCGGGAACCGTCTGAAAGATCGAGAGGTCCCACATGCCGTTGTGCGACGCCCCGTCGTCGCCGGTCACCCCGGCCCGGTCGAGAACGAACGTGACCGGAGCCTTGTGCAGCGCGACATCGAGCAGCACCTGGTCGTACGCGCGGTTCATGAAGGTGGCATACACCGCAACCACCGGATGCATGCCGCCGAAGGCGAGGCCAGCCGCTGAGGTGACCGCATGTTGCTCGGCGATACCCACGTCGTAGACACGCTCGGGGAACTCCTCGGCGAAGGCCCGCAACCCCACGGGCTGCAGCATTGCCGCCGTGATGGCCACGATGTCGTCTCGCTGATGGCCGGCCTCGACGATGGCGTCGGCGAAGACGCCCGTCCAGGTCGGCACCGCGTCGGCGACAGAGCGCCCGGTCTCGGGATCGATCACGCCGACACCGTGGAAGCGATCGGCGTCGTCGTTCTCGGCCGGCGCGTAGCCCAGGCCCTTGCGTGTCAAGGCGTGCACGATCACCGGCCCACGGAACGCCTTGGCCCTGCGCAGTGCGTGTTCGAGCTCTTCGACGTTGTGCCCGTCGACCGGCCCGACGTACTTCAGCCCGAGGTCTTCGAAGAGGCCCTGCGGGGCCACCATGTCCTTGAGCCCCTTCTTCATGCCGTGCAAGGTGTCGAAGAGCGGCTGGCCAACCACCGGAGTGCGGCCGAGCACCGAGCGACCCCAGCCGAGGAACTTCTCGTAGCCGCGCGTCGTACGCAGCGTTGCGAGGTGGTGGGCGAGGCCACCGATTGTGGGCGCGTACGACCGCTCGTTGTCGTTGACGACGATGACGACCGGTCGATCCTGCGCCGCCGCCAAGTTGTTGAGGGCCTCCCAGGCCATGCCGCCAGTGAGAGCGCCATCCCCCACGACGGCGACCACCGTGCGGCTGCCCTGGTCCTTCAGCTGCAGCGCCTTGGCAATGCCGTCGGCGTACGACAGTGCGGTGGAGGCGTGCGAGTTCTCGATGACGTCGTGCTCGGACTCAGCACGCGAGGGGTACCCCGACAGGCCGCCGCGCTTGCGCAACGAGTTGAAGTCGTGGCGTCCGGTGAGCAGCTTGTGGACGTAGGCCTGATGCCCGGTGTCCCAGAGCAGCACGTCGCGCGGGCTGTCGAAGACCCGGTGCAGCGCGATGGTGAGCTCAACGACGCCGAGGTTCGGGCCGAGGTGGCCGCCGGTGCGCGACACGTTCTCGACCAGAAAGCCACGGATCTCCTCGGCGAGCTGCTCGAGCTCTTCAGGAGACAGCGCCTGGACGTCGGCTGGCGCAGCGATCTGCGAGAGCAACGACACCGAGGTGCTCCTCTCCCTCTCGAGAACGCCGTGGTCAGCCTGCCTGGCCAACCTTCGCCGCCAGTCTAGGGCGGGGCGAGCGATGCGGCGCGCTCTTGCGGCTCCTAGAGCTTGGTGACGAACGACTCACCACGAAGCGCCCGGCCGACCAGGTCGACCTCTCGGCGTCTGGCCAGCAGCGCTGCCCCCTCGCGCTCAAGGGCCTGGAGCATCTCAGCGACCACCTCGGGAGTGGCGTCCTCGCGCAGTTCAGCGCGCGCCCTGGAGTAGCAGGCACGGGCGGACTCGAGCTGAGCCTCGACCAGCGCCTGCACACGCCAGGCCAGCAAAGGCGGCTGCCTGGCGTACAGCGGCTCGACACGGAACTCGCCAGGGGCGAGGTCGAGCAGGTAGGCGACGGCCCGGGGTTCCCAGCCCTCGGCCCCCGGCGTGGGCACCGAGGCGGGCCAGCCCGGTGGAGGTCTGCGTTGCGAGGGCACGAGCAGAGCCTGACAGGTGGCACCGACACCCCACCGCGGCGGTCACCGTCCACAGCGCCTGAGATACTTCCCCCATGGTCGCTTGGGCAGCAGGCATGAAGGTGCTCGTGAAGTGGGGGCCGGTCGTCTTCGCGGCCGGCAAGAAGGCGTTGCCCTACCTGAAGGACAACCCCGCTGCTCAGCAGTTCGTCGCCTCGATGGCCGAACAGACCGCCGCCCTTCCGGCCAAGCTCAGCACGGAGGGGCGCGTCAAGCGCAAGATCTCCGCCGTGCAGGTGTCGCTGGCCGAAGCCGCGACGGTCGGTGTCGACCCTTTGGCCTACGCACGGTGGCGCGAAGAGCTCGATGAGATGTCGCGCACCGTCGTGCTTGCGCGGGCTGCGGGCCGACCCCAGAGGCGACTGCTCCTCAAGCGCTGCGAGCGACGACTCGATGCGCTCGTGGCCGAGATCTTGCCCCAGCTGACCCGGCGACGCCCCCAGCCCCCGCCCCAGCTGCCCGGCTGAGGGTTCTCCGCTCCCCGAACTCGCCGACTGTCACGAAACGGTCCACCGGAGCTGGTTTCATTCAACACTTTCGTAGCACGGGCGGTGTGCGTGAGCCCTGGTCAGGGCAGCAGGGACCTCAGCACGTAGGGAAGGATGCCGCCGTTGCGGTAGTAGTCGGCCTCACCAGGGGTGTCGATCCGCAGCCGGGCGTCGAAGCTGACCACTGAGCCGTCCGGCGCCGTCGCCGTCACGCCGACCGTTGCAGGCGTGACGCCATCGTTGAGCGCCACTGCCCCGGTGATGTCGAACATCTCGTCACCGGTCAACCCGAGACCGGCGGCGCTCTGTCCATCGGGGAACTGCAAGGGCAGGACGCCCATACCGATCAGGTTGCTGCGGTGGATGCGCTCGTACGACTCAGCGATCACCGCTCGGACGCCGAGCAGCGCCGTACCCTTCGCCGCCCAGTCACGTGATGACCCCGAGCCGTACTCCTTGCCGGCCAGCACGACGAGCGGGACCCCGGCAGCCCGATACGCGTCAGCGGCGTCGTAGATCGCCACGACCGGGCGATCGCCGGAGGCATCGGGAGCGTCGAGCAGGTTGACTGTGAGGCCACCCTCAGCTCCGCGCGCCAGCACGTTGCGCAGGCGAATGTTGGCGAACGTGCCGCGAATCATCACCTCGTGGTTGCCGCGCCGCGAACCGTAGGAGTTGAAGTCACGAGGCGCGATGCCCTGGTCGGCCAGGTATCGACCCGCGGGGCTGTCGACCTTGATGGCACCCGCCGGTGAGATGTGGTCTGTCGTCACCGAGTCACCCAGCAGGGCGAGCACCCGCGCACCCGCGACGTCGGTGACCGGTGACGGTTCGCGCTGCATGTCGTCGAAGTAGGGAGGTTTGCGGACGTAGGTAGACGACGCGTCCCACGCGAAGGTGTTCCCTGTTGGCGTCGGCAGGCTCTGCCAGTGCTCGTCTCCGGCGAAGACGTCGGCGTACTCGCGAGTGAACGTCTCGCTCGCGATCGCCGCGTCGATGACCTCCTGGATCAGCGCCGGCGATGGCCACAGGTCGTGCAGGTAGACCGGCTCGCCGGCTGAGTCGGTGGCAAGCGGCTCGGTCGTGATGTCGATGTCCATCGTCCCGGCCAACGCGTACGCGACGACCAGAGGCGGTGAGGCCAGGTAGTTCATCTTGACGTCGGGGTTGATCCGGCCTTCGAAGTTGCGGTTGCCCGACAGCACCGACGTCACGGCCAAGTCGTGCTCGTTGACGGCAGATGAGACCTCGGGGATCAGTGGACCGGAGTTTCCGATGCAGGTCGTGCACCCGTAACCGACGAGGTTGAATCCGAGCTTGTCGAGGTAGGGCGTGAGGCCAGCGCGGTCGTAGTAGTCCATGACCACCTTCGACCCTGGAGCCAGCGTGGTCTTCACCCACGGTTTCCGGCTCAGCCCGCGTTCGACAGCCGCCTTGGCGACCAGGCCTGCCGCGATCATGACCGACGGGTTCGAGGTGTTCGTGCACGAGGTGATAGCCGCAATCGCTACCGCCCCGTGGTCGATCGTCACGTCGGCGCCGTCGATCGTGACGGTGACCGGACGGCTCGGGCGGCCGGAGGCCAATGGCGCCTCGGCCAGGTGCTCGTGCCCGTCACCTTTGACGGCGGGTGGGTCGGATGCGGGGAACGACTCGGCCAACGACTCGTCGACCGCTGTGACCACCGACGACTGCTCGTCATGGGTGACGTAGTCGGCGACGGCCGCCCGGAAGGCCTGCTTGCCGTCCGAGAGCGCGATGCGGTCCTGCGGACGTTTGGGTCCCGCGATCGACGGCACCACAGAGCCGAGGTCGAGTTCGAGATACTCGGAGTACGTCGCCTCTGAAGACTCCTCGTCGTGCCAGAGTCCCTGAGCCCTTGCGTACGCCTCGACCAGTGCCACCTGCTGTTCCGATCGGCCGGTGAACCGCAGGTAGCGGATCGTCTCGGCGTCCACGGGGAACACCGCGATCGTCGAGCCGTACTCGGGGCTCATGTTGCCGATCGTGGCGCGGTTGGCAAGAGGCACCTCGGCCACGCCAGGGCCGTAGAACTCGACGAACTTGCCAACGACACCATGTTTGCGCAGCTGCTCGGTAATGGTGAGGACGAGGTCAGTAGCCGTGACGCCGTCAGCTGTCTTGCCGTGCAGCTTGAAGCCGACGACGCGTGGGATCAGCATCGACACCGGCTGCCCGAGCATTGCGGCCTCGGCCTCAATTCCACCGACGCCCCAACCGACGACACCCAGACCGTTGACCATGGTGGTGTGCGAGTCGGTACCCACGACGGTGTCGGGGTAGGCGCGTCCCTCACGCACCATGACGACGCGAGCCAGGTGCTCGATGTTGACCTGGTGGACGATGCCGGTGCCGGGCGGCACCACCTTGAACTCGTCGAAGGCGCCCTGTCCCCACCGAAGGAACTGGTAGCGCTCATGGTTGCGCTCGTACTCGAGCTCGACGTTGCGGGCGAAGGCGTCGGAACGGCCGAAGACGTCAGCGATGACCGAGTGATCGATCACCAGCTCAGCCGGGGCAAGGGGGTTGATCAGCGCAGGGTCGCCACCGAGGTCTCGCACTGCCTCGCGCATCGTCGCGAGGTCGACGACGGCTGGCACTCCGGTGAAGTCCTGCATGATGACCCGACCCGGCGTGAACTGGATCTCGGTGTCAGGCTCGGCTGCGGCGACCCACGAACCCAGCGAGCGGATCTGCTCGGCGGTGACGTTGGCGCCGTCCTCAGTGCGCAGCAGGTTCTCGAGCAGCACCTTGAGGCTGAACGGCAGACGCGATGCCCCCGGCACGGCGTCCACGCGAAAGATCTCGTACGACTCGTCACCGACCTGCAGGCTGCTACGGGCTCCGAGGCTGTCGGGGTTGCTGAGAGATGACGGCACCGGGTGCTCCTCGGGTTCGGTGGGCGGTACGGGTCGCGCTCGGGAACAGGTCTGGAAGTGATCCTGCCCGATCACATTTATCTTGATGTCAAGATAACACGAACAGAGCGACACTCTCGATGTGATGCGTCATCGGAAACAGGTCGAACGACTGCAGGGTCGACAGCCGGTAGCCCGCCTCAGCGAAGTAGGCCACGTCACGGGCCAAGGCCGCTGGATCGCAGGCCACGTAGACAACTGCCCGTGGACGCCACGCCGCGACGGCATCAACGACCGGGCGCTTGGCTCCCGAGCGTGGGGGGTCGAGAACGACGACATCTGGCCGCAGATCGACCTCGGTCGCCACGAAATGCTCGACCGAGACGGCATGCACGGTGGCCTCATCGAGATCGGCCAGGTTCACCTCGGCGTCCAAGGCGGCGGTGTGGTGCCCTTCGACGGCATCGACGCGCCCGCCGGTGCGACTCCCCCAGACCCCGGCGAACAGCCCGACGCCCGCATAGAGGTCGACCAGGTGCTCACCGGGCCGCGGGTTTCCCAGCTGCATCACGGCATCCACGAGCGCATCAGCAGCGGCTGGGTGCACCTGCCAGAACCCACCGGACGACACCTGCCACGAGCGGCCGGCCGCCTCGCGCTGCAGCGACTCACGCCCGCGAGCTCGCCCGACCTGAACGGCGCGTTCGTCGGTCTCCGGTGACGCCGTCACCGACACTTCGTCGACTCCTGGCCACTGGGTCGTCGTGATCTCGCCAACATCGACAAGCGGGTGCGCGATGAGGCAGTCGTCGATGGGCACCACGTCGTGCGAGCGATGCCGCAGCAGGCCGGCCCGGCCCTCGCCGTCCACCGCGAACCGCACACGTGTGCGCCAGGCGAGCCCGGGGTTCGCGGGGTCAACGTCTGCCACGGCGTCGACCTCACCGGACCAGTCGACGTCCGAGACGTCGATCTTGCCCAACCTGGTCAGCTGCTCGCCCACGATCTGCGCCTTGAGACGACGCTGCGCATCGACCGCGACATGCTGGAAGTCGCAGCCGCCGCACGTGCCTGCGTAGTGGCACGGCGGCTTGACGCGATCGGGCGACGGCTCGATGACCTCAAGCAGCTCGGCACGAAAGAAGCGGCCCTTCTGACCGCGCTCGTGCACCCGGACGCGCACGACCTCGTCCGGCAGCACGTGCCGGACGAAGAGCACTCGCCCGTCATGCCTGGCCACGCAATGTCCACCGTGAGCGACGGGCCCGACGGTCACCGTCAGCTCATCGCCCACCTGCAGGTCGGCCACGGCCTCGGTCATTGCTCGTTCTCCTGCGACACAGTGCGCTCCGCTTCCTCAGCCGAGGGTTCACCACGTCTGGCTGAACCCGCACCGAAGGTCTCGGGACGGTCGGCGATCAACTTCGACGACCGCAGCTGGTAGGGCACCGACACGACGACGACACCGGGGGTGAACCGTAGGCGGGTCTTCAGCCTGAGCGCGCTCTGGTTGTGCAGCAGCGTCTCCCACCAACGACCGACGACGTACTCAGGCACATAGACGTCGACGATGTCGCGGGGGCTGTCCTGACGCTTGGCCTTGACGAAGTCGACCACCGGCCGGGTGACCTCGCGGTACGGCGAGTCGAGCACGCGCAGCGGAACCGGGATGCCGCGCTCGTCCCACTCGGCCAGCAATGCCTCTGACTCAGAGGGGTCAACGCTGACGGTGACCGCTTCAAGCGTCGCCGGGCGGGACGCCCGCGCGTAAGCCAGCGCTCGCAGTGCCGGCTTGTGCAGCTTCGACACGAGCACCACGGCGTGGATGCGCGCCGGCAGCAGCTCGGACGACGCGTCAGCCTTCAGCTCTTCGGCGACGTTGCTGTAGTGCCGACTGATCGCCTTCATCAGGACGAACAGAACAACCATCGCGATGACCGCGAGATAGGCACCCCTCGTGAACTTGGTGAGGAGCACGACGACTAGTACCGACCCGGTCAGAACGAGACCCACAGAGTTGACGACCCGTGCGCGGCGCATCTTGGCTCTGGCTACCGGATCGGGCTCGATGGCGAGGTACCGCGTCCAGTGCTTGACCATGCCGATCTGGCTGAGCGTGAAGGAGAGGAAGACCCCGACGATGTAGAGCTGGATCAGCTTGGAGACGTCAGCATCGAAGATGATCACCAAGATGATCGCCATGCCGGCCAAGGCCAGGATGCCGTTGCTGAACGCCAGGCGGTCGCCGCGGGTGTGCAGCTGACGCGGCAGGTAGCCGTCTCGGGCCAGGATCGACCCAAGAACGGGGAAACCGTTGAAGGCGGTGTTGGCCGCCAGCACCAGAATCAGCGCAGTGGCGGCCGAGACGATGATCGCCAACACCGGCGCGTTGCTGAAGACGGCGCCGGCCACCTGTGCGATCACGGTCTTCTGACTGGCACCCTCGGGCAACCCGATGAGGTCAGCGTTGTTGTCCGAGACCTTGACCCCTGTCTCGAGGGCCAGCCAGGTGATCGACGCGAACATCGTCATCGAGATGACGCCGAGGAGGAGCAGCGTTGTCGCTGCGTTCTTCGACTTCGGCTTCTGGAACGCCGGAACACCGTTGCTGACAGCCTCAACACCGGTGAGAGCTGTCGTCCCGGAGGTGAACGCTCGGGCCACGAGGTACATGAGAGCAAAGCCGGTGAAGGTGTTCTCGGCGACCAGCGTCCAGTCGGCGCTCTCGGCGCGCAGCTCGGTTCCGGACAGCAGCCGAACGATGGCCCAGCCCACCATCAAGAAGATCGCTGCTATGAAGGCATAGGTGGGGATGGCGAAGGCCGTTCCTGACTCACGGACTCCTCGCAGGTTCAAGAAGGTGATCACGGCGATGAGGATCACCGCCATCACCACCACGTGCTCGTGTGCCGGTTGGAAGGCAGAGCCGATGTTGTCGACGGCTGCAGCGATCGACACGGCCACGGTCATGACGTAGTCGACGAGCAGAGCGCTGGCCACCACGACCCCGGCATTGGGCCCAAGGTTCACGCTGACGTTCTCGTAGTCGCCGCCGCCGGACGGGTAGGCATGGACGTTCTGCCGATACGAGGCCACCACGACGAAGAAGACGAGCACCACGCCCGCTGCCACCCACGGAGTGAAGTGGAAGAGGCTCAGCCCGCCCAGGGACAGGACGAGCAAGATCTCTTGGGTCGCATACGCGTTTGACGACAGGGCGTCGCTGGCGAAGACCGGCAGGGCGATGCGCTTGGGCAGCAGGGTGTCGCTCAGCTTGGCACTCGATTGCGGACGCCCCACGAGCGCACGTTTGAAGACAGACGTCACGGAGGCCACGGGCGCGAAGCCTACGCCTGCTCAACGCCGACGCACGCGACCGCTACCGTGAGTCCGTGCATGTTGTGATCATGGGCTGTGGCCGAGTGGGATCGATGCTGGCCATCGAGCTCGACGGGACCGGCCACGAGGTCGTCGTGGTTGACCACGATCCCGGCTCCTTCCGCCGTCTCGGGACGTCCTTTGGCGGCACCACCGTCACCGGGGTGGGGTTCGACCGCGACACGTTGCTCGAGGCAGGCATCGAGCGCACCGATGCCTTCGTCGCGGTGAGCAGCGGCGACAACTCGAACATCGTCTCGGCCAGAGTCGCGCGTGAGAACTTCGGCGTCTCAACGGTCGTGGCGCGCATCTACGACCCGCGCCGGGCCGAGATCTACCAACGCCTCGGCATCCCCACGGTCGCCACCGTGCGTTGGACCGCCGACCGGGTTCTCAGGCGGCTGCTGCCGGGAGGTCTGCACGAGGACTACCGCGACCCGAGCGGGCAGGTGAGCATGGCCGAGCTTCCGGTGGCCCAGGAGTGGATCGGACAGACGTACGCGCGACTCGAGCAGGAGTGCGGCATCAGGGTCGCCTACATCACCAGGATCGGGAACGGTCAGCTCACCACGGCCAGCACCGTCGTCCAGGAGGGCGACATCGTTCACGCCCTGCTGGTCAGCAGCGATGCCGAGCGGGCGGCCGAGGCCGTTGCCCGAGCACCGGAAGGACTCTGATGCGCGTCGCGATTGCCGGTGCCGGCAAGGTCGGTCGATCCATCGCCGCCGAGCTCTTGGGCCACGGCCACGAGGTGCTCCTCATCGACCCCGAGGTGACGACCTATCGCACGGATCTGGCTGCTGCCACGTGGCTGCAGGGTGACGCGTGCGAGATCTCCTCGCTCGACGAGGCGCAGCTGCAGCTGTGCCAGGTCGCGATCGCGGCCACCGGCGATGACAAGGTCAACCTGGTGATCTCGCTGCTCGCCAAGACTGAGTACGGCGTCCCTCGTGTGGTGGCTCGCGTCAACCACCCCAAGAACGAGTGGCTCTTCAACGAGGGGTGGGGCGTCGACGTAGCCGTTTCGACGCCGCGAATGCTCTCAGCCCTTGTCGAGGAGGCAGTCAGCGTTGGCGACGTCGTGCGGCTGATGGAGTTCGAGCAAGGCGACGCCAACCTCGTCGAGCTCACCCTGCCCGAGGACTCGCCGGTCGTCGGTTCACGTGTGGGCGATGTGCAGCTGCCGGCCGACACGGCGCTCGTCACGATCGTCCGCGATCGGCGGGTGATCACGCCCACCCCCGACGACCCGCTGGAGGCCGGCGACGAGCTGCTCTTCGTGACCTCAGCTGAGTCAGAGGACGACGTTCAGCAGACGTTCAGTCCCCATCCGCAGCGCTAGCGTCACCCGGTTCGGCGTCACCGGCAGGCCGTGGTCGTTGTGGCGGTGCCTTGGTCAGCACGAGGTAGCTGAGCCAGGCAACCAAGGCAAAGATCGGCCACCCCATCGCCAGCTTCACCCACCCCAGCGCCACAGTCATGCCGAGCAGATAGAGCGGCAGCTGAACGGCGAAGCGCACGGCGAACATTCCGAACCAGAGCCACGTGACCTGCATGTAGGCACGGCGCCGAGCTGGGTCATCGCGCCAGGTGAAACCCTCACCGAGCAACGGCCCCACGATGACACCGATCAGGGGCCAGCCAACAAGGATCGATGTCAGATAGACCAGCGCATACCCTCCCTGCCATATCAGTCCTGGCAGGTAGAAGTTGGCAGCGTTTCCGGTTCGCGAGGCAATGAACGCCGAGAGGGCAACGGCGAACATCCCGCCCAGGGCGTACTTCAACGACTCACGCTTGACGATGCGGACGGTGGTCATGACCGCAGCTGTCGCCAGCGCACCCCACAGAGCAGGTGCGAGCACCTGCCCATTCACCGTGTAGACGACGATGAAGACCGCGCTCGGCAAGCCGCTCTCGGCGACGCCGAGCTTGCCGCCCAGGGCGTCCTTGAGGTCGACCCCTGCGATGTCGTCGTTCTCGTCGGGTACCGGTTGCGTCACGCGGCGACCGGCAGCAGCTCGTAGGTGGGGTTGTACATCACGTACGCCGTCCCCCGACGCGTCACGCGCCCCGACGCGATGAGCTCGCGCCCAGGCGTGATGCCGCGGATTGCCCGGCGGCCGAGAAAGACCAGCGTCAGCACGTCACTGCCGTCATAGAGATCGACTTCCAGGGCCGGCACCTGGGACCGGCACCGCAGCGTCAACGATCGCACGGTGCCGCCCACTCGAACGCTCACTGCGAGCGGTGCATCCGCTATCGCCGTCAGGCGCAGAGCATCGAAGCGGTGGCGCAGCTCATCGGCCTCGAGGGAGTCAGCGCTGGGCGCAAGGCGCTCCGCAAGCCGATGCCACCAGCCAGAGCGCGACTGGGGGGACGTTGTTCCGGTGACCACAACAGGGAAGGCTACTCGGCCGTCGCGGTGACCTGGTCAGGCCTGGCTCGGGTCGTCGACGCCCTCCGACTCACTGTCCAGCGACGCATCGTCAGGAAGCGAGAGGGGCAGCGGGTCTCGTGGCGGTGCCGCATGGGTGCCGCGCTCGACGCGGACTCCGCCGAATACCGACTCAACACCTTGGGCGCGCTCCGCGTCGTTGACACCGGCCCCCGTCACCACTCCGCGCAAGAACCAGCGCTCGCCGTCCCTGCCGATGAACCGGACCGGCTGACGCCCGTCGCCTCCGCCCTCAGTCGGCACCGCGACCTCGGCGTGGAGTTCGCGACCGAAGGGGCCATCGACCTCACGCGCCTTGCCCTGTCCCCCTCGGATCCCCTCGGCGATCTCTTGGCGCACCTCGTCCCACAGTCCCTCTGACTTGGGTGCCGCGAAGGCCTGCAGCTGAAGGACGGTCTCGTCGAGCATCACGGCAACGCCGACCACCTGTTGCTGGTCATCGAGCTCAGCACGCACCTCCATGCCGTCAACGCCCGGCACCTTGAGCGCCCCGAAGTCGAGACGGGTGATGCCGTCGTCGTGGACCTCGTTGACGGCGTCGGACTCAACGGCATCGCCGTTCTCGTCGTCCTCGCTGTCGTCGGGACGGTCGAACTGCTCGCTGATCGCCGACTGAAAGGCCTGCTCCTCCGGCGTTGGCGACTTCTTACGAAAGAGCGACATCGGGACTGCCTCCTGGTGCTGACTGACTGTGGTCACGTGCACTATCGGTCGTGCGACCCGTCGACCCAAATCCCCCGGCGGCGCGGGCCGACCCTGGGAGGCGCTCAACCTCGTGGAAGACCGCTCGTTCGACCCGCTGTACGACCAGCTGAGCGATCCGATCACCGCGTTCAATGGACACCGCCCGTACGGGATCGAGATTGACCACCGCGACCTTGATCTCGCCTCGGTATCCGGCGTCGACCGTTCCCGGGGCGTTGGCAACGGTCAACCCTTCACCGATCGCCAGGCCGCTGCGTGGATGGATGAATCCCGCGTAGCCATCTGGCAGCGCGATGGCAATCCCGGTCGGAAGCAAGGCCCGCTCTGCAGGCGCCACCTGCCGATCGACGGTCGACAGCAGGTCAAGGCCTGCGTCACCGGGGTGCGCGTACGCGGGGACGGGAAGGTCGGGGTCGATACGCACGATGAGGACGTCGACGAGTCCCCCGCTGCGGCAGATCACTGGTCATGGATTCACCTCGAAAGCGTGCAGCACCTCGGTCTCGTCGTGGCTGGCCACGAAGCTGTCGATGTCTGAGGCTCTGCCGTGCTCACGGAAGTGCTCGAGCGGAACCGAGACGAAGACCGATCGCGCGCCGACCGCGAGGGGTCCTACCGTCCCGTCCGGAGCCAGAAGGTAGCCAGCAGCGCGCGAGTAGATCTTGCGCCCGGCCACGGCGTAGCACTCGGCGTCGACCG
This sequence comes from uncultured Actinomycetota bacterium, assembly GCA_963706045.1. Lineage (GTDB taxonomy): Bacteria > Actinomycetota > Actinomycetes > JAHEKZ01 > JAHEKZ01 > JAHEKZ01. The sequence continues at coordinate 2,239 of CAVPLY010000008.1, read as the reverse complement.
ACAGCGTCGACCCGACGGGAACCGGTTGCCGGTAGTCGGTCTCGAGGTGCACGGTGACCACGGGCACACGGAGCAACCAGGTCACTGCCCCGAGGGCCTCATCGAAGGCGGCGGCAAGCAGACCGCCGTGGGCAAGACCCGGAGCTCCCTGATGGTGCGCGGTGACCAGCAGCTCGGCGTGGATCGTGCAGCCCTCGCCGGCGGTCAACGACAGGTGCAGCCCGGTCGGGTGGTCAGGACCACAGCCGAAGCACTGCCGGTAGTGGCTGCCCAAAGGCGTGCCCGGCGGCGGCGCGTCCACGTGCCGGACCGGTGCAACGGCGTGCGCTGGTGGCTCGATGGGACGCCTTCTGGCTGGCTGCTCGGTCACGCTCGGACCCTACCCGCGCGCAGGACTCTGACGGGTGCCACCCTGGAGTCGTGCCACAGCCAACCGGTCCCCGCTACCGCGAGAGGCTCTCGCCCCCCTGGTGGTTCTGGGTCGCGGCCGCATTCTGGGCCTTGACCCTTGCTGTGGCGTACGGGTACGCCGTCAGCACCCCCGTCGGGGTAGGGGTGGGTCTGGCCGCCTTTGCTCTTGCGACTCTCGGGCTCTCCCGGGTCTCGGCCACCGTGATCGTCGACGACAGCGGGCTCACGGCCGGACCTGCCCATCTGCCATGGGATGCGGTCGGCACCGTCGAGTCCCTGGATGCAGCAGCCGCAAAGTCGCGCCGGGGACCAGCAGCAGACCCGCGCGCGTACCTGATGCTGCGCGGCTGGGTGTCGACGGCTGTCACCGTGGACGTCAGGGACCGGTTAGACCCAACGCCCTACTGGTTCGTCTCGACGCGGTTCCCCGACCGCCTTACGGCTGCCCTGCGGCAGGGCGTGGATGCGGCGTCTGATGCCACTGACAACGGGGACGTGACAGGATCATCTCGAGCGCCGTCTGCCGAGGAAGGAACGCCATGACCACGTCTGAGGAGTCTCAGGACTCAGCAGGTCCCCCACAGGTGGTGATCACGCTTGTCGCTCTGGCCGCCGGGCTGGTGGCGCAAAAAGCCGTAAGTGCTGGTTGGCGTTTCGTTCGAGGGACTGACCCGAAGGCCGACGACGACAGCCCGCTGCCGGAGATCTTGGTCTTTGCAGCGGTCAGCGCAGCGACGGTTGCCGTCGCCAAGAACTGGGCGACCCATCGGGCGAAGGGCATGGCAAGCGGCCGAGCGGCTGGCTGAAGCGCCTTCTCGACGAAGCTGGAAACCTCAGGCGCAGTCTTTGCAGACCGGTTGTCCCCCGGACTTCTTGGCGAACTGGCTGCGGTGATGCACGAGGAAACAGCGTGAACAGGTGAACTCGTCTTCCTGCTTCGGCACGACGCGCACCGTCAGTTCTTCACCAGACAGGTCAGCACCAGGCAGCTCGTGCGACTCCGCCAACTCGGTCTCGTCGACATCGACGGTCGAGGAGGCAAGATCGGCGCGGCGAGCCTTGAGCTCCTCGAGGCTGTCCTCGGAGAGCTCGTCGTCGGTCTTGCGGGGGGTGTCGTAATCGGTTGCCATAGCTTCAGGACCCCTCCTTCGAGGATCCGTTACTCCTATCGGTTCCGGGTAACTGCCGGTGTAACACAACTGACGGCAGATTTCTGCCCGACGTGCCAGCCCCGGATCAGCGCCGCACGGGGGGAGATTGTGCCCTAGCCTGCCCCTGCGCGTCGCGTCGGGCGTGAACTCGGCGCGTCTCGCAGGTGAATATCCAGCGATAGCCCCGATGAGAAGGAGCCGTCATGGCCGTGTATGCCCTCGGCGAGCGGACGCCCAGCATCGACCCAGATGCCTTTGTCCACCCGGAAGCGGTGGTGATCGGGGCCGTCAGCATCGGCCCTGAAGCGACCATCTGGCCGGGAGCGGTCCTCCGTGGCGACTACGGAACGATCTCGGTGGGCGCACGGACGTCGGTCCAGGACGGTGCCGTCATTCACGCCACCGCCGAGCTCGGAACCGTCATCGGCGACGAGTGTGTGATTGGTCACCTTGCCCACCTGGAGGGGTGTGTCATCGAGGATGGCTGCCTGATCGGATCTGGATCGATCGTGCTGCACACGCGTCACCGTGCGCACCGGAGCCCTGGTCGGAGCCGGTGCTGTGGTCTCCGGTGGCACCGAGGTGCCGGCACGGGCGATGGCCCTCGGCGTCCCGGCCAAGATTCGACGCCGACGCGGTCCCGGACGGCGCCTTTGCTGAGTCGGTCGCCAACTACG
>CAVPLY010000007.1:0-139349 GCA_963706045.1 uncultured Actinomycetota bacterium | reverse complement strand
TGGGCCGAGGCTCAATTCCGGGCCGCTCGGCTTGGGCTGGTCCGGAGCTTCAAAGCGATGAGCGCTGTGGTCATGACGGCGGGCGAGTGGCCTTCGAGGAACGCCAGCTCAGCTCGTCGCCGGCGTCTCAGACGATCTCGACTCCCGCGATCGAACGCTTTCCGCGGCGCAGCACCAACCAGCGACCGTGCACAAGCTCATCCGCCTCAGGTCGCCACTCCGAGTCGGTGACGCGGGCGTTGTTCACGTAGGCACCCCCCTCATCCACAGCTCTGCGCGCCGCCGACTTGCTGGCCGACAGCTCCGTCGCCACGAGAAGATCCACAACGGTCGGCAGATCTCCCGCGGGCACACGAACGTGAGGCGCCTCGTGCAGGGCCGCGGCTAGAGTTGCGTCGTCCAGTGCGCCCAACTCGCCCTTTCCGAAGAGTGCGGCACTCGCTTCTTGAACGCGCGCTGTGTTCTGGGCGCCGTGAACCAGCGTGGTGAGGTCTTCGGCCAGCGCTCGTTGACCCGCGCGAAGGTGCGGGCGCTCTGCAGTGTCGGCCTCCAGTGACTCGATCTCGTCGCGCGGGCGAAACGTTACGCGCCGCAACAGCGAAGCCACCATCTCGTCCTCGGTGTTGATCCAGAACTGGAAGAACGCGTACGGAGACGTGAGCGCAGGATCAAGCCAGACAGCGCCACCCTCGCTCTTTCCGAACTTCTGCCCATCCGACTTCGTGAGGAGTGGCGTCGTCAGCGCATGCGCGTGATTGCCGGTCACGCGTCGAATCAAGTCAGCGCCCGCGGTGATGTTGCCCCACTGGTCCGACCCACCGATCTGCAGGGTGCACCCGTGCCGGCGATACAGCTCGAGGTAGTCGTTCGACTGCAAGAGCTGGTAGCTGAACTCGGTATAGCTGATTCCCGTTGACGCAAGCCGGGCAGCCACCGCCTCACGGTCGAGCATGCGGTTCACGGAGAAGTGCTTGCCGATGTCGCGCAGAAACTCGATGGCAGAGAGTGGCTGCGTCCAGTCGAGGTTGTTGACGAGCGCAGCCGGAGCCTCATGGCGGTCAGAGAAATCGAGGAACGCCGAGAGCTGTGTCCGGATGCGATCAACCCATCCTGCAACCACGTCTGGATCGTGCAATTGACGTTCACCGCTCATCCGCGGGTCGCCGATCAGGCCAGTCGCACCCCCGACAAGAGCTAGCGGTCGGTGCCCGGCCTCCTGGAATCTGCGAAGCGTCAGCACTTGGAGCAGGTGACCGACATGCAGGCTGGGTGCCGTCGGGTCGAATCCGCTGTAGAGCGTGCGACTGCCAGTGCGGAAGTGTTCAGCCAGAGCGCCCTGGTCGGTGCTCTGAGCGATAAGACCGCGCCAGGCGAGGTCGTCGATAATCTCGGTGTTGTCTGGGGCCACCTGCTCATCTTGGCCTATCGATGCGGACGCCTGGGTGCCGACTGACCGTCGGATCGCCCTCGATCCACCAGCGCCAGGGTCTGTCGACCGCGTGCCGAATCCCCACCCGCGGGCCACAGGCGATCTTGTCAGGCGACGGCAACTCTCCTCGCCTCGGTCGCAGCCGAACCGCCGAACCGTCACCCGTGAGGTCGAGACCGTTGTGGTCTCCGGTAATTCCCAGGGCAGCCGCCAGGTTTGCTGGCCCGCGCGCGAGCTCACGATCGGATTTGGATCCACCGCGGCGCTCGCGCGCCAACTCCTTGCCCCTCAGTACCTCGCCCGCTCGGATCAGAACCGCGGACGCCTCAGATGGCTCGCCACACACCACGTTCGCGCACCAGTGCATGCCGTAGACGAAATACACGTAGAGATGCCCTGGCTCACCGAACATCGTTTCGTTTCGTTTCGTACGGCCTCGATGCGCATGCGAGGCCGGGTCGGCGCCAACGTCGCCATAGGCCTCGACCTCGCTGATCCGTACCGCGACCGAGCCCGAGGATCCCCGCGGTTCACCACTCTCAAGGATGGCGCCGAGGAGAAGCGGAGCAACCCGTTCTGCCGGGCCGGCAAGATCGGCACGGATCAGACGATGAACAGTCACTCCCACGAGTCCCTTGGGTCCTAGCCCCTCGCCACGATCGCCCATGCTGTGCTGTCGGCCACGTCGTCGCGCGCCGACTCAAGCTGCTCCTGCACCCTGACTGGCGCAGTACCTCCGAACGAGGACCGGGCATCCAGGGCACCCCGCACGGTCAGCACGTCTCTCACCTCAGGTGTGAGAGCCGGCGAGACACTGGAGAGATCTCGATCGGTCAGCTCCCACAGCTCCACCCCCCGTTCGTCGCACAGACGCACACACGCGCCCGAGAGCTCGTGGGCCTCACGGAAGGGCACTCCCTGCCGCACCAGCCACTCTGCGATGTCGGTAGCGAGGGCGTGTCCGGCGGGTGCGGCCGCGGCCATGCGCTCGACATCAAACGTCAAGGTTGCGACCATCCCACTCACCGCTGGCAGCAACACCCTCAAAGTGTCGATGCTGTCGAAAACCGGCTCTTTGTCTTCCTGCAGATCTCTGTTGTAGGCGAACGGCAGCCCCTTCAGCACCGTGAGTACGGTCACCACGTTGCCGATCAGTCGCCCGGACTTTCCACGCGCCAGCTCAGCGATGTCCGGATTGCGCTTCTGCGGCATGATCGACGAACCGGTGGCATAGGCGTCATTGAGTGATGCCCACCCGAACTCCTTGGACGTCCACAGCACGACCTCTTCGCCGATGCGAGAGAGATGCACGCCGATCAACGCGGTGACGAAGCCGAACTCAGCAACAAAATCACGATCACTCACAGCATCGATGGAGTTTGCACACGCTTCATCGAAACCCAGCTCGCGAGCGGTTCGCTGCGGGTCGAGCGGCAGGCTGGAACCGGCCAGAGCACCGGCTCCGAGTGGCGACACGGCCGCGCGCCGATCCCAGTCACGGAGGCGTCCGACGTCTCGACTGAGAGCGTGGACGTGCTTAAGCAGCTCGTGCGCAAATGACACCGGCTGTGCCCGCTGTAGGTGAGTGAAACCTGGGGCCGCGCTTTCGATATGCCTTTCTGCTTGTTCGAGCAAGGCAGATTGAAGGTCGGCGAGCAGCTCGGTGAGAGCTCTCGCCTCAGCGCGCAGGTAGAGCCTGAGGTCGGTAGCAATCTGGTCGTTGCGGCTGCGTCCCGCACGCAGCTTCCCTCCCAAAGCTCCGAGGCGCTCAACAAGTCCACGCTCGAGAGCTGTGTGAACATCTTCATCGGCAACGGTGGCGACGAACGCACCCGAAGAGACATCAGCTTGGAGGGAGTCGAGTGCCCTCAGCATCTCGTCGAGCTCCTCGGCATCGAGAAGGCCCGCTCCATGAAGAACTCTGGCGTGCGCACGAGAACTCTGCAGATCGAAGGGTGCAAGGCGCCAATCGAAGTGCACGCTGACGCTGAGGGCCTGCAACGCCTCCGAGGGGCCGGCACCGAAGGCCCCACCCCACAAGCGAAGTGGCGCGTCACCAGCCGCTCCGACGTGCGACGGTTCCGCATCACTCATCGATGATCTCCTCGGAGTTCTGGTCGCGGCGGGCAGCAATCCGGCTCGACATTCCCCAGATCTGGACAAATCCCTTGGCCAGCGACTGATCGTAGGTGTCGCCCGTGTCGTAGGTGGCGAGGTGGAAGTCGTAGAGGCTCTCATCGCTCCGGCGCCCGGTAACGACCGGCCGCCCTCCGTGCAGGGTCATCCGGATCTCACCGGTCACGTGCTTCTGCGACTCCTGCAGGAAGGCGTCGATCGACCGCTTGAGCGGTGAGAACCAGAGTCCGTCGTAGACCAGTTCGGCCCAGCGTTGGTCGGTCTGACGCTTGAATCGAGCCAGGTCTCCTTCCATGGTGACGTTCTCGAGCTCCATGTGGGCCGTGATCAGTGTCATGGCTCCGGGCGCCTCGTAGACCTCACGGCTCTTGATGCCGACGAGCCGGTCCTCGACCATGTCAATGCGGCCGATTCCCTGGGCTCCGGCACGAGCGTTGAGCTGTTCAATCGCTTCCAGCACGGTGACTGGCTTGCCGTCGATCGCTACGGGGACGCCATGCTCGAAGGCGAGAACGACCTCATCGGGTTCACGAAGGACACCGGGGTCCGAGGTATAGCCGTACACGTCCTCGATCGGGCCGTTCCAGATGTCCTCGAGGAATCCGGTCTCACAAGCCCTCCCCCACACGTTCTGGTCGATCGAGTACGGCGACTTCTTGTTGACATCAATCGGAAGACCGTGGATGTCGGCGAACTCGATCGCCTTGTCCCGCGTCATCCCGGAGTCGCGGACGGGCGCGATCACGTCGAGGTCGGGCGCGAGCGCCCCGATGCCTACCTCGAAACGCACCTGGTCGTTGCCCTTGCCCGTGCAGCCGTGAGCGACGGTGGTTGCCCCGTACTCCTGCGCAGCCCACACCAGGTGCTTGGCGATGACCGGTCGCGACAACGCCGAGACGACTGGGTACCGGTCCATGTAGAGCGCGTTGGCCTGCAGCGCCGGCAGGCAGAAGTCGTCAGCGAACTCTTGCTTGAGGTCGAGCACAACCGACTCCGATGCACCGCACGCCAAGGCACGCTCGCGGATCACATCCATGTCTTCACCGCCCTGGCCGACGTCTGCTGCCACCGCGATGATCTCGGCATTGCGCTCCTCGGCGATCCACCCGATGGCAACAGACGTGTCCAACCCACCGCTGTAGGCCAAGACAATGCGCTCTTTCATGACGTTCTCCTTCTTCGGACGTTCGGGTTGGATGCCGGCTCACTTCGGGCGTTCTCGGCGGCTGCAAGCAGCTCGGCGGCCACGGCAGCAGCACCATCGGGGCCTCTGGTGACAAGGATGACGGTGTCGTCTCCCGCGATGGTTCCGATGACGCTGCGCAACAGGCTGTGGTCGATGGCGGATGCCAGGAAGTGAGCGCCACCAGGTGGAGTCCGCAGCACCACCAGGTTCGCCGATGAGTCAGCCGAGACCAGCAGCTCGCCGAGCCTGCGGGTCAGCCGCTCCATTGCCGCATGGTCTTCATCGGCGACGGCAAGAGCAGGCGCACCACCCTCCCCGGCCACGGCATAGACCAGCTGGCCGGCCGCAGTGCGCACCCGGACCGCACCGAGCTCATCGAGATCGCGCGACAGGGTGGCTTGGGTGACGTCGACATCGTCGGCTGCAAGCAGATTGGCCAGGTCAGCCTGAGACCTCACCTCATTGGCGCCAAGGAGCTCGACTATGCGTTGCTGCCGAGCGGCCTTGGTGCGTGGCAGGGTCATGGCTGCGCCTCCTGGAGCGACGCGACGTCGGCACTGTCTTCGATCAAGGTGCCGATCCCAGCGTCGGTGAAGACCTCGAGTAACAAGGCGTGCTCCACGCGTCCGTCCAGAATGTGAGCCTGTTGGACGCCCTTCTGAACAGCGGTCAGGCAGGCTGTCAGCTTGGGGATCATGCCCGATGCAGCTGAGGAGATGAGCGCCTCGAGCTGCGTAAGGGACATCTGGCTGATGATGTCGGTCGTGTCTGGCCACTGCGCATAGACACCTGGAACGTCGGTGAGGACAACGAGCTTGCGCGCCCCAAGTTCAACGGCGAGTGCCCCGGCCGCCGTGTCGGCATTGATGTTGTACGTGGCGCCGTCATCCCCGCGAGCAACGCTCGAGACGACCGGAATGAGCTCGTCGTCCAGGACTGTACGGACGAAGCCAGCGTCAACAGCCTCCAGATCTCCCACCTGGCCCAGATCAATGGCCTCGCCGTTGTCGCCTGCGTTGCGGCGACGCGCCTTGAACAGGTGCGCATCCTCTCCAGACAGCCCGACTGCCAGCGGGCCGTGCTGGTTGATCTGGCTCACCACCTGACGCTGCACCTGGCCGGTCAGCACCATCCGCACAATCTCCATGGCCTCAGGCGTCGTGACGCGAAGACCGCTGACGAACTCGGACTCGACACCCAGTCGTTGAAGCATGTGTGAGATCTGAGGCCCCCCGCCGTGCACGACCACCGGCCGCAGCCCGACTCTGCGCAGGAACACGACGTCGGCGGCGAACGACTCCTGCAGGGCTGGATCAACCATGGCGTTGCCGCCGTACTTGATGACAACGGTGGCGCCGCTGAACTTCTCGAGCCACGGCAGCGCCTCGGCCAAGGTTGCGGCCTTGGCCGACGCTGTGGCGTGCGTTGTCGCCGCCGCATGGGTGAGCAGCTCGCTGGTCGTGGACGACGTCATGAGGAGTAGGCCGAGTTCTCGTGGACGTACGCAGCGGTGAGATCGCTGGTCCAGATCCATCCGGCCGCGTCCCCTGCACCAAGATCGATGGCAACCTTCACCCATTCACCGGACAGGTCGACCATCGGTTCCTCGCCCATCGCCGCCCCAGCGGCAGCGACGGAAACCCCGTTCATCGCCACCGAGATTGCATCGGCCTCAAAAGTCGCGCCGGTGGTCCCGACAGCAGATAGAACTCGGCCCCAGTTGGGATCCTCGCCGTGGATCGCACACTTGAACAAGCTGCTGCGTGCCACCGACCGGGCCACCTCGACCGCATCGGTCTCCGATGCCGCGCCCGTCACGAAGACCTCGATCTGCTTGCTCCCACCCTCGGCATCTGCCAGCAGGGCCAGCGCCAGGTCGCGGCAGACCTCGACCAGCAGCTCGACGAACACGGCCTCATCGAGATCGCGCCCGACCATCACCCCCGATGCTCCACTAGCCATCGCCACAACGCTGTCGTTGGTCGACATGCATCCATCGGAGTCGAGTCGGTCGAAGGTGAGCGACGTCGCTGTCCTCAGCGCCGCGTCAAGCGTGGCCGGTGCGACCGACGCATCGGTCGTGATGACGGCGAGCATCGTGGCCAGGCCTGGCGCCAGCATTCCTGCCCCCTTGGCCATGCCGCTCACCGTGACATCGCCTCTCGATGCCGCCGACGTCTTGGTCCTGGTGTCGGTGGTCATGATCGCAAGCGCTGCGTCGGGCCCCCCGGAAACAGACAACTGTTCTGCGGCCTCGCCCACACCCTTGAGCAGTGGTCCGATGGGCAACCGCACTCCGATCAAGCCCGTCGAGCAGACCGCGACCTCGGCCGGGTCGCACGCGAGTGCTCGCCCCACGCCCTCGGCGGTCATCATGGTGTCTGCAGCTCCTGCCGGACCGGTGCACGCATTGGCACCACCGGAGTTAAGGACGACAGCGCGCAACGACCCGTCGGCCACCACCTCGCGCGTCCATCGCACGGGGGCGGCCTTGACCCGGTTTGTGGTGAGAACGGCCGCAGCGCTGAACTCGGGGCCATCGTTGACGACCAGCGCCACGTCAAGGGCGCCGCCGGCCTTCAAGCCGGCAGCGACCCCCGACGCTCTGAACCCGCGAGAGGCGGTAACTCCCCCTGCCGTGGCGTCCCCCGTCACGGCGCCACCCCCTCGGCGGCGAGCCCGGCCGCCTCGTCGAGGCCGAGCACGATGTTGGCGTTCTGGATGGCCTGGCCCGCGGCTCCCTTCATCAGGTTGTCGATGGCGCTGACAACCACGACACGATCGGCGGCACTGTCCACGGCGACCTGCAGATGCACCGAGTTGCTGCCGAGAACGTCGGCGGTGCGGGGCCAGTCCTCCGGCTCCAGGACGTGGACGAAGGGTTCGGCGGCGTAGGCGTCTCGCAGGCAAGCGCGCACCGCCTCAGTGCTCACCCCTGGGGTTGCCGGCGCAGATGTCGTGGCGAGAATCCCTCGCGGCATGGGGGCGAGGATCGGCGTGAACGACACAGACAGTCGGCTGCCCGCTGCTTGGCTGAGCGTCTGGGCCATCTCGGGAGTGTGTTGGTGCGCCCCTCCTGCCTTGTACGCCGACAGCGACCCCATGACCTCTGACCCCAGAAGATACGACGCCGCGCCACGCCCCGCACCAGAAGTTCCCGACGCCGCCACGACCACGACGTCCCGAGGCAGCGCGAGCCCAGCCGCGAGCAGCGGTGCCATTCCCAGCGCTACGCCAGTGGGATAGCACCCTGGATTGGCGATGGCCGTCGACGAGGCGATGGCCGCGCGAGCCCCGTTCAGCTCAGGGAGCCCGTAAGTCCACGTCCCAGCATGCCGAACGCCGCCAGGAGCCCTGTAGTACCGGTTCCAGTCGTGTGCGTCGACCAGGCGGTGGTCGGCCCCGAGATCGACGATCAGCGGAGTGCGTGCGCTCGTGATGCGGGAAGCCACGGCTCCCGAGTGCCCGTGCGGAAGTGCGAGGAAGACGACGTCGGAGGCGAGCAGCTCGGCAGACTCGAGTCCGGAGTCGATGGGCCCGATCTCGGTGTCGGCCAGACCGGGAAGGTGGCGATGAATCTCGCCCACCCGTTTACCGGCCGAGGACACCCCCAAAAGGGGTCCGATCCTCAGCTCAGGGTGGCCGCTGAGCAGGCGGAGCAGCTCGCCGCCCGCATACCCGGAGGCGCCCACCACCGCCGCAACAAGAGTCATATGCAGAACTATACAGAACTATGAATAGACCCTCGACGGTGGGGCCGCGACCGGACGTGCGGTGCCCTCATGCCCGGAGGGTGGCCCCAGTCGCTCTCTCGGCCTCGGCCAGGGCGTCGACCCGTACTGACGCCACTTCATCAGGAGTCAGGGTGTGGTCGTCCGCCCTCAGCCGGAGCGCGAAGGCCAGCGAGCGCTTCCCCTCGCCGAGCTGGTCGCCGCTGTAGACATCGAAGAGCCGTACCGACTCGACCAGGTTGCCTCCCCCGCGCCTGAGCGCGGCCGCGACATCGGCTGATGCGACCCCGGCATCGACCACGAGCGCCAGGTCTTCCTTGGCGACCGGCTGGGTCGAGAAGTGCGGGGCGCGCGTGCTCGGCTGGCCATGCGTGGCGAGGAGATCAAGGTCGAGCTCCATCGCCGACGTCCGTTCGGGCAGCGCGAACTCCACAGCCACCTGGGGATGCAGCTCACCGGCGTGGCCCACAAGTGTGTCCTCCGCCCACAGCGCGGCGCAGCGGCCCGGGTGCCAAGGAGCGTGGTCGTCAGCGACGATCTTCAGGACGACCCCGCTGGCCGTGGCCACGGTCTGGGCGGCCGCAACCGCGTCGCCCCACGAGGCCTGGCGACCGGCGCCCCACCAACCAGATCGGTCGCGTTCACCCGCCAGCACCACCGCAACGTGTTGCGGCTGATGCGGGAGCAGCTCGTCGATAGCGGCAAGCTCTTCGGCCGTAGGGCGTCGGTCGACCACGGGGCGCGGGGGTTGGTGGGGTGTGTCACTAGCCGTCGGTCGGTAGACCAGCCCCATCTCGAAGAGCGAGAGGTTCTCGGTGCCGCGTCCGACATTGCGACGAACTGTGGCGAACAGACCCGGGAGAAGAGTGGTGCGCAGCTCGGGCTCTTCCTCGGAGAGCGGGTTGGCCAGCACGAGGGCGCGGCGTCGGTCGTCGTCGACCGCCAAGCCCATGGAGTCGTGCACCTGTGGCGACAGGAACGGATAGCTCTGCACCTCGACGTAGCCAGCGCCGGCGAGGGCCAGCCCCACCCTGCGCTTCAGTCGCTGGCGAGACGTCAGACCGGCACTGGCTGGGGCGTTCGGCAGCTCGGACGGTATGTGCTGATACCCGTGCAGACGGGCAACCTCCTCAACCAGCTCAGCGGTACCGGTGAGGTCGGGACGCCAGGTGGGAATGGTGACCTCGAGGGAGTCACCGGCCGAGGTGATCTGGCAGCCAATCTGCGTCAGATACCCGGTAACGTCGCGCTCGGAGAACTCCACGCCGACGAGCCGGGACGCAGCCTGCGGCGAGAACACCACCGCCACACGTTTGGGCTCGGTGGCAACCACGGTGCGTCCGGCATCAATCGTTGCCCCGCCCAGCTCGGCAAGCAGCGACGCCGCCCGCTCGGCCGCGGCCTCCTGCAGCGCAGGGTCGACCCCGCGCGCGAAACGACGCGAAGCCTCACTCGGCAACTTGTGACGTCGGGCGCTTCTGGCGGTGGCCGAGGCGTCGAAATGAGCAGCCTCGATCACGATGTCAGTGCTGTCGCCATCGATCTCGGTGGAGGCGCCACCCATGACTCCGGCGATTCCGATCGGCCCGGAATCGTCGGTGATCAACAGGTCGTCGGCATCCATCTCGCGCACCGCATCGTCCAGCGTGCGCAGCTTCTCGCCAGCCTCAGCGCGCCGGACGACGATTGGACCGGACAGTCGCGCGCGGTCATAGGCGTGGAGCGGCTGCCCGTACTCGAGCATCACATAGTTGGTGACGTCGACAGCCAGCGATATGGGACGCATGCCGGCCAGTCGTAGCCGCTGCTGCAGCCAGTGCGGCGACGACGCAGTGACGTCCAGCCCGGAGACGGCCCTGGCGACAAAGCGATCGCAGCCCAACGGCTCGAGCACCTGCACCGGCCAGGAGTCGCCTTCTTCATCGTCGGGCTGACCGACCGGATCCACGAATGACACATCGGATGCCGCGGCGCACTCCCTGGCAACTCCGCGCAGGGACAGTGCGTAACCCCGGTCTGGCGTGACGGCAATGTCCAGGACGTCGTCGCGCAGTCCGAGGGCCGTGACCGCGCTTTGACCGGGCGATCCCACGGACTCGGGCAAGACCCAGATTCCGTCATGGTCGTCGCCGACACCAAGTTCGCTGGGAGAGCAGATCATTCCGTCGGAAACGTGTCCGTACGTCTTGCGGGCCGAGATCGCGAAGCCACCGGGAAGCACCGCTCCCGGGAGCGCGACGACGACGAGATCGCCCTGCGAAAAGTTGCGGGCGCCACAGACGATGCCGCGCCCAGGTTGTTCCTCGGGTGCACTGTCACTCAGCTCCTCGTTGTGCTCCCCCACATCGACGCGGCACCATCGAACGGTCTTGCCGTTTGAGTGTTCCTCTTCGACAAAAGTGAGCACGCGGCCGAGGACGAGCGGGCCATCAAGCTCAGCACCCACATGGTCGACCGTCTCGACCTCGAGGCCTACAGCGATCAGACGTTCGGCGATCTCTCGGGCAGTGACGTCGGCAGGCAGGTCGACCAGCTCGCGCAGCCATGACATGGGAACGCGCATCAGACCTCCAGACCGAACGGCAGGGTGAACCGCACGTCGCCCTCGACCATGTCGCGCATGTCCTCGACACCGTGCCGGAACATCAAGGTCCGCTCAATGCCCATACCGAAGGCGAAGCCGGAGTACTCATCCGGATCGATGCCGCAGGCGATCAGAACTCGGGGATTCACCATGCCGCAGCCACCCCACTCGATCCAGCCCTCCGACGAACAGGTCCGGCAGGATTGGTCCGGGTTGCCCACCGAAGCGCCGCGGCAGACGAAGCAGCGCAGATCCAGCTCGGCACTCGGCTCGGTGAACGGGAAGTACGAAGGCCGGAGCCGTGTGCCGATTCCGTCACCGAACATCGAGGAAGCGAAGTGATCGAGCGTTCCCTTCAGGTGGGCCATGGTGATTCCGCGGTCGACGACGAGGCCCTCGACCTGACTGAAGACCGGCGTGTGGGTGGCGTCGAGCTCATCGGTGCGGAAGGTGCGCCCCGGACAGATCACATAGATCGGCGGTTCCTGCTCGAGCATGGTGCGTACCTGCACCGGCGAGGTGTGCGTGCGCAAGACGACACCGGAGTCGGCTGAGTCGATGAAGAACGTGTCCGTCATCTCGCGCGCTGGGTGTGCAGGGGGCATGTTGAGGGCGTCGAAGTTGAACCACTCGGCCTCCACCTCGGGGCCCTCGGCGACCTCATAGCCCATGCCGATGAAGAGATCGGCGATGCGCTCCTGCAACGTGGTGAGAGGGTGACGTGCCCCGCGGGGACGGATGTCCCAGGGAGCCGTCACGTCAACGCGTTCTTCGACGAGGACGTGCGCGTCTCGCTCGCGGTTCAGGGCCTCCCCACGCTCATCCAGCGTCGCCTTGACCCGGCCCCGAGCTGCGCCGATTCGTTGCCCAGCCTCTGCCCGGGCTTGTGGGGGAAGAGCCCCGATCTCACGATTGGCCAACGCGAGCGGAGATCGATCGCCGGCGTGCGCGAGGCGCACCGCCTTCAACTCGTCGAGAGTCGATGACGCCGCGATCGCCGACAGCGCCTCGTCGACCGCCTTCTGCACCTCGTCGGGATGCAGTGGGGTGACCTCCACCGGGTCGAAGGACGAATTGGGGGCGGACATGCGCGCGTTGGCTCCTCGTGCTGGGAATAGGGGCTAAGTCTAGTCGGCAGAGTCTTCGTCGCCGACAGACATATCCGCCGTCGGATCCCCGACGGGAAGCACCACGACAAAGCGTGCGCCACCCTCAGGAGGCGGCACCAGCGCGATGCGTCCCCCATGCCCCTCGACAATGCCATTGACGACGTACAGACCCAGACCTGTTCCGCCGCGATCTGTCCCCTTCCAGAACCGCCCGAAGATGCGATGCGCCTTGCCTGGCGGGATACCTGGCCCTTGGTCGGCCACGGACAACACCAAGCCATCGGGGTCTTGTCGAACGGTCAAGGTGATCGTGCCGTCGCCGTGGCGCAAGGCGTTCTCGATCAGGTTGTCGAGCACCTGGCCCATCTTGTCGGGGTCGACCCACACCTCGGGGAGGTCGTCGCGGACGTCGACGGCGAACCGCGCCTCGTCGACACCTGCAACGATGCGGGCGTCGACGCGTTTGCGGACCAGCGCGCTCAGGTCAGTGGGCACCCGGCGCAGCTCTAGGCGTCCAGCATCGATTCGGGCCACGTCAAGCAGCTCAGCGATCAGCCTGGTGAGCCGGTCAGCGTCACTGTCGACCGCTTCGAGCATGAGACGCCGCTGGTCTTCGGTGAACCGGTCCCACTTAGCCAGCAGCGTTGCTGTAAATCCCTTGATGCCGGTGAGCGGCGACCTGAGCTCGTGGGCAACGGTCGCAATCAGGTCGGCGTGCTCGCGTTCAGCGCGGTCTCGCGCCTCAGTCCCACGCAGGCAGACCACAAGGCGATCGACCGGGGCGCCTCGTCCGGCGCGAACGTACGAGGCGGTGGCCAGAACGTAGCGGCCATCCGGTAGCTGCAGCACCCGCTCAACCTGCCGGGTCCGGATCGAGAGACCCTCGAAGGGATTCGTCACCTGCCACCAGTCGCGACCCGCGTAGTCAACGAGCGGAAGCGCGTCGGAAAGGCTCAGCCCCACCAGCTCATCAGGCCGGACGCCGAGTACTCGTTCGGTAGCTGCGTTGCAGCTCTGAACGAACCCGTCGGCCCCAATGACCACGATCGCATCGGGGATCTCCTTGTACCGGTTGACCTCCGAGACCGCTGGCACCTGGTGGGTGACGTCAGCGGCATGCGGATCCGGTGACATGCGCCGATTGTGTCAGGCGCGCCGGCACTACCGGCAGAGCCGCACGGGCGGGCTTGTCCCCTTCCCTGCGCCTCGGGCGAGGTCACGGGGGCCAGCCCACCGCAGGACTCGTCGTCGATCCAGGGTTGCACGGCCACCGATGCCACTCACGAATCGAACGTACGTTCGACGGTTTCACCAACGGCCCCCGAGCACCGGGAACAGAACCGCTGTGGTCCGAGGAAGCTGGCCTGGTCGCACTACCCCCGGGGTGTTCTATACGGTGCGCTGCGCCCGTGCGCTCGCATACAGACACAACGCCGCAGCGGTAGCCAGGTTGAGGCTCTCTGCTCGCCCGTAGATGGGGATGCGTACTGCCGCGTCGGTCCGCTCAATGACCTCGTGCGGGACGCCCCATGCCTCATTGCCGAATACCCAGGCGGTCGGTTGGTCAAGCCGGGTAAGTCCGTCCAGGTCGTCCTCGCCAGCACCGTCAGCCACCAGCAACGAGAGTCCTGAGTTTCGCAGACTCGCCAAGGCGTCGGGCACCGAGATGGCCACGACGATCGGTAGGTGAAACAGGCTGCCCACGGATGCCCGCACGGCCTTGCCGTTGTACGGATCGACGGAGTCGCCCGCAAAGACGACAGCGTCGGCCCCAGCCGCGTCCGCCGCTCGGATGACCGATCCGGCGTTTCCTGGGTCGCGGACGTCTGCCAGAACGGCGACCAACTGTGGCCCGCGGCCCACCACGACGTCGAGATCGACGTCGACAAAGCCGACGACGGCCACCACCCCTTGAGGAGTGACGGTTTCGGTGAGCTCGGCCACCACCTCATTGGCAGCTGAGGTGGTGCGCACTTTGAGCGCTGCAGCCCGGCTGACCAGGTCGGAATGCCGAGCTGCTGCCTCAGACGCGACCAACAGCTCGTCGACCTGTGCAGTGCCATCGGAGTGTGCTTTGAGCGCCTCGCGTACCGCCTGGGCACCCTCGACCAAGAACTGTCGCTGTTCGGCCCGATATGCACGACGGGCGAGCCGTCGAAGCCGCCGAACCCGCGCAGAACGCGGATCGGTGAGCTCGGGGCTCGCCACGTCAGTGATCGTCGAGGCTTCGTGGTCTAGGCGACCAACGCCGGTCAGGCAGCCGGCGCGTTGCGGTCGGCGGGCAGCGCTGCCTTGGCGGTCTCGACCAGGGACGCGAACGCCTTGGGGTCGTTGACGGCGAGCTCGGCGAGCATGCGACGGTCGACCTCGAGTCCAGCGGCCTTCATGCCTTGCACGAAGCGGTTGTAGGTAAGGCCGTGCTCACGCGACGCAGCATTGATGCGCTGGATCCAGAGCCGACGGAAGTCGCCCTTGCGCGCCTTCCGGTCACGGTACGAGTAGCCGAGCGAGTGGGTGACCTGCTCCTTCGCCTTGCGGTAGAGGCGCGACCGCTGTCCGCGGTAGCCCTCGGCGCGAGCGAGCGTGGTGCGACGCTTCTTCTGGGCGTTAACTGCGCGCTTGACGCGTGCCATGAGATCTCCTGCTGTTTCTAAGGGTCGGTGGGACGTCTGGATGCGATCGGCTCAGCGACCGAGCAGCTTCTTGACCTTCTTGGTGTCGGCCTTGGACAGCTCGACGTCGCCAGCGAGGCGGCGGGTACGGCGGCTCGACTTGTACTCCAAGAGGTGGCGACGGTTGGCGCGCTGACGCATCAACTTGCCACTTCCGGTGACCCGGATGCGCTTCTTGGTGCCGCTGTGCGTCTTCATCTTCGGCATATCTTCCATCTCCTGGGTGTGTCGCGGACGGCCGAGAAGGTCGCCTGCAGGTGTGTCGGCCGGGGCCGGTGGACTAGGTCTACTCGGCCGCCTCGGCCGGGGCTTCAGCTGTGGCAGGTTCGGCCTCGGGGGCCTCACCCTCGTGCTTGCGGGTCTCGCGCTCAGCGCGCTGCTCGGCCATGACGTCGGCCTTGCGTCGCGTGGGCCCAAGGACCATCACCATGTTGCGGCCGTCCTGCTTCGGTGACGACTCGACGAAGCCGAGCTCTGAGACGTCCTCGGCCAGCTTCTGCAGCAACCGGAAGCCGAGCTCGGGGCGACTCTGCTCGCGTCCGCGGAACATGATCGTGATCTTGACCTTGTCGCCAGCCTTGAGGAAGCGGACGACGTGGCCCTTCTTGGTCTCGTAGTCGTGCTTGTCGATCTTGGGGCGAAGCTTCATCTCTTTGATGATGGTGTGAGCCTGGTTCTTGCGGGCCTCACGGTCCTTCATCGCAGACTCGTACTTGAACTTGCCGTAGTCCATGAGCTTGGCGACCGGCGGGCGTGCCATCGGCGCCACCTCGACGAGATCGAGGTCGGACTCCTGGGCGAGCCGCAGGGCATCCTCGATCCGGACGATTCCGACCTGTTCGCCGTTCGGACCGACCAGTCGCACCTCGGGGACGCGGATCCGGTCGTTGATGCGGGTTTCGGTGCTGATGAGCACTCCTTCTTCGGGGGACAAGTATTCGTGATGCGCAACATGCACGAGCAGTGACCCGGACATGAGGGAGGCCCCCGTGCCAGCGCAGCGGGGGCCCGAACGGTCATGACGCGATGGCCAGCCTGCGACCACACTTCTTGCGCGACACTGCGCAGCGAGCGCCCGAGGGCCCTCACCGCACTGACCGAACCCGACGACCTTTGGTACTACTCCGGTAAGGAGTATGGCGGTCGATGCGGGTGGGAGGCGAGCCTCCGCTTGCAGATCCGGCGATGAACCGGATCGGTCAAGGTGAGAGGCTACCAGGGTGACTCCCCAAGACCCCAAATCGGCGCCTCCGCTCGGGAGTCGACCCGACGCGCCTGCCGATCTGGCGACCGCCAACGTGCTCCGCGACATCGCCGACGTCCCGGCCATCGAAGTGGTAACCACCGTCGCCCTCCACCTGATGAGCGCTGCTGCCGTCAAGGTGGGACTAGGTGCTCAGTCGACTCCCGACGCCGGCGACGATCCAGCTCTGGAGGTAGACCTCGACGAGGCCAGGACGTTGATCGCAGCGCTCGCCGGGTTGATCACCGCCTCCGCCCCGCGGCTCGGCAGCTTCCACGCCGCTCCGCTCCGGGATGGCCTCAAGACCCTTCAACTGGCGTTCCGAGAGGCATCGACCGTGCCAGATGCGCCCGGTACCGGTCCTGGCGAGGACCTGACAGGTCCGGTTCTGCCCTAGGCCGCGGCCTCGCCATCGGTCACGGCTTCCGTCGTCTCGCCCGCACGGGTCAACGGGTAGATCACCGCCGCCAGTAGACCGCCCACCGCCGGGGCCAGCAGAAACACCCAGACCTGCTCAAGGGCAGTCCCGCCGGCGAACAGGGCCGGGCCGAACGAGCGGGCGGGGTTCACCGACGTGCCGGTGAGTCCGATGCCGATCAGGTGCACGGCCGCCAGCGCTGCACCGATGCCGACGCCTGCCATCGCCGCGCTCGCGGCCTTGTCTGTCAGCAGGAGCACGGCGAGGACGAAGAACGTCGTCAGCAGGGTCTCGATGACCAGGGCGCCCGAGAGGTTGACCCCCGCGCCCGGCCCATAGCCGTTCGAGCCAAGGGCTCCGGTCTGGTCGACGACGTCGAAGTACTCGACGCTGAGCCAGAGCACAAAGGCCGCGGCCACGCCGCCGAGGAACTGCACCACGACGTACAGGCCACCGACCATGGCATCGATTCGACGCGTGGTGATCATGGCGATCGTGACCGCTGGGTTGATGTGGCACCCGCTAACGGGGCCAAAGGCATAGACGCCGAAGACGAGCACCAGGCCGAACGCCATGGCAACAGCCACGAGACCGAAGTCGACGGCTCCGGTGACTACCGCCGTGCCGACGGCAAGGAATACCAGTGCGAACGTTCCGAGGAACTCTGCGATGAGTTTGCGCGTGAGGTCATCTGTCATGCACGTCAGGGTGTCAGAGACCCGTCGCTGACTCTGGCAACGTGGACGGCGTGTCCTGCGCCACTCCGTCGGTGACGGCCCGGACGCGAAGGCCATCGGGCAGCAGCCGCGAGACAACCCGGTCGCTCGCAATCTGACCAGCGAAGTCCTCGAGCCAGGATCTGTCGTCATCGGTCGCGACCAGCGTGAGGATGCCCGGCGTTCCGACTTGTGCCTGTCCTTGTCGTTCAGGCGTAGAGGCGCGGGCATCACCAGGAATCAGGGATGCGCCCTTGATCTGCCTCACCCGGGTCATATGGCGTCTGAGGGCTTCGCGCAGGACTGGATCTTCATACGCACCCGCGGGATGGTTCGAATGCGCAGCGACCAGCAGCAGCTCGTGACCTGCGACAGCGAACGGCACCGGCCCGGCGACATCGATCAGCAGTGTGTCAGCCCCCTCATCGACGGCGGCCCGAGCCGCCAGCGGTGCCGCGAGGGGTACTGGACGCGCATCCGAGCGCCACTGCGCCAAAGCAGCCGAGCTGCTGAAGGCCAGCAAGGCGCGTCCGCCCGAAGCGTTGGCCACCAGCACCGTCGCCATCGATGAGTTCTTCTCCTGGCGCAGCCCCGCCGCGCCCTCCTCCGCCTCGTCGAGGACGGCAACAACCGGGACCAGGAGACGTGCACCAACCAGGCCAGCAAGCACCTGCTCACCAGTGCTCGTTCCAGCGGCCAGGCCGGCCAACTGGGCGATCAGCTCTGAAGATGCCGAGCCATCGTCGTCAGGGATTGGCGGCGTCGGTACCGGGGTGCCCGCGAATCGCGGTTGTGAGGGGGGCATCGTCACGACCTGGGCATGGCAAGCCCTGAGCAAGCTGAGATGCCGACCGTTGCGGCCTTCACGACCCGCGTCACAGCCGACAGGCGTGGATGTCGGTGACCAGGATTCCCCGTGCCCCGAGGTCGTAGAGCTCGTCCATCACCGCATTGGTGTCGGCCCTCGGCACAAGTGCACGGACAGCGAACCACGCAGGATCGTGGAGTGGCGAAATAGTCGGCGACTCGATTCCAGGCGTGATCGTGCATGCCCTCTCGACCAGAGTCGACGGAACGTCGTAGTCGACGATCACATACGTTGCGGCGACCATCACACCGTTGAGCCGCCGCTGGAGCTGCTCGACGGCTGTTTCCAGATCTGCATCATCACCGGCGGCTCCGTTGCCGCGGATCAGGACTGCCTCACTGTGCAAGATGGGCTCTCCGAAGACCTCAAGACCAGCCTGCCGAAGAGTCGACCCGGTCTCCACCACATCGGCGATGACATCCGCGACACCCAGTCGCACAGATGTCTCAACAGCACCATCCAGTCGGATGACCGAGACGTCGACGCCTCGGTCGGTCAGGTACCGCTCGACCAAGCCGGCATAGGACGTTGCCACACGCAGTCCGGAAATCTCGGAGGTGTTCGAGGCAGTGCCAGGAAGAGCGGCGAACCGGAAGGTCGATCCACCGAAGCCGAGCGGCATCAGCTCGTGCGCGTCGGTTCTGCTGTCGAGCAGCAGGTCTCGTCCGGTGATGCCGACATCCAGCTGGCCCGACCCTACATAGGTGGCGATGTCACGAGGACGCAGGAAGAAGAACTCGGTGTCGTTCTCTGGATCGTGCAGCACGAGTTCGCGCGCTTGCGTGCGCTGCCGATATCCGGCTTCGCGCAGCATGTGTGAAGCCGGCTCAGCCAAAGATCCCTTGTTCGGGACGGCGACGCGAAGCATGCAAATCCTCCAGGCAATGGGTTCTGACGCTCAATGATGACGCAAGCGGCTAGAGCCTGCGGTACACATCCTCAAGGGACAGATCGCAAGCCACCATCATGACCTGCACGTGGTACAGCAGCTGGGCGAGCTCTTCAGCGGCACGGTCAGCGCCCTCGTGCTCAGCCGCCATCCACGCCTCGGCGGCCTCTTCGACCAGCTTCTTGCCGATCTCGTGGACGCCGGAGTCGAGAAGGCGGACCGTGCCTGACCCCTCAGGGCGAAGCAGACTCCGACCCTGGAGCTCGTTGAACAGGTCGTCGAACGTCTTCATGCGGGGAAGGGTAGTGAGTTCGAGCCGGCAGTGGTCACGGTGGGTCAGGCAGTCTCCGTGCCCGCGAGGTCGGCAACGCCCTATCGGGGCGCCGATCGCAGCGTCCTCAGCATCACGGCCATCGCCATCGCTGCCTCCGCCGCCTCCGCCCCCTTGTCTTCGGCCGAGTCAGCAAGCCCGGCACGATCGAGGGCCTGCTGCTCGTCGTCGCAGGTGAGCAGCCCGAAACCGACCGGGCGCTTCGCGTCCAGGCTGACCCTCAGCAACCCATCGGTCGCGGCCCTGCAGACGTACTCGAAGTGCGGCGTCCCACCACGGATCACGACCCCTAGGGCCACCACGCAGTCGCAGCGGGTGAGCAGCTCAGCCGCGCCGAGCGGAAGCTCGAACGCTCCTGGGACTCGCATCGCCTCGACGTCAGCGGCCCCCGAGGCGGCAAGGGCCCGTTGGGCACCGCCGAGGAGTCCGTCCATCACGACTGTGTGCCATGACGCAGCTACGACACCCACTCGCAGTTCAGACCCGTCGATGGAAAGCGCCGGAGCGCCCACCCCGCTCATACATCGTCTCCCAGTGTCCCGCGTCCCCCGGCATCCAGGTTCGGCAACTCATGACCCATACGATCTCGCTTGGTGGTGAGGTAACGGACGTTGGCCTCGGTGACCGCAGGTGGCAGGGGCTCGCGGCCGATGATCGTCAAGCCGTACCCCTCGAGCCCGGCCCGCTTGGTGGGGTTGTTGGTCAGCAGGCGCATGGTCTTGACGCCGAGGTCTGCCAAGATCTGTGCGCCCGTTCCGTAGTCTCGGGCGTCGGCGGGCAGGCCGAGCTCGAGGTTCGCTTGCACGGTGTCAGCGCCTGCGTCCTGCAACTGGTAGGCACGCAGCTTGTGAAGCAGACCGATGCCTCTGCCCTCATGCCCACGCACGTAGAGGACGACACCTCGGCCCTCGTCCACCACCCGCTGCATGGCGGTGGCCAGCTGGTCACCACAGTCGCAACGCGTTGAGCCCAGAACATCTCCGGTCAGGCACTCCGAGTGCACCCGCACCAGCACATCTGCCCCCTCGCCGAGCTCTCCGTACACGAGAGCGACGTGGTCGGTGCCGGTGATCGAGTCGCGGTAGCCGAACGCCGTGAAGTCGCCGTAGCGCGTCGGCAGCTGAGTCGTGGCGACCATCTCGACCTGCCGCTCTGTGCGTCGCACGTACGCAATCAGGTCGGCAATTGAGATCATCGTCAGCCCGTGCTCATCGGCGAACTCTCTGAGCTGAGCTGCCCGCATGAGTGAACCGTCGTCGTGAACGACCTCGCAGATCGCACCGGCCGGAGTGAGCCCGGCGAGGCGGGCCAGGTCGACGGCCGCCTCGGTGTGCCCTGGACGGCGAAGCACTCCCCCGACTGCGGCGCGCAGAGGGAACACGTGACCGGGTCGCGTGACCTCGTTGGGCTCGGTGGCCGTGTCGGCCAGCACCCGGATCGTGTGGGCCCGGTCCGCCGCCGAGATCCCCGTGGTGATCCCGTCCCGCGCATCGACACTCACCGCGTAGGCGGTGCCCTTGCGGTCTTCGTTCACCATCGTCATGGGCGGTAGTGAGAGGCGATCGAGAATGGGTCCGGTCATGGCCACGCAGATCACACCCGAGGTATGCCGGATCATGAATCCGGCGAGTTCCGGCGTGGCTCGCTGAGCGGCGAAGATCAGATCGCCCTCGTTCTCGCGATCTTCGTCGTCGACCACCACGACAGCGCGCCCGGCAGCGATGTCGGCGATCGCCTGTTCGATCGGGTCCAACACAACAGAGGGCTCAGCCGATCCCGGCTTCGTCGATTCGGTCGTCATGACGGGCCTCCTGGCAACATGCGTTCGACATACTTCGCAATCACGTCAACCTCGAGGTTGACCAGCTCCCCCGGCCCTTTGCTCCCGAGAGTCGTCAGCTTGAGCGTCGTGGGGATCAGGCTGACGCTGAAGGACCCCTCGCTCACCCCTGCGACCGTCAGCGACACGCCATCAATCGTGATCGAACCCTTCTCGACGACATAGCGAGCGACCGCCTCCGGCAACCCGAATCGAACGACTTCCCAGTTGTCGCCCGGCGTACGTTCGATGACTGTCGTCGTGACATCCACATGGCCCTGGACCAGGTGCCCGCCCAACCGGCTTGCCAAGGTCAGAGGGCGTTCCAGGTTCACCGCGGATCCCGGCTCAAGCGCGCCAAGACCCGTTCGCTGCAAAGTCTCGTCCATGACATCAGCGATGAACTCGCCATCGGCCACCTCGGTCACTGTGAGGCAGACACCGTTGACGGCGATCGAGTCGCCAAGGCCGGCATCAGAGGTGACGAGTGGGCCGCGCACGCGCATCCGGGCCGACTCTGCTCCGCGATCGAGCTCGACGACGGTACCGAGCTCTTCAATGATTCCAGTGAACATCAGTGACCTTCTTCTCCTACGAACTCTGATCCTCGGCCGTCCGTGGACTGCCAGTCCACGGCCGGTACATCTGGTCGAAAGCGCGCCGTCCACCGGATGTCGTCGCCAAGGCGGCACACGTCGTCGAAGTGGAGCTCTCGCGCCTGGCTCATCGTGTGCACACCCAGCGAGCCGATGAGGGACGGTCCGGATCCGAGAACCTTGGGACCGACGTACGCCACCACACGATCCAGCAGGTCCTCTTGCAGAAATGCCGCAGCCAAGGTGGGGCCGCCCTCCAGGAGCGCATGGTGGATGTCACGGGCGAAGAGCTCGCTGAGCAGGTCAGGCAGATCTCCGTTCGCCCACGCAAGCGTCGGTGCGGACGCGTTCAGCACCTGCGCCGACGCCGGTATGTCGCGTTTCCCCACGACGACGCGCAGCGGCTGACGCGACATCAACGAGCCGCCAGCACGTCGGGCCGTCAGCTGAGGGTCATCGGCTAGCACGGTGCCAGTTCCCACGACCACGGCGTCTGCGGCGGCCCGCAGCGCATGCACCTCCGCGCGCGCGCTGTCGCCACTGATCCATCTACTCGTACCGTCGGCGGCAGCCACTCGACCGTCGACCGTTGCGGCGAACTTCCAGGTGACGAGAGGTCGACGATTCTCCATGGCGAAGGACCAGATCGGGTTCAGGGTGCGGGCTTCGTCGGCGAGCACTCCGGCCTCCACGTCGACACCAGCGGCGCGCAGGACTTCGGCGCCTCCTGACGCCACAGGATTCGGATCACACTGCCCGAACACCACACGACCGACACCTGCGGCGATGAGAGCATCCGTGCACGGACCCGTGCGGCCGAAATGGCTGCAGGGTTCGAGCGTGACCACCGCCGTCGCGCCCCGGGCCGCGGCGCCTGCCTCAGCGAGAGCGGTGATCTCAGCATGTGGCCGTCCGGGGCCGAGATGGAACCCCGCGCCGATGACGATTCCCGCTCCGTCGAGCAGGACTGCGCCGACTCGTGGGTTCGGGTGCGTCACACTGTCTGATCCGGAGGCGATCTCGAGCGCACGCATCATCGCTTCGTGCTCAGCAGCGCTGACCATGCCCGCCTCCTCGACCATCGGGCTCCGGGGGCACAGCGACAGGCTGCGGCAGGAACCGATCGAGAGGCCAGCCACGGGTCAAGACCCACGGCGGCCGACGAGTCGGATCCAACACCGGTCTGGTGACCGGCTGCACGCGCCTCCCATCCGGACTTTCACCGTCGGCCTCGGAGTTACACCGAGTCAACCGACCGCTGGTTGCGGCCGGGTCGCGGGCTTTCACCGCCGGTTCGGAGTTACACCGACCCCGGAGCGTGCGTTACGGCCTAGTCTCTCACAGCCGCGGCCTCTGCGGTCGCGCGCAGGCGCGACACAGTTTCCGCTGGGTTGTCGGCGTTGAAGACGGCAGAGCCCGCCACGAAGACGTCAGCTCCCGCTTCCGCCGCCCGCTCGATCGTTGAGGCCGAGATGCCCCCGTCGACCTGGAGCCACACCGCGGAGTCCTTGTCCTTCAGCAGCTGGCGGGTTCGGGTGATCTTGGGCAGGACGACATCGAGGAAAGGCTGACCTCCGAAGCCGGGCTCGACAGTCATCAGCAGCACCATGTCGAGCTCTGGAAGAAGGTCGCAGTAGGGCTCGATCGGCGTCGCCGGTTTGAGGGCCATGCCGGCGCGAGCGCCCTCTTGCCGCAGCTGACGGGCAAGTCTGATGGGCGCAGCAGCGGCCTCGACGTGGAACGTGACTGAACGCGCACCAGCCTCTGCGTACGCCGGCGCCCACCGATCCGGGTCTTCGATCATCAGGTGGCAATCGAGCGGGAGCGCCGACACCTTCTGCAGCGACTCCACAATCGGCAGCCCGAGAGTCAGGTTCGGCACGAAGTGGTTGTCCATGACGTCGATATGGACCCAGTCGGCGACGTCGGCTATCGACGCCACTTCTGACTCAAGGCGTGCGAAGTCAGCCGACAGGATGCTTGGCGAGATCTGAATGCCCACCCGCGCAGTCTACGGGCCTGACCGATGCCCTCCAGTGTCCAGCAGCCGGACACGCGTTGAACGACGCAGATATCTAGCGGCGAAGCTTGGGGTTCAGGACCTCATCGAGCGCATACCCGCACATGGTGAAGGCCAACGTGACGCACACGATGGCAACCCCCGGTGGCATCAGCCACCACCAGTAGCCGTTGGTCATGGCGCCGGCCGAGAACGCCTGCTCGATGATGACCCCCCACGAGATGGCCGTCGCGTCGCCGAGGCCCAAGATCGACAGTGTCGTCTCGGTCAAGATGGCAACGGCAACCGTCAGGATGGCGTTGGCAAAGATCACCGGTGCGACATTCGGCAGGATGTGCCGCGCCACGATGGTGCGGTCACTGCAGCCGAGAACGCGGGCGCGTTCGACATAGGGACGCTCCCGCACGCTCAGAGCTTGAGCCCTGATCAGGCGAGCCGGCTGGGCCCACGAGGTCACCCCGATCACCAAGATGATGATCCACACGCTGGCGCCGAGAATCGCGGAAAGCACGATCGCCAGAACGAGCCACGGAATCACCAGGAACCAGTTGGTCACTGCGTTGAGACCGGTATCAAGTCGAGTCCCCCCGTAGTAGCCGCTGATGACACCTATCGTTGCGCCGAGCAGAACGGCGACGAGCGTGGCAGTGATGCCCACCAGCAGCGACACCCGCGACCCGATGATGACCAGGTCGAGGACTGAGCGGCCGAAGTTGTCGGTGCCAAGTGGATAGCCCATGTACGGCGGACTGTTCGGGATGCCCTGTGCCGTGGCCGGCTCGATGTCTTGTGGAGAGACGATCAACGGCGAGACGATCGCCAGCAGCATGAAGAACACCATCACGCCGAGACCGACCATGCCCTGCCGGTTGTGGCGGTACAACAGCCAGTTGCGTGCCACCGCCTGTCGGCGCCGTCGCCACACCAGTTGACGGGCCGTTGGTGTAGGACCGGCGACAACGCTGTCGAGGTTCTCTGACATGTCAGACCTCGTCGATGCGAGGGTCAAGGAAGCCGTACGTGAGGTCGGCAAACAGGTTCGCGATCACCACGGCGACGCTGCTGACCAGGAACACGCCCTGCAGCACCGGGTAATCGTAAGCGTCGATGGCCTGGTAGGTGAGTTGGCCAATCCCTGGATACGAGAAGATCGTCTCGATGACGATGGCGCCACCAATGACGAACCCGAAGCTGAGCACAATCAGCGTGAACGACGGTAAGAACGCGTTCGGGACCGCGTGTCTGCGTCGGACCATCGTCTCGGTCAGACCCTTCGCCCGGGCAGTGGCGACGAAGTCCTCGTCCTTCACCTCGATCAGCGACGACCGCATCACGATCATGTACGAGGCCCCGTAGCCCAGGGCCAGGGTGGCCGCGGGCAGGGCAAGGTGATTCAGCACATCGACGACGTGGGTCAGACCGGTGTCGCCGTTCCCGCTGTCGTATCCCCCCACCGGGAACCAGCCGAGGGTGCCGGCGAAGATGATGAGCAACATCATGCCGAGCCAGCCCTCGGGCGTGGAGTAGAGCGTGAGAGAGCCGTACAGGCTGGATCGGTCAAAGGTCGACCCTCTGGTCCAGGCACCACGGATCCCCATCATCAGGCCAAGGACGATGGCGATGATCGTTCCCACACCGACAAGAAGAATCGTCGGCCACATCCGACTGGTGATCGTGTCGATCACCGGTTGACCGGTCAGGTACGAGGTACCGAGGTTGCCGGTCAGGGTTTGCTTCAGGTACGTGCCGAACTGGCTGAACAACGGCTCGTCGAGGCCGAACAACGCACGTTGTTCGGCCACCTCGGCCTCGGTCAAGCGCTGACTTCTGGCCAGGAGCCCCGCCGGGTCGCCCGGCATGATGCGGAACAGGAAGAAGTTGAACGCCAGAACGAACGCCATCGTGACAAGGGCCCAGCCAACTTTTCTGGCGAGGTAGCGAACCCTCATCGAGCGCCTGAACCCACGATCAGCCCTCGTCGTCTTCAGCTCGACGACTGCGTCGAGCAACCAGCACCACACCAACGACGATGGCCGCGCCGATGGCGCCCCACGCCCAGGCCGGCATGCCCGTCGACGATGAGCTCGCTGACGCGTCGCCTTCCGCTACGGGTTCCACGGTGACCATTCCGATGTTGTTGTAGTTCGGAATCAAGTAGCCGTTGTCGCCCGGAACTGGCGTGAAGTTGGTGACCAGGTCGTTGCGGTAGGCCTCGATGTTCTGCGGGTACGCCAACGCGATGGACGGGACTTCTTCGTACGACAGGGCGAGAGCGTCGTAGACCACAGATTGACGCTCTTCCGGATCGACGATCTTCTCCTGTGCGGAGAACAGCGCGTCGTACTCGGAGTTGCTCCAGCAACCGTCACTGAGGTTCTTGCACTGGTCCGATGTCAACGTTGAGAGCTGGTAGTCAGGGTCCGGCTCACCGGTCCAGTACCAGATGTAGGCATCCCAGTCGCCCTGGTTCCAGTACGAGTACATCTTTCCTTCGTTGACGGGGAATATTTCGACATCAATCCCGATCTCACCGAGGTAGCCGACGATCAGCTGCCCGGCCGTCAGCGCGCCAGCGGTCTCCTGAGAGATCGGCATGCGGATCTTCAACGGATCGCCGGTTGCGGGGTCGACGCGGATACCATTGTCGCCGCGTTCGTAGCCACTCTCATCGAGGAGCGCGTTCGCACCATCGGGGTCGAAGGGGATGAGATCTTCCTCGGGCACGTCGTAGTGCCACTGCTCAGGAATCTCTCGGATAAGCGATGTGCCTGGCGACGCAGCCCCGCCGTACGCCTTGTCGACGATGCCCTGCTTGTCGATCGCCATGGCGATCGCAGTGCGCACGTTCTTGTCCTGCAGCGCGGGAAGCGGGTCGGAGTTGTCACCTTGGCCACCGAAGTTGAAGGCGAGGTTGAGCCACCAGTCCGACACGTTGCGCTGAACGGTGATCTGCTCGTCGCTGTCTAACGACGGCAGCAGCGCGGTGTCGAAGTAGGTGGCTACGTCGATCTCGCCCTTCTTCAAGGCCTGGGCCATCGCGTCCTGGTTGGTGTAGAGCTGGTACCGGATCTCGTCGTAGTTCGGTTCATCGCCCCAGTAGTTGGGGTTCTTCGTCAGGGTCCAGTTCTGTCCGCGGTTCACCTCGGTGAGTGTGTACGGGCCGGTCGTGACGCTCGGGATGTTCTCGACACCCTTGAGCTCAACCTTCTCGCCATCGGCGTACTTGCCCCACACATGCTCGGGCAGGATATAGATCCAGGGGGGCGTCATCGGCGCGTTCGTCGGAGTCTCCGACTTCCAGATGAGGGTGGTGTCATCAGGCGTTTCGAACGTCGTGGTCGGCGTGAAGTAACCGTTGTAGGTCGAGATGCCCTGGTCGATGACGAGCTCATAGGTGAACGCCACATCGCGAGATGTCATGGGCGTACCGTCACTCCACAGCACGTCGTCGCGGAAAGTGCACGTCCACTCAGTCTTGTCCTCGTTGGACTCGCAGCCCTCAGCGAGCCCAGGCTGCGCGGACAGGTCGTCGTTTCCGAACATCCACATCATGTCGTACTGGGTGGTCGCGACGTTCCAGTCGCTGCCGGACCGAAGCGAGAGTGGGTTGGCCGACGTGAGGTCGTTCGGAACCCCCACGCGCAGTACCGAGGGCTCCCCTGAATCCTCCGCGGCCGTGGCGGCTAGTGGTAGTCCAAGGGTCGCCACGATCACGGCTGCTAGTGCAGCCATGGTTCGGCGAGCTGATCGCGGCATGGGTGGTCCTCCGTTGTGCTGGCGTGGCCGGGAGCCTAGGCGGGCTCACAGCCGGATCAAGGGCGCTGTTGCCCTGAGGGCAACAGCGCTGGTGAATTGTTAGTGACCTCCTGCGGACACGGCGACAGAGCTTGAGGCGGGCTGAGGGGCGATTCGTCGGCCCAGCGTGGCCGCAGCCGCGACAGCTGCGACCCCCAGCTGAGCAAGGCGATGAGGGGAGCAGCGCGATGTCGCGGTACCCACGCCGATGGCTGCCACCACCTCACCATGCGGACCTAGGACCGGAGCCGCGACTGAGGTGAGGCCGTTCTCGGACTCGTCGACCGAAGTCGCATAGCCGCGCCTTCGCACCTGGGGCAGGATCCGCCGGAACTCCTGCGGGTCGGTGATGGTCCTCGTGGCGTAGGGAGGCAGTGGGTCGGTGAGAACCGACTCCAGGTCCTCGACGGCTCCGAACGCAGCAAAGATCTTGCCGCTCGACGAGCAGTGCAGGTGCCCCAGGCGACCCGTCCAGTCATTGGGCACCGCGCCGCCGTGCGGGGTGACCTGCTCGATGTAGAGCACCGATCCCCGGTGTGGCACCGTCAGGTAGGCGGCTTGACCTGTGACCTCCACCAGCTCGCGCAGGACGGGGCGGCACACGTCCCCGAGCTCGAGTTCAGCCACTGCAGTGGCGGCGAGTCGAGCAAGTGCCGGTCCCAGTAGAAATCCGCCGTCGGCGCGGCGCACCAGACCCCGCCGTTCCATGCTGGCCATGAGGCGCGACACGGTCGCCTTGTGGACGACGAGCTCTTCGGAGAGCTCGGTCACACCCAATGGGCGACCGGCGTCGGCCAGGGCTTCGAGCGCATCAGCGATGCGGTCCACTGACTGAGTAGCCCGCACTCGCTCTCCCGTCCGTGCCTGTACCGCCCGATGATGAAACCCTGATGACTCAGAG
This sequence comes from uncultured Actinomycetota bacterium, assembly GCA_963706045.1. Lineage (GTDB taxonomy): Bacteria > Actinomycetota > Actinomycetes > JAHEKZ01 > JAHEKZ01 > JAHEKZ01. The sequence continues at coordinate 110,906 of CAVPLY010000007.1, read as the reverse complement.
TAGAAGCGTCTGGCGGATTTCGCCGTCCAGCAGGCCGTTGGATACCAAAAGGTGACATCCCGGAGTGGGCGTGCCGCCCTCGAGTCGGGTCAGCGACCCCCCAGCCTCCGAAACGATCACGCTGGTTGCCACCCAATCCCACTCGTAGCACGGCCCCTGCTCGACGAGCGCATCGGCTGCACCACGCGCGACCAGCAGGTGCGCCCATCCGTCGCCGATGCCGCGCGTTACCCGGGATCCTTCGGACACCCGAGTGATCGCCGGCAGTCCCGTCTTGCGGATGAACTCCTCGAGCGGAGCATGCAGCACCAGCGCCTCACCCATGTCGCGTACAGCCGATACGCCGATCGGCTGGCCGTTGCAGAAGGCGCCGCACCCTCGAACTGCGTGGTACCGCTCCCCTAACGCCGGTGCATCGGCAACACCAAGAACGACCTCGTCGCCGACCTTCAGTCCGATCAGGGTGCTCCACAGCGGAATTCCCTCGGCAAACATCTGAGTGCCGTCGATGGGATCAACGACCCACGTGCGGCCACTCGTGCCGGGCGTCTCGCCTCCCTCCTCACCGCAGACACCATCGTGCGGACGCCGTTGGCGCAGGAGATCTCGAATCACCTGCTCTGTCTCGGCATCCACCTCCGTGACCGGGGTGGCATCAGCCTTCAGTCGCACAACCTGGCGACCGCCGAATGCCCGCCGGGTCACATCGGCAGCGGCATCTGCCAGGTCGAGGGCCAGCGACAGGTCGGCGGCCAGCGGATGTCCCGGGGGGACAGATAGCCCCTCACCGGTACTCGGGTAGACGTTGGACGGCTCCACACCGCGGGAGCGTAGCGGCATGGGGCCCTCCTTCAGGCAGGGTGCGCTCCAAGCCGAAGGTAGAGAAGACGATCACATTGCGTCACACTGCGGCTACACACGGGGGGATGGATGCTGAGCGGGGCAGAGGTGTGAGCGGCGGGCGCTGGTGGTCCGCTCGCGTGCTGGCGCTGCCCCCAGGCGTGGTCGGCGCGGAGCGGCGGCGTGCCCAGACGTTGCTCGGCGTCGCCACAGCCGTCGCGCTCGCCGCCTTTCCCGTTGCCCTTGTCGTCGGGTTGGCACTGCCCGAGCCGGCTAAGAATGTGCCTGTCGTGCTCGTCGGCCTGCTCTTCTACGGCTTGATCCGACTTCTCGTCGCGCGTTCACACTTCACCGTGGCGGCATGGTTCTTCCTTGGCTACTTCGCATTGGTGCCCTTGAATGGTTTCCTCCTGGGAGCAGCACCGGCACCCGTCGACGTGCTGTTCGTTCCCGTCATCCCGGTCATGGCTGCAGTTCTTCTGCCGGCACGCCACGTCCTGGTGGCCCTCGCCGTGGCGCTCGTCGACCTCGCGATCGTCAGCCAGACCGCGACCGCGGGCAAGGTCGGCATCACCGACCTGACCACTTACGCCGTCATCCTCCTCGCCACCCTGGGAGCAGCATCCCTCGTGCTGACCCTCGTGATCGACGGTGCGTTCGACGATGTCTCGTCCACTCGCGTCGAAGCGCAACGTCTTGCCGACGAGCTGCAGGTAGCCAACGACGAACTCGAGCAACGGGTGCGTGCCAGGACCACCGAACTCGCCGACGCCCTCCAGCGAGAGCAGCGCCTGAGTGCCCAGCTGGCCGAGCTCTCGCTCCGTGACTCCCTGACCGGCCTCCACAACCGGCGCCACATGGACGAAACGATCGACCGGATGTTTCGCTACGCCATGCGCAGTGGCCATCCCCTGAGCATCGCCATCATCGATCTCGACGACTTCAAGCGCGTCAACGATCGGCACACCCACCTAGTGGGCGACGAAGTTCTGCGTCACTCAGCAGTCGTGCTGGCGGAGGCGATTCGCGGTTCCGACGAGCTGGTGCGGATGGGGGGCGAGGAGTTCGCGCTTCTGATGCCTGGAACCTCGTCCGACGAGGCGTTGACCGTGTGCGAGCGCATGAGGGTGGCCTTGAAGACGCACTCCTGGGACGCCGTCGTGCAGGGCATCGCCGTGACGGCAAGCTTCGGGGTGGCCACCACCGGCTCCGCGAGCGAGGTGTCTGAGCTGCTACGGGAGGCCGACCAACAACTCCTCCTCGCCAAGCGAATGGGCAAGAACCGCGTCCTCTGCGCGCGAGCAGGAGTGGCGTAGAACACCGGCGAGCCCAGCATGCCGCTCGATTCTTGGCGCCGTGATCAACCCCGACCTCGACGCACCAGCGCGACATACATGGCGTCTGTGCCATGAAGGTGCGGCCACAGCTGCACATCGGGGCCGGGGCCAAGATCTGGCATGTCGGCCGGGAGGTACCCACGGGCATCGAGCAGAACGGAGTCGGGGTTCGCGTTGAGGACGGACGCCACCACCTCTGTCGTCTCAGCAACCAGCGGTGAGCAGGTGACGTAGGCCACCACACCACCAGGGCGGACGAGCTTCAGCGCGTTCTCGAGAAGTCTGCGTTGGCCCGTCACCAGGGCCGGAAGATCATCGGGCTTCTTGCGCCACCTGGCCTCTGGACGGCGTCGAAGTGCGCCGGCACCCGAGCAGGGCGCGTCGAGCAACACACGATCGAAAGCCCCTTCGGCCTCCGACAGTCGCGCCGCGTCGGCGGCGTCGACCGTGCGAACCTCAACGCCCTGCCCTACCGCCTGTTGAACCAGACGCGCCCGATGCGGAAGTACCTCCCATGCCTCCATCGAGGCATCCACTTCTTCCCCTAGGGCGGCAAGGAGCGCCGCCTTGCCGCCGGGGCCGGCACACATGTCGAGCCAACGCTCCTTCCCGCTGTGCGACTCAATGTCGGCAGCCACGAGGGCCGCCGTGACCAGTTGGCTGCCCTCGTCCTGTACGCCAGCCCGATGCTGACGCACAGCTGCGATCTGGCCAGGATCCCCGCCTGGCCAGACGGCAGCGAACGGCGACCATCGACCCGGCTTGGCGCCTGCTTGGATCAGCTCAGCAGGCGTCGACCGGCCCGGTCGGCTCGCAAGGGTGACCTCGGGCCGCACGTTGTCGGCCGAGAGCAGTGCGCTGACCTCGTCAGCCGGGCGACCCTTCGCCACCAGTGCCCGGGTGAACTCGTCGACCAGCCAGTCGGGGTGTGCGTAGCGCAGCCCGAGGACTCCGGACGGCGACAGGCCGCCTTCAGCAACCAAGCCAGTCACCCAGTCGTCGTAGGTCTTGACCGAGATCCGCCGAAGCACCGCATTCACGAAACCGGCCCGGGCCCGTCCTACCTGTGAGGTGGCCAGATCGACGGTCGCCGCGACCGCGGCGTGCGAGGGGACATCCATGCTCAGCAGTTGGTGGGTGCCCAGGCGCAGCAGGTCTTGAATCGGCCGATCGACGCGGTCCCACGGTCTGTCGATGCACGCAGCGGCGATCGCGTCGTAGGTTCCGGCGCGACGCAAGGTGCCGTATGTCAGCTCAGTGGCGAAGGCGGCATCGCGGCCCGACAACCCTGTTGCGCGAAGCCGATCCGGCAGATCCAAGTTGGCATAGGCGCCCCCCTCATGCACAGCTCGCAAAACCTCAAAGGCCACACGGCGGGGATCGGCTGCGGAGTCGACCGTCTTTGATCGAGTCACTCGAAACGCTCGCCGTCGACCACCCGGGCGCCTCTGGCCCAGTCGGCGGCAGCCATCACCTTTCCACCGGCCGGCCGGACCCGATCGAGTTCGATCGGCACCGAGCCCGTGCCGACGTGCACCGCGCGCTTGGTCACGCGGAGGACACCGGCGTCAAGCCCTTCTTCCTCAGTGCGGGGAGGATCCGCTGGCTCGAACGTCACACCGATCACTCCCAGCCGCTCCCCCGCGCGAACGGTCCAGGCTCCGGGGTTCGGCGTACAGGCCCGGACACGGCGGTCGATCGCCAGCGCCGGGTCGGACCACCGCACCCGAGCATCGCCTGACGTGAGCTTGGGAGCAACGCTGATGCCGTCAGTGGGCTGGTCAACCGGACGGAGCTCACCGTCTTCAATGCCGTCGAGCGTCCGAACCAGCAGTTCTGCTCCGGTGTGAGCCAATCGGTCGAGCAGCTCACCCGAGGTGTCGTTGGTGCCAATGCTCTCGGTCACGCTGCCAAAGACCGGTCCGGTATCCAGACCCTCCGTCAGCATGAAGGTCGTGGCCCCCGTGACGTCGTCACCGTGCAGGATCGCGTGCTGCACCGGCGCAGCACCACGCCACAACGGAAGGAGTGAGAAGTGCAAGTTGACCCACCCGTGCGTCGGTAGGCCCAGCAACGAAGGCGGGACCAATCCGCCGTACGCCACAACAGGACAACAGTCTGGTGCCAGTGAGGTGAGGGCCTCGTGCACAACTGGGTCTGTGAGGCTTTCGGGCCGCAGCACAGGGATGCCTAGCTCGTCTGCGCGAGCCGCGACCGGCGAGGGACTCAGAGCACGACCTCGTCCACTCCGTGTGTCGGGCCGGGTGAGGACGGCGGCCACCGTGTGATGCGAAGCCAGCACTCGGTCAAGGGAAACGCACGCAACTTCGGGGGTCCCCGCGAAGACCAGACGCATAGCCGGGACGTGGCCTAGAGGGCCAGGCCGCGCGTGGCGTGCGGGCTGACCTTGACGGCAAGAGGAGCCTCGCCAGCCCAGTCTGCCTCGCGAATGGCCTTCAGCGCAGCCTTGCGCTGTTCAGTGTCGAGGCGATCGATGAAGAGAACGCCATCGAGGTGGTCGGTCTCGTGCTGCACGCACCGGGCGAGGAGCTCGGTGCCTTCGATCACAACGGGATCTCCATGCATGTTGAACCCCTTGGCAACGACGCCGTAGGCGCGCCGGCAATCGAAAGTCAGCCCTGGGAGCGACAGGCATCCCTCTTCGCCGAACTGCTCATCGTCAGAGAGATCCAGGACGGGGTTGATCAGATGCCCCACCTCGTCATCGACGTCATACGTGAAGACCCGCAGTGATACCCCGATCTGCGGCGCCGCCAGGCCAACTCCTGGAGCGTCCAGCATCGTCTCGGTGAGGTCCTTGACGAGCGTTCGAAGCTCTTTGTCGAAATCAACGACCGGTTGGGCCGGCATCCTGAGTACGGGGTCGCCGAAGAGGCGGATCTCTTGGACAGACATGACCGAACCCCCAGAACGTGATGATGACTCCTCCAGTGTAGGTGTCGTCGAGCGGCTGGCGAAGCGGGCGACGCGCTAACCGAAGTGCGCGGGGTCGATGTGCACCGTGACGCGACCGTGGTCCTTCCGCACGCTCCGCTCGCCTTGGGCCGCAGCGACGGCAGCGGCGAGGTCTGCGCCGGCACTGGCGTTCACCCGAAGGATGACCTGTTGGTCGTCTGACTCAGAAATCGCGACGGGGCCAAGTTGTTCGGTGCCGACCGGCAGTTCGCAGCGGCTCAAGACGTCGAGGAGGTCAGCGGGGCGGCCCCGTAGTAGCGCTATGCGTTGGGCCGGCGGCAGACCGACGGCCACGCGATCGGCCAGCTCGGCGGCGGCAAACCGTGCCGGATCCCAGCGGATCAAGGCCTGCACGGGACGAAGCGACGCCTCACCCACGAGCACGACGTGCCCGCCACTATCAGATCCACGCACCAGCGCCCCCGCCGCCAGCCAGCGACGGAGAGCCTCCTCTGCAGCTCGGAGATCAGCACGCCCCAGGAGCGCCCACGTGTCGAGCAGCAAGGCAGCGGCGTAGCCATCTGGTGCCACTGGCTCAGCGCCCGGGGTTGCGACGACGAGCGCCGGCTCATCGGTGACCTCACGTCGCACTGATTGTCCGCCGGAGGTCAGGACGGGCGTGCCCGGGAACGCTCTGCCGAGCTCCTCGGCGGTGCGGTGGGCACCGACGACAGCAGCCCTCATGCGATCGCTGCCGCAGTCGGGACATCGCCACGAGGCTGCGACCGCAGCACACCACACACACACCGGCGCGCGCGCGCCTCCGCGGAGCTGGAGCGGACCTTGGCACGAGGGGCAGAGCGCCATGGTGCGGCAGCGCTCGCATGACAAGCGAGGCAAGTAGCCAGATCGCGGCACTTGGATGAGGACAGGTCCCTTTGCCAGGGCCGCTCTCGCTGCACGCCAGGCACTGGTGGGCAGCCGGGCCGCGGCTGCGACCGGATCGTCACTGGACTCCGCATCGCTGGTGGCGCGCACCCGCGGGGCCGCGCGACGGGCGACTGCGCGATCTGGTTCGAGAGACTGCATGAACCCGCGCCCGACGAATGCGGCCGCTTCAGCTGTTCGCAAGTACCCGCCGACGATCAGTCCAGCGCCGCTCTGGAAGGCGCGCAGGGCCGCCACCTCACGCGTGTGTGGGTAGGGTGCCCTGAGCTCGGCGTGCAGGTCGTCGCCGTCATCCCACACCACGATCAAACCGAGATCGTGCAGGGGCGCGTAGATGGCCGCTCGGGTGCCAACGACAACCCGCGCACCCCCTCGCAACACACTCACCCATCGGCGGTACCGCTCGCGAGGCCCGAGGTCGGCCGTCAACGCGACCGCCTCGATGCCCACCGCCCCCAAGGCGTCTGACACCTGGTCGACGTCATGGGCATCCGGCACGACCACGACCACTCCGCCACCGGAGCAGTTCACTGCCTCGATCAGCTCGCCGACTGCAGTGGTCCAGGTGGGCCGGCCGCTGACAACGCCAGGCAGGGCGCACCAGGCGGCCCGTGGCGATCCGCCCGCACGGAGGGCGTCAAGCAGCGCGGGCCCGCGTTCATAGGCGTCCCACGCTGACGCACTACGCACTGCCGATGTCTGCACCCAGGCACAGGCTTGACCCCGCGCTGCCCCAGCTGGCGGGTCGGTGCGTTCGGCGCCAGCATGTCGCGGGGGAATCGCCAGACGCAGGACGTCTGCGAGCGTGCCGGCGTACCGGTCTGCCACCGTTCGGGCAAGACGCGCGATCTCTGGTGTCAGCACCGGTTCGGCGCTGACCACCGACGTCAGACGCGCCAGCCGCCCAACGTGGTCGCTGGCCGCCACCCGCTCGATCACATACCCGTCGACGAGCTGCCCGGCGAAGCGAACTCTCACCCTGACCCCCGCTCGCGCGGCCTCACTCTGGGCATCGGTGACCGCGTAGTCGAAGAGCCGGTCAAGGTGCGGCAGCGAGATGTCGACAGCCACCCGAGCCACCGGCAGATCGGGAGCCAGGGTCGGAGCCGCGCGCGGCCCGCGCGCCCGGGCAGCTCGACGTCTGGCCTGCGCGGGGGGCAGGTCGGTCAAGCTCAGCTGGCCGTCATCGGAGGACACGGTGGTAGTTCTACCTGACCGGACCGACCACCGGCGCGCCAAGTACGGGTCCGCCGTTGGGCGACGGAGCGACCGGTTGCGTCAGGATGTCGCAGCGACCAGCGCTTCGGCCCGGTCGGTGCGCTCCCACGAGAAGTCCGGGAGATCACGCCCGAAGTGACCGTAGGCAGCGGTCTGGCTGTAGATCGGGCGGAGCAGGTCGAGAGCACCGATGATCGCAGCAGGTCGAAGGTCGAAGACCTCGAGGACGGCCTTCTGGATGACCGAGTCAGGCACGGTTCCGGTGCCGAAGGTCTCGACGAAGAGACCCACCGGATGGGCCTTGCCGATGGCGTAAGCCACCTGGACCTCGCAACGACGCGCCAGCCCGGCCGCCACCACGTTCTTGGCGACCCAGCGCATGGCATACGCAGCCGACCTGTCGACCTTGCTCGGGTCCTTCCCGGAGAAGGCACCGCCGCCGTGCCGCGCCATGCCGCCGTAGGTGTCAATGATGATCTTCCGCCCCGTGAGCCCTGCGTCGCCCATGGGCCCGCCGACCTCAAATCGTCCGGTCGGGTTGACCAGGACCCGGTGATCGGTCGAGTCGATGTCGAAGGCCTCGAGCGTTGGTGCAATCACGAGCTCTTCGATGTCTGGCTGCAGCAGCGTGTCAAGGTCGATGTCGCTGGCATGCTGCGTCGAGACGACCACCGTGTCGACCCGTACCGGACGATCGCCGTCGTACTCGATCGTGACCTGCGTCTTGCCGTCTGGCCGGAGGTACGGAACCTGGCCGTCACGGCGCACCTCGGCGAGCCGCTGCGCCAAACGGTGGGCGATGGTGATCGGCAACGGCATCAGCTCAGGGGTGTCGTCGCAGGCGTAACCGAACATCAAGCCTTGGTCGCCGGCCCCCTGGCGGTCGAGAGGGTCGCCGGAGCCGTCGTGGCGCTCCTCGTACGCATCGTCGACCCCCTGCGCGATATCAGGGGACTGCGCACCGATCGACACCGACACACCGCACGATCCGCCGTCGAAGCCCTTCTTGCTGGAGTCGTAGCCGATCGCCAAGATCTTCTCGCGCACGAGCCCCGGGATATCCGCGTACGCCGAGGTGGTGACTTCTCCGGCGACATGGACAAGACCGGTCGTGACGAGCGTCTCGACGGCCACCCGGCTCTGCGGGTCGTCCTTCAGCAGGGCGTCGAGGATCGTGTCACTGATCTGGTCAGCGATCTTGTCGGGGTGACCCTCGGTCACGGACTCGGACGTGAAGAGTCGGCCTGTCACGGCTGGTGAGCTCCTAAGATCGACGGCTGGGACGGCGAAAGTCTAGTGATGGGCACCCGGACGTCGATCAGTGCGGCCACCAGCGCGCCACTGGTCGGTGACCAGGTCCCACACAACATGTGCCAACTCACTCTTGGGGCCATAGGGCACGTGAGTCTCGATCCCCTCGCGGTCAAGGACAACGGCTTCGTTGTCGTCGGCGCCGAAGGCCAGGCCGGCACCGACCTGGTTGACCACGAGCAGATCGCACTTCTTGCGCGTCATCTTCTCGCGGCCGAGCTCGAGCCAGGTCGCGTTCTCGTCACCTGTCTCAGCCGCGAACCCCACGACCACCTGTCCGTCTGCGCGGGCCGCGACGAGGGCGGCCAGGACGTCGTCAGTGGGCTCGAGCGCCACCTGTGGAGCACCCGCGCCCTTCTTCAGCTTGTGGTCGACGGAGGTGCGGGGCCGGAAGTCGGCCACTGCTGCTGCCATTACGACCGCGTCGGACGAAGGTGAGCGAGAAAGAACCTCGTCCTTGAGCTCAGCAGCCGTCGCAACGGGAACGACCGTGACTCCGGCCGGGCCGGGCAGCTCGACGTTGGCGGCCACGAGTTCGACGACTGCGCCGCGGGCAGCAGCCGCTGCCGCCAGGGCATACCCCTGCCGCCCGCTGCTGCGGTTACCGAGGAATCGAACAGCATCGAGGGGTTCACGGGTACCACCGGCCGAGACGACGACACGTCGCCCCTTGAGGTCGAACCCGGTCTCGTGGCGATGGCGGAGGACCTGCTCTACGAGCTCGTGCACCTGCGTCGGTTCCGGGAGACGACCCTTGCCGCTGTCAGTACCGGTCAGGCGCCCCACAGCGGGCTCGACCACCAACACACCACGACGGCGCAGGAGCGAGACGTTGTCGACGGTGGCCGGGTGCTCCCACATCTCGGTGTGCATGGCCGGGACCATGACGACAGGACAGCGCGCGGTCAGCAACACGTTGGTCAGCAAGTCATCGGCCAGGCCATGCGCCGCCTTGGCCATCAGGTTGGCAGTCGCAGGGGCCACGATCACGAGATCAGCGCTCTGACCAATGCGGACGTGGGGGACCTCGTGCACATCGGACATCGGATCAGCGGTCACCGGCTGACCGGAAAGGGCCGCCCACGTGGCGGCTCCCACGAACTGGAGCGCCGACGCCGTGGGAACGACGCGCACCTCGTGACCAGCCTCGGTCAGTCGACGCAGGAGGTCGCAGCTCTTGTAGGCGGCGATGCCCCCTGCCACTCCGAGCACGATGCGGGACATCGGCGTGTGCGGCAGTCGTCGGTCAGCTGTCGGTGGGTGGCTTAGCGGATGTCGGAAGCGCCATCGCCTCACCGTCGGCGAGACCGTCGATCCGCTCGTGCGTCAGCAGGTCGGCATTGATCTCGCGCATCGCGATCGACAGCGGCTTCTCTTGGACGTGGGTGTCCACCAGTGGACCGACGTACTCAAGGAGTCCCTCGCCCAGCTGGGAGTAGTAGGCGTTGATCTGCCGAGCACGCTTGGCCGAGTACAGGACGAGCGCGTACTTCGAGTCGACCTTCGTGAGCAGTTCGTCAATCGGGGGGTTCGTGATCCCCTCGGGAACACCGGTGACTCCGGACACGCGAACTCCTACAGATCAAAGGATGGGGTGCTGTCGTCCTGTGCGGACTGGATCAATGCTACCAAGCGCTCGCAGACCTCGTGCACGTCGTGGTTCTCAAGGGTCACATCGAACTCGCCAGCTGCGGCCATTTCCACGGCGGCACGGGCCAATCGGCGGGCGATCACGCCCTCGTCCTCGGTGCCTCGCCCGGCGAGTCGTCTTGCCAGGACTTCCCATGACGGAGGGGCGAGAAACACCAGAAGGGCGTCAGGCATCGCGGCTCTGATCTGCCGAGCACCCTCGAGCTCGATCTCGAGCAGCACGGGTTCTCCATGGGCCAGACGCGCCAGGACAGGACCTCGCGGGGTGCCGTATCGATGCCCGGCGAACTCGGCCCACTCCAGCAGCTCTCCGGCCCCGATCGCCTCGTCAAAGGCGGCGTCGTCGCAGAAGAGGTAGTGCAGGCCCGCGATCTCGCCCGGACGGGGATGCCGCGTGGTGAGCGAGATCGACTGCCAGATCTCAGGGTGGGTGGCTCGCAGACGTGCCACGACGGTGCTCTTGCCCACTCCGGACGGGCCGGACAGCACTGTCAACCGGGACCGCCTCGAGGCGGCCACGTTCGGTGGAGTGGTCACTAGGGCTGGCTCGACCCGAGCTGTTGGGCCCTCACCGTTCCGGGGGCGAACTCACGGTGGAGGGCTGCCACCTGGTTCGATCCAAGACCTCGCACCCTACGGCTCTCGGAGATGCCGATCTTCTCCATGAGCTGACGAGCCCGGACCTTGCCCACACCCGGCAACGACTCAAGGAGCGCCGAGACCTTCATCTTGCCGATGATGTCGTCGGTACGACCTTGCTCGATCACGTCAAAGAGCGACGCTCCGGAGTGCTTCAGGCGGTTCTTGACCTCAGCCCTTACCCTCCGCGCCTCGGCAGCTTTGGCCAAGGCCGCTGCGCGTTGTTCCGGAGTCAACGGAGGAAGAGCCACGGCACACCTTCGGTCGGGAACTGGTGAACCAGAGTGATCTGGTCGGGCAGGTGGTCGATGTTGGTCATCGGATGGCCCCGAACCTAGCGAGTCGGAGGCCGGTCGGGCAACGTCAGCCCTGCTGAGCGCCCTCGGTCAGGACGCGTGCTGCGGCCTCGGCACGGTCGTTGGCGCCGGTGATGGGCCGGCCGATCACCAGCAGGTCGGCGCCCTTGGAGAGCGCCTCTGCGGGCGTGGCGACTCGTTGCTGGTCGCCACTGTGCGCCCCCGGCGGACGGACGCCTGGAGTGATCAGCACGATCTCATCGCCGACCACACTCCGCACGGCCGCAACCTCCTGCGGGGAACAGACCAGCGCGCCGGCGCCGGCCGCCACCGACATCTCGGCAAGCCTCAGCACCGCCTCAGGGGGCGTGCCGGTGATACCGACGCTGGCGAGGTCTGCCTCTGACATCGACGTCAGGATCGTCACTGCCGCGACGCGGGTCCCAGGGAGCGCCTCAGCGGCGGCTGCGACCATCGAAGGCCCGCCAAGAGCGTGAACCGTCAGGAAATCGGGACGAAGGTCGGCGACCACACGAGCGGCCGCGGCGACAGTGTTCGGGATGTCGTGCAGCTTGAGGTCGAGGAAGAGGCCGCACTCACGCGCGGCCCGGCGAACCCTCAGCACGCCATCGGCCCCTGCACCGAGGTAGAACTCAAGTCCCAGCTTCAACACGCTGACGTGGGGGCCGATCTCGGCAGCCCACTGCTCAGCAGTGGCGACGTCAGGGGCATCGAGGGCCACCGCAACCGGTGGTTCGAACGCCGGCTTCACTACCTCGCCTCCGGAGACCGGTGGGCATACCCGACCGCATCGCGCAGTGACGTGAACCCTCGCGTTCCGAGCATCTCCTGTAACTCATTGGACACACGCAATGGCGCAGCCGGATCGTTGAACACCGACGTTCCCACCTCAACCGCTGAAGCGCCGGCGAGGATGAACTCGAAGGCGTCTGCGCCAGTGCGAATGCCGCCCATCCCAATGATCGCGACATCGGGCATCGCCTGATGCACCTGCCAGACCGCACGGACGGCCACCGGGCGGATGGCTGGCCCGGAGAGTCCCCCAGTGACCCCACCCAGGTGCGGACGCATGGTGTCGGTGTCGATCACCACGCCAAGCAGGGTGTTGATCATCGCGAGTCCGTCTGCCCCCGCATCGACGCACGCCCTCGCGATGGCGACGATGTCTGTGACGTCGGGCGACAGCTTGGCAAAGATCGGCACACCGGGCGCGCTGTTCCTGCGCACGCCCTCGACGACGGTGGCGCTGGCGCCCGGGTCGCAGGCGAAGACGAGTCCCCGATTCTCGACGTTCGGGCACGAGATGTTGACCTCGATCGCCGACACAGCCGACGAGTGCCTCAGCCGCTGCGCAAGGCGGATGTACTCGTCGGCCGCCCCGCCGGCGATCGACACGATGACGCGGGCGCCCCGTTCTTCGAGCCACTTGAGGTCGTGCTCGACGAACTGTTCGATCCCGGGCCCCTGAAGGCCGATCGAGTTCAACATCCCACTGGGCGTCTCAGCCATGCGGGGAGTCGGACGCCCCGACCGCGGTTGCAGCATGATCGACTTGGTCACGACAGCCCCCAGAGCCGTGATGTCGAAGAACTGGTCGAGCTCGCGGCCGTACCCAGCGCACCCGGAAGCTGTCATCAGAGGGTTCGGAAGGGCTACCCCGGCCAGGTCGGTCGACATATCCACGTCGGGCAGCTGCCGGTCAGCCGTCTCGGGGGCAATCACTCTCGTCAGTCGGGTCATCAGTGCTTCCCCTCGCTGACGGGCGCACCCCAGGTGTCGGCCGGCACGGTACCCACGTCGTCCCACCGCACACGGTCGCCTTTGAACACCGGACCGTCGACGCACGAGCGCACCATTCGCGTCACGCCGTCGTCGCCGACCACCGGCAGGACACAGGTCATGCAGACGCCGATGCCACAGGCCATGGCTTCCTCCACCGCGCACTGTGAGTGCGCCCCGAACCTCGACGCAAGATCAGCGACAGCCGCGAGCATGCCCATCGGGCCGCAGGCGTACACAACATCGGAACCGGTGCGCTCAAGCAACGCCGGGAGCACGTCGGTAACTCGCCCCCTGTCGCCGAGCGACCCGTCTTCGGTGGCGACTGCCACCGACTGCGACATTCTCTTGGCCTCGAGGACACCGAAGAGGCGGCTCTCAGTGGCCGCTCCCAGAACGAAGTCGACCCGACAGCCACGCTCACGCAGCTGCTCAGCCAACGTGAAGAGCGGCGCACTGCCATATCCTCCCCCCACCAGCGTGCACGTGACTGGTTCCTTGGGAAGTGCAAAGGGCTTGCCCAGCGGGCCCACGACGTCCAGGGAATCGTGTTGGCGCACCCGCGAGAGCCAGCGCGTGCCGGCTCCATGCTCGGCGAAGACGATGTCGACAGTCCCGCCGTACACCCCACGATCCTGCGTGCGATACACCGAGAAAGCACGCCGCAACAGGTGCGCGCTGGTCTCGCCACCGACTGCGAGTGCCACGAAATGCCCAGGCCGCACCTGCTCGGCAACACCAGGGGCGACGACCGTGAGCTGGTGGTAGTCGCCTACCCGGCGGACGCTCAGAACCTCACCGCGCACCTGTACAGGGGTCATGAGGCCTCACTACGTGCCTTCTGCAGGTCGGCAGCATGCTCCTGCAACGAGCGGACGCCGACCTCGCCTCGAATCATCGCCTCAATCCCCTGAACGGCAGCGCCGAGTCCTTGCACAGTGGTGATGCAGGGAACTCCCTTGGTGACAGCCGCAGAGCGAATCTCGTATCCGTCAAGGCGAGCACCCACGCCGTAGGGGGTGTTCACGATGATGTCGATCGTGCCATCGAGAATGCGCGAGATCGTGTCGGGTTCAGCATCGACGTCAGCGGCTTCGAAGTGCTTGCGCACCACCGTGGCGGGAACGCCGTTGCGCCACAGCACCTCAGCCGTTCCTGCCGTTGCGAGAATCTCGAACCCAAGGTCGTGCAAACGCTTGACCGGAAAGATCATCGATCGCTTGTCTCGGTTGGCGACGGACACGAACGCAGTGCCGCTGGTTGGCAACCCGCCCGCGTAGGCCGCCACCTGTGACTTGGCGTAGGCAGTGCCGAACAACGAGTCGATCCCCATCACCTCACCTGTCGACTTCATCTCGGGCCCGAGAACGGTGTCGACGCCGTGGAAACGACCGAACGGCAGGACCGCCTCTTTGACAGCGATCGCCGCATTCATCGGCATGACCCCGCCGTCACCCGTCGCCGGAAGAAGCCCCTCTTCACGCAACTGCGAGATCGTGGCGCCGAGCATGACTCGCGCCGCCGCCTTGGCCACCGGGGTAGCCGTCGCCTTGGACACGAAGGGAATGGTGCGCGATGCGCGTGGGTTGGCCTCGAGCACGTAGAGCACATCGGAAGCCTGCGCGAACTGCACGTTCAGCAGGCCGCGAACACCCACACCGCGAGCGATCGCCTCGGTTGCTGTGCGGATGCGATCGATGTCGGCGCGCCCCAATGTCATGGGCGGCAGGGCACACGCCGAGTCGCCTGAGTGGATGCCTGCCTCTTCGATGTGCTCCATGACTCCGGCCAGGAAGAGCTCGTCGCCGTCGTACAGGGCATCGACGTCGATCTCGACCGCGTCGTCGAGGAATCGGTCGACCAGCACCGGGTGTTCGGGGCTGACCTGCGTAGCTCTGCCGATGTAGTCCCGCAGCATGTCGTCGTCGTAGACGATCTCCATGCCTCGCCCACCGAGAACGTAGGAGGGACGAACGAGTACCGGGAAGCCGATCTCGTCGGCGATCTCCTTGGCCTCTGCGAACGACGTCGCCATGCCGTGGCGTGGCGCAGTGAGTCCAGCTTGAGCAAGAACGGCCCCGAACGCCCCCCTCTCTTCGGCTAGATGAATCGCTTCGGGCGAGGTGCCGACAATGGGGACACCCGCGTCCTTGAGCTGCTGAGCGAGTCCGAGGGGCGTCTGGCCACCAAGCTGCACGATGACGCCGGCCACCTCACCCACGGCCTGTTCGGCCGCCACCACCTCCAGCACGTCTTCCAAGGTGAGGGGTTCGAAGTAGAGACGGTCGCTCGTGTCGTAGTCGGTGGACACCGTCTCGGGGTTGCAGTTGACCATGATCGTCTCGTAGCCGGCTGCTTTCAGTGACAGTGCCGCATGCACACACGAGTAGTCGAACTCGATGCCCTGCCCGATGCGGTTAGGGCCGCTGCCCAAGATCACGACAGCTGGCTTGGTGCGTGGTCTGACCTCGGTCTCATCGTCGTACGCCGAGTAGTGATATGGGGTGTGCGCGGCGAACTCTCCGGCACATGTGTCGACGGTCTTGAACACCGGCCGAATGCCCAGTGCCTGACGCAGGTGGCGGGCGACATCTTCGGAGACGCCACGGAGGTCTCCGACCTGCCGGTCGGAGAAACCATGACGCTTCGCGCGGCGAAGAAGGCCGGGGTCGAGTTCGGCAGCAGCGCTCAGCTCGGCAGCGACCTCGTTGATGATGGCCAGCTGATCGAGGAACCACGGGTCGATCCCAGTCGCCTCGTGCATTGCCTCGGCCGTTGCCCCCAGCCACATGGCCTGCTGCACCTTCTTGATGCGACCATCGTGCGGCTTCCTGGCCTGCTCCACCAACACGTCCAGATCGTCGCAGATGTCAGTCCACGAGAACGAAGCGTCCGTCTTCTCCACGGAACGAAGCGCCTTCTGCAGGGCCTCGGGAATGTTGCGGCCGATCGCCATCGCTTCACCCACGCTCTTCATGTGGGTGGTAAGAGTCGGGTCGGCCGCAGGGAACTTCTCGAAGGCGAATCTAGGCACCTTGACCACGACGTAGTCGAGTGCCGGCTCAAACGAGGCCGGCGTCTCAGCTGTGATGTCGTTCGGGATCTCGTCGAGGGTATAGCCAATGGCCAGACGGGCGGCGATCTTGGCGATCGGAAAACCGGTGGCCTTGCTGGCCAGTGCGCTCGAGCGCGAGACGCGCGGGTTCATCTCGATGACCACCAAGCGGCCATCCGCGGGATTGACGGCGAACTGGATGTTGCACCCACCGGTATCGACACCGACCGCGCGGATGATCTGGATACCGACGTCGCGCATGTGCTGGTACTCGCGATCTGTCAGGGTCATCGCCGGCGCCACGGTGATCGAGTCACCGGTGTGAACCCCCATCGGGTCGAGATTCTCGATCGAACAGATGACGACGACGTTGTCGCTCTTGTCGCGCATCAGCTCGAGCTCGTACTCTTTCCACCCGATAATCGACTCTTCGAGCAACACCTCCGTTGTGGGGCTCGCCGAGAGACCGGCGCCGGCGATGCGGCGCAGGTCAGCTTCGTCGTAAGCCATGCCGGAACCGGCGCCACCCATGGTGAAGGACGGGCGTACCACCACGGGGTACCCCAGGGTCTCCACGCCAACCAGACAGTCGTCCATCGTGTGGCAGATCGCCGATCGGGCGACTTCTCCCCCGATGTCCTCAACGATGCCTTTGAAGAGCTCGCGGTTCTCTCCGCGTTGAATGGCATCGACGTCTGCCCCGATCAGCTCGACGTCGTACTTCTCCAGGACGCCTGCCTCATGCAGGGCGATCGCAGCGTTCAGCGCCGTCTGGCCACCCAACGTGGGAAGAAGAGCATCGGGTCTTTCCTTGGCGATGATCTTCTCGATGATGTCGGAGGTGATGGGCTCGACATACGTGGCATCGGCGAACTCGGGGTCGGTCATGATGGTGGCCGGATTGCTGTTGACCAAGATCACACGCAGACCTTCAGCACGCAGAACACGACAAGCCTGGGTGCCGGAGTAGTCGAACTCCGCGGCCTGCCCGATGACGATCGGGCCCGATCCGATCACCAGAACCGATGAGATATCGGGACGTCGTGGCATCAGCGCTCTCCCCGCATCATGGCAGCGAACCGGTCGAAGAGGTACGCCGAATCGTGCGGACCAGCGGCCGCCTCCGGGTGGTACTGAACGCTGAAGCCTGGAGCATCGAGCAGGCGGAGCCCCTCGACCACGTCGTCGTTGAGGCAGACATGGCTGACCTCTGCGCGCCCGAACGGGGTGTCAGTGGCAGCCTCCCGGGGAGCATCAACTGCGAACCCATGGTTGTGCGCGCTGATCTCGACCTTGCCAGTGGCCAGGTCTTGCACCGGCTGGTTGATGCCGCGGTGTCCGTACTTCAACTTGTAGGTGCCGAAGCCGAGGGCTCGACCGAGTACCTGGTGACCGAAGCAGATTCCGAAGACCGGGATCGATCGTTCCAGCACCGCCCGCATGAGAGCCACGGGCCCATCAGCAGTCGAGGGATCACCCGGGCCGTTGCTGAAGAAGACGCCATCAGCCCCGATCGCCTGCACGTCGTTGACGGTGCTGTTCGACGGCAGCACATGCACCTCCATGCCCCGCTCGGCCATCCGCTGCGGTGTCATGGCCTTGATTCCGAGATCGATGGCCGCGACCGTGTGCCGCTTCTTGCCCTGCGCTGGAACCACATATGGCGCCTTGGTCGACACCTCGCCGCAGAGGTCGGCTCCTGCCATGCCTGGGCTCTGCCTGACCCGTTCGAGCAGGACCTCCGGTTCGCTCGTGTCCGTCGAGATCCCCACCCGCATCGCCCCGTGCTCGCGCAGATGCCGGGTGAGCGCTCTGGTGTCGATACCTGAGATGCCGACGACATTCTGTTCGCTGAGTCGCTGCTGCAACGAAGCACTGGAGCGCCAGTTGGATCGAACTCTCGATGGATCGCGCACCACGTATCCGCTGACCCAGATCGCCGATGACTCGTCGTCTTCGTCGTTCACACCGGTGTTGCCTATCTGTGGTGCGGTCTGGATCACCACCTGCCGGTGGTACGACGGGTCGGTGAGTGTTTCCTGATAGCCGGTCATGGCGGTGCAGAACACTGCCTCGCCGAAGGTCTCACCGGTCGCTCCCAGCGACTCGCCGCGGAAGGCACGGCCGTCTTCAAGGACCAGGAGGG
Organism: uncultured Actinomycetota bacterium; assembly: GCA_963706045.1. GTDB lineage: Bacteria > Actinomycetota > Actinomycetes > JAHEKZ01 > JAHEKZ01 > JAHEKZ01. Next base: position 92,750 of record CAVPLY010000007.1, on the reverse strand, counting down.
CTGGTTGGGGTGCAGTCACGCAAGGTCTCCCTGGTTGGTGGTGGACGAGATGTCTGCCGCGAGCTCGATGGCCGACCGCACCGATTCGGCAACCGCAGCATCGGGCACGCGCACCCCGATGTCGATCAGCGTGCCGCCGTGGTTCCAGGTGATGAGCAGAACACCATCCGCCTCGAGAACCCTGCCGGCGCTGGCCCGGTCATGTCGCACACCGGCCACGTCGCTGGCCGCGATGAACAGATCTGGCGCCCCGTCGCGAAGAATCCACAGACCCTGCCCGGAAGCCACGAGATGAGCCTTGCTAGGGACACCCAGGCCGTGCACCACGATGCGGTCCAACCAGTCACCGGACCGCGTCGCACCGAGGTAGCGTCCCTTGGCCGACACCGGGGCCCCGACCTGCCCGTCGACAACGGCCGGCGCGGGGGGCATTGCAGGCAGGGGGGCGACGTCTGACTGACGTCCTGCCCGCCGGACCCACCCCCAGCGCATGAGTCCGAGGACAGTGACGACGAGAACGCCCATCAGGAGGGTCAGCGCAAGGCGTTGCGGCCAGTCGGTGACGGACGCGGCGGAGACGACCTGGACCAGCTGGGTCACCTGCGCACTACTCCCTCGCTTGCCGTGAGCCGCCCACGAAGAAAGGTGGCGACCGGACGCGCGCTGAGGGCTTGACCGGCGTAAGGGGTGTTGCGGCTACGCGACGCCATGGCCTTCGGGTCGACGGTGTAACGCGTCTCGACGTCGATGAGCGTGACGTTGGCCGGTTCACCGACGTCGATCGGTCGCCCCTGCCCGGCGAGACGGCCGATCCGTGCCGGTCGTCGTGACATCCGGTCGGCGACACCTGCCCAGTCGAGCAGGCCGGTGTCGACCATGGCAGCAGCAACAATCCCCACCGCGGTTTCCAACCCGGTCATGCCCATGGCCGCTGCCGCCCACTCACAGTCCTTGTCTTCAAGGCTGTGGGGGGCATGGTCAGTGGCAACGGCGTCGATGGTGCCATCGGCCAGCCCTTGGCGTAGTGCGTCGACATCGTCTTGGGTACGAAGCGGCGGGTTGACCTTGAAGCGTGGATCGTAGCTGCGCACATTCTCATCGGTGAGGAAAAGATGATGCGGAGTGACTTCGGCCGTGACATCAATGCCCCTGCCCTTTGCCCACCGCAGGATCTCGACCGAACCGGCCGTCGAGACGTGGCAGACGTGGAGGCGGGACCCCACGTGTCCGGCCAGCAGAACGTCTCGGGCGATTATCGACTCCTCAGCCACCGCTGGCCAACCCCGCAGTCCGAGCACCGCTGAGACCGACCCCTCGTTCATCTGCGCAGCCTCGGTCAGGCGAGGCTCTTGCGCGTGTTGGGCCACGACTCCGTCAAAGGCCTTCACGTACTCAAGCGCCCGGCGCATCAGGACGGCATCGGAGACACACTTGCCGTCATCAGAGAACATGCGAACGCGAGCAGCCGACTCAGCCATGGCCCCCAGTTCTGCGAGCTGGCTGCCACCAAGCCCTACAGTCACGGCACCGACCGGGTGAACGTCGCAGAGCCCGGCTCGACGTCCCAGGTGCCAGACCTGCTCAACGACGCCCGCCGTGTCTGCCACCGGATCAGTGTTGGCCATGGCGTGCACGGCCGTGAACCCGCCGACAGCGGCTGCCGCGGATCCTGAGTCGACAGTCTCTGCGTCTTCACGGCCCGGTTCACGCAGGTGGGTGTGGAGGTCGACGAGCCCTGGCAGCGCTATGAGCCCGGACGCATCTACCGTCTCGACATCGGACTCAGCTGATCGAGCAGCGTCGGCCCCCAGCCCCGCCACGACACCGTCGGCCAGCAGCATGTCGATGGGTTCTCCACCGAGGACACGTGCGCCTTTGATCAGGTAGGACGTCGACGATGTCTTGTCGGTCTTGTCGCTCATTCGACACCACCGAGAGCCGAGTCGCTGCCACCGAGCAACAGGTACAGGACGGCCATGCGCACACTGACTCCATTCGTGACCTGCTCGACAATCACGGCGCGATCGGAGTCAGCGACCGCCGCAGTGATCTCGAGCCCCCGGTTCATCGGCCCCGGGTGCATGATGATCGCCTCGTCGGGTAGTCGTGCCATGCGTTCAGCGTCGAGTCCGTATCGCCGTGAGTACTCGCGCTCACTCGGGAAGAACGCGGCGTTCATGCGTTCACGCTGCACGCGGAGCATCATGACCGCGTCGGCGCCCTCGAGGCTGGCGTCGAGTTCGTACGAGTAGGCGCACGGCCACCGGTCAACACCGACCGGCAGGAGTGTGGGCGGCGCAACGACCGTGACATCGGCGCCGAGGGTCGAGAGCAGCAGGACATTCGACCGGGCAACTCGACTGTGCAAGACATCGCCGACGATGACGATCTTGCGTCCCTCCAACGACGACAGATGACGCCGCATGGTGAAGGCGTCCAGGAGTGCCTGCGTCGGGTGCTCGTGCGTACCGTCCCCGGCGTTGACGATCGAGCCACCGATCCATCCGGAATGAGCCAGAGTGTGCGGAGCGCCGCTCGCCGGGTGACGGATCACCACGGCATCGGCCCCCATCGCCTCCAATGTCAACGCGGTGTCCTTGAGGCTCTCACCCTTGGACACGCTCGAGCCCTTGGCGCTGAAGTTGATGACGTCGGCGGACAGACGCTTGGCCGCAGCCTCGAACGAGATGCGGGTGCGGGTGGAGTCCTCGAAGAAAAGGTTGACCACAGTGCGGCCGCGCAACGTCGGAAGCTTCTTGACCGGACGGTCCGAGACCCGGGCCAGCTCGTCGGCTGTGTCGAGAATGAGCGTCGCATCGTCACGCGTGAGATCAGCAGCCGACAACAAGTGCCGCGTCATGCGGTCTCGCCACCTTCGGCCGAGGGATCGTGCGTTCCGTCGCTCCCGCCGATGAGCACCGCGTCGCGGCCATCGTGTTCAACGAGCAGCACCTGCACGCTCTCGCGGGTAGAGGTCGGAAGGTTCTTGCCCACGTAGTCGGCACGAATCGGGAACTGCCGATGCCCGCGGTCGACGAGAACCGCTAGCTGCACTGCGCGAGGGCGTCCCAACTCGCCGAGCGCGTCAAGGGCAGCCCGGATCGAGCGACCCGAGAAGAGCACGTCGTCGACGAGCACGACGACCGCGTCATCGATGCCGCCGTCAGGCAGTTCGGTGCGGCCGAGGCCGCGCGCTGGGCGCATTCTCAGGTCGTCACGGAACATCGTGATGTCGAGCGAGCCATGGGGAATTGTTCGACCCTCGACCTCGCCGATGCGCTCTGCCAGCCGGCGAGCGAGTGGTACCCCACGAGTGGGAATGCCGAGAAGAATCACCGACTGAGCGCCCTTGTTGCGCTCGAGCACCTCGTGGGCAATACGGGTCAGCGCACGTTGGACGTCGTCGGCGTCGAGGACCTCGCGGGCCTCGTCTTCGGAGTCGGACCGAACCATGGCGGACCTCCTTCCCCGCCTCACCGGACGGACTTAAAGGATGTCGAACGCCCTCACCCTAGCGAACCCGCCGCAGGCCCCAACGGGGGCTCATCGGCGATCACCGAGAGTGGCCATCCCACTCCAGATCGTGGACGTTCACCGAGTCGCCAACGAGTTGACCCGCACAGAAGGCCACTCTCCGCAACCGATCCTGACCGGCCATTCGGGGGATTCTCGTGCGCCAATGGGACAGATTGCCGCGAACCGCTTGACGGGGCAGTGACTCTCCGTAACGCTACTCAGCGTGACCGCTTCGCGTTCGGGGCGCCAGAGGGCACAGGCAGGGCCGGAGTGACGACGACCGAGACGAGCTGCACCGAAAGTGCGGTGTCATCGGCCGGAGCACTCGGGGGGACGCCCGGCATCAGCCGGGCCCGAACGAAGGGCACGCAGTGACTGATTACGCGAAGGCGCTCGGAGCCAGGCTCCGAGCCATCCGTCAGCAGCAGGGTCTGTCGCTTCACGGCGTCGAAGAGAAGTCGAACGAGCGATGGAAAGCGGTCGTCGTCGGCTCGTACGAGCGCGGCGACCGAGCGGTCACCGTGCAGAAGCTGGCCGAGCTCGCCGACTTCTACGGGGTGCCGGTGAGTGAGCTCCTCCCCGACAACAGTCCAGCGGCCGCCGCCGAACCACCGCCGCGGCTGGTGATCGACCTCGAGCAGCTGAACCAGGTGCCCGCCGAGAAGGCCGGACCACTGGCCCGGTACGCCCAGACCATCCAGAGCCAGCGCGGCGACTACAACGGACGCATCCTGTCGATCCGCCAGGAAGACTTGCGCACGTTGGCCGTCATCTATGACCAGTCGCCGGGGGCGTTGACCGAGCAGCTCATCGCCTGGGGCGTGCTCAACCCCGAAGCACGGCGCGCACTGCCGCTGGACTAGCGCGGATAGCCAATCGCGTCGTCGTCCAGCACCTCCGCATACGCCGGCGCGACTCCCCCGGCGGCATCGCCGATGCGGTGAACACGCATCGCGTTGGTGGACCCAGGGATTCCAGGTGGGCTTCCAGCGACGATGGTCACATGATCACCGATTGAGCAACGGTCGAACTCAAGGAGTCGCGCCTCAACCTGCCGAACCATGTGGTCGGTATGCGTGACTTGGGCGACCAAGTAGCTCTCGACGCCCCATGTGAGGGCGAGCTGGTTACGCACTTGAGGGTCGGGGGTGAACGCAAGCAAAGGCACCGATGAGCGATATCGCGCCAGCACAGTGGGCGTCTGCCCTGTCTCGGTGAACGCCACAAGGAACTTCGCACCGAGTTGATTGGCGACGTGCACCGCCGCTCGGCAGATCGCGTCGCCCTTGTCTGTGGGGGCGCCCTCGATCCTGGGGATCCGGTCGAGGGCGGTGTCCTCAATCGACTCGATGATGCGGCCCATCGTCTGGACGGACTCAATGGGAAATCGGCCGATGCTCGTCTCACCCGACAACATCACCGCGTCAGCGCCGTCGAGAATCGCATTGGCGACATCCGAGGCCTCGGCTCGCGTCGGACGGGAGGCGCTGATCATCGACTCAAGCATCTGGGTCGCGACGATGACCGGCTTGCCCTTTTCGCGAGCCAAGGAGACCGCTCGCTTCTGCACCAACGGAACCTGTTCGAGAGGAAGCTCAACTCCAAGGTCCCCGCGCGCCACCATGATGCCGTCGAACGCATCGAGAATCTGAGGCAGATGCGCAACCGCCTGCGGCTTCTCGATCTTTGCGATGACCGGCCGATGGATGCCCTCGTCGTCCATGACGTCCAGAACGGGGCGGACGTCCTCGGCCGTTCGCACGAAGGACAGCGCCACCAGGTCGACGCCGCTGGCCAGGGCCCAGCGCAGATCGTCAACGTCCTTGTCAGAGACGGCAGGCACGCTGACCATGGCACCCGGGAGGTTGATTCCTTTGGCGTCGGAGAGGGTGCCTCCCTCGATGACGGTCGTGACGACAGCTGGACCGTTCACTTCTTTCACCCGCAGGAGGACGCGCCCGTCGTCGATGAGAATCGGGTCGCCCACCGAGACGTCATTGGCCAGCCCGAGGTGGGTCGTCGACACCGTGTGCTGGTCGCCCGGAACGTCTTCTGCGGTGATGACGAACTCGGCGCCCGGCCGCAGCAGCACCGACCCGCTGGCGAAGCGTCCGAGCCGGATCTTGGGACCCTGCAGGTCAGCGAGGACACCGACGGCACGCCCCGTCGCCTCGGCTGCCTGACGAACGAGGGCCACCGAGCGGGCATGGTCGGCGTGGGTGCCATGGCTGAGGTTGATCCGGGCCACGTCAAGCCCAGACTCAACGAGGGCGGTAACGGTGCCCAAGGTGCTGGAGGCCGGACCGAGCGTGGCAACTATCTTGGCGCGGCGCATGGGCCGAACCCTACCGATTCAGCGCCTGTCACCAGACAGGCGGCCAACGTGTCCAATACTTGCTCTTCGAACGTGTGTTCGATAGAGTCGAGGGGCGCTCAACCGACCGATCCGCACCCCTGTCGCGAGGTCGCGAGCGCCACCGCGTGAGTCGTTGAGCCACGGCGAGTCGTCCCCCCCGGAACGGCATACCGGGCCCCTTCTCTCCGCGGAGTACTCATGACCCAGCGCGTTCCCCAAAGTCCCCTCGGCCTCCGTCCTCGCGCCGTCGTCGAGGCACCCAGGCTCTCGCCCTTGGCGTCGGCGGTTGCCACAGCACAGGCGCTCGACACCGAGCTCGCTCCCTCTCGCCTGCTCGCCGATGAGGTCATCTCGTTGTTCATCGCCATCAGTCGCCTCCACAGCATGGCGTTGACCCGCCTAGCCCGCGTCGACGCCAACGGCGTCGCGCCACGGGACTTCGGAAACAGCACGGCGGCATGGCTACGCCACCACACCGGTCTGCCCTCCGGGCAGGCTGCCGACCTTGTCCGTACGGCTCAGTCGCTGCAATCGACCCTTCCTGCCACCCGGCAAGCGCTCGCCAACGGCGAGGTCACCATCCACCACGCGCGCACGATTGCGCGCACTGCACGGACCGTCGGGGACAGCGCGCCACCAGATGAGCAGGCCGAAACGGTCGGCAACGTCGAGTCGGTCATGCTGGAGGTAGGACGTGCCGTCGACGCCGGTTCGCTCACCGGCTTTGCCAGTCGTGTCCGACAGATCGCTGACCCAGATGGCGCCCTGCTCGACGCGCAGCGTGCCCATGAACGTCGGTGGCTCACCACCTCCACCACCATCGATGGAATGGTCAGCGTTGACGGCCTGCTCGACCGCGAGGCTGGCGCCGTGCTCCTCACAGCACTCAGCGCAGCCACCGCACCGTGCGGACCCGACGACCACAGAAGCTCAGGGCAGCGGCGCGCTGATGCCCTCGTCGACATCTGCGGTCATGCTCTGGACACCGGGCACACAGGTGCTTCCGGCGGAGTGCGGCCACACCTGCTGGTCACCACTCCTCTGAGCGTGATCACTGGCGCCGGCTCCGACGGCACCGCCTCGACGGAGGTGGCCGAGGTGGCATGGACCGGTCCCCTGACGAACGAGGCCACCAAGCGCCTGGCCTGCGATGCCGAGATCACCCGGGTCGTCGTCGACCCTCCCTCTCAGCCCCTCGATGTTGGTCGCACCACCCGTTCGGTTCCTCCCCAGCTCAGAAACGCTCTCATCGTGCGCGACCGGGGCTGCGTCGCCGAGGGCTGCGACCGCCCACCCGCGTGGACCGAGGCGCACCACATCGTGCACTGGGCAGAAGGTGGCTCGACATCACTCGACAATCTTGTCTTGCTGTGTCGTACCCACCACCGAAAGGTCCACGACGCCGGGTGGCAGTTTCAGAAGATCGGCGAGTGCTGGTGCCTGGTCCCGCCGAGTAAGCAAAGACTCCGCTACCCGTCCACGACTCCTGGCTCAGCCGATACCGGCGCCCACCAGCGATCCGACGAGGTAGGTGACTCCGGCGGCTACCACCCCCAGGAGCAGCTGCCTGGTGCCGGAGAAGAGCCACGTCCGCACCGTGACCTGCGAGACCAGAACGCCGACCCCGAAGAGTGCGACAAACGACACCACCAACGCGGGAACGAGTGACTCCGCGCCGAAAAGGTAGGGAAGCAAGGGGATCAGCGCGCCGAGGCTGAACGAGAGGAAGCTCGATACCGCCGCCGTCATCGGCGACGGCAGATCATGCACGTCGACCCCGAGCTCCTCACGCACGTGCACTTCCAGGGCGGTCACCGGGTCACGCGAGAGCTCACGCGCCACCTCCCCTGCCAGTTCTTCGGAGAGCCCGCGTCGCTGGAATGTCTCGGCCAGCTCCTTCTGCTCAGCCTCAGGACGAGTGACGAGCTCACGGCGTTCGAGCTCGATCTCTGCCTCGGCCAGCTCGCTCTGCGACGCCACGCTGACGTATTCGCCCGCCGCCATCGAAGCGGCCCCGGCCACCAGGCCAGCCAGGCCGGCAATCACCACGGCACTGCTGTCGGCCCCGGTCGCGGCCGCGCCTCCCGCGACACCTGCGATCAGGGCGAAGTTCGACACCAGACCGTCGCTGGCGCCAAACACAGCAGGTCGGAGCCATCCGCCGGTCACGTCTCGATGGGCATGGTGAATCTCGAAGGCTCGCTCGCTCACTGGCTTCCCTCCTGTTCGTCGACCGACACCGATGTACGTGGCACTCCCACGAGCTCCTCGGGCGACTCGCGCCCCGGCTTGCGACGTGTCGACACCACCAGATAGGTGACGGCACCCACAAACGTCAGCATCGAGATCCAGACGTTGACGCGCAACCCGAGAACGTCGTTGGCGGGATCGATGCGGAGGAGCTCAATCGGAAGGCGTCCAAGGGCGTAAAGCGCGACATAGAGCGCGAACACGCGCCCGTGACCCATCCGCCACCGACGATCGGCCATGACGAGCAGACCCGCCACCACCAGCATCCAGAGGGACTCGTACAGAAAAGTCGGGTGGAAGGTCGCAGAGTCGATGTACTCAACGGGTCGGTGCTCGACGTCGATCTCGAGTCCCCAAGGAAGGGTCGTCGGACGCCCAAACAGCTCCTGGTTGACCCAGTTTCCCCAACGGCCAACCGCTTGCGCCACCGCGATTCCCGGCGCCAACGCATCGCCGAAAGGCGCTAGCGGAATGCCGCGACGACGGACGCCGATCCACGCACCCACCCCACCGAGAACGACGGCACCCCAGATACCTAGGCCGCCTTCCCATATACGGAAGGCCCCGAAAGGGTCTCCCCCCTCACCGAAGTACGCCTGAGGCGACGAGATCACGTGGTACAGGCGGCCACCGATGATTCCGAAGGGGACTGCCCAGACGGCGACATCTGCCACGAGCCCACGTTCGCCTCCGCGAGCGCGCCAGCGCCGATCACCGATCCAGATGGCCAGCGCAATACCGACGATGATGGCCACCGCATAGCCCCGCACGGGGAAGAAGCCGATGTTCCAGACGCCGTCACTGGGGCTGGGGATGGCGAGCATCAGGTCCTGCCACCCACTACTGGTCTGCCTTGACTGCTTCGTCGATGGCCGCATTCAGGTCGCCATCGAGCTCGAACTTCTCACCGTCGAGGAAGACAGTTGGGGTGCTCGTGATGCCCGCGCCAGCCTGGCTGTTGGCCACCTGCTCGACCCAGTCGGAGTAGGTCAGATCGGTGACGCAGGACTCCCACTCCTGGCCGTCGATACCTACGTCGTTGCCCCACCCGATGAGGTCATCGGTGCTCCAGGCCGGCTGGCCCGGATTCTCCGCGGGCTGATTCGCATAGACGGTGAGGTGGAAGTCCAATGCCTGCTGCTGGCCCACATCAGCGGCGCAGCCGAACGCGTTCGCCGCCTCAACCGACGAAGAGTTACCGAGGTTCTGGTCAAGGAACGACAACGGGTGGATGGTCATCGTGACCTCACCGGCATCGACCCGCTTCTCCAACATTGCGCCGTTCGCCTGCTCGAATCCCTTGCACCCTGGGCATTGGAAGTCTTCCCAGAGCGCCACATCGACCGGGCCGTCTCCGAAGACAACGCCGCCGCCCTGCTCCTGCACAAGGGCGGGCAGTGCGGCGTCGGTTGGACCATCGTCGTTCGCTGCGAGGAATGCGTACACGACGATGAACCCAGCCACCACTGCCACGACGACGGCGATCGCGATGTTGGAGCGCTGACGCTTCCGCTTGTCAGCCTTCGCCTGCTGGGCACGCTCGGCGGCCAGGCGATCGCGTGCGCCCCGCTTGCCGCCTTTGCCCTTGCCCTTCTTGCCGGACGTAGACCCGCCGTCCCCGTCACGCGTGCCGTTCGTCACCGCTGTGGCTCCTCTTCAGTGTTGACTGTTTGGTGCTGCGTCTGCCCATGCCCTGAGACCGCACTCTCAACCGATTTTTCATCGTCATCCCACTCGTCGTAGAGCCCAAGGTCTCCGGTGCCCGCGCGCCCACCTCGGTCCAGTGCCCATCGGGTTGCTGGAAAGACCACTAACCAGGCTGCCATGGCAGCGAACCCCGCATCGCGGAGCAGCACCGGCAGGTAGTTGGCCTCGCCTTCGGCCACCGCACCACCGCCACCGAAACAGCCACAGTCGATCGACAGTCCGCGTGCCCACGCTGACGCCACGCCCACCACGAATGCCGTCATGAGTGCGCCGCCGATGACGGCACTGACTCTGGTGGCCACTCCCAGCAACAGGGCGAGCCCGAGAGCGAGCTCGAAAAGTGGAAGCGCATATCCGACGAACTCCCCCACACTCGTCGGCAGGATCTCGTAGGCCTGTACGGCCATGACAGCCTGTCGCGGCTCCGACACCTTCGCCCCACCGCTCCAGAGCAGGACGCCGGCCAACCCGATACGCATGATCGTCGAGATCCACAGCTGCGCGCCGGAACCTCGGAAGCTGCTCACCGGTTTGAGCTTCCCTGGGCGACACCGGAGCGAAGCTCACGAGCCAGCGCACGCACCTGACCGAGGCCTTCGGACGCCGAGTTGGCGTCCAGCAGCGCCCGCACAAAGGCCGACCCGACGATCACCCCGTCGGCAAACTCTGCGATCTCGGCCGCCTGCCGGCCCGTCGATACTCCCAGGCCCACGCAGATCGGTAGCTCCGTCGCCGCGCGGGTGCGCTCCACCAGCTCGCGGGCGGCAGGTGCCACCTGCGTCCGAGTACCGGTCACACCCATCACGGCCGCTGCGTACACGAACCCAGAGCCGGCCGACGTCGTCAGGGCAATCCGCTCGTCAGTCGACGAGGGAGCCACGAGGAAGATCCTGTCGAGCCCCGCGGCGCTACTGGCCTCGAGCCACGCACCAGCCTCCTCCGGGGTGATGTCGGCAGTGATGACCCCAGATCCTCCTGCTTCGGAGAGCTGGCGAGCGAAGTTCGCGACCCCGAACTTCTCGATCGGATTCCAGTAGCTCATGACCATCGTTGGCACGCCCGTCTCGGCCACGGCGCGCACCGTCTCGAGCACGTCAGCAGTCGTCGCGCCGGACCGGAGTGCTCGGTCTACAGCCTCTTGGATCGTCGGCCCGTCGAGCAGCGGGTCGGAGTAGGGCAGGCCCACCTCGATGGCGTCGACTCCCCCTTCGACCATGGCATGCATCGCCTCGATGGCACCTGGGACGGTCGGGAATCCCGCTGGCAGGTAGCCGATCAGAGCGGCACGCCCCTCGTCGCGGGTTCGCGCGAAGAGCTGCGTCAATCCCGTCACGCGGTGTCCTCACCGGCATCGATGCCAAACCATGCCGCCGCGGTCGCGACGTCTTTGTCACCACGCCCGGACAGATTGACGAGGACGACCGAGTCAGGGCCGAGGTTGCGTCCGACATCCAGGGCGCCAGCCACGGCATGCGCCGACTCGATGGCGGGGATGATTCCTTCCGTACGGCAGACCAGCTCGAACGACGCCATCGCCACGTCGTCGTTGACCGGGGCGTACTTCACCCGACCGATTTCGTGCAACCAGGCGTGTTGGGGTCCCACTCCTGGGTAGTCCAGGCCAGCGGATATCGAGTGCGAAGGAACCGTCTGTCCCATCTCGTCCTGCATCACGTAGGTGCGGGTGCCGTGCAGCACCCCTGGCGATCCCCCTGCCATGCGAGCCGCGTGACGCCCGGTGGAGACGCCCTCGCCTCCCGCTTCGAACCCGTACAACCGAACATCAGCGTCGTCGAGGAAGGCCGCGAAGATGCCCATGGCGTTCGAGCCTCCACCCACGCAGGCCACCACGGCGTCCGGGAGGCCTCCAGTCAGATCGATGACCTGCTGCCGAGCCTCATCACCGATGACCCGCTGAAAGTCGCGCACCATCGTCGGGAAGGGGTGCGGCCCGGTGACTGTCCCGAGGATGTAGTGGGTGCGGTCGACATTGGTGACCCAGTCGCGCATCGCATCGTTGATCGCGTCCTTGAGCGTCTGGCTCCCCGTCTCGACGGCGACGACCTGGGCTCCGAGGAGCTTCATGCGAGCCACGTTGAGCGCCTGGCGACGCGTGTCCTCTGCACCCATGTAGACCACGCACTCGAGGCCGAGCAGTGCGCATGCAGTCGCGGTCGCCACCCCGTGCTGGCCCGCCCCCGTCTCAGCAATCACCCGGGTCTTGCCCATGCGCTGTGTGAGGAGTGCTTGGCCCAGCACGTTGTTGATCTTGTGCGAGCCGGTGTGGTTGAGGTCCTCGCGCTTCAACAGGATGCGTGCGCCACCGGCGTGCTCGGAGAGGCGGGTCGCCTCAGTCAGGGGGCTCGGCCGCCCGGTGTAGGTGCGCTGCAGGTGGGCAAGAGTCGCGATGAAATCGGGGTCGACACGCGCCTGCTCGAACGCCTCGGTCAACTCATCGAGGGCCGCGACGAGCGCTTCTGGCACAAACCGGCCGCCGAATCGACCCCAGTGCCCCGTCGCATCGGGATCAAAGCTCTGACCCGACGCTGCACCGGGCGTCCGCGACGGCATGTCGACACTCATGTCGCTCCTCTGCTGGAGGTTGGGTGTGCCCCCGCAGCCACCAGTTCAGAAACCGCTGCCCGCGGGTCCGGGCCGGTGACCAGGACCTCTCCGACGAGGACGGCGTGGGCTCCTTGGTGGGCATATGACACGACGTCGGCTGGGCCCCGAACGCCAGACTCTGCGATGGCGACCACGCCGGGGGGGATCAAAGGGGCCACGCGTGCGAAGGTACCTGGGTCGACGTCGAGGGTCTTGAGGTTGCGCGCGTTGACACCGATCACCCGGGCGCCCGCAGCCAGGGCCCGTTCCACCTCTGGTGCGTCGTGCACCTCGACCAGCGGCGTCATCCCTAGCGACTCCGCACGCTCGATCAACGAGATGAGGGCCTCCTGCTCGAGGGCCGCCACGATGAGCAGCACCATGTCGGCTCCCGCGTCACGCGCCTCCCACAGTTGGTAGCTCGTGACGATGAAGTCCTTGCGCAGGACCGGGATCGACACCGTTGCCCGAACAGCCCGCAGGTCGTCGAGCGACCCACCGAAACGGCGCTGCTCGGTGAGCACGGATATGACGGCGGCGCCGCCAGATGCATAGTGGCCGGCCAGTGCTGCCGGATCATCGATGGGCGCCAACGCCCCCTTCGATGGAGACGACCGTTTGACCTCGGCGATCACTGCGACGCCTGGGTGGTCGTTCAGCACGCCGAAGGCATCGAGAGGAGGGGCCTGCTCAGCAGCGCTGACCTTGACGAGTTCCAGCGGACGGGCAGCCTCGCGCAGGGCGAGGTCTTCACGGACCCCTGCCACGATCTCCGCCAAGACGCTCATCGCTCAAGAGTATCGGCGCGAGGATGCGCGTCCGGCCCGACCCGTCAGCGGAAGGCCGCGGCAGTCACGAAGAAGAGGATGAAGCCCACCACAGTAAGGACCAAGAGGGCTACCGCAACCCATCCCATGATCACACCGGCCTTCGCGAATCCGTCGCCACCCAGGAGTCCCCCTGACGCGGCGATCTCGTCGTTGGCCTGCCTGCCGAGCACGATGGCGGCAATCCCCAGCACCTGACACGAGACGATGCCGAGAATGCCCAGCACGAGGGCGGCAATCGCCTTGCCCGAGTTGGGCGGCGGCGTGGCCCACGGACCAGGGGGTGAGCCGGGCGGAGGAGAAGGTGGGCCGGGCGGAGGAGGAGGTGGGCCGGGCGGAGGGTAGCTCATCCAGCCACTGAGTCCAGGTACGGAAACCACGGCAGGTTGCGCACGACGAAGAAGACCGCAGTGACAACGCCCAGCGACCACCACAGGACGGCTGGCCGAATAGTGAGCGGGCGCACACGACTTCTCGACGCCGCCAACTCTGAGTCGACGCGTCCGGCCCTCACGAAGGCCGTCACCGCGAACACGATGGCGACCCCGAGGAAGAGCGGGAGCAGAGCATTGTGGTCGAGCGCGGTGGCAACATCACCGTGCAGAAGGGCGGAGGTTCCGCGCAGGCCACCACAGAGGGGACAGTCCAGTCCGGTGACCGCTAGAAGCGGGCAGAAGCCGTAGCTGCCGGAGGTGTTCGGGTCTCGCAGGGCGAGCAGTCCGACCGCTGCCGCGCCACCGGCTACCCACGCCCACCGTTCGGTGGCGTGTCGACGGGTCGGTGTGGCTGTGACCATGTGTCAGGACGCCGCTGCGGCGCCCATCCCCATCATCTGCATGACCTTGCCGACCACAACTCCCGCGACCGCGAGGACGACCCCGGCCCAGAAGACCCAAGGTTGAGCGATCAGGACGCCCAGTCCGCCCACCAGGAACGCGACCATGATGATCGTCACCGCGGTCCAGGCTGCAGGGGTCGAGCCGTGGTCATCGTGCTCGGCTGACATTCAGATCTCCTTGCTCGTTCGTGACGAAGCCGGTGGCAGTCGTCTGCGCACCTGCGCCAATAGTGGCATCCCCGCCACCAGACCCACCAGCCCGACCCCGCTCTCTGACACGGTGTCCGAGGTGCTCTCAACGCTGGCCTCAGTGACATTCCCCAGCGCGAACAGAGCGATGATCAGCGCGAACCAGGCGATCGAGATGCCGATAGCCACCCACGAGCAGATGACGCCGGCCTTGACGGCACCGAGCCCGGTCAGTGCGCCCCCCGACTGGTTGATCTCGCGCTTGGCCCCTGAGGCGAGCACCAGCGCGATAATCGCCGGGATGACGCTGACGGGCAAGAAGACGAACACCGCGCAGAGCAGCACCAGACTGCTGATCCCGAGAACGAGCACTGTCGTGGCCTTGCCACTCGTGCGGGGAACGCCCGTTGGGGACGGCTGATAGCCGGGGGCGGGGGTGGCAGGAGGGTAGGCCGGCGGATACCCGGCCATCGGCGGTGGGGGCGGCGGCGCGGGAGGTGGCGGTGGGGGCGGCGGCACGGACCCCTCGTCAGGAGGCTGCCAGGGGTCAGGGGGGCCTGGGGGCTCTGCTGTGCTCACGACTGCAGGCTAGTCGACGGCCACGTCGTCAGGTGGTGTCTTGGGGGTGCTCGTGTCGCGCGGCGGTGCAACCGTCGGGTCGTGACCGCGATCGAGCTCCCGCCAGAGCTCAGTCGGGTCGTCGCTCATCCCTTGACCGCGACCGCTGGACGAGCCGTACCGCCCAGACAGAGCTGGCCAGGCACGCCCACCCAACGCGATAACAACCCCAGCAGCAACCAGGGACGCCATGGCGCACCAGGCCCAGGGATCGCCTCCGATTTCGCCCAGCACGCCCGCAGCGGTACCGATCACGGCCACAGAACCACCGAGCCATGGTCGTGCTCGCGGTGGCACGGCATACAGGGCCGGCACAGTGGCTACTGCCAAGACCGCGATACCCGAGCCGGCGTCCGCGCTCGAGATGATCCCCAACAACGCGGCGGCAACCAGCAGGGCAATCGCGGCTCGACGAGACGTGAACCGGCTCACGGCGCTCGCAGCGTGGCCGCCGTTGCGACGGCCCGCAGCACCGCAGCAGCCTTGTTGACTGACTCGTCAAACTCAGCTGCCGGGTCAGAGTCGGCCACGATCCCCCCACCCGCCTGGACAAACGCACGACCGTCCCGGATCAGCGCGGTGCGGATGGCGATCGCCATGTCCATGTCACCAGCGAAGTCCAGATAGCCCACGGTGCCGCCGTAGAGGCCGCGCCGGCTCGGCTCGAGGTGGTCGATCAGCTCCATCGCGCGCACCTTCGGCGCACCGGAGAGCGTTCCGGCTGGGAAGGTGGCCGCGAGAACGTCGTAGGCGGTCTGACCCGGTAAGAGCTCACCGATCACCGTCGACACGATGTGCATGACGTGGGAGTAGCGCTCGACAGACATGAAGTCGACCACCTCGACGCTACCCGGTCGACAGACCCGACCAAGGTCATTGCGTGCAAGGTCGACCAGCATCAGATGCTCGGCCCGCTCCTTCTCGTCAGCAATCAGCTCGGAGGCCAGGGTCGCATCCTCCTCGGGAGTTCTCCCCCGCCAGCGCGTGCCGGCGATGGGGTGGGCAAGCGCGCGTCCTTCAGCAACCTTTACCAGCGCCTCGGGGCTCGATCCGACGATGTCGAACCCGTCGAAGCGCAAGAGGTACATGTAGGGGCTTGGGTTGACCGCTCGCAGCACCCGGTAGACGTCCAGGCTGTCGGCCGGACAGTCCATCTCGAACCGCTGGCTCACAACGATCTGGAAGGTCTCACCGGCCCGGATCGCCTCCTGAGCAGACTCCACGGACGCCAAGAAGTCATCACGCCCGGTGCGTGAGACGTAGTCGGGGGTAACGATGCTGTCGACCACTGCAACTGTCGAAGGGGCCGACACTGACAGGTCGTCGGCCATGACGTCCAAACGGGCGACCGCGTCGTGCCACGCCTCGTCAACCCGTTCGTCAGTGGCGTCGTGGTTGATCGCGTTGGCGATCAGCATCACCGAGCCGTCGCTGTGGTCAAGCACGGCGAGATCGGTCGCGAGCATGAGCCCCAGTTCTGGCAGGTGCAAGTCGTCGGGGGCTTCGGCGGGCAACCTCTCCCACCGTCGGACCGCGTCGTACCCCACGTAGCCGACCAGACCACCGGTCAGCGGCGGCAGACCAGGCTGGCGGGGCGTGTGCAACGTGCGCAGCACCTGGCGGAGAACCTCTAGAGGCTCACCCTCGGTCGGGACGCCGGCCGGCGCCTCTCCCCCCACCCAGACCGCGCGCCCCTCTGACTCGGTCAGGACCGAATGCGATCGGGCTCCGACGATGGAGTAGCGCGACCACACACCTCCGTGCTCGGCCGACTCCAGAAGGAAGGTGCCCGGTCGGCCCTGAGCCAGCTTGCGATAGATCCCTACCGGAGTCTCGGCGTCGGCCATGAGCCGACGCGTGACGGGGATCACCCTTCGATCCCGCGCAAACGCGCGGAACTCACTCAACGACGGTGACACATCACCGCTGCTCATGTCGGCTCGACTTCGATCCCAGTAACCGCAAGAGCTCCATCGTCGAAACACGTGCGCGCGCCCGTGTGGCAGGCACATCCGACCTGATCCACCTTGACCAGCACAGTGTCGCTGTCGCAGTCGAGACGGACCTCCTTGACCCACTGCACGTGTCCTGAGGTGTCGCCCTTGCGCCAGTGGCTCTGCCTGCTGCGGCTGAAGTAGGTGACGCGCCCCGTCGTCAACGTCTGATGCAGTGCTTCGTCGTCCATCCATCCGACCATCAGCACGTGCCCACTGTCGTACTGCTGAGCGACCGCGGGAAAGAGCCCATGCTCGTCACGCTTGAGGCGGGCGGCGATCTCAGGGTCAAGGGCGGAGTCGCTGCGCATGGACCCATTCTGCCGCCGCGCCTCCCAACTGGCGCCGGCGCCCCGCACCAGTCAGGCTGCAGACATGCCCCAACCCGATGAACGTGCTGAAGAATCCCGCCCACTCGCTGCTCGAGAAAGGGCAGCCCTCGCCGACCTCCTCGACGCCGTTGGTCCCGAGGCGGACACGCTCTGCGCCGGATGGACTACGCGTGACCTCGTCGCTCATCTGGTCCTTCGGGAGGGCCACCCGGCGGCCCTCGGAATCGCGGTTCCACAACTGGCCGGGTGGACGAACTCGCAGCAGAAGCGGATCGCCGCTACCCCGTACGCGTCCATCATCGAGCGATTCCGCCTGGGTCCACCGAAGATCTCTCCCCTTCGACTCCCTGGGGCCGACGCGGCAGCCAACACGTTCGAGCACTTCGTCCATCACGAGGATGTTCTCCGCGCCCAACCATCGTGGAAGCCGCGAGACCTCACTCCCCACGACCAGCGTGAGCTGTGGCAACGCCTCACGAAGCGCATCCGCTTCTACGTGCGGCGAGCGCCGGTTCCGGTGCGACTGCACGCCGAGGGCGTCGGGTCGATATCGGTCGGCAACACCGATCTGCCGTCGGCGATCACCCTCTCGGGCGCCCCGGCCGAGCTGGTCCTCTACCTGCACGGGCGTCGCGACCACGCACACGTTGAGGCCGAGGGTTCGGAGTCGTCGTTGACGCTCTGGCGCCGGCACCGGCTCGCCGTCTGAGAGCGGCGGGGCTCTAGCGCACGCAGAAACCATCCGTCCGCAGACGCTCCTTGACGTCAGCGATCGTGAACTCGCCGAAGTGGAAGACACTGGCCGCCAGTACGGCATCGGCGCCGGCCGAGACGGCGGCAGAGAAGTGCTCGGGCCGTCCGGCTCCCCCACTTGCCACCAACGGCAGGTGGGTGCGGCCGCGCACTGCCTCGATCATCTCGAGGTCAAAACCGTCGCGGGTGCCGTCGGCGTCCATGGAGTTCAGCAGGATCTCACCGGCACCTAGCTCTTGCGCCCGCTTGACCCACTCCAACGCATCCATGCCGGTGCCTCTGCGCCCCCCATGCGTCGTGACCTCAAATCCTGATGAAGTGGTTACTTCTCGGGACCGCCTGGCATCAACACTGAGCACCAGCACCTGACGCCCGAACCGTGCGGCGATATCGGCGATCAGCCCTGGATGAGCGATCGCCGCCGTGTTCACGCCCACCTTGTCGGCGCCTTCGCGAAGCAGTCGGTCGACATCAGCCACCGAGCGCACTCCGCCGCCCACTGTGAGGGGGATGAAGACCTCCCCCGCTGTTCTGTTCACCACGTCGTACGTCGTCCCGCGATCGCCACTGGACGCGGTGATGTCGAGAAACGTGAGCTCGTCGGCGCCATCGGCGTCATACCGCCTAGCAAGTTCGACAGGATCGCCGGCATCGCGAAGGTTCTCGAAGTTGACGCCCTTGACCACCCGGCCCGCATCGACATCGAGGCAAGGGATCACGCGTACGGCAACTGTCACGCGTCCAGCCTAGGTCGCTGTTCCCGAACCGGAAGGCCCGGACGGCTGCACAGGATCGACCCCGGCACTCTGGTCCCATTGGCGGGCTGTCTCGATCAGCGCGCGCTCACGCCTGCCGCGAAGAAACCCGCCGGTTCCCCAGATGCGTGGCCGGAAGGACTCTGTGAACACCACCTCGGTACCGCCTCGACCGGTGTCGGTCAGCCTCACTTCGCCGTGATGGTCCACGACGGGTAACCCTGACTCAATCGTGTACTCGAAGTGATCGGCAACAGACGTCGACTCGACACGAAGGCACACGTTCGCGCCCGCCATCGGAGGCCACTGGCCCGGGTCTTCTGCTAACGCCGATACCTCGTTGAGCGATGCGCTCAGCCCGATCCGCACCTCTACCACATGCCTCACAGCCGGGCGTCAGCGTTCCGACACGGCCGCGAGCGCATCTTGCAGCGTAAACGCGCCCGCGTAGAGCGCCTTACCGACGATGACGCCCTCCACGCCGTCAGGCACAAGCGAGGCGATGGCCTCGAGATCGGCGAGGGACGACACGCCGCCACTGGCCACCACCGGCTTCTTCGTCCGGGCGCAGACCTCGCGCAGCAGCTCAAGGTTGGGACCTTGCAGGGTGCCGTCCTTGGTGACGTCAGTGACCACGTACCGCGAGCAGCCGTCGCGCTCAAGACGGTCGAGGGTTTCCCAGAGATCGCCGCCCTCCTCTGTCCATCCTCTGGCAGCCAGCGTGGTCCCTCGCACATCCAGACCGACAGCTATCCGATCGCCATGCTGAGCGATGGCGGCGGCGCACCAAATGGGGTTCTCGAGGGCGGCGGTTCCGAGATTGACCCGGCGACATCCGGTCGCAAGCGCAGCAACCAGCGAGGCATCGTCGCGAATGCCGCCACTGAGCTCGACCTTGACATCGAGTCGACCAACGACCTCCGCCAACAGCTCACGATTGCTTCCGCGACCAAAGGCTGCATCGAGATCGACGAGATGGATCCACTCTGCCCCGGCCTCCTGCCAGGCTCGCGCTGCCGACCATGGATCGCCGTACGAGGTCTCCGAGCCTGCCTCACCTTGCACAAGTCGAACGGCCTGACCGTCAGCGACATCGACGGCAGGGAGCAGCTCGAGGCGTGACGGAGACATGGCGGGAACTCTACGGGTCAACGAGAGGCGAACGCGTCAGAGGTCGACGCGCCCTTCGGGGTCCCAGACCAGCCAGACGATCAGTGGGATCAAGATGGTGGTCAACGTGAGTCCCAACCACTTGGCCTCCCAGTTGCCGGCGCCGCTGACGATCCAGATCACTGCGTTGGCGACGAGCCAGATACCGCCGATGACCCACACTCGACGTCGACGCCGCTGCTCACGCGCTGAGCGCCGCACCGCCTTCTTCTTCGTAGGGCTGGCAGGCTGCTCCGCCTTGTCTGCTGGTCGCGGCTTGGGCGCACTCTTCTTCGCGCGATCCTCAGCCCGCCGACGCGCCTTTTCCTTGCTCATGCGGTGAAGGCTAGAGGGTGGCGAGCCAGTTGCGGAGCAGCAGGTGGCCTGCGTCGCTGGACTTCTCCGGGTGGAACTGCGTGGCGCTGAGGGGGCCGTCCTCGACGGCAGCGACGAAGGGAGCGCCATGCGTGGCCCAGGTCACCAGCGGTGGGCCGCGGTGCTCGCCGGGATTGTCCTGCCACGTTCGCACGCCGTAGGAGTGCACGAAGTAGAACCTTTCGGACTCGATGCCGGCAAAGAGGACCGAGCCTTTGGGCACGTCCACGGTGTTCCATCCCATGTGGGGAAGAACCTGAGCCTCGAGCTCGGTCACGGCGCCCGACCACTCGGCGAAGCCATCGGTCTGCACGCCATGTTCGACACCCTTGTCGAACATGACCTGCATCCCTACACAGATGCCGAGCACGGGGCGCCGCTCAGCCAGCCGTTGCCCCACGATCTCGCCTGCACTGATGCCCCGCAGTCCCTCCATGCAGGCTGCGAAGGCGCCAACTCCCGGGACCACCAAGCCACCAGCTTCAGCAGCTGACTTCCGGTCGGCAGTCAAGTCGACCTCGGCACCGGCCCGTTCCAGTGCCCGGACCGCTGAACGGACGTTGCCCGAGCCGTAGTCGAGGACAACGACCCTGGGACGTCGCGGGCTCACAGGTACAGCCACCCCCCGGCAAGACATAGGACGCCGAAAGCTGCCACCAGGGCAACGACCCACCACGGCTTCTTCTGTGTCACCAGCGCATAGACGCCGCCGAAGCAGAAGCCAGCGAGCCCTATCAGCACGACCGGCAGTGCACTGCTCACGGCATCGCTGCCGCGGCTGCCGCAGGCCGCCACCTCGTGCAGACCGCCATCACTGGCCCAGGGTTCCTTTGGTCGACGGGACTCCCGCGACCCGGGGGTCGATGGCGACGGCGTCGCGCAGAGCCCGAGCCACCGCCTTGAACTGGGCCTCGACGACGTGGTGTGCATTGCGCCCGGTCTGCACGTCGACATGCAAGGTGATGCGCGCCTCGGCGACGATCGACTCCCAGATGTGCCGGGTCAAGGTGGTGTCGTAGCTGCCGATCAGCTCGACGAGCTCAGGCTCGGAGTGCACCAGGTAAGGGCGTCCCGAGAGGTCGACGGACGCGAGCACCCGGGTCTCATCGAGCGGAACAACTGCATAGCCGAAGCGACGAACGCCAGACTTGTCGCCGAGTGCCTCACGAATCGCCTGCCCCACAGCCAGCGAGGTGTCTTCGACGGTGTGGTGGGCGTCGACATCGAGGTCACCATTGGTGCGGATGGTGAGGTTGAGGAGACCGTGCTTACCCAGTTGGGACAGCATGTGATCGAAGAAGGGCACGCCGGTGTCGACCTCGACCACGCCAGTACCGTCGACGTCTAGGTCAACGACGACCGAGGACTCCTTGGTCGTTCGTTCCACGCGAGCGCTGCGAACGCCCGTCGGAGAGGCGGTGCTCATGCGGTGGTCTCCTTCGTCAGGGTGGTTATCGCTGCCAGGAACGCATCAGTCTCCTCGGCTGTGCCAGCGGTCACCCGCAGGTGTCCGGGAACACCGACATCGCGGATCAGCACGCTCGATTCGACCAGTGCGTTCCACAGCCTTGTCTGGTCGCCCAGCCCACCGAAGAATACAAAGTTTGCCTCTGACGGCAGAACGACGTAACCGAGTTCGACAAGCGTTGACGCGATTCGGTCGCGCTGTCGCTTCAGCTCATCGACCCACTTCAGCAGCTCGGTGGTGTGTTCCAACGCGGCGAGCCCAACAGCCTGGGTGACCGTCGACAGGTGATAGGGCAGGCGGACCAGCTGGAGGGCGTCAATCACCGACGGATTGGCCACCGCGTATCCGATCCGCGCACCGGCGAGCTCGAGAGCCTTGCTCAATGTGCGCACGACCACCAGACGCTCCCGGCCGGGGAGCAGCGTGACCGCGCTCGGCAAACCGCTGAACTCGGCGTAGGCCTCATCAACGATGACGACGCCGGAGGTGGCGTTGTAGGCGGCCTCGATCACCTCAAGGCCGACAGCGGTTCCGGTCGGGTTGTTCGGAGTACAGACGAAGACGACGTCGGCCGCCTCCTGTCGTACCGCATGAGCCACGCTCTCCGGCGTCAATGCGAAGTTTCCTTGCCGTCCGCACGCCACATAGAGGGTGGCGGTTCCTCGGCAGATCAGACGGTGCATCGAGTAGGACGGCTCGAACCCGATCGCCGTTCGTCCTGGGCCGCCGAAGGCCTGAAGGATCTGCTGGAGCACCTCGTTGCTCCCGTTCGCCGGCCAGACGTCAGAAGCCGACAGCGGCGCCCCCGTTCGTTCCGAGGCATAGGCGGCAAGTGCTTCCCGTAGCCGTTGCGCATCACGGTCGGGGTAGCGGTTGAGCCCAGTCACGACTTCGGCGACACGACCGGCGATCGACCCCGCGACCTCCGGGCTCGGTGCGAAGGGGTTTTCGTTGGTGTTCAGCCGCACCGAGACATCGAGCTGCGGAGCGCCATAGGGCGTCTCGCCCCGCAGCTCATCGCGGAGGGGCAGGTCGGCCAGCCCCATCAGGCATCTCGCGGGATGCGGACGCGCACTGCCGCAACGTGTGCCTGCAGATCTTCAGCCGCACCTAGGGCGTCGATGTGCGGCGCCGAGGCGGCGAGCGCGGCACGGTTGTAGTCGACGACATGGATGCCTCTCACGAACGACTGCACCGAGAGCCCGGCGGTATGACGCGCGGTGCCTCCCGTCGGCAAGACGTGATTCGACCCTGCAAGGTAGTCACCCAGCGACACCGGCGAGTACGGCCCGACGAAGATTGCGCCAGCGTTCGTCACCTTGGCTGCCCGCTCAGCGGCGTCGGCCGTGACCACCTCCAGGTGCTCGGCGGCCCACTCATTGACGATCTCGAGCCCGTGATCGAGGTCGTCGACAAGTACGTACGCGCTCTGTTTCGACAGCGCCACCTGAACGCGCTCACGGTGGCGGGTGTGGCCCATCTGATCGGCGACCTCGAGGTCAACCGCGTCAAGAAGTGCCCTGGAGTCGGTGACCAGAAGGCACGACGCGTTCTCGTCGTGTTCGGCCTGCGCGATGAGATCGGCCGCCAGGTAGCTGGGGTCGGCTCCCGCGTCAGCCAGGATGCCGATCTCAGTTGGCCCCGCCTCGGAGTCGATGCCTATGACCCCCTTCAGCAGCCGCTTTGCTGCCGCGACATAGATGTTGCCGGGACCGGTAACCACGTCGACACGAGGGCAGTCGCTGGTCCCGTAGGCGAACATGGCGATCGCCTGGGCCCCACCAACGGCGTACACCTCGTCGACACCCAGCAGCCCACACGCCGCCAGCACTGCAGCGTTGGGAAGGCCCCCGTTCTCAGGTTGCGGTGGCGAGGCGACGGCGATCGAACCAACCCCAGCCACCTGCGCCGGCACCACGTTCATGACCACGCTGCTCGGGTACGCCACCAATCCGCCCGGCACGTACAGACCAACCCGGCCCACCGGGACCCATCTCTCGGTGACCTGTCCCCCGGGGATGACCTCGACCGTGACGTCACTACGCACCTGAGCATCGTGGACGCGACGCGCCCTGACGATGGCCTCTTCCAGAGCCGAGCGCAGGGTGGGGTCAAGAGCCTCGACGGCCTGCTCGATCGCCGCCTGCGGCACCCTGGCCGACTCGAGGTCAACGCCATCGAAGCGAGCGGTGATCTCGCGGACCGCGACCGCCCCGCGCAGCCGGACGTCGTCGCACAGCGGCCTCACGTCGTCGACGGCACGCTCAACGCTCAGTTCAGCGCGTGGCAGGACGTCGCGCGGATCAACCGAGACGCGTGCGTCACCGGTGAGGTCGATGCGGGAGATCATGGGATCAGTCTAGGAAGGGCCGCTACCAGATCTGTCGAGGTACCCCGGTGTCCGCCGCCGGGCTGGAGCCACGGCTGCCTTCCTCGTCGAGACGAGCGTTGGAGAGCAGGAGCGCCAACACCGTGAGCGAGGTCAACAGTGGTCCGAACACCACCCCGATCGCACGAATCCCCAGGGCCCCTTGCAGTGTCGTGCCGACATCTGCGGTCCTGGCCACAGCCTCCGGATCGGGCGCTCCCAGAGCACCACCCAGTGCCCAGGCGACCAGAGCGACAAGGGCAGCGCCAACGATGACTCCCACAGCGAGCGTGACAGGACGGTGTCGCCCGGGGCGCCAGCTGATCGCAGCAAGCAGGACACCTGCCACCGCACCTAGCACCAGGAACCACGCATCGGCAGCGAACCAGGCGGTGAAGCCGACATCGGCGGGAGCCAGCCCTCCGTCGACCACGATCCACTGCTCGGTAGGGGCCACCCACCACCACACCAGACCCATCACGGCACCGAGGACACCAGCGACCAGGCACGTCTGTGCGACGACTGCAGCCACGCCGCGTCCACCCCTCACGAGGACTCGCCAGCGCCGAAGACGAGCCGAGCACGGACCAGCGACCCACCGGCGTCCGGCGTCACCGTCAGGCCGAAGGCCTCGAGCGGCTCGATCACGCCGGCTGACTCGGGGGCCGCGAGCGTTGCGAAACCTTTCACCGCCGAGAAGTCGACCCACACCAGGTTGGTTGCCGACCCCGCATCGGGGAGAGCTTCACTGAAGGTCGGATCAGCGCCGAGGTCGCCATCGCCAGATGCCAGCTGGTCGGCGTAGTCATCTGTGCTGGCCACGACAAGGCCGTCGTCGGTGCCGTTCGCCGTGACGCCGAAACCTCCGGTCAACGAGGCCAGCCGATCCTCGATCCGCGAGGCGAGCTCGGTGCCGTCGGCAGGGTCGGTCACTGAGAGAAGACCGATACCGGGGATGCCCGTCAGCAGACCGGCGCCTTCGACCGCAATGACCGCGTCATCGCCGACAAGCGTCTCAAGATCGGCCGGTAGCTTGATGCCGAACTGCGCCTCGGCCTCATCGAGTGCGCGCTCGAACTCCCGGGTCGACAGGCCCTGTCCGCTGATGTCAGCAAGAGTCATCTCCCACCGGTCCGCGACGAGTTCTCTTCCGCCGGTGAACTCGACAGCGAGCAATGTGCTGGCCGGGAGCGACGTCATGAGGGAAGCGGCCTGCCCTCCGCCCGGAGGGGCGACGCTGCTCCAGGCCAGCACCTCCAGAGCTTGTGGTTCGGCGCGCAGCACCGCTCCAGCCTGACCGGCATCGGCCACACCGAAGAGCCCGTCTGCGAGGTCGGGTCCAAAGACCCCGAGCGAACCGGCGATCTCTTCGCCCGCCGCCGCCAGTCGCTCACCATCGAGGTATGCGGTCAGTATCCCCTCGTCGAGCCGATCGAAAATCGAGGAGAAGGCCTCAGACTGCGCCAGAGAAGCCACCTGGCCCGCCTCGACCACGTCGGCTGCTGTTTGGGAACCAGGGAGCGCGGACCCGACAACACCATCCAAGGAGTCCAGGGCGTCGAACTCTTCAAAAAGGTCGCCGGTGACCACGACATACCCGTCGATGGCCGCGACCTGGTCTGGGCCAAGGACCCGCTGCAGATCGGCAAGGGCCTCTTGCTCATCGGTCACCTGCACGGCCGCAACCGGTGTCAGGTCTTGGGCAGAGGCATCCCAGCTGAGCCCGAATCCAGCCCGATCGCCCACCCAGGCTTCGACGTCGGCCCCCTCGAGATCGCTGCCATCGACCAGCCAGTCGACGGCCAGGGTGCGCAGATCGGGCTCGCTGCCGTACTCGCGCTCGACGCCGCCGAACTCACCGAGCAGGCGGACCAGGTTGACCTTTTGCTCTGCTGCGGGATCGAGGTCGATGTCGGCGTAGGCGACCACCGTGTCGGGGAGAACATCTTCTGGCTGCGTTCCACCACCACCGACCACAGACCCGGCAGCAAATCCAGCTCCGGCCGCGACGACGACGAGAACCGCCGCTAGGCCCAGAATCCACCAACGCCGAGTGCGGCCAGCAGCCGGCAATGGCTCAGGAGTCACGTCGCCCCATGCTGGATCTGCACGCGAGGGATCGAGGCCGTTCGGTTCAGTCCCCCCGGGCGTACTCATCGGCCAAGGCTACCCGCAGGCCGGGCGGGCGGGGACCGCCGTTCCGGTGTTGTCACGCGACACTGCTCTGGCCCAGAAGCGCCTTCACATCCCCGAAGAGTGCGGGCGAGGGACGAACGCGCAGCCGGTCATCGAGGCGCATCACCGTTGTGCGACCGCCGGACTGCAGCTGGAGGTGCACCTCGACGGTTCCGGGGTGGGCGCTAAGCACCTCTTTCAGGCGGTCGACGACGGGCGGCACGCAGCGCGCCACCGGTAGCGAGATGACCACCGGCCCCCTTGCCTCCTCGCTCTCGAGATCAGGCAACGTCATTTCCATGGCGATCAGCTTCGGCACGTCTTCGCGTCGGTCGATGCGTCCTCTGACCAGGACGATGCGGTCTTCGTGAAGGTGGGGCGCAACGAGGTTGTATGTGGCCGGGAAGAACATCGCCTCGATCGCACCCTCGAGATCCTCCAGGGTGGCGATAGCCCAGGCGTTGCCCTGCTTGGTGACTTTGCGCTGCAGCCCGGTGATGAGTCCTCCGACGGTGACCGTCGAGCCATCAGCGCGATCGCCGTCGGCCATCAGTTCAGCAACAGAGCAGTCGGAGTTGGCGGCCAGCACATGCTCGACGCCGAACAGCGGATGATCGGACACATACAGGCCCAGCATGTCGCGCTCATGGGTGAGCAAGGTCGACTTCTCCCACTCACCGACGGGAATTGTCAGCTCTGAGGTGAATGCGGCTGTCTCACTGTCGTCAGACGAGCCGAAGAGGTCGAACTGACCGATGGCCTCGGCGCGCTTGGTCTCCAGGACCAGATCGACCGCCTCGACGTGAACCGTGATCAGCCCGCGTCTGGTGTGTCCCAGCGAATCGAAGGCGCCGGCCTTGACCAACGACTCGATGACCCGCTTGTTGCAGACGACCTGGTCGACCTTGGCCAGGAAGTCGGCGAAATCGACGAACCGTCCCTTGGCCCGCCGCGCTTCGACCACAGATGAGACGACGTTGAGGCCGACGTTTCGAATCGCTGCCAGTCCGAACCTGATATCGGTGCCGCGCGGCGTGTAGTTGGCATCGGAGTCGTTGACGTCTGGCGGAAGCACCTTGATGCCCATGCGCCGACACTCATGCAGGTAGAGAGCTGACTTGTCTTTGTCGTCGCGGACCGACGTGAGCAGAGCTGCCATGTACTCGGCTGGAAAGTTCGCCTTCAAGTAGGCGGTCCAGTAGGAGACGAGCCCGTAGCCAGCGGTGTGCGCCTTGTTGAAAGCGTAGTCGGCGAACGGAACGAGGATCTCCCACAGCGTCGAGATCGCCTTGTCGGAGTAGCCACGCTCTCGCATACCCTCGGAGAAGGGCACGAACTCTTTGTCGAGCACCTCCTTCTTCTTCTTGCCCATGGCCCGCCTGAGCAGGTCGGCTTGGCCGAGCGTGTATCCGGCAAGCTTCTGCGCGATCGCCATGACCTGCTCTTGGTAGACGATGACGCCGTAGGTGTCGCCCAGGATGTCGGACAACGGCTCGGCAAGCTCGGGGTGGATCGGCGTGACGGGTTTTCGGTTGTTCTTGCGATCGGCGTAGTCGTTGTGAGCGTTGGCGCCCATCGGGCCGGGCCGGTAGAGCGCCAGAACGGCCGAGATGTCTTCGAAGCTGTCAGGCACCATCGAGCGGAGGAGCGCTCGCATGGGACCGCCGTCGAGCTGGAAGACCCCAAGGGTGTCGCCGGTGGCAAGCAGCTCGTAGGTGGGCTTGTCGTCCAGGGCAAGGGTCTCAAGGACGACGGTCTCGCCGCGGTTCGCCTCGATGTTGGCGAGAGCGTCTTCAAGAACGGTCAGGTTGCGAAGCCCGAGGAAGTCCATTTTCAACAACCCGAGCTTCTCGCAGGTCGGGTAGTCGAACTGCGTGATGATCGCGCCGTCCTGCTCGCGCTTCATGATCGGGATGTGGTCGACCAACCGCTCGCTCGACATGATGACCCCAGCAGCGTGGACGCCCCACTGCCGTTTGAGGTTCTCAAGTCCACGGGCGGTGTCGACGACGCGCTTGACGTCGACATCTGACTCGTAGAGAGCACGGAACTCTCCGGCCTCGCCGTAGCGCTTGTTCTTGGCGTCGAAGATGCCGCCCAGCGAGATGTCCTTGCCCATGACCGACGGCGGCATCACCTTGGTGATGCGGTCGCCGAGCGCGTAGGGGTATCCGAGCACTCGCGAGGAGTCCTTGATCGCCTGCTTCGCCTTGATGGTTCCGTAGGTGACGATCTGCGCGACGCGGTCGTCTCCGTAGCGCTCGGTGACGTAGCGGATTACGTCGCCGCGTCGGCGCTCGTCGAAGTCGATGTCGATGTCGGGCATCGACACACGTTCGGGGTTGAGGAAACGCTCGAAGAGCAGACCGTGCTGGAGTGGATCGAGATCGGTGATCCCAAGGACGTAGGCGACGATCGAGCCCGCAGCAGAACCGCGTCCAGGGCCGACCCTGATGCCCTGGTCCTTGGCCCACGTGATGAAGTCGGCAACGACCAGAAAGTACCCAGGAAAGCCCATCTGGCAGATGACACCTACTTCGTACTCGCTCTGCTTGCGAACTTCGTCGGAGATTCCCGTGGGGTACCGCTGATGGAGACCGCGCTCGACCTCTTTGACGAACCACGACGCCTCGGTCTCGCCGTCGGGAACGTCGTACTGCGGCATGAGGTTGGCGTCTTCGTTGAACGCCACCTCGCAGCGCTCGGCGATGAGCAAGGTGTTGTCGCACGCCTCGGGGTAGTCACGCCAGACATCACGCATCTCGGCGGACGACTTGAGATAGAACTCGTCGGCGTCGAACTTGAAGCGCGTGGGGTCGGCCAGCGTCGACCCTGACTGCACGCAGAGCAGTGCGGCATGCGACTCGGCGTCAGCGGCGTGGGTGTAGTGCAGGTCGTTGGTGGCGACCAGCGGCAGGTTCAGCTGCTTGGCGAGCCTCAGCAGGTCGTCGCGGGCGCGGCGTTCGATGTCGAGCCCATGGTCCATCAGCTCGCAGAAGTAGTTGTCGGCCCCGAAGATGTCACGGTAGTCGGACGCCGCCCGAACTGCCGCGTCGAACTTGCCGAGACGCAGCAGGGTCTGCACCTCACTGGAAGGACACCCTGTTGTGGCGATGATGCCGTCGGAGTACGTCTGCAGCAGCTCCCGGTCCATGCGGGGCTTGAAGTAGAAGCCCTCGATGCTGGCCAAGCTCGAGAGCCGGAAGAGGTTGTGCATTCCGGTCGTCGACTCAGAAAGCATCGTCATGTGGGTGTAGGCCCCAGCACCGGAGACGTCGTCCTGCCCGCCATTGCCCCAGCGCACCCGCGAGCGGTCACGCCGGTCAGTACCCGGCGTCAGATAGGCCTCGATGCCAATGATCGGCTTGATGCCGCGGTCCTTGGCCTGCCGGTAGAAGTCGTAGGCACCGAAGACGTTGCCGTGATCACTTATCGCCACAGCTGGCATGTCTTGGTCGACAGCCGCGTCGAGGAGCTCTCCGACGCGTGCGGCACCGTCGAGCATGGAGTACTCGGTGTGCACGTGCAGGTGCACGAACGAGTCAGCCATACCGGTGCAGGCCTCCCTGGAGATCGATCAGAACCGGGTCCACACGGACCGGTGTCTGTCACATGCAGAACTCACGAATACGCCGGGGGAAGGCGGCCCTGACGACTGTAGTCGTCAGGGCCCACGATCTTCGAACCGACGCTCCGGGTCAGCGCGAGGTGCCTGTCGATTCGGGGTCAGTACCGGCGTCCACCAACGCGTCGAGCACCGCGATCGCTCCCGCGTCGAGGGATACGGCAGCCGCGCCGCAGTTCTCCTCGAGGTGTGCCACCGACTTGGTGCCCGGAATGGGCAGCACCACCGGCGAGCGCTGCAGGAGCCAGGCCAGCGCCAGCTGTGCCGGCGTGTGACCCGTTCTGAGTGACAGCTCATCGAGGGGCCCACCCGTGGCGGCGAGCTCGCCGGTCTGGACGGGGAACCACGGAATGAATCCGATGCCGGCCGAGGCGCAGACGTCCAGCAACGGCTCACTCGCCCGGTTGCCGACGTTGTAGAGGTTCTGCACGGTGGCGATCGGGGTGATCTCAAGTGCTGCCCTCAGCTGCGACACCGTGACCTCGGAGAGCCCGATGTGCCGGA
Organism: uncultured Actinomycetota bacterium; assembly: GCA_963706045.1. Lineage (GTDB taxonomy): Bacteria > Actinomycetota > Actinomycetes > JAHEKZ01 > JAHEKZ01 > JAHEKZ01. The sequence continues at coordinate 62,347 of CAVPLY010000007.1, read as the reverse complement.
TCTTTCCCTGCTGCTGGAGATCGACCAGCGCGCCCAGCTGATCGGCCAGCGGCACCCGGGCATCGACCCGGTGCAGCTGGTAGAGGTCGATGCAGTCCACCTTGAGCCGGCGCAGGCTCAGCTCGCACTGCTGCTTGAGGTACTCCGGAAACCCCAGCACGTGCCATTGCCCAGGGCCTGTGCGGGTGAGCCCGGCCTTGGTGCCGATCACCAGGTTCTCGGGGTACGGATGCAGGGCCTCCGCGATCAGCTCTTCGCTGACAGTGGGACCGTACGAGTCAGCGGTGTCGATGAAGTCGACGCCGAGCTCGACCGCCCGACGCAGGACCGCCAAGGCACCGTCGTGGTCGGCAGGTGGTCCCCAGATGCCCTCGCCGGTGATCTGCATCGCCCCGTAGCCGAGTCGATGGACCGGCAGGTCGCCTCCGATCGTGAAGGTCGGCAGGTGGCTGGCCGGTGGAAGTCCGCTGAGTCGTCATGCCTCCATCCTGCGACGGAGCTGGCCTCACCGCGAGCAGGGGCCCCCAGCGCGGCGCTGCAGAACCCTGCCGAAAGCAGTGCCTCGCCTGGTACCTTGCCTCGCATGGAAGCCGAGGAGCGGCGCTCGAGCCTCACCCAGCTTCGCCGCGGAGCCCTGGAGTACTGCGTGCTCGCCCTCGTCAGCGACCGGGAGCGGTACGCCGTCGACCTGGTCGGAGATCTGGGAAGGATCGAGGCCCTCGTCACGAGCGAGGGCACGCTCTACCCACTGCTCTCGCGGCTGCGCCGGGAGGGCATGGTCGCCACGACCTGGCGGGAGTCCGACGCGGGACCGCCCAGGCGCTACTACCGCATCACCGACTCCGGACGCGTGGCTCTGCACGGCTTCGCCCAGGAATGGGCAAGCTTTCGCAACGCCGTCGATGCTGTGCTCACTGAGGGGACCTGATGGACATGACCGACACCGGCCAACCCGGCACGCACGCGATCGACAGCTACATGGGCAGGGTCGACGCTGCAGCGCGCTCCCTACCCCCTGACCGACGCGTCGAGCTGCTCGACCAGCTCCGCGAGCACCTTGACGCGGTGTCGCATCGCCCCAGGCGCCACCGACGCCTCTGTTCTCGCAGCGATCGACCGGCTCGGTGACCCGACCGAGATCGTCGCGAGCGAGCGAGAAATGCCGAGCACCCGGAGGTGACGCTTCAGAGGCCGCGTCGCCTGTGGGGGCCGCTGGAGATCATCGCGGTGATCTTGCTCATCGTCGGCCCTTCATCGCGCCGGTCGTCGGGCCGCTCGCCGGCCTCGTCTGTGCCTGGATCTCGCCGGCATGGACCCGCGGCGAGAAGTGGGTGGCGACAATCCTCGCCTCCGGCTCGATCGTTCTCGTCATCCTCTTCGTTCTCGCCGCCTTCATCTAGACCGGACCTCCAGGGAGGAAGCCTCATGTTCGACCTCGCTCCGATCGAAATCGCCCTCATCGCCATGCTGTTCAGCAGCGTGCTTGCCGGTCTCTATCTCGCGATCCGCCTGCAACGCCGCTCCGCTCCAGAGGAACCACCTCTGCCTCCTGGGATGTAGCCGACGCACGGCCTCTGCCACTGAGCACCGTTGTCGGACCCAGCTGGAAGAGCGCGGCGAATGCCACCAAGGGCCAACCTCTCGTAAAGCGTGTGCTCGACCTGCTCTGCGAGGGGCCGGACATGGGGTGGAGGGCTGATCACCTGCATTGCTGCCAGGTGCGGCTGGTCGTCCTCAGCTCTCGTCGCGCAGAACAGCAAGCGCGTGCTCGAGGTCGTCGGGGTACGGCGAGGTGTACCTCACCTGCTCTCCGCTGCCCGGATGGGCGAACCCCAGCTCGCGGGCGTGCAGCCACTGCCGCCCCAGTCCAAGCCTCGCGGACAAGGTCGGATCAGCGCCGTAGGTGAGATCACCGACGCAGGGGTGCTTAAGCGCGCTCATGTGGACTCGGATCTGGTGCGTGCGCCCTGTCTCCAGATGCACCACCAGCAGGCTCGCGGCTCGGAAGGCCTCCAGCGTCTCGTAGTGAGTGATGCTGTCCTTGCCTGCTGCTGTGACCGCCCAGCGCCAGTCATCCTTCGGGTGACGCCCGATCGGAGCATCGACCGTCCCCCGGCTCGGATCAGGATGTCCCTGGACAACGGCGTGGTAGACCTTGTCGACGGTTCGCTCCTTGAAGGCAGCCTTCAACGAGCTGTAGGCACGCTCAGACTTGGCAACGACCATCACGCCACTCGTACCCACGTCCAGACGATGGACGATGCCTTGCCGTTCGGCTGCGCCGCCCGCGGCGATGCGATAGCCAGCCGCCGCCAGCCCGCCCACGACCGTGGGCCCCGTCCACCCTGGGCTCGGATGCGCAGCAACCCCCACCGGCTTGTCGACCACCACGATGTCGTCATCGTCGTGAAGCACAAGCAGCCCAGGCACCGGCTCGATGTCGATAGCAGCCGCTCCCCCCGCCGCGGGGAGTTCAACGTCCAGCATCGCGCCGGCACGCACTCGTTCACTTTTCAACGGCGGCACGCCATCGACCAGCACGGCGCCGGCACCGATGAGATCTGCCGCCTTCGTGCGGGAAAGACCGAATAGCCGGGCGAGGGCTGAGTCGACCCGCTCGCCTTCTAGGCCTTCGGGGACGGCGAGACTGCGATGTTCGGGCACCCGGTGAGGTTAGCCCTTCGGGTTGGGCCGCGACCCGTCGAGACCGATCCCCCGGAACGACAGCCACACCATGAGAATCGCCGAACAGAAGATGGCGCTGTCAGCGATGTTGAAGACTGGCCAGTTGGGAACAGCGATCCAGTCGACCACGTGCCCGCGAAATGGCCCAGGACTGCGGAAGAGCCGATCGGAGAGGTTGCCCAGAGCGCCACCCAGGATTCCGCCGAGAGCGACGGCCCACGCAGTCGATCCCAACCTCGAGGCCATTCGCACGATGACGACCGCCACCGTGATGGCAATGACGGTGAGTACCACCGTGAAGCTCCCGCCCATGCTGAAGGCGGCGCCAGGATTCAGTGTGTACGTGATCTTCAGCCAGTCTCCGAGCACCTCGATGGGCGCCCGTCCCGGCATCACCTGCTGTACCCACCACTTTGTGCCTTGGTCGAGCAGGAGTACGCCGGCAGCCACACCGAGGGTGATCCAGAGCGGACGCGGAGATGCTCTGACGCCGGGCTCGGAACTCAGCGCCGTTCCTCGCGCTGTTTGCAGTCGACGCAGAGGGTTGCCCGAGGAAACGCCTCAAGCCGCATCTTGCCAATGGGCAGTCCACAGCTTTCGCAGGTGCCGTACGACCCATCCGAAATACGCTTCAAGGCGTGCTCGACCTGCTCCAGCAGGTCACGTGAGTTGTTGGCGACAGACATCTCGTGCTCACGTTCGAACGTCTTGCTTCCCGCATCAGCCTGATCGTCACCCGATCCGTCGCCGGAGTCGCGCAGCAGTTCGTTGAGGTCTTCGACGGCCGCAGCGATCTCGGCCTTGAGCCGACTGCGCTCGGACCGGAGGACGCCTCGCATCTCGAGCCGTTCGGCGGGCGTCAGTGGCTTCCGTCCACGAGCCGACCTCTTGGGAGCGACCGCCGCCTTCTTCAAGGGGACGACTGGCTTCGGCGGCACGACCGTGGCAGCAACGGCGGAGTCAGGGGCACTCACGTCTGCGGCGGTCGACTTCTTGGCGGACGCCTTCGGCGCTGAGGTCTTCTTGGCCGGGGCCTTCTTGGTAGCGGCCTTCTTCACAACCGTCTTCTTGGCTGGGGACTTCTTCGCTGCGGGCTTCTTGGCAGCAGCCTTCTTCACAACCGCCTTCTTGGGCGGAGCCTTCTTGGCTGGGGACTTCTTCGCTGCGGACTTCTTGGCAGCAGCCTTCTTCACAACCGCCTTCTTCGCCGGGGCCTTCTTCGCTGCGGACTTCTTGGGCGGAGCCTTCTTCGCTGGAGCCTTCTTCGCTGCGGACTTCTTGGGCGGAGCCTTCTTCGCTGGAGGCTTCTTCGCTGCGGACTTCTTGGGCGGAGCCTTCTTCGCAGCAGGCTTCTTGGCCGTCTTCTTGGCTGATCCAGAGCGTGCGGAAGCGGCCCGAGACCGGGTCGTTCCCGCACTCGAAGTGCGTTGCGCCATGCGGACCTCCTAGAGACCGACTGCGCGAGGAGTCCGCGAGAGAATAGGCGCTGGAGGGCCACCTGACCAAACCGCCACGCCGCCGGCCCGGCCACAGGCTCCTCGATCACCGAGCTCTCCGCTGATTTTCCGACCCATAGCGCCTCGCGATCCGAAGGCCCGCCGCCCTCCTGAACGTCCCAAACCGGCAGCCTCAGTAGACTCCCCCTGACTGCACGGCAATGACAGGACGAGTACCCACGTCCAACAGGCCAAAGAGCGATCCGGGGACGGTGTGAGCCCGGGGGTCCGATCGTGGGGAACATCACCTCGAGCTGCCGGAAGAGCGGCCAGCCACCACCGGCTGACCAGGTAGACCCGGCTGCAGCGACCTCGAGTGGGTGAGCGTCCACGGGCGCACGCCAAAGAGGGTGGTACCGCGGGGCTCGAAAGCGCAGCCTCGTCCCTCTGATCGGACGCCACAGCCCGATGGAGGCCAGATGTACCGCGAGGTCCAGCCGCAGGTCGACCTGCCAGCGCTCGAGCACGAAGTTCTCGCTCTGTGGCGCGACCAGAACACCTTCCATCGCAGCATGGAACAGCGCTCTGATGCCCCGATGTGGGTCTTCTACGAGGGTCCACCCACCGCCAATGGCACGCCTGGTACGCATCACATCGAAGCCCGCGTGTTCAAGGACGTCTTCCCCCGCTACCGCACGATGAAGGGCTACCAGGTCCCCCGAAAGGCGGGCTGGGACTGCCACGGACTGCCCGTCGAGATCGCGGTCGAGAAGGAGCTGGGCTTCTCGGGCAAGCAGGACATCGAGAACTACGGGGTCGCCGAGTTCAACGCCAAGTGCCGCGAGTCCGTCCTGCGCCACGTGGGCGAGTTCGAAGAGATGACCGAACGGATGGGCTACTGGGTCGACACCGACGAGGCTTACTGGACGATGGACGCTCAGTACGTCGACAGCCTCTGGTGGGCGCTGCAGCAGGTGCACCGCAAGGGACTACTCGTCCAAGATCACCGTGTCGCCCCGTACTGCCCGCGCTGCGGCACCGGGCTCTCCGACCACGAGCTCGCCCAGGGCTATGAGACGGTCGTCGACCCCTCTGTGTACGTGCGCTTCCCGGTCACCAGCGGCCCGCTCGCTGATCAAGGTGCTGCTCTCTTGGTGTGGACCACTACCCCATGGACGCTGGTCTCCAACACAGCGGTGGCCGCTCATCCCGACGTCGACTACGCGGTCGTCCGAACTGCCGATGGCGAGCTGCTCGTGGTCGCCGAGCCCTTGGTGGCGTCGACTCTGGGCGATGAGGTCTCGATCGAGAGCCACTTGACGGGGGCCGAGCTCGTGGGCACGTCGTACCTGGCCCCGTTCGCGCTGATCGACATTCCAGACGAGGGACCCGTGCACACGGTCCTCCCCGCATCCTTCGTGACCGTCACCGACGGCACCGGCCTGGTACACCTGGCACCCGCCTTCGGCCCGGACGACCTCGCCGTCGGACGCGAGTACGGGCTGCCTGTCGTCAATCCGGTGTCCGCGAACGGCACCTTCGGATCCGACGTGGACCTGGTGGGAGGGGTCTTCTTCAAGAAGGCCGACAGCCAACTGGTGGCCGACCTTGAAGCCCGTGGTCTGTTGTACCGCCATCTCCCCTACGAACACACCTACCCGCACTGCTGGCGCTGCCACACGCCGCTGATGTACTACGCGCAGCCGTCGTGGTACATCCGCACCACTGCGATCAAAGAGAAGTTGATCGCCCAGAACGACGCCACCAACTGGTTCCCGGAGTCGATCAAACACGGTCGCTACGGCGACTGGCTCGACAACAACATCGACTGGGCGCTGTCGCGCAATCGGTACTGGGGGACGCCACTCCCCGTCTGGCGCTGTCCAGCTGACCATCTCACGGTGATCGGATCACGGGCCGAGCTCGCACAGCGCGCCGGGCAGCCGCTGGAGGACATGGACCCCCACCGCCCCTACGTCGACGAGGTCGTCATCCCGTGCGAGGAGTGTGGCGAGGCTGCGCGTCGGGTGCCCGAGGTCGTCGATGTCTGGTTCGACTCCGGATGCATGCCTTTCGCTCAAGGCGGCTACCCGCACCAACAGAGCGAGGCCGACTTCCGTGCGCAGTATCCGGCCGACTACATCTGCGAGGCGATCGACCAGACCCGCGGCTGGTTCTACACCCTCATGACCATCGGCACCTTGGTCTTCAACGAGTCGTCCTACCGCACGGTGCTGTGCCTCGGGCACATCCTCGACAAAGACGGCCGGAAGATGAGCAAACACCTCGGCAACGTGCTGGCACCGATGCCGCTCATGGAGCAGCACGGGGCCGACGCCGTGCGCTGGTTCATGCTGGCGTCGGGGTCGCCATGGCTGGCTCGCAGGGTCAGCCATGAGGCGATCCAGGAAGTTGTCCGCAAGACCCTCCTTACCTACTGGAACACCGTGTCGTTCCAGGTGCTGTACGCAAGGCTCGCCGGGTGGACGCCATCTGGTGCGCCAACCCCGCCCTCGGACCGGCCGGCCATGGACCGGTGGCTCCACGCCCGCACCCAGCAGTTGGTGAAGAACGTCGACGCGGCGCTCGATGGCTACGACGCCGCCGGGGCCGGAGCGCAGATCTCCACCTTCGTCGATGAGCTCTCCAACTGGTACGTGCGCAGAAGTCGACGACGGTTCTGGGACGGCGACGACGACGCGCTCACGACGCTGCATGAGGCCATTTCGGCGCTCACGCTGGTGATGGCACCGTTGACCCCGTTCATCACCGAGCAGGTCTGGCAAGACCTGATCCGCCCCACCGACGACGGGGCGCCGGACTCGGTGCATCTCGCCGACTGGCCCTCCTTCGACGAGGCGGCAATCGACGAGGCCCTCATCGCGCAGATGGCCCAGACCAAACGCCTCGTCGAGCTCGGGCGAGCGGCCAGGGCCGCTTCGGGTGTGAAGACGCGGCAACCTCTGGGGCGGGCACTTGTCTCAGCGCCCGGCTGGGAGCAGATCCACCCCGAGCTGGCGGCTGAGCTGTCCGCTGAGCTCAACGTGCAACGCATCGAGTCGCTCGGCGATGCCGAGGGCGAACTCGTCTCGGTGACCGCCAAGGCGAACTTCCGGGCGCTGGGCAAGCGCTTCGGCCAGCAGACGCCCGCCGTGGCTGCCGCCATCGCCACCGCCGACCCGCATGACCTCCAGCAGGCGCTGTCGGAAGGTGGTCGCGCAGAGGTCCTCGTCGACAACCAGCCGGTGGTGATCGAGCCTGACGAGGTGGTCCTCACCGAAACCCCGCGCGAGGGGTGGGCTGTCCACCACGACGCCGGCGAAAGCATCGCGCTCGATCTGACGATGACACCAGAGCTGAGGCGGCTCGGCATGGCGCGGGACGTCGTACGCCAGATCCAGGAGGCCCGTAAGTCCTCGGGCTTCGACGTCTCTGATCGCATCGAGGTGTCCTGGGCGGCTGAGGCCGAGCTGCGCGAGGCCATCCTCGAACACTCCGAAACGATCGCTGCTGAGGTACTCGCGACCACCATGACCGAGTCCGATCCGGCTGTTGGACCCCGGGCGGTCGTGTCCGACCATGATTCGGGACTGCGGTTCTCGCTGGCCAAGAGCTGACGGGTGCAGCCCCTCGGCGCTCTGATTCCCACCCTTGATCACCCGGAGGGGCAGCGTTACGCGAATCACCCGAATGGAGTAGCCAACCACGGGGGTGTATGCGCCGATACCCAATCAACGGCTGTCGCATCCGCGGCACCCCTGGACGGCCGCACACGGAGGAAGCCATGGCGCAACCAATCGCCGCCTCGAGCCCGAGTACGATTCCGCAGGTGAGACTCAAGGCGAACGCCGTTGCCGTACCAGCGCTGGCCAGCAATGTGCGCCCAGCACTCGTCCTCGCCGAGCGCGAGAGCCGTCAGTTGATCGAGACTGCCAAGCAGCATGACATCACCATGGGTGGGATCTTCAGCGTGAGCCCCACCGGGATCCAGGTGTGGGACCGTCCATGGCTCAGCCCGGAGCAAGGCCCCGGCGAATCGATACACCTCGGATCGGTCGACTGGACCTACGACACGCCCGTCAAGCACTACGTCACCATCTACCGGGCCATGGTCACCGAGAACGGCATCGGCGCTGGCGAGACCACGCTGTCCGTCCTGACCAAGGTCTTGGGGCTCACCGGCATCCCCATCGACGGTGCACGCATCTCGATGCCTGCGCCCCCGCCCCGAGACCCGTTCCGCCGTCGGATCTGATCACCGGACCTCCAGACAGTCCAAGACCCCGGCCAGTTGGCCGGGGTCTTGTCGTACTGGCCCGATTCGCAGGGGCGTGAGGGTTTTCTAGGGGCGAGGGGCGGCTGGCGGTGAACTGGGCGGAGAACTCGGGGGTGAGCTGGGCGGTGCAGTCTGAGCCGGACGCGGCGGAGCGGCCGGTGCCTGCTGCGGGGGTGCCTGCTGCGGGGGTGCCTGCTGCGGGGGTGCCTGCTGCGGGGGTGCCTGCTGCGGGGACGGCGCAGCCGTCGGCTGCTGAGCCGGACGCTGCGGCGCCGCTGGAGCTTGCTGCGGGGCAGCCTGCTGAGGCGTGGGCGGCACCGCGGTTGCAGCAGGGCGGGGCGGTGGTTGCGAGGGAGCCGCAGGTGGCGATCCCTCGCTTCGAGAACCGAGTTCGCGCAACTGCTGCTCGAGGTAGGACTTCAGGCGCGTGCGGTACTCACGCTCGAAGGAGCGCAGCTCGTCGACCTGCTTCTCCAAGGCAGAACGCTCGCCGGCTAGCCCTGCCATCGTGGCCTGATGCTTGGCGGTGGCTTCACGTTCGGCGTTGTCGGCCTTGCTGCGGGCAGTCGCGAGCATGGTGTCGGCCTCAGACCGTGCTGACGCCACGACGTCGTCCGCGGTGCGCTCTGCCGCTGCCAAGACCCGCGCCGCCTGCTCAGCCCCCGACGATGGTGCCGGAGGTGCGGCAACAACTGGGGCCACGGCCGCCGGGGCGGCCGTGGTCGCTGGCCTGGTCGCCAATTGCGCGCGCAGTGAGTCGTTCTCGGCCGTCAGCCGATCAAGCTCGTTGGCTACTTGATCGAGGAAGGCATCGACCTCGTCCTCGTCGTAGCCTTCATTGCGCTTCTTCGACATCTGAAACACGACGCTCTGGACGTCTTTGGCAGTCAACGGCATTAGTTCTCCTCAAACCTTCAGGTCACACAGAACACTAGCGTCACATGAGTCATAGGCACTACTGACCACAACGACACCGCGCCTCGATCGTGATCATGCCCGCGCGAGTCCACTGACCACGGCGATCAGCACCTGGGTGCCGATGAACAGGACGAGGATCGCCAGGTCGAAGGCCACTGCACCAATGCGCACCGGGGGGATGAACCGGCGGAGCGCCCGAAGTGGTGGATCGGTGACCGTGAACACAACCTCGAATAGCAGCAGGACGACGCCACTTGGACGGAAGTCACGGGCGAAGATCTGCAGCAGGTCGATGACGACGCGAGCAATCAGGGTCAGCAGAAAGATCCACAGAACCAAGATAAGAATCTGGTAGAGGACGGCCATGGCGCGGGGCGGTCAGCTCTGGTTGAAGAATCCGCCTTCAGCGAGCTGCGCTTTCTCTTCGGCGGTCACCACCACATTGGCCGGCGAGAGCAGGAAGACCTTCTGCGTGACACGCTCGATCGTGCCGTGGAGGCCGAACACCACCCCAGCACCGAAGTCGACGATGCGCTTGGCATCGCCGTCGTCCATCTCCGTGAGATTCATGATGACCGGTGTGCCACTACGGAACGCCTCACCAATCGCCCGTGCGTCATTGTAGGTGCGCGGGTGCAGGGTGCTGATCCTGGACGGTGACCCGGCGGGCGCCGTCGCCCGAGGAGCCGCAGAAGCAGGACGACTCGGGGCCGGCTCGTCGTCGCGCACGGCGTGCAGCTGCCGCCCACGTTCGTCGTACTCTCGGTCAGGGCTGTCGTACTCGTCGTACTGGTCCTCGTTCTCGACCAGTCCGAGATAGACCGCCATCTTGCGCATTCCGCCGGCCATACGTCCGACCCCTTCGATTGTCGTGGTGCGGTCGCCTCTACGAGGTCGATCCGCTGGTCGAACGCTACCTGACAGGAGGCCTGGACCCGAGCACCACGCTGCCGAGTCGCACTTGTGTCGCGCCGTGCCGAATCGCGGATTCGAGGTCACTGCTCATTCCTGCCGACACGGTCGTGGCCTGCGGATGAGTGGCCGCGACCCCCTGGGCAACCACGGCGAGTCGTGCAAAGGCGTCATCTGGATCGGCATCGAGGGGGGCCACGGCCATGACGCCACCGAGCTCGAGGCCTGGAGCGGCCACGATCTGGTCGGCGATCGAAGGGACGTCCTGGGGAAGCGCTCCCCCGCGTCCGGGTTGTTCGTCGAGGCAGACCTGCACCAGGCAGGTCAGCGGTCGGTCCGGGGGGCGAATCGAAACGGCGGCCCGGCTCAGCGCCCCCACGAGCTTCGGTCGGTCGACCGACTCGACCACATCGGCGTACTCGACGACCGAGCGCGCCTTGTTGGTCTGGAGCTGACCGATGAAATGCCAGACCAGGTGACGCGCCTCGAGGAGCTGAGCCTTCGGCGCTGCCTCCTGATCGCGGTTCTCACCGACATGCACCACTCCGAGGTCGGCGAGCACCTCGACCTCAGCGGCTGGATGTGTCTTGGTGACCACGACGAGGTCGACCGAACCAGGGTCGCGTCCTGCCTCCACTTCGGCGACAGCGACGCGGCGACGGGCTGCCTCCAGCCCCAGGGCGATCTCGCGTCTGCGCGTTTCGGCGACCACCACTACTTCAGAAAGTCGGGTACATCCAGTTCATCGCCGACCGAGTCGTCGAAGACGATGGTGCGAGGCGCCTTGCGCTCCGGCAGCTCGATGTACTGGTCATCACCCTGGTCAGACGTCGCCGGCGGTGTGGTCGTGCCAGCGTCATCGGCATCCGCCGACTTCATCAGCGGCTCCGGCACGGGTACCTCTTCGACTGCACGCCCCGCCGTCCGCGCCTTACCCGTCTGACCGCTGTCGAAGCCAGCCGCGATAACAGTGACCCGTACCTCGTCTCCAAGTGCGTCATCGATGACGGCCCCGAAGATGATGTTGGCCTCGGGATGGGCCGACTCAGCCACCATGCGGGCAGCCTCGTTGATCTCGAAGAGCCCGAGATCGGATCCTCCGGACACTGACAACAGGACACCGCGGGCGCCCTCGATGGATGCTTCGAGCAGGGGGCTCGAGATCGCGGTCTCCGCCGCGGCGATCGACCGATTGTCACCGCGGGCATTGCCGATGCCCATCAGTGCCGTCCCTGCACCCTGCATGACCGACTTGACGTCGGCGAAGTCGAGGTTGATCAGACCAGGAGTCGTGATCAGGTCAGTGATCCCCTGGACTCCCGACATCAGCACGTGATCGGCCGACTTGAAGGCATCGAGCACGCTGACGGCACGGTCGCTGATCGACAGCAGCCGGTCATTAGGAATGACGATGAGGGTGTCGACCTCGCTGCGCAGCTCCTCGATACCGGTATCGGCCTGCACGGCGCGGCGGCGCCCTTCGAAGCCGAACGGCCGGGTGACGACGCCGATGGTGAGCGCTCCGATGGCGCGAGCGACCTCAGCAACGACCGGAGCCCCGCCGGTTCCCGTGCCACCGCCCTCGCCAGCGGTGACGAAAACCATGTCGGCGCCCTTGAGCACCTCTTCGATCTCGGTGCGGTGGTCTTCGGCTGCACGACGGCCCACCTCGGGGTCGGCTCCTGCGCCGAGGCCGCGGGTGAGCTCACGCCCGATGTCGAGCTTGACGTCGGCATCGCTCATCAACAGTGCCTGGGCATCGGTGTTGATCGCGATGAACTCAACGCCCTTGAGGCCGACCTCGATCATCCGGTTGATGGCATTGACGCCACCGCCTCCGATGCCCACAACCTTGATGACGGCGAGGTAGTTCTGCGGTGCAGCCATGGTCTGTTTGACGCCTCTCTCGTAGCGTCCGCTCGGCGGACAATCGAAGTCTCACCCTTTAGTAGACATCAAACGTTATGTCAACTCCAGGTTCGCGGAGCAACGTACGGGAGGGGGTCAGGATCGTCAACTACTCGGCGTGTCGAGCACGTCGCAGCACGATCGGCCCCAGCGGTCCCCCATCAGCTGAGGGCAGGTGCTTCTGGAGCAGTCACGTCGACAACGGTGAAGGCCGTGCCCCACCCCCGGCGGTCGCGTAGCGCCTTGACCGCAAGAGCTTTCTGATCTGCGTCACCTGGCGCTCCCCACTCGACAACCACTCCGTCGGCAAGCACCAGCCGGATGGTCCGCGGGCCTGGCGCGTCGATGGTGCTCACAGCGCGACGCAGCGCAGCCGGCAGCTCAACAGCAACGTCATAGGCCGCTCGTGCGGAGTCGTCGGCGGATGCTGGGTACGAGTCGCCGACAGCGGCCGCCGCATCAGGCAGCTCTGGAAGGTTCTGCGGCCGTTCCTCTTGCTCTCGGTAGAGCGACCCGTCGGACCCGACGAGCACGACGCCGGTGCCGCGCGCGATGAACCCGACCGGTCGTCGTTCACGCACGACAATCTGAACGCGGTTGGGCCAGTCGCGTGTGACGCGGGCACCCGCGACCGCGTCCAAGGTCTCGACCCGAGAGGCAATCTCGTCCAACGGCACCGTCATCAGGGCCCCGTTCTCAGAGACGTTGGCCGCAGCCACGACTTCTTCGGCCGATACCTGGCTGTTGCCCTGGACATCGACGTGCTGCACGCGGAAGAAGGGCGCAAAGCGAAGGAACGAGAACATCAGGGCGCACGCGAGAACCGTCAGAACGCCCCACGTCCACGGTCGTCGAAGCCACCCGGCCGGGTTCATGCCTGCTCCTGGCGGTGACGCAGGAGCTCGACGATTTCGGGGCCAAGCGTCGTCACGATCCCATCTCCGAGGGTGAGAATCAGATCACCTGGCTCGACCCGCTCGACCAGCCACTGGGGAACGGCAGAGAACGACGGCTCGAAAGCCACGTGCTCAGGCGCGAGAGGCACTCCGGCGGCGACCAGAGCTCCGGTGGCGCCGGGGATCGGCTCTTCGTTGGAGCCGTAGACCTCCATGACCACCACGTCGTCGGCCAGCCCCAGCGCCTCCCCCAGCTCGCGGTGAAACTCGGCTGTGCGGGTGAAGCGGAGCGGCTGGAAGGCGACGACGATGCGACCACCGTCGGCGATCTGGCGGGCCGCAGTCAGCGTGGCTCGCAGCTCGGTGTGGTGGTGGGCGTAGTCGTCGTAGACCCGCACGCCATAACCCTCGCCCTTGAACTCAAAGCGTCGGCGCGCCCCGCTGTAGAGCCCTAGGCCCTCGACGGCGTCGGACACCCCGACTCCCACTTCCAGCGCAACCGCCAAGGCTGCTGTCGCGTTCAGCACGTTGTGCAGCCCAACGATCTTCAATGAGACGTCAGGGAGTCGGCGGCCATTCACCACCGGCTGGAACCAGGCGCCGGTGGCGTCCAGAGCCACGTCGGTGACGCGGACATCTGCCTGATCGCTGACGCCATATGTCACCACCCGTCTGCCCTCTTGTCGGGCGAAGGCAGCGACGCGGGCCGCTCCGGCGTCGTCAGCACATGCGATGACGACGCCGTCCCGAGGAACTTTTGTCACGAACTGCCGGAATCCGGCCTCGACCCCCTCGGCGTCACCCCAGTAGTCGAGGTGGTCGCCTTCGACGTTGGTGATCACGGCGATCTGTGGCTCAAGCACCAGGAATGAGCCATCGCTCTCGTCGGACTCGGCCACGAAGTCTGGGCCAGTGCCAGCGTGGGCGTTCGTGCCGGTCTCGTTCAGCTGAGCACCGATGTAGTACGACGGATCGGCGCCACAGTGCTGCAGGGCCACAGCCGTCATCGATGTCGTCGTGGTCTTGCCATGGGTTCCGGCCACCACGACGCAGCGATAGCCCCGCATGCAGTAGGCCAGCGCCTCGGCGCGATGCAGAATGCGCAGACCTCGCTCGCGGGCTGCGACGAGCTCGGGGTTGTTGTCGCGGATCGCCGTGGAGACGATGACGGTGTCGGCAGCGGGTAGCGAGTCTGGGGTCTGTCCGAAGTGAATGACCGCGCCGACCGCACGCAGGGAGGCGACGATGCGCGAGTCTCGCAGCTCGCTGCCGGTCACCCGAACGCCACGGGCGCAGAGCATGCGCGTGAGGGCCGACATCCCAGCACCTGCGACGCCGATGAGATGGACTCTGCCGAGCTCGTCAAGAGGAGAGCCGGTGTGTTCGCTGACACGCGTCGTCATGAACGATCAGCCGCCTCGAGCACCAGGTCGGTCAGTCGTTCGTCGGCCTCGCCTGCGCCCAGATGGACAGCCGCCTCACCCATCAAGCGCAGGCGATCGGCGTCGAGCACCAGGTCGCGGACAACGCTCTCGACCACTGACGCGGTGAATTCGGCGTCGACGATCATGACGCCAGCACCCGCATCGACGAGGGGTTGAGCATTGACGGCCTGTTCACCGTTGCTGTGGGGGTAGGGCACGAACACCGCAGGCAGTCCGACCGCTGCGACCTCTGCGCAGGTCATTGCCCCGGAGCGGCCAACGACCAGGTCGGCCGCGGCGTACGCAAGGTCCATGCGCTCCAGGTAGGGCACCACCACGTACGGAGGGTCTGATTCATGACGTTCGATCGTGACGGTGTTCTGGGGGCCAGCTGCATGCAGCACCTGGATACCGGCGTCCAACAAGCTTCGAGCGGCGCCTTGCATCGCCGCGTTGATGGTTCTGGCCCCCTGCGAACCACCGAAGACCAGCACCGTCGGTCGATCCGGCTCGAGCCCGAATGTCTTTCTGGCGCTGGTCTTCAGTGAGGAGCGATCAAGGGTGGTGATGCTTCTACGCAGCGGGATACCGATCAGCTGGGCATGGGGCAGCGAACTGACGGTGGACGGAACGCTCACCACCACATACGGGGTGAACCGTGCACCAATTCGGTTCGCCACGCCCGGTCGAGCATTTGCTTCGTGCACCACGAAGGGCACGCCGGCCCGCCGGGCCGCCAGATAGGCCGGCAACGACACGTAACCCCCGAAACCCACCACCACATCAGGTTTCTGCTCCGAGATCACGGCCGCTGTGGCACGAACTGCCGACCACACACCGCCAGGGATCGAAAGCCAACGGCGTGGCTCAGAGCGTGGCATGGTGATCTTCGGAATGAGGTGCAGGTCGAATCCACGAGCGGGCACCAACGTCGTCTCAAGACCCGAAGCAGTTCCGAGTGCGCCAACGACGGTGTCCGGACGCCGCCTGATCACCGCATCTGCCAACGCAAGTGCTGGCTCGACGTGACCGGCGGTGCCACCGCCTGCCAGCAGCAGCCGAAGGGGGCGCACCGTCGTCGCCGTGGGCCTCCCGGCGCTCACCGAGCGCGTGCCTTGGAGAACCTCGGACGCCACCTCGCGGTGCGTCGCTGACGGAGGGCTCGTCGCGCACCGGGAAGGTTTCGGGCGAACGACAGGAGCATGCCGAGCGCAAACATGGTGGCCACGAGCGCCGATCCGCCGTAGGAGACGAGCGGCAGTGGGACACCGGTGATCGGAAGGACGCTGAGGACACCGCCGACGTTGATGATCATCTGCACCCCGATCCAGACAACGATGCCGCCGGAAGCGAAGCGCACGAAGAGATCGTCGGTGGCCAGCGCAATGCGGAGCGCTCCGAGCACGAGCGCACCGAAGAGCAGCAGAACGGTGAGGGTGCCCACCAGACCCAGTTCTTCGCCAATGATGGCAAAGATGAAGTCGGTGTGTGCCTCAGGAAGGTTGCCCCACTTCTCGCGACTGGCGCCGAGGCCCACCCCCCACCAACCGCCCGAGGCCAGGGCAAACAGGCTGTGGGCCGCCTGCCACCCAGCACCTTCGTAGTCGGCGAAGGGGTCGAGGAAGGACTGCAGGCGGGAGAGGCGTGCGCTGCGCTGGAAGGTCATGAACAAGATGACCGCCAGTGCCGGGGCGGCGAGAGCGACGAAGACCCGGAAGGGTGCGCCGGCCACGAACAGCAGGCCGGCCACGATGGCCATCAGGATCAATGACGTGCCCAAGTCGCCACCGAGAAGCACCAGGCCGATCACGATGGCAGCGACGGGAAGCAGGGGGATCAGCAGATGCTTGTTCTCGTGCAACAGCTTGCGCTTGCGGGTGAGAAGATCTGCACCCCACAGCACCAGCGCGTACTTGGCCGCCTCAGCTGGTTGAATCCGGATCGATCCGCCCACGTCGATCCAGTTCTGGTTTCCATTGACGTTCACCCCGATGCCGGGCACCAGCACGAGCACGAGCAGCACCAGGGACACCACTAGCGCGGGGACAGCCAAGCGGCGAAACCACACGGTGGGCAGCCGACTGGCGACAAGCAGTGCGGGGATTCCGATCACTACCCACATGGCCTGGCGCTGGGCGATTGCCCACGACGAGCCGCTGGCTGCGTACGACTCGACGCTGGAGGCCGACAGGACCATGACCAACCCGAGTGCGGTGAGCAAGATGGTGCTGCCCAGCACGAGGTAGTACGGGGCGAGGGGCTTGGCCAGGGCGGCGCGCAAAGGGGCGCCGATCCCCGCCCGGTGGGTTGAGGAGGTGCGAGGGGAAGTGAGCGTCATGCGAGATCCGTCAGCGGCGAAGCTGGGCCACGGCCGAGCTGAATGCTCGACCTCTGGCGCGGTAGTCGCGGAAGAGGTCCATCGAAGCGCAGGCGGGCGCCAGCAGCACTGTGTCGTGCGGCTGCGCCACCGCCGCCGCGGCGCGAACAGCATGATTCATGGGCTCAGTGTCCCCGTCGGGAACCTCGAACACCGGGACCTCGGGGGCGTGTCGCCCGAGTGCCTCGGCGATCACACCACGATCGGCCCCCAGCAGCACAACTGCGCGGAGGCGCTCGCGGTACGCCCGCACCAGTTCGTCGAACAAGCCACCCTTGGCGAGACCACCTGCAATCCACACCACCGGCCCAGACGCCGCACCCAACGCCACCTCCGCTGCGTGCACATTCGTGGCCTTTGAGTTGTCGACGAAGGCGACGTCGCGCACGACGTCGATCACCTGCCCACGATGTTCATCCATGGCGAAGCCAATTGCTGCGTCGCGGATCGAAGAGATCGACGCACCGAATGAACGGGCCAGTGCGGCAGCGACGAGCACGTTGTGGACGTTGTGGCTTCCACGCAGCGCCAGGTCGCCGGCCGAGCAGATCTCGACGGCCCGACTGGCTCGGTCCGCAATGAAGGCTCGGTCGACCAGCACGCCATCCACTACTCCGAACATCGAGCGAGCAGGAAGCCCGAGGGTGACCCCCACCGCTCGACACCCCTCGACGACTTCGGCATTCTCGGCGAGCTGTTCGGTGAGGGGGTCATCGTGGTTGTACACGATCGTCCGCTGCGTGCGGTCGTAGACGCGGGCCTTGTCAGCGATGTATCCGTCAAGTGAACCGTGCCAGTCGAGGTGATCCTCGGCGATGTTCAGCAGCGCTGATGAGTGCGCGGATACCGAGTGCGTGAAGTGCAGCTGGAAGCTCGAGAGCTCGACCGCGAGGACGTCTGGTTGCGGATCGGCGAACACCGCCTCGACCACAGGCACCCCGATGTTTCCGACCGCCAGAGCACGATGGCCTGCGGCCTTCAACATGTCGGCCAACAGCTGCACCGTTGTCGTCTTGCCGTTGGTCCCTGTGACCGTCAGCCAGGGAACACCGGGGGGCCGGAGGTTCCACGCCAGTTGCTCGCCACTCCAGATCGCCTTGGCACGAGCTTTGGCTATCCACCGATGGTGCGGCGGGATTCCCGGTGAGGGCACGAGCAGGTCAGCTGTGAGCTGCGCGTCGCCCGGCACCCCCATGCGCACCTCGGCCCCCAGCGTCTGAAGGATCTGGGCCCGCTCAGAGATAACCCCCGTCGAACTGAGCGGCGCCGACTCGACGACCTGCACCGAAGCCCCGACGCGCAACAGCGCATCTGCAGCAGCGAACCCACTCGCCCCCAGGCCGGCGACACATGCCAGCACCCCCGACCAGTCGGCGTTCCGATCCGCCGTCTTCAGCCACTGGGTGACATCTGACGAGGTGGTCACCCGATGCCACCCCCACCGAGCCATTCGGTGTAGAAGAGGACGAAGGCTGCTCCGGTGAAGAGCCCTGAGATGATCCAGAACCTCGTGACGATCTGGACTTCGGGCCATCCCTTCAGCTCAAAGTGATGCTGCAGGGGCGACATCAAGAAGACCCGACGTCCCGTCGTCTTGAAGGACGCGATCTGAATGATCACCGAAGCGGTGATCACGACGAAGAGCCCAGCCATCACAGGAAGAAGCAACTCAGTCTGCGTGGTGATGGCAATTCCCGCCATCGCCCCTCCGAGCGCCAAAGAACCGGTATCACCCATGAAGATGCGAGCAGGAGAGGTGTTCCACCAGAGAAAGCCGAAGCACGAGCCCATCACTCCCGCAGCCACGACGGCAATGTCGAGAGGGTTTCGCACCTCGTAGCAGTTCGGCAGAACGAAGTCTGAGCAGCGTTGGTTGTACTGCCATAGGCCGACGGTCACATAGGCACCGAACACCATGGAGGCAGCCCCCGTGGCAAGGCCGTCGAGCCCGTCGGTGAGATTCACGGCGTTCGACGTCGCGGCAACCATGAACCAGACCCAGAGCAGATAGACCCCGATCGGCAGGAAAATGGCCGTGTCACGAACGAACGAGACGTACTGAGTAGCGGGGGTCAGCCCGTCGGCGTTGGGGAACTGCAGCGCTAGCAAAGCGAAAAGGACGGCTACGATCGCCTGCCCGAACAGTTTGGTCTTGACCCGCAGTCCCGTGGATCGGCGGCGAAAGATCTTGATGTAGTCATCGGCGAATCCGACTGACGCCAATCCCACCATCAAGAAGAAGACCAGCATCGCGGAGGCACTTGGGCCACTGCCTGCCACCAAGTGCGCGACGATGTAGCTGATGACCGTGCCCAGCACGATGACGACTCCGCCCATCGAGGGCGTGCCCCTCTTTCCAGCATGGTCCGGCACCGCGTAGCCGAGCTCTTCCGCATCACGGATTGACTGTGCGTACCCTCGGGCGCGCAACCAGTTGGCCCAGAGCGGGGTTGCCACGAAGCCGATGATCAGGCTGACGACCACAGCTACCAGAACGAGCTTCATGGGGCCTCACCATCAAGCAGGCGCGCCGCCACCGTTTCAAGGCCAGCAGCTCTCGAGGCCTTTACCAGAACGACGTCGTCCGACCTGACCTCGTCGCGTAGCAGCGCGACGGCGCTCTCGACATCAGGCACGAACACCGACTCCTGTCCCCACGAACCTTCAAGGCCAGCCGCGAGATGCATCGGCCTTGCTCCCTCTCCTACGACGACCAACCGTTGCACATCTAAGCGCACAACCAGCCGACCGATCGCGTCGTGTTCGGCCATCGAGCTCTCGCCCAGTTCGAGCATCTCGCCCAGGATCGCCCATGACCGACGCTCACCGGCGATGGTCTTCAAGGACTTAAGAGCTGCACGCATGGACTCCGGGCTGGCGTTGTAGGCGTCGTTGATGACCACGAGCCCATCGGCTCGCTCATTGATCTCCATCCGCCACCGGCTGCGGGGCGTCGCAGCAGACAGAGCATCGCCGATAGCAGCGGTGTCCATCCCCACCGCCCAGCCGACGGCTGCTGCCGCCAGCGCATTCGGTACCGCATGGCTTCCCACCAGCTTCAGGGCCACGGGGGCCTCGCCCCGCGGCGTGGTCAGCGTGAATGAGGCTCGATCGAAGGCGTCGCACTCTATGTCCTCGGCGCTCACCTGGGAGCCGGGCCGTTGCCCGAACCAGGCGACCGCGGCTGACGTCTGGTTCGCCATGTCGCGGACCAGGTCATCATCGGCGTTGAGGATCGCAGTTCCAGACTCAGGAAGTGCTCGGACGAGTTCAGCCTTCGCGTCGGCGATCGCCTCGCGGCTTCCGAACTCGCTGAGGTGCGCCGTCCCCACCATGAGCTCGACCCCGATGTCCGGCGGTGCGATGGAACAGAGATAGTCGATGTGCCCTCGGCCACGAGCCCCCATCTCGAGCACGAGGTAGCGCGTGTCAGAGGTGGCTGACAGCACCGTCAGCGGCAGACCTAGCTCGTTGTTGAACGAACCCGGTGGAGAAATGGTCGGACCATCCGCCTCGAGCACAGCGGCAATCAGGTCCTTGGCCGTTGTCTTGCCGACTGAGCCGGTAATGGCGACCACAGTGGTGTCGGTAAGCCGGTCGACATGGAACCGCGCCAATGCTCCAAGAGCCGTGAGCACATCGGTCACCACGATGGTCGGCACTCCCGTGGGACGTGTTCCAAGCACAGCGAGAGCACCGGCCGCGACAGCCTGACCGGCGAAGTCGTGACCGTCGACGCGTGTTCCTTCAAGCGCCACGAAGAGACTTCCTGGGCCCACTTTGCGGCTGTCTGACTCAACACCGACAACTTCCAGAGAATCGTCGGCGGCGCCCACCAGTCGTCCGCCTGCAGCGGCTGCCACGTCAGCCAGAGTGGTGGGAATCATGAACTGTCGCTGTCCCTGTCCGCGTCGCCGTGCACGCGTGTCCACGCGGCAAGCAGCTCGGTGCGGTCGTCGAACGGAGTCGTCACCGTCCCGACCTCTTGGCCACTCTCGTGACCCTTTCCCGCCACGAGCACGACGTCGCCCGGTGATGCCTTGCGAACGGCCCACTCCAGTGCCGCCTTGCGGTCAGCCATCTCGACAACCTCTGCTCGTTCGGCGACAGGCACCTCTGCCGTGCCTGCGAGCACAGCCTGCCGGATGAGACCGGGAGACTCCGTACGCGGGTTGTCGTCGGTGACGACGACCACTGCGGCACGGGAGGCTGCAGCGACACCCATCGGAGCACGCTTGCCCGCGTCTCTGTCGCCACCGCAGCCGAAGACGACGATGACGCGACCGCCTCCCTCAGGCTGGACCGCGTCGAGAGCCCTGGCCAGCGCGTCGGCGGTGTGGGCGTAGTCGACGACGAGCGCCACCTCCGCCGGGCCCACCCGCTCCATCCGACCGGGCACGCCCTTGCAGCGACCGACACCGGCGACTGCGACCTCCGGCTGCACGCCTGCACGCATCAACATCACTTGGGCGAGCGCCGCATTGGCTACGTTGAAGCGACCGACGAGTTGGACAGTGCCTGTATGAGTGGCCCCGTCGGGTGCGGTGATACTGAAGTCATAGCCACCGTGGGGCCGCTCACGCACCCCCGTGATCCGCCAGTCAGCATCCGCCTCGACGCCGAGCGTCTCGACCTCACCCTGTGCCTCCCGCGCCATTCTTCGGCCGCCGTCGTCATCAACGGTGATGACAGATCGTCGACTTCGCTCCGGGGAGAAGAGCTTCAGCTTCGCGGCGAAGTAGGCCTCTTCGCTTCCATGGAAGTCGAGGTGGTCGACTGCGAGCTGCGTGAAACCTGAGACGTCAAACACGCAGCCATCGACGCGCGCCATCGCCAAAGCATGGCTGGACACCTCCATGGCCACAGCAGTCACGCCGCGCTCGCGCATGACGGCCAGCAGGGCATGCAGCTCAGGCGCCTCGGGCGTCGTGCGAACAGTGGCGAAGGCCTGCCCATCAATAAGCGTCGCGACGGTGCCGACCAAGCCGGTCCGGTGCCCGGCCGCCCGCAAACCGGACTCCAGCAGGTACGCCGTGGTGGTCTTTCCGTTGGTTCCCGTTACGCCGAGCAGTATCAGGTCATCGGCGGGGCGGCCATATATTCTGCTGCTAGCTCGCCCGTGCGGTGGCGGAGGTCCTGCACCTCGACATAGGGCAGCCGGCCGGCCACCAATGGGACTCCCGCACGGTCGGTGGCCACGGCAACCGCTCCCCCAGCGACGGCGTCAGCGACGAACTCCGCACCGTGGACCCGCTCACCGGTGAGCGCAACGAACAGGTCTCCGGAACGGACGTCACGAGAGTTGAGAGTGATGCCGGTGACGGACACGTCCGCGACCGGTTCAGCATCGATCCCGACGGCCGCGCACACCGCGGCGAGCGACCTCGGGTGTGGCGTGGGGCGGGGTGAGCGCTCATCGCTGGGTGACATAGCCGGCTGGCCACTCAGGGGCGATACGTGAGGCGCATCGATGGCGCGGACTTGGAAGTGGGCGGCACCTGCTGGCTCTGCAGAGCGAACGACGTCACCCGCTTGAACACCGGTCCACCCAGAAGACCTCCGTAGTGCCCGTTCTTCGGGTCCTGCAACGTGACCGAGACCACGACAGCTGGTTTGTCGGCCGGCGCGAAGCCGATGAAGGAGGCGGTGAAGCCGCGGTAGCACCCGCAGCTCTCGTCGACGCGTTCTGCGGTTCCGGTCTTTCCCGCGACGCGGTAGCCAGGGATCTGCGCGAGTGGAGCCGTTCCTTGATCAGAGACCACGGTCTCCATCATCTGACGCAGAGTCCTGGCGGTCGAGGCGCTGACCACACGATGACGCTCCGGTGGTGGCTCAGGAACAAATGATCCGTCGGGGCCGGTCGTTCCCGCTACAACCGTGGGCTCGACGCGTACTCCGCCGTTCGCGATGGTGGCGAACACGGACGTGGACTGGAGGGCGTTGAGGGAGAACCCTTGCCCGAAGGCGATGGTCGCGGCGTTCGTTGGTCCCCAGTCCTCCACTCTCGGCAACAGTCCAGCGCTCTCGCCCGGGAGGTCCGATCCGCTCGTCGACCCCATGCCGAACTTACGCAGATACGAGTAGAGCCCTTCGTCGCCCAACTTCTCGGCGATGAGGATCGCGCCGATGTTGCTCGACTGAGCCAGCACACCAGTAGCGGTGAGATGAAGGGTGCCGTGCGGAGTGTGATCGTTGAAGTCATCTCCACCGCGATAGAGCACCGGCGGGACCTCGATCTTGGTGGTGGGCTTGACGGCACCGGCATCCAGCGCGGCGGCCATGGTCATGACCTTGCTCGTACTGCCGGGCTCGTAGATCTCCGAGACCGCTCGGTTACCGCGGTACGCCTCCGGGGCTGCTGTCGGGTCGCGAGGGTCGAAGGACGGATATGTCGCCAGCGCCAGAACCTCGCCCGTCCGCGGGTCCATCGCCACCACGGTTCCGCTGTCGGCGTTGGACTGATTGACCTTTGCGCGGATCGCCCGCTCGGCGATGAACTGGATATCGCGGTCGATCGTGAGCTGGACATCAACACCCGGGATCGACTCCTCGGTCTCGGAGTCGGCGCTGGGAATCTGTCGGCCGCCGGCTGCCGACTCGTAGGTAATCTGACCGTCTCTGCCTGCCAGCTGACGGTCCCAGCTGTTCTCGAGCCCATCGAGACCGCGGCCGTCGCTCCCCACGAACCCGAGAAGTGCTGCGCCCAGTGACCCCTGCGGATACACCCGCCGCGAGGTCGGCTCGCTGTAGATGCCAGGGAGCCGGAGCGCTGCCACCGCATCCCAGCGCCGCGGCGTGATATCCATGGCCACGTAGGCGAAACGGGAGTCTCCGACCAGCTTGGCGTGGATGGCCTTCAGCGGCTGGCCGAGAACCGGGGCAAGCGCTGCAGCAACCGCCACCGGGTCGGCGATCTGTGTCTGGTCGGCGGTCACGTTGACGGCGTCAACCGTTGTGGCAAGAGCAATTCCGTGCGCGTCAGTGATCGCGCCGCGAGTGGCCGAGATGGTGACCGTGCGAAGGCGCTCAGCTTCGGCAGTGGCCGCGTAGGCCGCGGCCTCGACACCCTGCAGCTGGAGGAGTCGCCCGGCGAAGAGTGACATCACCATGGCGACGAGAACACCCACCGTCACCAGACGTCGACGCGGATCTCGCACCCGTCGGGAACGAGGCACGCTGGGGCGTAAAGGGCGGCGGGGCGCAGCGGGTGGCCGACGTGCCTGCGTCACCGGTCCCCCCCTCCACCAGCCTGGCTTCCCTGACCTGACCCGTTCGTCTGCTGGTTCGCAGCCGGCGGTTGAGCGTTTGTCGCGGATACCGATCCAACCACGGGACTCGGCTCCGAAGCCGGCATCGGCTCGCCGAGAATCTTGCCGTCCTCCGCTCTCAGGAACGCCGGGTTGACCGCCGGGACCATGCCGATCTGGGCCGCGCTGCGCGCCAGTCGCTGCGGCGCAGCGAGTTCGGCTGTGCGCTGCTGTAGCGCCTGCTCGCGGTCGGCCAGGTCGGCGACCTTGGCGTCAAGGGAGTGCAGCGTGAAGGACCCCTGGGCAAGCAGCGTGTTCAGGAGCAGGAGGAGCCCAAGCCCCAGTGAGAGAACCACCAGGACGAGCACCACGAAGGGGGCACGGGCAGGACGCGTGACTGGAGGTGGCAGCGGACGGACTCTGGCGGGGCCTGGGCGATCTTGACCTGGCCCACGGCCTGCGGCGGCTCCGGTCCTCGCCGACCGCTCGAGTGCGGTAAGGATGCTCACGCGGCCTCCCGCACCCGCTCGGCGGCCCGAACACGTGCAGAAGCTGCTCGAGGGTTGGCCTCGACCTCATCGGGCGTTGGGCGCTCGGCTCCACGTGTGAGCAGGGCAAGCTCAGGCCCCTTGCCAGGAACGGGAAACCCTTCGGGCACATCGTCGACGAGACGGTCAGCGAAGGCGCGCTTGGTGATGCGGTCTTCCAACGACTGGTACGACATCACGACGATACGTCCACGAACGGCCAGAGCCTCAACAGCGGCGGGCAGGGCCCGGCGCAGTGCGCCGAGCTCGTCATTGACCTCGATCCGGAGCGCCTGGAAGGTGCGCTTGGCCGGATGGCCTCCTTGGCGCTGTGCCGCGGCAGGGACCGCCTCGCGGATCGCCTCGACCAGCTCAGCACTCGACGACAGGGGCCGGCGCTGACTAATGCTCCTCGCGATCCGGAGCGCGAAGCGTTCCTCGCCGTACTCGCGCAGAACCCGGGTCAACGCGCCGACAGAGTATTCGTTCACCACGGCCTCTGCCGTGAGCTCGGCCGTCGGGTCCATGCGCATGTCCAGCGGCGCGTCATACGAGTAGGCAAAGCCACGGTCTGGGCGATCGAGCTGCATGGACGAGACACCGAGGTCGAGAAGTACGCCGTGTACCCGCGGATGTCCGAGTTCGGCGAGTACGTGAGGGATTTCGTCGTAGACGGCGTGCACCAGCGTGACCCGCCCAGCCACATCTGAGAGGCGATCGTTCGCGATGGCAAGCGCTCCCGGGTCGCGGTCGATCCCGATGAGCTGCGCATGCGGGCACGACCGAAGGAGCGCTCCGCTGTGACCGCCGAGGCCGACGGTCGCGTCGACCAGGATGGCGCCAGGCGCCTGAAGGGCAGGTGCCAGAAGTGCGACAACGCGTTCGCACATCACCGGGGCGTGGGTGGGCTCACTCACGCCGCGGCCAAGCTGCTGGCGACCGAGACAGTGGCCAAGGCGACAATGGCCGTCAGCAGTACCGCAGCCGGCACGCCCCATCGGGTGCTGAGGCCGCCCCTGCGACGCAGCGCCCCATGCCGGACGGCCAGGGCCTGTACTGCTCGATGGATGCCATCGAGACCGGCGGTGCGGATCGGGGCGATCCCCAAAGTGCCACTCATGCTCGACCCTTCACATGCGGCTGATGATTCGGACTGGGACTTGCCCTCGTGACCTGGTCTTCCTCCGCTCTCCGCCGACTTCTGGCACCGGGGAAGGTGCGCCAGGAGGGTCCGGCGTGAACAGAGCGGCGGAAGACCACATCGCAAGGACGACGCGATCAGGTGCCAGGCAGCACCTCCTGGCTCAGATCCGCGTAGGCGCCCTCGCTCGGCCCGAGGTACTCGGTCCAACGTCGGGAGTCCCAGATCTCTACTCGCGACCCGGCGCCAATGACCACGCACTCCTTGGAAAGACCGGCGTACTCGCGAAGCGTGGGCGGCACCGTGATGCGGCCCTGACGGTCCGGTAGCTCATCTGAGGCGCCAGAGAGCAATACCCGGACGTAGTCGCGGGTGCCCTTGCTCGACAGGGGGGCGTCCTCAAAGCGACGGGCGTAGGCGAAGAAGTCCTCACGCGGGAAAACGAAGAGCGAGTGCTCTTGGCCCTTGGTGATCACCAAGCCCCCTTGCAGGGGCTCACGGAACTTGGCTGGAAGGAAGAGTCGACCTTTGTCGTCGAGCTTGGGGTAGTGCGTGCCCAAGAACACCGGCCACGCCTCCCCTCCACGCTCTGTCCTGCTCCGCCCTCACCCACGATGCGCCACCATACTCCACTTTTCCCCACCGTCAACCATCTGAGCTCACATTTAGCACCACTTGAGCAAGAAACTTGCAGATCAAAAGCGTGGAGTGAAGTGGAGGACTGGTTTCTGGAGGCCGCCAGACCTCGATCGGCTTACGCTGGAGGGGTGGTGCGACTGCCACCTGATCGACCCTCGCCCCCCACGCCCAGGAGACTCGGTGCCTCACCCCGCTCCCCAGGACACACCGTGACTGCCGTCGACGGCTCCACCGCTTCGCCGCCCGATTCGGACTCCCCGCCTCACGAACAGGGCGTCTCTGGTCGAGGCGCCGAGATCGGACACGCCGTTGCGGGCGTCATCGAAGGAAAGCCAGATGCGATTCGCCTGGCGCTGGTGACCCTGCTGGCCGAGGGCCACCTGTTGATCGAGGACGTGCCCGGCGTCGGAAAGACGATGCTGGCCAAGTCACTCGCTCGATCGCTGGACTGCACAGTGCGGCGTATCCAGTTCACGCCCGACCTGCTGCCCAGCGACATCACCGGAGTCAGCGTCTTCAATCAGGAAACGCGTGACTTCGAGTTCCGACCCGGAGCGGTGTTCGCCAACATCGTGATCGGTGACGAGATCAACCGCGCCTCACCTAAGACCCAGTCGGCACTTCTGGAGGCCATGGAGGAGCATCAGGTCACCGTCGACGGTTCGACCTATCCGCTCGCCACGCCGTTCATGGTGGTCGCCACACAGAACCCCATCGAGATGGAGGGCACCTACCCACTCCCCGAGGCACAGCGCGACCGGTTCATGGCCCGACTGTCGATGGGCTATCCCGATCACGGCGACGAGATGAGCATGCTGGCCGCACACGGAGGCGGTCGCCCGTTGGACGAGATCAAGCCAGTTGCCACGGCGGCTGATGTTGCCGGCCTCATCGATCAGGTTCGGGGTCTTCATGTCAGCACGGCTCTGCACCGCTACGCGGTCGATCTGGTGTCAGCCTCGCGTCGCCACCCAGACCTGCGACTGGGCGCATCACCCCGCGCCACCCTCCAGCTGATCCGCGCCGCGAAGGCCTCCGCCGCCCTCGACGACCGCGACTACGTCATTCCTGACGACGTTCGAGCGCTCGCCGTTCCCGTACTGGCCCACCGCCTCCTCCTCACAGCCGAGGCACAGATCGCCAGGCGCACCAGCAGCTCGGTCGTCGAGGCGCTCGTTGACAGCACGCCGATCCCGGCTGCTGGGTGACATGCGCGCGGCACTTGCGGGATTGACGGCGCGGGGACGAGCCCTGCTCGCAGCCGGCGTCACCGCGTTCCTTCTCGCCGCCATGCTGGACCAGCAAGACATCATGCGCGTCGGGCTGCTCGCGGCGGCGCTACCGCTGCTGGCTGCTCTAAGCGTCGCCCGCACCCGATTCCGCCTCGCCTCAGATCGTGTCATCGAGCCTTCCCGCACACCGTCGGGCGAGTCTGCGACCGTGACCGTGCGCCTGGAGAACGTCGCCCACCTGCCAACGGGCTTGCTGATGGTCGAAGACTCCGTGCCAGCTGCCCTGGGGGCCGGTCCACGGTTCGTGGTAGACCGCCTCGCCCCTCGCAGCGTTCGATCGGTGACCTACACCGTGCATGGCGATCGCCGTGGGCGATATCCGATCGGGCCACTGTCGGTGCGGCTGACCGATCCCTTCGGCTTCTGCGAGCTCGACCGTTCGTTCAGCGGTCAACGGCATCTGTTGGTCACACCACGAACCGAAGACCTCCCTACCGTCCCCCTCTCGGGCGACTGGTCGGGCACCGGTGAGAGCAGGGCGCGTTCCATTGCCGCAGCTGGCGAAGACGACGTGGCGGTGCGTGAGTACCGCCACGGCGACGAGCTGCGCCGCGTGCACTGGCGAGCCACAGCCCGATCCGGTGCGCTGATGGTTCGGCGCGAAGAACAACCGTGGGAGAGCCGTGCAACGGTGATCCTTGACGACCGGACGACGGCACACGTCGGGGAGTCGCTGTCGGGAAGTTTCGAGCGAGCCGTCGGCGCAACTGCTTCGATCGGTCTCCACCTGTCTCATCGGGGCTACGCCGTTCGACTGGTTGCCGACGACCGCGAGGTGACCTCGGCGAGCGCCGTCGACGACGGGTCCAGCGCTGATCCGACGGGGCTGATGCTCGATGCTCTCGCCGTCGCCGAACCATCGCGCTCCGCGAGCATCCACACCATGGCCAACACCGTGCGTCACGGCAGCGATGGTCTGATCGTGATCGTGCTCGCAACGGTGACGCTTCGTGAGGCTGACCTTCTGGCACAGGCCCGCCACGGCATGGGCGCCAGCATCGCCATCGCTCTCGACACCGCATCGTGGGCCCGCCGCCCGCGCACCGAGGAAACCGCCGGTGCCTGGGATCTCCTGCGAGCCGCTGGCTGGGCCGTCCTCCCGCTGGCTCGTGGCGAGAACCTGGCCGAGGTATGGCGCCATCTCAGCTTCGCGGGTGGGTTCTCCGGTGGCACCGCCGCCTCAACGGCGCGAACCTCAGAAGTCAGCGCATGACTCCGCGGCGAGCAGTCCTGCAACAGGTCCGGCCCACGCTGGCTGCGGCCGCCGCGGTGACGCTGACCGCGATGGCTCTGTCCCCGACTCTCTCAGACGGCCCGTGGGTTGCGTCGACACTGCTGGTGATCGCGACCACCGCGGTGCTGGGCGGGGCCACCAGGGCTTTGGCCCTTCCGGGCTGGCTCGTCATCACGATTCAGGCTGTCGGACTCATCCTGGTCTTGACCTGGCTCTTTGCCCGTGACGTCGCGTGGGGCGGGTTCGTTCCCGGTGCCGACGTCTGGCAGACATTCGGCGACCTCGTTAACGATGGCAGCCTCGTGGTCGAGCAGGAGGTTGCGCCGGTAAGCGTCACAGCTGGAGTGGGTTTCCTGGTCGTCGGTGGCGTCGCCCTCATCGCCTGGGCAGTTGACGCCATCGCCGTGACCAGCCGGCAAGCCACCCTCGCCGGGGTCCCGCTGCTTGCTCTCTACCTGGTGCCGGCCACCGTGCTCCCCGATGGGGTGCCGTGGCCGCTCTTCCTCGCCGCAGGCGCGGGGTGGCTGATCTTGCTGCTCGAAGACGGACGCCTGCAGATGTCACGCTGGGGGCGGCCGATCGAGGGAAGCACCGATACCGCGGCAGCATCAGTGGGCGGCACGGGTCGGCGCCTGGGTGCAGCCGCACTTACCGTCGCGGTGATCGTGCCCGTCGTCCTTCCGAGCCTCGACGACGGCCGTTTCGGGGGCGGATCTGGCGACGGAGACGGACAGAGCGGCAGCGGATCCGGATCGACGGCGGGAGAGTCGCCCGTTATCAGGGTCAACCCGATCACCGATCTGCAGCGCAACCTCACCAGAGCCGAGGACACCGAGATCCTCTTCTACACCACCGATGCCCCGACGCCTGAGTACCTCCGCATCGCCACCCTCGATCAGTTCGACGGCCAAACCTGGCAGCTGGAGGACATGCGAGCGTCGGACGACCAGCAAGCAGCAGCTGGGTTGCCGCTGCCCCCGGGCCTTTCCGACAGCGTCGCCAGAACCGCAGTGACCTACGACATCACGGTGGGGGCCTTGGATACCCCCAGACTCCCGCTTCCCTACCCGGTGTCGTCGGTGGCGATCGACGGTGACTGGCGGTGGGACGAACAGACCTTCGACGTCTTCAGCCCCGTGGAGAACGGGTCAGCCTTCAACCAGACCTATCGCGCCAACGTGCTCGACCTCGAGCCGACCGTGGCCCAGCTTCAGGCTGCTCCCCCCGCCGATCCGTCGTTGAACGGGCTCCTGACACTACCCACCGATGTCGATGAACTGCTGACGCCGCTTGCAGCGACTGTCACCGGCGAGGCCACCACAGACTACGACCGGGCGCTCGCCCTGCAGAACTGGTTCCTCACCGACTTCGAGTACAGCGTCGACACTGTGGAGGGGAATGGAACTGACGCACTGGAAGGGTTCTTGAGCGACCGCAGTGGTTACTGCGAGCAGTTCTCAGCCACGATGGCGTTGATGGCCCGCACGCTGGGGATTCCCTCGCGTGTCCAGGTGGGCTTCACACCTGGCGAGAAGGTGGAAGACGACGGAGACGCCGATCGTGAGACGTGGCTCGTCACGGTCCACGACGCCCACGCCTGGCCCGAGCTGTGGTTCGAGGGCGTGGGATGGGTGCGCTTCGAGCCCACTCCCGGCGGTGGCGACGGAAGTGCGGCACCGGGGTATGCACCTCCACCAGGTGTGCCCGGCGGTGGGCAGGCCGGGCAGGACGACAGCAGCCGAGGCGGTCTCGTCCTGCGTCGCGGCGGTGGCGAGATCAGCAATCGGGGCGGACGCCCCAACGACCTCCTCGAAGTGCTCGAAGCCAACCGTGGTCGGGGCGAGATCGGGACGTCCACGAGCAGCGAGAGCACTCCCGGAGAGAGCTCAGCGGTCTGGCTGTGGCTGCTGGTGATCGCGGCGGCAGCTGCCGTAACCGCGGCACCGAAGGTGGCCGCGGTTACGGTGCATCGGCGACGCTGGGCAGGGATCACCTCGCCAGATGGCGCCGTCGCTGCAGCTTGGGCCGACGTTCTGGACGTGGCGGCCGACGTCGACCTGCGAGCGGCCCCGACCGAGACCCCCCGCGATCTGGCGACCCGACTGCCGGCGCGAGGGCGGCTGACGAGCGGACCTGCCGCAGATCTCCGACAGCTGGCCACCTGGGTGGAGCTGTCGATGTACCGCGACTCCGTTGGGGCGGCCGCCTCACCACCGAACATCAAGCTCATGGCCGACGCCATCCGCGTCGACCTGCTTGGCGGCCTCTCGACTCGGGATCGTCGGCTCGCTACCTGGTGGCCGGCATCTGGCCGAGTCGCATTGGCGCAGGGGTGGAACAGTGCGTCGGAGCGTGCATCGCGTGCGTGGACCCGGATCATCGGCAGAATGAGCTGGCGACCGGCACGCAGCCACTAAGGGCTGAGCGACTGGTGGCTCAGGGGTTACGGGGCTTACTGCTCGCCGTCGCGGCGGCGTTCCCAGCGTTCCTCGATGCGCGTCATGAACCCAGAGCGCTGGGGGCTCTTGGCTCCTGACGGCTTGGGCGATGCCGACTGCGTTGGCGTGCCGCTCTGCCAACCAGTGCTGGCCAGCCACCCGCCACCGAGCATGACGAGGAAGCCCGCGACCCCTAGGGGCCACGCCGATGCGACGCCGGCCACGAGGAGCGCCATCCCGCCGGCGACTCCCAGCACACCCAGCAGCAGCCGGTGCCTGGATCGCAGCGAACGGCCGCTCCCGCGCAGAGTCGAAGCCAACTTGGGATCGTCGGCGTAGAGCTGTCGTTCCATCTGCTCGAGCAGGCGCTGCTCGTGCTCAGAGAGCGGCATGGCCTCCTCCTTGCTGCGCTACCACGACCGGCCCCAGAAGACGCTGGGGACGAGAGTGCTTAGGGGGCACTCCCCTACAGAATAGGTCCCCCGGCGCACTTGCGAAACTCCACCGGTCGATCCGCGGTGAACTGTCACCGATTGTTCATCGGCACGGCACAGAGTCGTCTGGAGCAATCGCCTCTGATCATGGGTCTGGCAGCTCAACGAGGCTGGCCGGGCGTACCACGCCTCGACCGAAGCGGTCGGCGGCCCGATCGGCCGCCCGCTCCGCCTCTCGCCAGGCTTCTGGTCGCTCGTCGAAGGTCAGCTGGTGGGCAACAGTCGACCCGTCGACGAGGCCTTCGACGCGGACCCCCACCAGCCGCAGCCGAGCGCGGTCGAGGCCCAGTGCGTCGAACAGGGCGACGGCGGTGGCATAGATGTCGCGGGCCACATCGGTGGGATGTGCCAAAGTGCGCGAGCGAGAGATGGTGGTGAAGTCGGCGAATCGCACCTTGATGGCGATGGTCCGGCCGGCCAGCGCCTTGGCACGCAGCTGCCGAGCCACCGACTGCGAGAGGGCCAGCAGCTCGCGGCGGACCACGTCGCCGTCGTCGACGTCGGCCTCGAACGTACGGTCGCGGCTGACGCTCTTCTCTGGGGTGTCAGGTACGACAGTTCGCTCGTCGTGGCCCCACGCCAACTGCCACAGATGGCGACCCGCAGCAGCTCCGAGCGCCCGCTCGAGGGTGCTAACGGGAGTGTTCGCCAGGTCAGCAACGGTGCGAAGCCCCAGCCGGTGGAGGGCCTCTTCGGTTTTGTCGCCGACACCCCAAAGCGCGCCGATCTGGAGCGGGTGCAGAAAGTCGATGACGCGGTCGGCTGGCACCACCAGCAGCCCATCGGGCTTGCACCGCCCGGACGCGAGCTTGGCCACGAACTTGGTGGATGCCACCCCGACCGAGCAGGTGATGCCTTGTTCATCGTGGACCCTGGTGCGGATCAGCTCGCCGATCTGCGTCGGCGAACCGAGTCTGCGTCGTGCGCCGCTGACATCGAGGAACGCCTCGTCGAGGCTGAGCGGCTCGAAGGATGGCGTGATGGAGCCGAAGATCGCCATCACGCCCGCAGAGATCCGGGCGTAGTCGTCGTGGTGAGGAGGCAGGAAGGTGGCGTTCGGGCAGAGTCGGCGCGCCCGCGAGGTCGGCATGGCGGAGTGGACCCCGAGGGCGCGTGCCTCATAGGTGGCCGACAGGACGACGCCACGCGTGCCACCACCAGCGACGACGACAGGGGTTCCCACCAGGTCGGGGTGACGGAGCAGCTCGACCGAGGCGTAGAAGGCGTCCATGTCGACGTGCAAGATGTGGCAGTCGGTGTCGTCACCCAGCGAAGAAGACGAGAGCCCACGCGACAAACGCGAGGACGAACCCCCGGAGGATGCACGTCCGAGCTGCTGCTTGCTCATCGGATGCTCACCTCAATCTGCGGGACGCGGAACTCGTGACGGTGCCGGTAGTCAGGCTCATTGTCACCCCTATCCCCCTGAGCTCCCAGGACTGGAGTGCCACAGCTTGCGAGGTGGGGCTCCCTTGTTGACGTCGTCACCGGCCGGACGCACGTCGGCGTAGGGCGACTGACGAAAGCCGCTGGGGTGCACCAGGATCCGCCGTCGACCCATGCCTCCTGCCGTATGGACGGCCGGAGCATCGTGGGCCGGTCCAGCTGGTGCCACGACATCGTCCGCCCCGAAGCCCGGTGGTGGGGTGTCGAGTACCTCGTGCACAGCATCGATACCGCTTCGCTGCCACAGGTCATACAGCCCGGCGAGTTCCCAACACCCGGTGGCGCGTAACGACACTCCTCGCGGGCCGGTACGTCGCACCTCTCCCCGAATCAGCAGCAACCACGAGTGGAAAAGCGTTGCGGCATACGGTCCTTGGGCATCCTCGAAGAAGGTGGCGTCGACTGGACCCGTGGCGTCGTCAAGCGTCACGAAGACGACCCGTCGCCCTGAGCGGATCGGTGGCGTCTGGGTGGCCACCTTGACGCCAGCCACCAGTACCTCACTGCGCGAGCGACAGCTGAGCAGCCGGTGGGAGCGGACGACCTCAAGTGCACGGAGCAACGGCGTGTAGAAGTCGACGACATGTCGGCTGGCATCTAGCCCGAGGACGTCGAGCTCGGCTCTGACCTGTTCAGCGCCGGTCATCTCGGGCAGGCCAGAGGGAGCCACCTGTTCGTCAGAGGGCCCAAGAGCGAAGGAGAGCTGGGTATCGGGCCGGACCATCCCGTTGGTCTTGGCACGACGCGCTGCCGGCATCGCCGTCCATCGGTCGAGCTCGGCCACTTGGAGCAACAGGTCGCGACGGGTGATCCGTCGACGCGCCGATGAGGTGGGAAGGGTGAGATCGATGCCGTGCAAGGTGTCGAAAGCCCCAGCGAGCACCAGACGTTCAGCGACCGGCCGCGCGACCGAGGCCCGGTGCCAGAAGTCAGTGAGCGAGCGGAACGGTTGCCCAGCAATGATGCGCTCGACCTCGGCGTCACTGATGCCCTTGACCTCGGCGAGGGCGATCCGGATGCCGTAGCCCCGAGCATCCGGCAGCGTCGGTTCGAGCGTGCGCGGTGGTGGAGTGGTGGGGTGCACCTCGACACGTTCGACCCGGTAGCCGGCCTGCGAGGCGTTGACGTCGAGCGGCAGCACGGTGACCCCGAACTGGCGGGCGTCGTCGAGGATCAGCCGCTTGGGGTACATGCCCGGATCGTGGGTCAGGACGCCGGCCAGGAAGCTGGCGGTGTGGTGCGCCTTCAACCAGGCCGACTGGTAGGTGGGCAGTGCGAACGCGGCCGCATGGGCTTTGCAGAACCCGAAGGAGGCAAAAGCCCGAAGTACCTCCCAGATGCGTTCGACCGTGGCGAGGTCGTAACCACGAGACCGCGCGTGGCGGTAGAACCACTCCCGCGTCTCGGCCTGGCCATCCGGATCGCCGAGCGCGCGGCGTTTCTCGTCGCCTTCGGCGCGGGAACACCCGGTGATCACGTGCAGGATGTCGATGACCTGTTCGTGAAAGACCACCACCCCATAGGTAGGGCGCAGCACCGGTCTGAGGTCGGGGTGCAGGTACTGCGGCTCGGCCCAACCGTGTCGCGCGCGAAGGAAGGGTCTGACCATGTCGGACTTCACCGGCCCTGGCCGAAAGAGCGAGATATCGATGATGAGGTCGTCAAAGGTCTCAGGTGCGAACTTGCCCACCAGCTCGCGCTGTCCTGGGGACTCGATCTGAAAACACCCGAGGGTGTGAGTGGAACGGATCAGGTCGAAGGTTGCCGGGTCGTCGAAAGGTACGGTGTCGATGTCTGGGCGCGGGCCGTCGACTCGCTCGATCTCGTCGAGCGCATACGCCATCGCCGACTGCATGCGAATACCGAGGACATCGAGCTTGAGCAGGCCGAGATGCTCGACGTCGTCCTTGTCGAACTGGCTCATGGCAAATCCCATGGCGCTCTGCTCGACGGGAGTACGGTCGAGCAGGGTGGCGTCAGAGAGCAGGACCCCGCAGGGGTGCAGAGCGAGGTGGCGCGGCAGACCGTCGAGCCGCTCGACGAGCGAGAAGAGCAGCCCCATGCGTGGATCGTCAGCGAGCCGGCTGGCACGCAGCTCGGGCAGCTCACGCAAGGCGTTCTGCGCGTCCTTGGCGCGGATGTGTGGAAACGCCTTGGCGACCACGTCGATCTCAGTGGGCGGCAGACCGAGCGCTGCGCCTACGTCGCGGATCGCGTGCCGGACGCGGTACGTGTCGGCCATGGAGACACAGGCGACGCGGTCGGTGCCGAAGCGTTCGAAGATGCGGGTATAGATCTCAGGACGTCGCGCGGACTCGACGTCGACGTCGATGTCGGGCAACGCCTGCCGGAGCGGAGAGAGAAAACGCTCGAAGAGCAGGTCGTGCCGAACCGGGTCGACTCCGGAGATACCGAGCAGATAGGTGACCAGCGAACCGGCACCAGAACCACGAGCTGCGACCCGCACGCCCATCGAGCGGATGAGGTCGACGACATCGGTAACGGTGAGGAAGTAGGTGGCGTAACCGAGGCTGGCAATGATGCCCAGCTCGTGCTCAAGGCGGCCACGCACATCGGCGGCGGCTCGACCCTCAACTGGCAGCGCACGAGCCGACCAGCCGACATCGCAGCGCTCACGCAGTACCGCGTCCGGTGCGCGTCCGGCAGCAGCGGCCACCGGATCGACCACCTCGAGCTCGGGAAAGTGCACCGAGCCGAGCCCGAGGTCGGCTGTTGGATCGAGGACGCACTGCTGAGCGAGCCGATCGGTGGCGGTGAGCAGAGCTCGGACGGTGGACCGTTCAGTACCGACGCCGGAAAGACGCGCAACCTCAGCGGCGATCTCGGTCATCTGTGCCGATGACTTCAGGTAGCCCTCACCGGTACGCCGGTCGAGGTGCCGGATGTCGAGGGGAACAAGTTGGCGTGCGGCATCGAGCACGTCGGCGACCGGGGCATCCTCGCGGCGGGCGTACCGCACCGCGTTGGTGAGGACGACGTCTGCCTGCTGCTCGTGCGCCCAGCCGAGCATGTGGCCGGCGAACGGCGCTGAGCGCCCGGTCGAATCAGCACCCCGGTGGTTGACCACCTCGCACCGCAGTACCGGGACACGGGCCTGCCACTGCTGCCACACCTGCGTCGCGAGGTCGGGGCGACGTCTGGCCAGCATGCGACCGAGGTCGGAGTCGGGACCGAGCATGACCACGAGCGAACCCGGCGCGGCGTACTCGCCGATGAGGTCGATGTCGACGGTGGGACGCCCACGCTCACCGGTGAGGTCGGCCCTGGCATGCGCAGCAGAGACCAGACGACAGAGCGCTGCCCACCCCTGCGGCCCGCGTGCCAGCACGGTGATCCTCGGCAGCCGCTGGTCAAGGGTGCGGCCGCCGCGCACCGGGGTACGGCGGGACTGGGCGGGGGCGCGCCCTGGGATCGGCGGTGGCGCAACAGCCAGGTTGGTGCCGAAGACCGGAGCGATACCAGCGGCCAGAGCGGCGCGTGCAAAGCGCACTGCGCCGCGCACTCCGTCGCGGTCGGTCAAGCCGAGCGTCGTCAGCCCGAGGTCGGCGGCGACGGAGACGAGCGCCTCTGGGCTTGAGGCACCGTGGCGCAACGACCAGCCGGAGGCGACATGCAGGTGCGGAAAGGAGGAAGAGGTCACCGAGAGGGCACTCAGCTGACCCGGGGCAGCGCGGTCTGGTGGGGAACGCCGACAGTTGTCTCGGCGAGAGCGAGGAACGTTTCGACATCGCGGAGCAGGTCGTCGGCCTCTCGAGACGTGACGGCGTCCAAACCAGCCT
This sequence comes from uncultured Actinomycetota bacterium, assembly GCA_963706045.1. Lineage (GTDB taxonomy): Bacteria > Actinomycetota > Actinomycetes > JAHEKZ01 > JAHEKZ01 > JAHEKZ01. The sequence continues at coordinate 25,257 of CAVPLY010000007.1, read as the reverse complement.
CAGCTGCCGACCGCTTGCCGGCCCCGGCGGCGAAGAAGGCGGCCCACTCCGCGAGCTCTGGTGCGGCCTGGGCGAGCAAGTCCCAGGCGCTCCGTGGACCACGGCGTCCAGTCGGGCGGGCACGCGTGGCCAACACCGCGGCGGCCGCCCGCAATGCCGCCAGATGTGCGACGGCATAGCGCCGGCTGGCCCGTGACTCAAGGACCGCCTCGGTGAGCCCACGCTGTGCAGAAGCGAGCAGGTCAAGGACGGCGGCCGAGGAGCCTCGGGGAGTGCCGGTGGCCCGGGTTGAGCCCCGAACAGAGGGTGGAGATGAGGTGGTGGGCATGGGATGCATCCCTTCGTGCGGGTCGGATCGGGTCGTGCGAGGGGCTAGTCGTAGATGGCGTGCAGTGACCACCGTTCGGGGGCTGGAGCCTCAGCGGGGCCGACATCCACCAGGTGATCGACCTCCAGACAGAGGTCGAAGACACCGGTCTGTGCGCCTCGGCATGCTTCGACCCGCCAGATCCATCGCTCAGGATCAGGAGGGCCACTGGTCGTGGAGTGGGGCTCTTCTCGCTGTGGGTGCGGAGCGACGCGACGCCACCACGCGCCGGTCTCGACCCAGTGCGCCAAGACCGTGCCGACGACATACCGCCGGCCGCGCCACCGGAAGGCGAGCGGCGCCGCTGCAGCGTTGTCAGACTGCGACATCGGCGTCAACGACTCGATCGACTCATCGATCCGGCGCATCGCTCACCTCTCTCAGCGAAGGAAGCGGTCGACGGGGTGGCGAGGGTCGAGGTCGCCACCCCGTCGACCGGTTCAGGTCTCCGGAAGAAGGTTCAGGCGGCATCGAGGGTCGAGGTCGAGACCACGAAAGACTTCCGGCATTCGAACATGTGTTCGAATGCGTCCAGTAAACCCCTCCCGGCGGCCGGGGTCAACCCCTTCCATACGACGCGCTCTAGGGTCGACCTATGTCCGCGCACGACCGACCCTCACCAGCACCTCCAGCCCCCCCAGCGCTGGTCACCCTTCACGTCTGGACCGTGCCCACCACTGGCATCGCCCCCGCCATCGCCCGGTTGGCCGTCGACCGGTTCCGCCTGCGCGGCTACCCGGGGCTCACCTTCGCCAAGCTCCTCGGCACCGGCAGCGGTCAGACCTTCGCCCCTCAGGACGCCGACCCCCACCACTGGGCGCTGCTCACCTGCTGGGACTCCCCCCACGCGGCCACCACGCTCGAGAGGTCTCGGGTCATTCGGCGCTGGGACGCCGCAGCCACCGAGCGCCTTCGCCTCACGATGACACCGATCTCGAGCGTGGGCCGCTGGTCCAAGCGCCAACCCTTCGGCGGCGCCAAGCCACCCTCTTCCGGCAGTGCAGACCCGGCGTCCGACCAACCGATCGCGTCGATCACCCGCGCCCGCATCAGGCCCCACCAGCTCCCCGCCTTCTGGCGAGCCGTTCCCGGCGTGATCGCCGAACTCCCCCAGACCGATGGCCTGCTCTGGTCGAAGGGGATCGGCGAGGCTCCGATCGGGTTACAGGGCACGTTCAGCGTGTGGCGCGACACCGAGGCGCTCCAACGGTTTGCGCACCAATCAGCTGGGCATCGCGAGGCCATCAAACGCACCCGCGACACACAGTGGTTCGCCGAAGAGCTCTTCGCGCGCCTCACCGTCGTCGACATCGACGGAACGATCGACGGCGCTCCACTCACGGCGGCTCCGTGGCCGAGCTGATCCCGCTCGTCTTCACCAGCGGCTGGGCGAGCGGTATCAACCCCTACCTCGTCGTGCTTCTGACGGGCATTGCCGGACGACTGGGCGACGCCCCCGTCCCGGACGCCCTCATGCGCACCGACGTCCTCATCGCAGCCGCTGTGCTCACGGCGATCGACTTCATCGTCGACAAGACCGCCTACCTCGACTCCACGTGGGACGCCGTGAACACCGCCATCCGTCCCACGGCCGCGGTCGCCCTGTCGCTGCTGATCTCAGGTGATGCCAGCACGCTTCAGCAGGCAGTCCTGGCGGCTCTAGGAGGCAGCACAGCCATAGCGGCGCATCTCACCAAAGCGGGTACGCGGGTCGCCGTCAACACCTCGCCAGAACCGGTGAGCAATATCATCGTGAGCCTGATCGAAGACGTGGCTGTGTTCGTCGTCACCGTGCTCGCATTCATTGCTCCCTGGGTCGCGGCAGCGCTTGCGCTGGTGCTGCTCATCCTGGGAGTTGTGGTGGTCGTCGTCTTCTGGAGAGCCATCGCCCGATACCGTCGCTCTCGACAAAGACGCCGAACACCTGAGGAACCATGAGTCTGCGCACGTACACGGGGCCAACCCCCACTGAGCCAGCCGCGGTGTCGGCCGTTGCTCTGGGGTGGCTCCTCGCGGTCGCGACCATCGGCCTCCAGATCGCATTCCCCCTCGTCGGTGACGCCAGTCGCGCAACGCTTGCGGCCGTCACGGTTGTGGTCTTCTACCTCGCATCGGCGGTGCACGCCACCGCCTACCACCGCTGGCGTGGCTTCATCGTTGTTGCGCTGCTCGTTCCCGCGATCGGCTGGGGCGCCGAGCGGGTCGGCTCGACGACGGGTGTCCCCTTCGGCGAGTACCAGTACACCGATGCACTGGGGCCGCTGATCGGCGGCGTGCCTATGGTCGTTCCCCTGGCCTGGGCCATGATGGGCTACCCCGCATACGTCGCGGCGTCCACCGTGCTTGTGCGCGCTCGCTGGCTGCTTCCGTTCGTCACCGCCTGGTCGCTGATGGCGTGGGACTTCTTCCTCGACCCGATGATGGTCGAGCTCGGGGCCTGGAGGTGGACGACCACCTCACCCGACCTGCCAGGCATCGCCGACATCCCGTTGACCAACTACGCGGGATGGTTCGGGGTGGGTCTCGTCATCGGCCTCGTGCTGCTGATGATTCCGGCTCGACGCGCCTCGCCAGCACAGCCCGCAGCGCTCTACCTCTGGGTCTACTTCTCATCGGTTGTGGGCAGCGCGGTCTTCTTCGACAGGCCCGGTCCGGCGATCATCGGTGGGGTGGCGATGGGGCTCGTCGCGTTCCCCCTCCTCTGGCGGCTCTGGGTCGACCGCGGATGACTCGCGGACGCCGCGCCGCGCACCTCGTCGTAGCGATCGGGTCAGCCCTGGCGACCGCCGGATCGGTGCACAGCTGGTGGAACCTGCGACAGCTGCGCGTGCTTCCGCGCGATGACCGACCGGGTGGAGCGACCGTCTCGGTCCTGGTTCCGGCGCGTGATGAAGCCGGTGTCATCGGCCACTGCTTGACGTCGCTACGCGCGCAGGTGGGCGTCCCCCAGCTTGAGATCTTGGTCATCGACGACCGATCCAGCGACGGCACCGGCGACGTCGTCGCCCACCACGTCGACGACGAGCGGGTGCGGCTGATCTCGTCGGACGCCGAGCCGCCCTCGGGTTGGCTGGGCAAGACCTGGGCCTGCCATCGACTGGCTGCTGAAGCCTCAGGGGATGTGCTGGTCTTCGTCGACGCCGACGTCACACTCGCAGCCGATGCCCTCGAGCGCATGGTGTCGTTGCTCGCTGAGGGCGAGGTCGACGCGATCAGCCCCTACCCGCGGCAGATCTCTCTCACCTGGGCCGAGCGGCTGCTTCAGCCACTGCTGCAGTGGTCATGGGCAACCCTGCTGCCGCTAGGGCTGGCTGAGCGCAGCAAGCGGCAGTCGCTGGTGGCCGCCAACGGCCAGGTGCTGGCCATCACGCGGGACGCCTACGAGGCCGCCGGGGGACACGAAGGCATCCGCGACCGCGTGATCGACGACGTCGCTCTGTTCCAGAGGCTCAAAGCTGTTGGACGCCACGGCGCTCTGGCTGACGGCACCGACGTCGCCACGTGCCGCATGTACGACGGCTGGCCCGAGCTGCGCGACGGGTACACGAAGTCGTTGTGGGCGGCCACCGGGTCACCGACGGGGGCGGTTGCGGTCGTTGCGCTGCTGGGCCTTGCCTACGTGGCTCCCCCGGTGGCGGCCGTCTTCGGCTCGCGCATCGGGGCCGTCGGCTACCTCGGTGCTGTCGGAGGCCGCGCCCTCGTCGCGCACCGAGTAGGTGGTCGCGTGTGGCCAGACTCCCTGCTGCATCCGGTGTCCGTCGTGGGCTTCGGCTACCTAGCAGGGCGTTCGTGGGTCGGCCGGCGGCGCGGCACACTCACCTGGAAGTCGCGTCCCCTGCCGTAAACCCTCGCAACGCGTGACTTGAGTGACGCTATGGCCTCACCCAGCTCACGCATTGCGGCAAGGGGTCAATCGGTCGCGACGACCTGCAGGGTTTCGAGTGTCGGGTCGGCGGCGTAGCGCACCTGGGTGCCGTCCGCCATCGCGTCTCGCAGCCCGTCAATGGCGGCAGCGGTGATGCGCTCGCCTGGCGCAAGGACAGGGATGCCGGGTGGGTACGGAGCAACGAGCTCGGCAGACACCTGGCCGATCGCTGCTTTGGCCGAAACCGTCTCGTGCTCGGCGAAGTACGCCTCACGCGGTGATAACACGACATCGGGCTCGACGGTCCACGAGATCGACGCGAGCACCGGACGCGGTGCCGTGCGTTGGCGTTCGACGGACGCGATGACTCCGTCGACGAACTGGTCAACCGATGCCTGGTCGTCGTTGATCGAGATGATGGGCACGACGGTGTCGCGATCAGCGAGCTCGATGGGCATGCCCAGTGCGACAAGGTCTTCCTCGACGGCAAGGCCGGTCGCCCCTGTTCCCGAGACGTTGATCGCGAGCTTGACGCGGTCGAGGATCACCGACCGATCGACGACGTCGTCAAGCAGCACCACCCCAGACACCTGGCGCAGCCGATCCCTGGCGTGATCGACAATGCGCAGCAGGTGGCCGAGGAGTCGCTCCCCATCACGCTCCATCAGCGCCCTGGCGGCGTCTGCGCTCGCGGCGATCGTTCCGGACGGACTCGTGGTGGCGGTGGCATCGAAGGCCCGGTCTAGCCGGTGCGCGTCGATGCGCTCTGTGCGGGCAACGACGATCGCCGCCTGGGTGTAGGCGGGCAGCGTCTTGTGTGCACTGGTCACCAAGGCGTCGGCGCCCGCCTGGATCGCGTGGCGCGGCAGGTCGGGGTGGAAGCCGAAGTAGGCCCCCCACGCCTGGTCGACCACCAACGGGACGCCGTGGGCATGAGCCACTGAGGCGTGCGCCGCCACGTCTGAGACCGTTCCCACGTAGGTCGGCTCGACGAGGAAGACCGCCTTTGCCTCCGGGCGCTCGGCCAGCGCCCGCTCGACCCGTTCGACCCGAACGTGGGTAGGCAGCCCTGTCGTGGGATCGACGTCGGGTCGCACCCACACCGGTGTGACCCCAGCGAGCACCATCCCCAGCAGCAACGAGCGGTGCAGCGTTCGGGTGACGACCACCGTGTCGCCCGGGCGACAGAGCGCCATCATCAGGGTCTGGTTGCCGTGGGTCGACCCGCCCACAGAGATGCGACCCCAGTCAGCGCCCCACGCCCGCGCCAGCCGTCGATCCGCCTCAGCGATCGCGCCGGCCTGCTGCCGAATCGTGTCCACGCCCCCGTAGAGGGGGATGTCATCGCGGACGACCGGGCCGACCAGGTCAAGGCGCTGTTTGTGCCCGGGCGTCCCGAAGGGCACAGGACCAGCCGCCCGGTAGGAGAGCCAGCCATCGAGCAGTGGTGCGTCGCCGCGCAGACCCAGCGGGTCGTCAGGGTTGGTCATGACCGCGACACTAGCCACCCGTACGCTCCCCACGTGGCTTCGGTGGTGGTGGTGGGCGCGGGCATGGGTGGCATGGCCGCCGCTGCTCGTCTGTCCGCGCAGGGGCACACCGTCACCGTTGTCGAGCAGGCAGAGCGCGCAGGCGGCAAGCTTCAGACGTATCGACGAGACGGCTTCGCGTTCGACACCGGTCCGTCGCTCTTGACGCTGCCCGCTGTCTACCGCGACCTCTTCCTCAAGACGCCAGTTCGCCGCAAGGGGGCTTCGCTTGAGGAGAACGTCGACCTTCGTGGTCTCGACCCGGCCTTCAGCTACCGCTGGGCTGACGGTGCCACGGCCGTGCTGCCCGGCAGCAACAGCAACCGGGTGGCCGCGGCACTCGGCAGGGCCCTCGGCGGCTCGGCCGAGCGTGACTGGCAACGCTTCAGCCGGCGGTCTGCCGATCTCTGGGCGGCTACTCGGGTCCCGTTCCTCGAGTCACCTCTGTCGGGACCACGCGACCTGCTGCCGCACCTGCGCAAGTTGTCAGACCTGCGCACCGTGGCTCCGTGGAAGTCGTTGCGCGGGCTGGGCAACGAGTACTTCGACGACCCTCGCCTGGTCACACTTCTCGACCGCTACGCCACCTATACCGGCTCAGACCCTCGAAGGGCCCCGGCCGCTCTGGCTGTGATTCCGTTCGTCGAGCAGACCTTCGGCGCCTGGCACATCGGCGGCGGTGTCGGGGTGCTCGCCGACGCCCTCCACCAACGGTGCCTCGACCGAGGCATCACCTTCCGATTCGGCGCCGACGTCACGGCAGTCCGTACCGAGGGGGGACGCGCCAGCGGCCTGACGCTGACAGGTGGCGAACCGATTGACGCCGATGTCGTGGTGTCGGACGCCGATGCCACGAGTCTCTACGAACACCTCGTGAGCGAACCCGCCGGACGTGCCCCGCTGAAGAAGCTGCGCAAGGCCACGCCGTCGTTGGCCGGCTTCGTCATGTTGATGGCTCTCCGCGGGTGCACCCCCGAGCTGCAGCACCACAACGTGCTCTTCTCTGCCGACTACGACACTGAGTTCGACGCTATCTTCGGTCGCACACCGCACCCGGTTGACGACCCCACCGTCTACATCTGTGCCCCTGACGACCCCTTGATGCGTCCTGATGGCCACGAGGCCTGGTTCGTGCTGGTCAATGCACCGCGCCACGATCCAGAGCATGGCGTCGACTGGGCAGACCCGACCGTTGTCGAGCAGTATCGCGAGCGCGTGCTCGATGTCCTCGCCGCCCGCGGCCACGACGTCCGACCGCGACTGCTCTGGACCGAGACGCGCACACCTGCTGACCTCGAGCGCACCACACGCTCGCCAGGTGGCTCGATCTACGGAACCTCGAGCAACGGCACCCGGGCGGCGTTCCTGAGGGCGGCCAACCGCTCACCCATCCCTGGGCTCTTCCTCGTCGGAGGATCGGCGCACCCCGGAGGTGGACTGCCCTTGGTGGGCATGTCGGCGGCGATCGTCGCCGACCTCATCGGCCCTGCTTGAGGGCCGACCGTAGAGGCGGAGTTCCACCATCTGAAACCGGTCTCGGGCTGCAGGTCTCACCGAGCGCCGATAGCCTCTGGAACATGCCCTCGCAGCCCTCGCCGTTGGACGCCGAAGACCTCCGGATCCGCGTCCACAAAGAGCTCGAGGCCTTCCTGGAAGCCCAGCAGCCGGTACTGGACGCCGTCGGCGACGAGCTGCTGCCGATCCTGGACGCCGCCCGCTCACTTCTAGCCGGCGGCAAACGACTGCGGCCAGCTTTCGCCTACTGGGGGTGGCGCGGGGCGGGGGGCGACGACTGCCCCGAGATCATGCGGGCCGTTGCTGCCCTGGAGTTCCTCCAGGCCTGTGCGCTGATCCACGACGACGTCATGGACGACTCCGACACCAGACGCGGCCAGCCAAGTGCCCACCGCAAGTTCGCCGGTCTCCACCGCACGGCGCAGTGGTCGGGGTCTCCTGATGCGTTCGGGACCGGCGCCGCGATCCTGCTGGGCGATCTCACCTTGACGTGGGCCGACGAGATGCTTTTCTCGTCACCGCTCCCCCAAGATTCCCTCGTACGAGCGAAGCCGGTCTACGACCGGATGCGGACCGAGCTGATGGCTGGCCAGTACCTCGACCTGCTCGAACAAGCCAGGGGCGGCGGCTCGGTCGAACGCGCACTGCGCGTCGCCCGGTACAAGGCCGCCAAGTACACCGTCGAGGGCCCACTGCACCTAGGGGCCACGTTGGCCGGCGCACCGCCAGAGCTGCTGACCACCTACAGCGCCTACGGCATCCCGCTCGGTGAAGCCTTCCAGTTGCGCGACGACGTGCTCGGTGTCTTCGGTGATCCGCAGGTCACCGGAAAGCCAGCCGGCGACGACCTGCGCGAAGGCAAGCGGACGGTGCTTGTGGCGGTCGCCGAGGAGCGCAGCACGCCGTCTCAGCAGGCCACGCTGAACCGCCACCTCGGCGACCCGCACCTCACCGCAGAGGGCGTCGACAACCTGCGATCGCTGATTGAGGAAACCGGGGCCCTGGCCTTCGTCGAAGAGCTCATCGTCAGTCTTGTCGACCAGTCGCACCTCGCCCTCCATTCGCTGCCGCAGCCGGCACACGGCGTGCTCGACGACCTCACGTACGCCGCTACTCGGCGCGCAGAGTAGCCGTGATGCGAACGGTCAAAGGGCGCACTGACCACGTCGTTGTCATCGGCGCCGGTCTCGCTGGTTTGTCGGCCGCCCTACGTCTGGCTGGCTCAGGCCGTCGCGTCACGATGCTGGAGCGACAGGCAGTGCCAGGCGGACGTGCCGGTGTCATCGCTGACGGTGGATACCGTTTCGACAACGGTCCAACCGTTCTCACCATGCCCGACCTGATTGCTGACGCTTTCGACTGCGTCGGCGAAGACATGGCCGACTGGCTCACCCTGCGCCCTATAGATCCGCTGTACCGCGCGTGGTACGCCGATGGTTCTTCGTTGGACGTGAAGTCAGACCCGGCTTCGATGGTCGAAGAAATCCGTCGGGTGTGCGGCCCCGATGAGGCTTCCGGCTACGAGCGCTACGTCGAGTTCGTCACTGAGCTCTATCGCTACGAAATGGCCGACTTCATCGACCGCAACATCGACTCTCCGTTCGACCTGCTCACACCCAACCTCGCACGTCTCGCAGGCCTGGGCGGCTTCCGTCGCATGGCGCCGAAGGTCGAGCAGTACCTCAAGGATCCCCGAACTCAGCGCGTTCTTTCCTTCCAGGCCATGTACGCAGGAATGTCACCCTTCGACGCCTTGGCCCTCTACTGCGTCATCGCCTACATGGACTCAGTGGCTGGGGTCTACGCGCCCGACGGCGGCATGCACGCTGTTCCGGAAGCCATGGCGGCTGCAGCCACCAAGCACGGCGTCGACATCCGCTACAGCACCGATGCGGTCCACATCGAACGACGAGGCGCGCGGGCCGTGGCGGTTCACACTGACGACGGCGAACGGATCCCGTGCGACGCCGTTGTGGTCAACCCCGATCTACCCATCGCGATGCGCGAGCTGATGGGCGAAGAGCCGTGGTCGGTGCGCCGGCTGCGCTACTCACCATCGTGCTTCTTGATGCTGGCCGGCTCGACGCAGTCCTACTCCAAGGTTGTCCACCACAACATTCACTTCGGACGCTCGTGGCGAGGTGTGTTCGACGAGCTGATCGACCGTGGTGAGCTCATGAGCGACCCGAGCTTCCTGGTCTCAAACCCAACTCACTCCGACCCCTCACTTGCTCCTGACGGACGCGAGATCTTCTACGTCTTCTTCCCCACACCGAACACGTCAGCCGACATCGACTGGGCCCAGGAACGCGAGGGATACCGCGACCATGTCCTCTCGATCCTGGAAGAGCGCGGCTACGTCGGCTTCGGCGACGCCATCGAGGTCGAACACATCATCGACCCCACGGACTGGGAGCGTCAGGGGATGGCCGACGGCTCACCCTTCGCATCGGCCCACTCGTTCCTGCAAACCGGACCCTTCCGCCCCAAGAATCTCTGGGGCGACAACATCGTCTTCGCCGGCTCGGGGACAACTCCGGGCGTCGGTGTCCCGATGGTGCTGATTTCCGGACGCCTTGCTGCCGAGCGCATCACCGGGCCTGACCCCACGTACCGCTCACGAGCCATGCGCTGACGTCAGGCAGGTTTCACCACGTCGGCAGGTCGGTCTCCGGCCCCTCCCCCACGAGCAGAACCGCCGCCTGGAACTTGTCGTACTGCCAGGCGATGCAGGCATCCTGGAAGATCTCGATGGCCATCTCGAAGCTGTCCGGGTCTGCGTCGGCGAAGGCGCCCCAACCGTCCCAGCAGACCAGCAGGCCGTTCGGCTCGTCCAGGTCGAGGGCGCGCAGGTGCTGGTCGAGCACATCCCATGAGCCAGCCCCAAGACCCGTCAGATCGAAGGCCTCCGACAGTGCATTCACAAAGCCCGCGCGGTCGCCAGCATTGGCGGTGTCGAGCGCCACGGCATGCCATCGGTGCTCGAGCGCATCCCGCCGGACCGGGCCGACGTCGCCCTCCAGACGATGAACACCGCGTCGACCCTCGAACGCCTCTTGGACCGCCGCCGATGCCTCATCGGGCTCAAGCGAACCGAACAGCTCTGGGTCGTCGAGGTCAACCGGCTCTTCCATCGGTTCTGTGGTCATCTCTGACACCTTTCAAGCGTTGCAGGTCGGTCAACACCAACCCCTCACCCAGGCATTCGGGCCAGTCCCAACGTTACTCGCCCTCTCCCTTGGGCGGGCCGGATCTACGTGCGGCAGGATGGCGCCGTGAGCAACCGAGAGCTGGACGCGGCGGGAATCACCGATCCGTTGATGCGCGACAGCTATGAGGCGTGCCGTGCGTTGAATGCCGCCCATGGCAAGACCTACTACCTGGCGACCCTGCTGCTCCCTCCAGAGAAGCGCCCATACGTCCATGCTCTCTACGGTTTCGCCCGCTACGCCGACGAGATTGTCGATGATCTGGCCAGCACACTGACTGACGAGCAGAAAGCGGCACACCTACACGAGTGGGGCGACAAGTTCCTCACCGACCTCGACGCCGGTCACAGTGACGACTCGATCGGCCGCGCAGTCGTTGACACCGTCCAGCGCTGGGGCATCCCGCGAGCCCACTTCGAGGCGTTCCTGCACTCGATGGCCATGGACCTCACCGTCACTGAGTACGCCGACTATGACGCCCTGTTCGAGTACGTCTACGGGTCGGCTGCCGTCATCGGCCTGCAGATGGTGCCGATCCTTGAGCCCAGTGCGGACGCAGCCTACGACTACGCCATGGATCTTGGCGTGGCCTTCCAGCTGGCCAACTTCATCCGCGACATCGGCGAAGACCTCGATCGTGGGCGCCTGTACATGCCGCTTGATGACCTCGCACGGTTCGGACTCAGTCGAGCCGACCTTGAGAAGCGAGTCGTCACCGAGCAGGTACGCGAGCTCCTGAAGTTCGAGATCGAGCGCGTCCGACGGCTTGAGCAGGCGTCACGCCCGGGCATTGCGCTGCTGTCCCCTGACAGCCAGCCATGCATCGACGCCGCGCGGGTCCTGTACTGCGGAATCGTCGACGCCGTCGAGAAGATCGACTACCAGGTGTTCACCGAGCGGGCCACGGTCTCGATGCCGCGAAGAGCGCAGGTGGCGCTACCGGCCTGGCTACGCGCCGTCCGCGCCCGCCGCGCCGCTTGACCTACCCCGCCAGTACGGCGGACCGGCGAGCGGTCGGTACTGCACCCCGCGCCTGCCCCACCACACCCACCACGCGAGGGTCTGCACCACAAGGGCAAAACCGAAAAGCAGATCCTCGAAGGGCGCGTACGCGATACGCCCGGCACCAATGAAGGTTGGGGTGTCAGTACCCACGATGGCATCCCCCGAGTACTGGACGATCTCGAAACCCGTGAGAATGCCGTTCGTCAGCAGCTGAAAGAAGATGACAATGGCGTAGGCCACCCAGAACGGGCGGCGGAGAAGCAGGCGCGTGCGCAAGACCACGAGGTCGAGCAGCACCGTCAGACCGACGCCCGCGAGCGCCAGCTGTGTGTAGGTCATGGCTGCTCCCCAGGCGGTTCGTCGCCTACCGACCATCCCCGCACCGACCTCACGGCCTCCAGCGTGAGCACCGCGGCGAATGGCACCACCACGAAGAAGGCCACCTCCTCCAGCGGGATTGCCGCCAGCACCGTAGCTCCGGTTGTGCGGTCGGGGTCGAAGTCCCAGTGACCAGCGGCGATCGCGTACGCGTCCCAGATCAGAAAGAGAGCGAGCACAGGGGCCAGCGAGAGAACGAACCGTCGGAAACGGCGCAGGACGTTCGTGCGCACAACGATCTCGAGCCAACCACTTCCGACAACAATGAAGACCAAGACGCCGAAGTAGGCGAACTGCTCCACGACTAGAAGGCCAACGACTGAGCGCGCCTACGCACCTCGGTGTGGCGGTTCTCGAGAAGTGCCTGCATGGGGGTACCGGGCAGGCTGTCGTCCGGAGTGAAGATCCACCGCAGCGACTCGTTCTCGTCGTAGCCCGCGTCTCGCAGCAGGGTGAGCAGTCCTGGGATCTTCTTGACCACAACTCCCTCTTCGATGAAGGCCGCTGGCACGGAGATCACCCCTCGCTCACCCCGACGCACGCAAACGATCGTGCCGTCCTTGAGCAGTTGGCGAGTCTTCACCACGTCGAGGTCGAGCGCCTCGGCGAGATCGGGGACGGTCAACCACTCACCGACCAACTGGTCGACGTCGGTCGTGACGGGGGTGTCGATGCTGGCCTGAGTACTCACGTGCTCACCTTGCCACGAACGTCATCCGGCTTCACCCCAGGGTGCAGGCCTTGACCGGGTTCGCGGCGTCGGCGAACTTCTCTGGGTCGATCGGTGTGCTCGCCGTCATCAGACGGCGGGCCTGGGTGAGATCGCGGGGCCGGTCGACCACAGCGAGAGCAGTCAGCTGGGGGCCGGTCTCGGAGTCGCGGAACCAGCCGACTGCCCAGTCGTCGTCGACACATCGGTCGACGCGACGGTCGGATGGGCCGCGATGCCCCACGTACTGGATGGTGTGGCCGAACTGGTCGGACCAGAAGTAGGGCACCGGGTCGTACGGCTCGACATCTGTCTCCGCGGACGCGCCGGCGATGAGGGTGGACGCCGCAACCGCCGGGGCATGCAACGCCGTGTCCCAGTGCTCGACCCGCAGCCGCGTGTCGTACCGCGCGGACCACCACGCTGCGCAGTCTCCGACCGCGACAACGCCCGGCATGGAGCTGCGCAGCCGGCCGTCCACAACGACAGCACGGTCCTCCGGTCGCAGTTCGATGGCGCTGTCGGCCAGGAACGACGTCGACGGTCGGGCGCCAAGACCGGCAAGCACGACATCGGCATTGAGCGAAGCGACATCGTCCACCCGCTCACCGAGCCGCAGGTCGATGCCGAGCTGCTCGTACCACTGCACCGTGCGCAGTCCCAGGTCTTTGGGCAGCGCGCCCGACACCGGCGACTCCGCAGCCTCGTAGACGGTGACCGAACATCCGTTCTCGGCAGCCGCACTCGCCACCTCTGCCCCGATCCACCCGGCGCCGATGATCACTACCTCGGCGCCCATCTCGAGTGAGTCGCGCAGGCGATAGGCGTCAGCGAGCGTGCGCAAGGTCGTCGTACCCGGTAGCGAAATCGGAGTTGCCCCGACAGCCACGACGGCTGCGTCGTACGCAATGGGGCCGCCGTCAGTCTGCACCGAGCCGGGCTCGAGACCGGTCGCGGCAGTGCCGAGCCGGACATCCACATCGGCCAGAGCGCTCAGGTCGAAGTGCAGTGTCACGTCGCGCCAGGCGAGGACGTCCTTGGAGAGGGGCGGCCGGTCGTAGGGGGGCTCAGACTCAGCCGCGAGCATCACGATTTCTCCGGCAAACCCTTGCCCGCGCAAAGCCCTTGCGGCCTCGAAGCCGGCCAGACCGCCACCAATGATCACTGTCCGCTTCATCCGGTTAGCCTAGTGGTTCGCTGACTCGTGAGTCAGCGAACCCACCTGCCGACGTGAGGCAGGTCACCGAGAACCTCCAGGCGGCACACGGCTGCAGATGCACTAGACACTCGCGCACCGAACGTAGGATTGACCGTTGTGAACTCTGACGCCGCCGACCCGTTGATCGGGCGCCTCGTCGACGGGCGGTACCGCGTCGACGAGCAGGTGGCGCGCGGCGGCATGGCCACCGTCTATCGGGCCACCGACACCCGGCTGGACCGCGTCATCGCCCTCAAGGTGATGCATCCCTCGTTCGCCGAGGATCCCGATTTCGTTGCCCGCTTCACCCGCGAGGCCCGAGCCGCTGCCCGTCTGGCCGACCCACATATCGTCAAGGTCTTCGACCAGGGCCAGGACGGCAACACCATGTATCTCGCCATGGAGTACGTCCCCAGCCGCACCCTGCGTGACGTGCTCAACGAGCGAAAGCGTCTTCCCGCCGATGAGGCACTGGCTGTGATCAACCCTGTGCTTCAGGCCCTGGCGGCTGCGCACGCCGAAAGTGTCGTTCACCGCGACGTCAAGCCAGAAAACGTCTTGATCGGGTCAAACGGTCATGTGTACGTCACCGACTTCGGCCTTGCCCGCGCCACCAACAGCACATCGACTCAGCACATCACCTCCGGCCTGCTGCTCGGCACAGTCGCCTACCTGTCCCCGGAGCAGGTGAAGCCAGGCGTCTCCGACGAACGTTCCGATGTCTACTCGGCTGGCATCGTCCTGTACGAGATGCTCACTGGCGCTCCGCCATTCACCGGTACCGAGGCGATCTCGGTGGCCTACCGCCACGTCAACGAAGATGTGCCGAAGCCATCTGCGTCCGGAGCGGACGTCGGCGACGAGCTCGATGACGTGGTCCTCATCGCCACTCGACGCGACCCGAACCAACGCCCCGTCGACGCCGCTGCACTCCTGAAGCTGGTACGCGACCTGCCGCCGCCGACAACACCGGTCGATCTCCAACAGACCATGGTGGTGCCCATCGCCGTTGGCGCGGCCGCCCTCCAGCACGACACGACCGTGCACGATGTACCGGCCGGCCAGCCTGGGGTGGGCGAAACCGCGAGCGCTGCAGCAGTGCCCCCGTCAGAAGCTCCCCCTGGGCCGAGCGCGAAGTCACTCGACCCGGCGGCCCACCGAAGGCGGAGCCGTCGTCGCGGCCTGATTGCCCTGGCCGTCGTCCTGGTTCTCGCGTTGGGTGCCGGTGTCTTTGCCTGGTGGCTGGGCACAGGTCGCTACACGACCGTCCCGCGACTCACCGGCCTGACGGCACAAGCGGCAGAAGCGCAGCTGGAGTCAGCAGGCCTGAGCGCTGAGTTCGCGGACGAGCAGTTCAGCGAGATCGTCAAGGCTGGGCAGGTCATCAGCAGCGATCCCGAGCAGGGCTCAGAGGTGCGCTCCGGTGGCACGGTGACCCTCGTGTTGTCGAAGGGACCAGAGCGGTACGACGTCCCGAACGTCGTGGGTGAAGAACTCGACGCTGCGAAGGATCAGATCAAGAAGCGCAACCTGGCCGTCGGAGACATCACCCGCAAGTACTCCGACTCCGTCGACAAGGGCCTGGTCCTGAGCGCCAAGCCCCAAGCCGGTACCAGCGTGCGCGTCGACACTGCCGTCGATCTCGTCGTGAGCAAGGGGCCAGCACCGGTAGCGGTCCCCAACCTGTCCGGAGACTCCGTCGACAGTGCCCAGTCGCAGCTGGCAAAGATCGACCTGAAGCTCTCGCAGGGCGACCAGGAGTACAACAACAAGGTTCCTTCCGGCGCGATCATCAGCCAGAGCCCAGCCAGCGGCACATTGGTGGCGCCAGGAAGCACCGTTTCGGTCGTGGTCTCGCTAGGACCTCCCCTCGTCGAGGTGCCTGACGTCGTCGACATGCCCCTTGAGCAGGCCATCTCAGCGCTCGAGCAAGCCGGGTTCAAGTACAAGACGTTCGACCTGTTCGGGGTCAGCCCCCTTAACCGGGTGGCTACCCAGGACCCAGGCGGAGGCACCGAGGCACCCAAGGGCAGCGTCATCGAGCTGGGCCTGGTCTGATGCCGCACGGATCGGCGAAGGCGGTGAAGACCCTCCCACTCATCGGAGCCCATGTTCCGGCCGGTGGGGGCCTGGCCAAGCGCGGCCTCGCGTACGCCGAGGCTATCGGTGCCGAGTGCGTGCAGGTCTTCGTCACCAACCCGAGAGGATGGGCGCCGTCGAAGGGTGATGCGAAGCAGGACGCCGCCTTCCGCGACGTGGTCATCGATCAAGTTCCGGCATACGTCCATGCGTCATTCCTGATCAATCTGGGAACGCCCGATGCGGCGATCGCTGAGAAGTCGGCCGCCTCGCTCGCGCACACGGTTGAGCGCGCCCGCCAGATAGGGGCGCGCGGGGTTGTCGTCCACACCGGTTCAGCGGTCGCCAAGGATCGCTACGACGAGGCGATGGCACAGACCCGAGAACTGCTGCTGCCGATGCTCGACGCACTGCCGGACGACGCACCCCCGGTGCTGCTCGAACCCACCGCCGGCCAGGGCCAGTCGCTGTGCTCAACGCTCGATGAGCTCGACGAGTACCTGCACCGCCTCGACCACCACCCACGCCTCGGCATCTGCGTCGACACCTGCCACTTCTTCGCCGCCGGTCACGACCTGGCGGCAGACGGCGGCATGAACGACTTCCTCGACCACCTCGACAAGGTGCGCGGCGGAGTCCCCGTCAGCCTGATCCATGCCAACGACTCGATGGACGTCGTCGGGGCGAAGAAGGACCGTCACGCGTCGATCGGCTCGGGCCACATCGGGTCCGAGCCCTTCGCCGACCTGCTCGCGCACGCCACGATGCAGAAAGTCCCCCTCGTCCTGGAGACCCCAGGCAAGGAGCCCGAGCACACCGCTGACCTAGCCCTCCTCAAATCCCTCCGCTAGCCCACCCCCTCCGGGGCCATGCCACACCGGTTCGGTCATTTCGAACTGACGCCGTCATCATGTGCGGGACGCCTTGGGCTAAGGTCCTCCCCATGTCACGCAACGCGTACTACTGGTTTACCGACGGGGCCTCCCCGGTCGGTAGCCGACGCACTCGCTGACGCCACCCACCGCGCGATCCAGGCCCCGAAGACCCCGGGGCCTTTTTCGTGCCCGCCAACAAGTCGTTCGAACTGATGGAAACGAGGAACCAGCCATGGTCGTGGTGATGGGAACCGATGCCACGTCGGAGCAGGTCGATGCGGTGGTGACGCGAGTCGCTGACGCCGGTGGTGACGCCTTCGTCAGTCGTGGCGTCAGCCGGACGATCATTGGCCTCGTCGGCGACGTCGACCAGCTGCACACCCTCGACCTGCGCGGCATGCCTGGAGTGACGGACGTCGTCCGCATCTCGGCGCCGTACAAGCTCGTCAGCAGACAGCATCACCCGCACATGACGACGGTCTACGTCGGGGACGCCCGCATCCCGATCGGCCCCGACACGTTCACCCTCGCCGCAGGTCCCTGCGCAGTCGAGACGCCGGAGCAGACGCTCGAAGCTGCGCACATGGCTCGCGCTGCCGGGGCGACGCTGTTACGCGGCGGCGCCTACAAGCCGCGCACCTCTCCATACGCGTTCCAGGGGCTCGGCGAAGCCGGTCTGCGAATCCTGGCGGACGTGCGGACCGAGACCGGGTTGCCAATCGTGACCGAAGTTGTGGACGCCCACGATGTTGATCTCGTCGCGTCCTACGCCGACATGCTGCAAGTTGGAACTCGAAACGCGCAGAACTTCTCCCTGCTGCAGGCGGCCGGGGAAGCGGGAAAGCCGGTACTTCTCAAACGGGGAATGACCGCCACCATCGAGGAGTGGCTGATGGCAGCTGAGTACATCGCCCAGCGTGGCAACCTCGACATCGTCTTGTGCGAGCGGGGCATTCGCACCTTCGAGTCGGCCACACGCAACACCCTCGACATCAGCGCCGTCCCAGTGGCACACGATCTCTCACACCTGCCCGTGATGGTCGATCCGTCGCACAGCGGCGGACGCCGCGAGCTCGTCGTGCCCCTGTCCAAGGCCGCGATCGCGGTAGGGGCAGACGGACTGTTGGTTGACGTCCACCCGCATCCGGAGACCGCCCTGGTCGACGGCCCGCAGGCCCTCGTAGATGGCGACCTGCGTGCCCTCGCTCAGGCGGTCCGGCAGCTTCCGCCGCTATTTGGCCGCCGCCCCGCGGACGAGGCCTAGCATTCCGGGCGTCGAGTGGAGCGACGCGGGTCTGGAAGCGCGGACTCTTGAGTTCTTCGCCCCAGCAGTATTCAGCCTCCTGCTCCGATGGCGGAATGTCTTCTAGCTAGCGCTAAATGCCCCATTTGACCTAGGCCGATCGGGTCTGATGAGCCCGTCCTCCTCAAGATTGCGAACCGCACAAACGATCTGATGACTGCTGCCCCGACCCGCAGGAGAGCTGAATCATGGTTCACGAGCGCACGCGAATCGCCCTGACAGTCGCATGCCTTGCCTGCTTCGGCTTGGTCGCTTTGTCAGCTGGAAACAGTCCTGACGACAGCTCGTGGGCCGCGAACACTGAAACAATTGTCGTTCAAGCATCCGCAGACGCATATGTATCCGAGGCAAGTCCCACGACGAACCGGGGGACATCTTCGTCCCTGCGCATCGATGGATCTCCAACGGTCTACCGGACCTACCTTCGATTCGACCTTCCTGAGCTGCCGGGAGAGATCATTTCTTCCCAGCTCGTTATCACTCCAAAATCATCCACAAAACAGCCAGTCACCCTCACAGTGGTCTCTGACAGCTCTTGGAACGAGAAAACCATCACGTGGGCCAACGCACCGGCACTCGACAAGGAGATTTCTTCAATTTCACCGATCGTCTCCACCTCGCCCGTTTCATGGGATGTCCCCATTGATCCGCAGGCCAGATCGGTGGCTTTCAGCCTGAATACAGCAGGTGCCACGATGGTGAATTTCCGCATGTCTCCGCGAGACTTCATATGCCGACCCTGCAACTGGAAGTGTCCGTGGCACCGAGTGAACCCGAGCCCACAAATACCCCGACCCACAATCCAGGTCCCGCTCCGGCAGATCCTCCCCAGGACGAACCAACGGCAGGGCCGATCGCGCCAGCCGACGACATTCAGCCTTCATTCCCGATTCGGGCGGCCTTCGATTACCCCTGGTTCCCCGAGGCATGGAGTCAGGGAGGCGTGAGCCCTTACACAAACTGGCACCCCAGCCGTGGCTACTACGACGGCACCCGCTCCTCTGTGGTCGCAAACCAAATCGCTGACATGCAGTGGGCTGGACTCGACGCCGGCATCGCGTCGTGGTGGGACCAAGGGAGCAAAGAGGACAGCCGCATCCCAATGCTTCTGGACACGGCGAATGGCACTTCCTTCCGTTGGAGCCTCTACTACGAACCAGAGGGCTACGGGGACCCATCCTGTCGCCCATCTCTCGGCCGACATCAGCTACATTGCGAAACAGTACGGAGGCGCAAACTCGTATCTCCGGGTGGACGGCAAACCAGTGATCTTTGTGTATGCCGATGGCACCGATGGCTGCGCAATGGCAGATCGATGGGCGAGGGCAAACCAAGGCCGCGCATACATCGTACTCAAGGTGTTTTCCGGCTACCGAAACTGTGTGGACCAGCCGGGGACGCTCGGCACGAATACGCGCCCGCAGTAGCCCGAGATCAGCAGGACAAGCAGTCATTCTCAGTCTCCCCAGGCTTCTGGCTGAAGGGTGGCTCAGAACGGCTCGACCGTGATGCCCAGCGATTTGATGCCGACGTGGCAGCCATGGCTACCTCCGGCGCCCGGTTCAGCGTTACGACATATAACGAGTGGGGTGAAGGCACGGCTGTCGAGTCGGCGGACGAGTGGGCAGATGAAAGCGGACATGGCATCTACATGTCCATTCTGAGGAATCACCTAGTCAAGAACTCCAGTCCGACCACTGACCCGCCAGCGACCGGTGGAAGCTCCACGGGATCCGCACCAGTAATCGCAGCGGCCGGCGATATTCCGGCCTGCAGACCGACCGATGGTCTTCAAAGCCGGTTTGGGTAGTCCCACGGCCTGTCGTCAGAAGTACGTCGCCGATCTGTTCGCTGGACAGGACCTTGCTGCGGTACTCCCGCTCGGGGACGTCCAGTACGAGGAGGGGACCTACTCCGACTACCTGGCCAGCTACGACCTGTCATGGGGCAACTACCGGTCCATCACCCGCCCGGCGGTCGGCAACCACGAGTACCTCACAGCTGGCGCGAAGGACTACTTCACCTACTTCGGGGCGGCCGCCGGCGACCCGTCAAAGGGCTACTACAGCTACGACCTCGGCTCGTGGCATGTCGTCGTGCTCAACTCGAACTGCAGCGAGGCCGGTGGCTGCGGCAAGGGCTCGCAGCAAGAACAGTGGCTGCGAGCCGATCTTGCGCGCACGCCAGCCAGACGTGTACGGCCGCGTATTGGCACCACCCCCGGTGCAGCGGCGGTGAGCACGGTGACCACCGCAGCGTCGGGCCCCTCTACCAGGCGCTCTACGACAACAAGGTCGAGGTGGCGCTCTTCGGCCATGACCACGACTACGAGCGGTTCGCGCGTGAACGCATCGGCGGCTCGACACGACCAGGGGCGTGCGCCAGTTCGTTGTCGGGACGGGTGGCAAGAACCACTATGGGATCGCCGCAACACGCGCGAACAGTGAAGTTGCCAACACGAACACGTACGGAGCTCTCTTCCTGACGCTAAGAGATCATGGCTACGACTGGGAGTTCCGGCCGGAATCCTCAGGCGTCTTCAGCGACTCAGGCCGTAGCAGTTGCCACTAGTGACTCGTATCCACAGCCCGAAGCCGATTGTCGGTTACCCCGAACGTTGACGCTGGCTCAACCATCAGCCTCTGGCTGGGCTCCCATTCGACGTGACGGCGCCTCACCTTCCCGCCCGGACTGCCTGTGTTTGGGAGAGAAATGAACGATTAGTGCCACGCTCCAAACCCCTCCGCTCCACATCTTCACTGAGCGTACGGTCACCTGACGCTCGGTAATCTTGCTCTTCCCATTGGGTGAATTCGGAATCCCTGCGCGGTGAACCGGAGGTGGACATAGGGTGAACACCGCTGGGGGTCTGGCCCGATCAGTCGTGACATCAGACTGGCGGATCAGTCGGGTGAAGGGACCAGCACTCTGAGGAACGGCCTGGGGACGCAACCGTGCGAGTGAACGGTGGCAACGGCGCTGGCGCAGAAAATGCTGCCCGCGTCGCGATTCTGCCGGCGGTCAGCATCGTCGTGCCAACTCGCAATGAGGCAGGCAACGTCCGTGAACTGGTTCAGCGGCTTGCCGCCTGCGTGGATGTCGACACCACAGAGGTTGTCTTTGTCGACGACTCCGATGACGACACTCCTCAGGTGGTCGAGGAGGTTGCGACCTCAAGTCGTCTCAAGGTTCGACTCGTACACCGCGAGCCGGAAGACCGGACGGGCGGCCTGGGCGGTGCCGTCATAGCTGGCTTGGACGCGACCGACAGCCCCTGGGTGCTCGTGATGGACGCTGATCTGCAGCATCCACCCGAGACAGTTCCCGATCTCCTTTCGGCCTGTAACAACGACACCGACGTGGTCATCGCCAGCCGCTATGTCGACGGCGGTCAGGAACCGGCCTCTGCCACGGTGCTGGCCGAGTGGCCGTCTACGCTGCCACCAAGATGGTGCGTTCGGTGTTCCCCAGGCGCTTGCGCGAAGTGACAGACCCCATGACTGGGTTCTTTGCCGTGCGTCGGCAAGCCCTAGACCTAGAAAATCTAAACCCGATCGGCTTCAAGATCCTCTTGGAAATGCTGTTTCGAACCCCCGGCCTGAGGATTCAAGAGGTCCCGTTCACTTTCGCCGAGCGCTACGCAGGGGAAAGCAAGGCGAACGCAGCAGAGGGAATCCGATTCGTCCGCCAGTTGGCGCGGCTCGAGGTCTCTCGATTGCTAGCCTCCCGACACACACCACGAGTAACGAGAATCTTGGGATTCGGCCTAGTGGGCGTGTCTGGGATTCTGGTCAACTCGCTCTTGATGTGGTTTTTCGCCGACAACAACGCCCTTGGGTTGAACTACCTTGTCGCGGCCGCGATTGCGACGGAGGGCTCCACAACGTGGAACTTCATCCTCATCGACCGCTTTGTGTACCGCGAACAGCGACGGGGTCATGTGTGGAAGCGATTTATCGGCTTCGCGGTCATGAACAACATCGTGCTGCTGGCACGTCTCCCGATCATGGCCTTCTTGGTCGAACGCGCTGGCGTCAACTACCTCTTTGCCAATCTCATCACCTTGCTAGCCGCCTTCGCCGTCCGATTCATGGTGAGTGACCGCTTCATCTACCGCATTGAAGCACTATCCGATTCCGCCACCGAACCTCAGGACACCCTCATGGAAACTGCTCCCCGTCGTCCCATCACCCACGTCGCCGATGAGTCTGAAGCGGTTCCCGCGGAAATCAGCGCGCTCGAGTCGAGGGCCGGCACGGGCTACCTCCACTATCGATACCGGATTCACGACCTGGTGACTATTGGCTCGGAAATTCCACTCCGTGAGCTGGACTACTTTCGGGACCAGGCGCAGCATGGTCAGTTCGATATCGAGGTAACGATTGGCGACGTCGGACCAGGCATGCGGCGGAAAGTTCGACTCACCACTATGTCCAATCAGTCGGCCGTCCGGTATGAGGAGCACTTTGGCCGACTGGCGGCCAACTTCTTCGTGTCTATGGGCGATGATCGAATCCGCATAGTGGTCTCGCCTGGATTGGCACGCTCACCTCACGTCGTCTACACGAACATCATCGAGGCACTGCTTCGGTTCTCGATGGTGGATCGTGGCTCGATGTTGCTCCACTCTGCCTGCGTCGAGATCGATGGTCGCGGAGTGATGTTGTCGGCGAAGACCGATACCGGAAAGACCGGGACGATTCTGCGACTCGTTCGGGATCAGGGGGCGCGGTTCCTCTCTGACGACATGACGATCATCTCGCCCGACGGCACTGCCCGGTGCTATCCGAAGCCGTTGACGATCAGTAACCACACCCTCCGCGCGGTCGATCCCGGTGATCTGAGCCGCACGGAGTGGCAGATCCTCAAGCTGAAGAGTCGTGTTCACTCCCGTGAAGGCCGGTCTTTCGGCCTCCGCCTGGCCGAGATGAACCTGCCCATCGTCTCAGTCAACGCCTTCACCCAGATCGTGGTGCCACCGCCGAAATACCCGATCGACCGACTGGTGCCTACAAAGTTCACAAACAAGACTCAGATCGCGGCGCTCTTTGTCATTGAAAGGGGCCCCGACGGATTGACCCCCATCGAGCGAGACGAGGCGCTCGACGAGCTGATCGTGAACACCGATGACGCCTACGGCTTCCCACCGTTCAGCGAATTCGCCCGAAACATCGTGCTTGGCGGCAAAGACTACGTAGACCTCCGACTCGCCGAACGGTCGATTCTGAGGCGTGCCACGAACGAGGTCGTGACATGGCGTCTGGCCTCGAACTCGTTCGGTTGGGCCGATGAGATTCCGCAGCTCCTCAAGGACCCGAACGTGGTGCCTCAGGTGGCTGACTCGTCGCGTATCATCGACCTGCGGGTGGTTGAGGCTGAAGAGGTGTCGCCGGAGTCTCTGGCGGCGCAAGATGCTTCTGCCCCAACCTTGTCCTAACTCCGGGGGCACCACGGTTTCTCGACCCTGGCGGTATCGGGCGCAGCCAGGTTTCCTAATCGTCGAGGAAAGAAGCAATGACCACCAGTTCGCCCGAGGTTGCTGTCGAATCCAGCGCCGTACCCGTCGAACGGGATGTGCGTCGGCATGTCTCATGGTCGCTCGTGATTCTGGTGATCATTCTGATTGTCGGGGCAGTTGTCCGGTTGTTTCGAATCGATGCGCTCGGCTACAACAGCGACGAAGCGGTGTACGGCGGCCAAGCGGCTGGGTTGGCCGGAAACTCGCTCTACACCGACTTCTTCCCAGTCTTTCGTGCCCACCCCATGCTTGTGCAGGTCCTGCTGAGTCCGTTGTTTCGAAGTGGCGAGGTTGATGTCGCGGGTCGTATGGTCATTGCGGTCCTCGGCGTGGTCACAGTTCTCGTGGTCTATCTGATCGGCCGTGATCTCTATTCACGAAACGTCGGCCTGCTTGCTGCGGGAATTCTGGCCGTGATGTCGTATCACGTCTTGCCGACCAGACAGATGTTGCTCGACGGCCCCATGACACTACTGGTCACGCTGGCACTGCTGACTCTCGCCCGTTACGCGTTAACCGGCCGTGGAGCTTGGTTGATCACCTCTGGCGCAATGCTGGGCCTCGCCATGCTGTGCAAAGAAACGGCCGTGGTCATGCTGGGGGCCTATTACGCCTTCTTTGCATTAGCCGCGTCGGTGGTGATCAAGTGGCGCTCCGCCGTGACGGCGTTCGTCGTATTCGCTGCCATATTCGCCATCCACCCGATCACGTCGGCTCTGGCCGGAGGCGGTTCCAAGAGCAAGAGCTATCTCACGTGGCAACTACTGCGCGAACCCAATCATGAATGGACCTTCTACCCGACCGTCGTGACTCAGGCCATCGGCCTGCTGGTCATTGTGGCGGCGTTGGGTGGTGTCTGGTGGTGTCGAAAGCACAACAGCTGGCGGGAAATCCTGCTTCTCTCCTGGATCGCGGTTCCTGCGGTTGCCTTCCAGCTTTGGCCTGTGAAGGGATTCCAATACATCCTGCCCATCGCAGCTCCGATGGCCGTGCTGGCCGCGCGAGGTTTGCTCGGTCTCCCGTTGCCGGGTTCATGGCCGCGACCGAAATGGATTCGAACCGGCGTCGTGAGCATCGTTGTCCTCAGCCTCGCAGTGCCGACGGCCCAGGCGTTGACCAGCGCTGGCGAACCTTCGTTCCTCGCCGGCACGGGAGGGGTGCCAGGGGGACGCGAGGCCGGACAGTGGATTGCGGAGAACACGCCGGAAGGCTCAACAGTTCTTACACTCGGTCCGTCCATGGCAAATATCGTTCAGTACTACGGTCACCGAAAAGCGTATGGACTGTCTGTCAGTCCCAATCCACTGAGGCGCAACCCGTCGTACGAACCCGTGGTGAACCCCGACAGATCTTTGCGCTACTCAGAAATCCAGTACGTCGTGTGGGATGCCTACTCCGCGAACAGGTCGGAGCACTTCTCCGAGTCACTTATGAAGCTGGTTCGTCGTTACAACGGCCACGTCATTCACCTAGAGACGCTCGACACCACCAACGACTCAGGTGAAACGGTCAAACAGCCCGTGATTGTGGTCTATGGGGTGTGGTCCTTGCCGGCCGCACCGAAGGAGAAGCCGGGAGAACAGGGGAACAAATCGCAATGACACGCTCATCGAGTAGGCGAAGACTCGCGTCGCGGGCCACTCGGGCCGCCCTCGCCTCTGTGCTCTTGCTTCTCGTGACAACTGCCCCCGGTGCCGAAGCAGCAGA
>CAVPLY010000006.1:0-27140 GCA_963706045.1 uncultured Actinomycetota bacterium | reverse complement strand
TGGGGTCTCACGTTCCGCGCACCGCGATGACGGAGACCCTCAATGTCCTTCGCACCGCGCTCGACGCGGGTGCGTCGGTGTGGCTCGGGTACGTCGACAACGACGGCGTCGCCGGCGAGCGCGTCGTCGACCCGGTCAGCCTGTCGGCGGGCCAGCTCACTGCCTACGACCACCGCTCGGACGGCGTCCGGCGCTTTGCGGTGCACCGGGTCACCGGCGTCGCGCCGCTGAAGTAGCCGGGCCGATACTCTCGACGACGTGACCGACGACCAGCAGGCCTCCTTCCTCCAGCGCGCCATGACCGGCGCGGTGGATGCCACAGTGGGCCGCGTCGAAGATCGCGTGGTCTCCTCGACCAAAGGCGTGATCGACGACCTCGAGCCCTATCTCGCCGAAGAGACCGTTCCACGGATCATCGACGAGCTCATTCCCTACCTTGTCGAACAGGTCGTGCCCGAGGTCATCGCTGGGCTCACCGAGCGACTGGCGACCGAGACAGGGCCGACGATCGTCGAGGGCATGACCCCTCAGCTCGCTGACGAGCTCGTGCCGGTGCTTCTCGAACGTATGAGGCCCTACCTCGAGGCTGAGCTTGTTCCAGCCGTCGTCGACGGCGTGACACCGCACATCATCGAGAAGAGCGGCCCGCAGATCGTGGCTGGCCTGATGCCTTACATCCAGGCTCAGGTCGTGCCCGAGATTCTCGATGTGTTCGTCGACGATCCGCGGGTACGCGACCTGATTCGCGAACAGAGCCTTGGTCTGCTCTGGGACGCCGTCGAGGCCTTACGAGCCGGCCTGGCCAAAGCCGACGACGTCGTGGAACACATCTTGCGCCGTTTGCTGGGCCGCAACCCTGCGCAGGACGCGGTGCCCTCCCACCTGCTGCCACCGAAGCGCGACCGCTCGCATGCCGGCATCGTGTCCCGGTCCGCCGGATCGGGCATCGACCTGTTGATCATCTCGCTGGTCGCCGCGCAAGGGTTGGCCACTGCCCTCTCACTCGTCGGATCGGTCGTCGACCCGATCCCGACATGGGTAGTCGCCAGTCTCACTGTCATGTTCGCCTGGCTCGGGCCGCTCTACCTGGCTGTGGCGTGGCGGGCGGTGGGTCGCACAATCGGCGGTGCCGTCGCCGGGTACGCGGTGGTCAGCTCGACCGAGGGCCAGCTCGGATCGTCCGTTCGGTGATCCGCGCCTCCCTGAGCTTCTTCCTGATGCCGGTGTGGGCGTTCGGGATGATCGGGACGGCATTCCACCCCCTCCGTCGATCCTGGGGTGACCGACTTCTCAGTTCGCGAACGCCGTACCTCGTCCACGTCGAGCACAAGACGAAACGCGCGCCGTCGGAGTGGCGCTAGCCCTAGACGAGATACCGCAGCCACAGGTACGGCACGCAGAGAAGCACAGTCACCACAGTGACCAACAGGCCGTACCTGGTGAACTGCCAGAACGAAATCGGGTAGCCGTACCTCTTGGCGATGCCGATGACCACGACGTTCGCACTTGCGCCGATTGCTGTGGCGTTGCCTCCCAGGTCTGCCCCCAGCGCCAGTGACCACCAGAGCACATTTCCGGGGTTGAGACCGGGGTCGTTCGCCGCCAGCTGCTCGACAACGGGCGTCATCGTGGCGACATACGGGATGTTGTCAACGATGGCCGACAGCGCTGCCGAGCCGAACAGGATGCCGAAGGTGGCGGCGACGGGATCGCCGCCCACGGCGTCGGTAAGAGCGGTGGCAAGCGCGTCGATCGCGCCGACCTCGACAAGCGCCCCCACCAGGACGAACAGTCCCATGAAGAAGACGAGGGTCTCCCACTCCACGTGCTTGATGTACTCATCAGTGGGTCCGGGAACCGCCAGCATCATCGCGCCACCACCTAGCAGCGCCACGATCGAAGGATCGATCCCTAGAGTGCGTTGAAGGACGAATCCCACGAGCACGACGGCAAGGACCGCGAGTCCGCGCACCAGCAGCTTCGGGTCGGCGATCGCCTCGCGCTCATCGAGCTGCATCACCGACTCGGCAGCGGCGGAGTCGAAGGTGAAGGCGTCGCGGAAGACAAACCTCGCCAACAAGAGGAAGGCGATCATCGCTATGACGATGATCGGCCCGAGGTTGACGACGAAGTCCATGAACGACAGGTCGGCGCGGCTACCGATGATGATGTTGGGCGGGTCACCCACCAGAGTGGACGCTCCACCGATGTTCGATGCCAACACCTCAGCGATCAAGAACGGGATCGGATTCAGCTTCAGGCGGCTGCAGACCAGAAGCGTCACAGGAGCTACGAGCAAGACCGTGGTCACGTTGTCGAGCAGCGCCGAGGCAACTGCCGTAAGGGTGCAGAGCAGGACCAGCAGGGGGTAGGGGCGTCCTCGGGTTCGCTTGGCGCTCCAGATGGCGATGTACTCGAACAGCCCTGTGCGGCGGAGGCCGGCAACGACCAGCATCATTCCCAGCAGCAGGAAGATGACATTCCAGTCGATGCCGGTCTCTTCTGAGTAGAACGACTCCTCGGCGCCGACGATGCCTACGGCGAAGACCGCGGCAACCCCACCCAGAACTGCCACGACGCGAGGCACCCGCTCAGTAGCGATCAGGGCATAGACGACCAGAAAGACCGCGACCGTGACGAACGTCGTCATGTGGGCGTCACGCCCGCATCAGGCTGGCACCAAGAACATCCTGCGCGGTGATCATGCCGAGGGCCTTGCCCTCAGGGCTGGCGACGACCAAGAACGAGACACGCAGGTGCGACATGAGGCAGGCCACCTCGAGAAGTGTGGCGTCGTGCGCAACCGTGCCGAGCAGATCGGGCTCGGTGTCGTCGAGCACTCCCTGGACCGTGAGACCTGTCAGGCCGTCGACGAGTCGGTCAGCCGCCGCCTCGTCGACCACTCGCGCCAACGAGGGGTCGTCCTTGATGTAGGTGGGAACCGCGAGACCAAGAACCTGAGCAGCAGGCAGCACGGCCAGAGGGCGCCCGTCGTCTGACACCACGGCCAGCCCTGGAAGACCCTCACTGACCATCCGTTGGGCCACCTCGAGCACAGTGTCGGTGGTCTTGACGAGTCCGACGGGCTGGGCGAGTTCCTTGGCAATCACCTCGGCAGCCTACTGCCGGAAGAAGGCTGTCCACCGCGATGTTGGACACTGGTGGATACCAACCCCGGCCCCGCGGTCGGCTCTTCCCCGAAAGGAACCCTGTGAGCGACGGGCCCCTGATCGTTCAGAGCGACAAGACTCTGCTGCTGGAGGTCGAACACGCGCGGGCTGACGAGTGCCGTCGGGCCATTGCGCCGTTCGCTGAGCTCGAACGGGCGCCCGAGCACGTGCACACCTATCGCGTCACCCCGCTCGGCCTCTGGAATGCGCGAGCCGCGGGGCATGACGCCGAGCAAGTGGTCGACACCCTTCTCTCCTACAGCCGTTACGCCGTTCCGCATGCGCTGCTCGTCGACATCGCCGAGACGATGGCGCGGTACGGGCGCCTGCAGCTGATGGCCAACCCCGTACACGGGCTGGTGCTCCACACCAATGACCGACCGGTGCTTGAAGAGGTGCTCCGCTCCAAGAAGATCCAGCCTCTCGTCGGGGCGCGGATCGATGAGGACTCGGTGGTAGTGCACCCCTCTGAGCGCGGGCACATCAAACAGGTGCTGCTCAAACTGGGCTGGCCGGCCGAAGACCTCGCCGGCTACGTCGACGGCGAGGCCCACGCGATCGACCTTGACGAGAACGACTGGACCCTTCGTGAGTACCAGCGTCACGCTGCTGAGAACTTCTTCCACGGAGGCTCAGGCGTGGTCGTGCTGCCCTGCGGGGCGGGCAAGACCCTCGTGGGAGCCGCTGCCATGGCAATGGCCAAAGCGACGACGCTGATCTTGGTCACCAACACTGTCGCCGCCCGCCAGTGGCGCGACGAGCTGCTGCACCGCACCACGCTGACCGAGGACGAGATCGGCGAGTACTCGGGGGCCAAGAAGGAGATCCGCCCCGTCACCATCGCTACCTACCAGGTGATGACCACGAAGCGGAAGGGCTCGTACGCCCACCTCGAGCTCTTCGATGCCCGCGACTGGGGCCTCATCCTCTACGACGAGGTCCACCTGCTTCCGGCACCGATCTTTCGGTTCACCGCCGACATCCAAGCGCGACGCAGGCTGGGCCTCACGGCGACCTTGGTTCGTGAAGATGGTCGCGAAGGCGACGTGTTCTCGCTGATCGGCCCCAAACGCTTCGATGCGCCGTGGAAAGAGATCGAGGCCCAGGGCTACATCGCGCCGGCCGAGTGCATCGAGGTGCGTGTCACCCTTCCCGAGCGGGAGCGCCTGGCGTACGCGACAGCTGAGCCCGAGGAGAAGTACCGGCTCTGTTCGACGTCGCAGGAGAAGTCTCGCGTCGTCGAACAGCTCGTCGCTCAGCATCAGGGCCAACCGATGCTGGTGATCGGCCAGTACATCGATCAGCTCGACGAGCTCGCCGGACGCCTCGACGTCCCGTTGATCAAAGGCGAGACCACCGTGAAGGAGCGTGAACGACTCTTCAACGCCTTCCGCGCCGGTGAGATCACCACGCTGGTCGTCAGCAAGGTCGCCAACTTCTCCATCGACCTGCCTGAGGCCAGTGTTGCCATCCAGGTATCGGGGGCGTTCGGCTCGCGACAGGAGGAGGCCCAGCGGCTCGGGCGGATCCTGCGCCCCAAGGCTGACGGACGTGCCGCCCGGTTCTACGCCGTAGTGGCGCGTGACACCGTCGACCAGGATTTCGCTCAGCATCGGCAGCGCTTCCTCGCCGAACAGGGCTACAGCTACACCATCACCGACGCCGACGACCTGCCGGCCGCCGAGCTCGGATCTGGTGATGACCGCTGACCTGGACGCCGCCCTCGCCGACGCCAGGGCTCGCGTCCTGCACGACCTGTCGGCCACTCTCCCCACCACGCCGGCCATGGTCGATGCCCTCGACCGGGCGGTGAGCAACCGTCGGGTCTGGGCCGAGCCGTGGCCCGAGGGGGCAGCGTTTGTCGCCTGCTTGCTTGCACAAGATGTGCAAGAGGCCCTGGCTGGATCAGTGGGCCGGTGGCCACAGTGCCGCGTCAGCGGAGAACACACTCTGTTCGTCGAACCCGACCTAGGTGAAGATCCGCACTGGGTCTGCGAAGACTGCTCCTCCGTTGTCGCGCCGATCGGCGGACTCTGACGGCCGTTGGGTCCACACTGGGCACATGCGTGAGCCGACAGAACAAGAGACGCGCCTGCTCGATGCCGCCGTGGTCACCGGCGGCCTCGGGCCCCGCTACACACAACCGCATCGCGAGTACCACAACCTCATGCACGTCGAGGATGTGCTGCTGCGCATCGAAGAGCTCGAGCCGCCCGCTGAACACGAGCTCGCGCTGGCCCTCGCCGCATGGTTCCACGATGCCGTCTACCAGCCGGGTAAGCCCGACAACGAGGACCGCAGCGCGTACGTGGCCTACGACGCCCTTGAACAAGTTGGAGCCAGCCCTGCGCTGATCGCCGAGGTGGTGCGCCTCATCCGGCTGACGGCTTCGCACGATCCCGACCCGGACGACGCCACCGGAGCGGTGCTGTGCGACGCCGACCTCTCGATCTTGGCTGCGCCGGCCGACCGGTACGCGCAGTACGCCGTCGCGATCCGGCAGGAGTACATCCACGTCCCGCAGGCCGAGTTCTGTGCCGGGCGCGCCAAGGTGCTTCAGTCATTCCTCGACCGTCCCGCGATCTACCGGACGCCTCATGGTCAGCAGCACTGGGAGGCCGCGGCTCGCGTCAACCTCGCCAACGAACTCTCCGGATACCCGCATATAGCGAATGGTCCCGACAGGATCTGGATATTCGACCGGTACTCACTACAGTCGCAAGCGCCGGTCGATCGAGGAGATCCGATGCCAAGCACCGTCGCTCGACTCACGCCCAGCTGGCTGCACGACTACGACCGGGCGTACGTGGGCAAGGACGTTGTGGCCGGCGCAACGCTCGCCGCGGTGGCAATCCCCGAGGTGTTGGGCTACACGTCGATTGCTCAGACGCCCCTCGCCACGGGCCTGTACACGATCATCTTCCCGACCATCGTGTTCGCACTGCTCTGCTCGTCGCGCATGCTCGTCGTCGGCGCCGACTCGGCGACGGCCGCTCTCATGGCGGCCGGCCTGCTCGGGTTGAGCTCGGTGAATCTGACGCCTTACTCCAAGGAGTGGGTGGCCTACGCGAGCATGGTGGCCC
The DNA here is from genome assembly GCA_963706045.1 of uncultured Actinomycetota bacterium. Taxonomy (GTDB): domain Bacteria; phylum Actinomycetota; class Actinomycetes; order JAHEKZ01; family JAHEKZ01; genus JAHEKZ01. The sequence goes on along the minus strand of CAVPLY010000006.1, from coordinate 20,887 downwards.
TTGTCACGGCGGTGCTCCTTTTCCTGGCGCGCGTGCTCAAGCTCGGGTTCCTGGGCGACTTCCTGTCGGCGTCGGTCTTGATCGGGTTTCTTACCGGTGTCGGCATCCAGGTCTTGACCGGTCAGATCCCCGACATGCTGGGCGTCCCCAAGGGGACGGGGCGCTGGATCCAGCAGCAGTGGGCATGGATCTCTGACCTGGGCGCTGTCCAGTGGGAGACCTTCGCGTTCGCCGCTGCGACCGTGGTGTGCATCGTCGGCTTCAAGCGCTTCGCCCCACGGGTTCCCGGCGCCCTGATCGCCGTGGTCGTGCTCACCGGCATCTCGTCACTCACCGACGCCAAGAAGAGCGGTGTCGCGGTTGTCGGAGACGTGCCGAGCGGCTTTCCGCCGATCGGTCTGCCAGCGGACCTGAGCATCAATGCGGTTTTCTCGGTGCTGGGGATCTCCTTCTCCTGCCTGATCCTGATCATCGCCCAGAGCGCCGCCACGTCACGGAGCTTCGCCATGAAGCATGGCGACAAGGTCGACATCAACCGCGACATCGCCGGGCTCTCAGGTGCGAACTTCGCAGCCGGGCTCACGGGGACCTTCGTCGTGAATGGGTCCCCGACCAAGACCGAGATCCTCGAGGAGCAGCACGGACGGAGCCAGGTCGCGAACCTGACGATGGCGCTGATCGCGCTGGTGTTCACCGTCTTCTTCACGTCGAGCTTGGCCGACATGCCCAAGGCGGTTCTGGCCAGCATCGTCTTCCTGATCGGCGTGGGCCTGATCGACGCCCTGGGCCTGCGGGCGATCTACCGCAAGCGGCCGATCGAGTTCTGGGTGGCTCTCACCACCTGCGTCGTGGTCTTCGCGATCGGGGTGGAGCAGGGAATCATCCTGGCCATGGTGGTCTCGCTGCTCGACATCATCAGGCGGCAGTACCTGCCGAAGTCGTTCGTGATCGGCGAGACACAAGATGGCGGCCCGACCTACGCCAAGGCCGAAGCAGGCGCGCAGAGCGAGCCTGGGCTGGTGGTGTTCCGCTACGACGCCGAGCTCTTCTACGCCAACGCCAACCGGTTCGTGGAAGACGTCCAGCAGGTGGTGGAAGGTGCTCCAGACCCGGTGCGCTGGGTGATCCTGGATGCCACGTCGGTCACCGACCTCGACTACTCCGCCTGGAACAGCCTCAAGGGGTTGGGCGACTACCTGCACGCCAGGGATATCCACTTCGGACTGGCTCGGGTCGACCCGTCTCTGCAGGGCACTCTCGACACGTTTGGCTACCCGAAGCACTTCGACCCGGCGATGGTCTTCGGCACGCTGGAGGACGCGATCGCGGCCTTCCGTGCCGCCTCGGTTTCCTAGCCTCCCTTGGCGCTCCGGGGACGCCGGCGGCGCAGGCCGGCAGAGATCAGCAGGGCCACCAGCTCGCGGGACGTCACGGGAACGGCCCCGGCGGCGATCACCTCATCGCGGCGATCGAGAGGCACGTCGTAGTGGTCGCCGTCGAATGCTCTCTCGGGGATGCCGAATGGCTCGACAAACGCGTGAAGCTCGTCGAACGAGGTGTCGCTGGCGAGGTGGCACCAGACTCGGTCGTGAGCCGGTACCTGGGCGTCGTCGATGACGATCATGTGGCACGTCCTGCTACCTCAAGGGGTCAGAGCAGCTCATCGTCCACCTGCCCATCGAATCAGGTTCGGCAGATAATGGGGCACCACACCGATCGGAGAACTGTCTGTGACTGCCTTTCCCCACCTGTTCTCGCCCACCCAGATCGGGTCAGTAACGGCCAAGAACCGCATCGTCTCGTCAGGCCACGACACCGTCATGGCCGAGAACGGGACGATCAGCGAGCGGTTGATCGCGTACCAGGAGGCGCGGGCCAGGGGTGGCGCGGGAGTGATCGTCCTCCAGGTCGCCGGCGTCCACGAGTCAGCGAAGTACTCGTCGAGCATCCTGATGGCCGACACCGACGGCTGCATACCTGGCTACCGCGCGATGGTCGACGCCATCAAGCCGCACGGAACGGTTCTGTTCGGTCAGCTCTTTCATGACGGGCGCGAGATGATGGAGAGCCAGGACGGCTCTCTGGCAGTGGCGCTTGCCCCGTCGGCCGTCCCGAACGAGCGGTTCCATGTGATGCCGCGGGCGATGCCCATCCCGCTGATCGACGAGATCGTCGCCTGCTTCGGATCGTCAGCCAGACGTCTGAAGGCGGCAGGGCTGGACGGGGTCGAGCTCGTCGCCTCGCACGGCTACCTTCCGGCACAGTTCCTCAACCCGCGGGCCAACCTGCGTGACGACCGGTACGGCGGTACGCCTGAGAACAGACTGCGTTTCCTGCGTGAGGTGATCGCGTCCGTGAGGTCCAACGTCGGAGGTGACTTCGTCGTCGGACTTCGGATGTCGGCCTCCGAGGAGTCGGACGACGGGCTGACCTCGGACGAGATGCTGGACGTCCTGCGCACCCTCGACGCCGACCGGACGCTCGACTACATCAGCGTCGTGGCTGGAACGTCGGCGACCATCGCGGGCTCGGACCACATCGCACCGCCGATGAGCTTTCCCGCTGCCTACGTCGCACCGCTGTCGGCAGAGATCAAGAAGGCCGTCAGCGTTCCGGTGATGGTGGCCGGGCGGATCAACCAGCCGCAGGAGGGTGAGCAGGTCGTCGCGTCCGGGCAGGCCGACCTGGTGGCGATGACCCGCGCGCTGATCTGCGACCCGTTGCTCGCCGCCAAGGCCGCGCGCGGGCTCGTCGACGAGATCCGTGCCTGCATCGGCTGCAACCAGGCGTGCATCGGTCACTTCCACGCCGGCTACCCGATCTCGTGCATCCAGCACCCCGAGACCGGACGCGAGCTCACCTACGGCATCCGGCGTCCGGCTGCTGCGACCAAGGACGTGATGGTGGTCGGCGGCGGAGTCGGCGGCATGAAGGCTGCGGTGGTCGCCGCCGAACGCGGGCACCGCGTCACGATGTACGAGGCTGCTCGACGTCCTGGCGGTCAGGTGCTCCTCGCCGAGCAGCTCCCGGGCCGCGCCGAGTTCGGTGGCGCCGTCACCAACCTGCTCAGCGAGATCGACCGCTACGGGGTGACAGTGGTGACCGGTCAGCGAGTCGATGCCGGGTTCGTCCGCGAGCAGGCTCCCGACGCCGTCGTCGTCGCGACCGGAGCAACCCCGCGCATTCCGTCACTCGAGCTGATGGACGATCCGACCGTCCTGACCGCGTGGGACGTCATCAACGGCGTCTCCGTTCCCGCCGGACGCGTGGTCGTCGCCGACTGGCGCTGCGACTGGATCGGGCTCGGCGTCGCGCAGCAGCTGGCCCAGCAGGGGCACAAGGTGACGCTCGCCGTCGACGGGTACATGGCCGGGCAACGCATCCAGCAGTACGTGCGCGACGAGATGACCAAGGAAGCCCTGGTCGCCGGCGTCGAGATCATCACTCTCGTGCGCCTCTACGGAGCCGACGCCGACACCGTCTACCTCCAGCACGTCCTCACCGGTGAACCCGTGATCGTCGACGACGTCTCCGCACTGGTGCTGTCGCAGGGCCACGACGCCGTCACCGAGCTGGTGGACGCGCTGGCTGACTATCCCGGGTGACGTGCACGCCATCGGCGACTGCCTTGCCCCGCGCACGGTCGAGGAGGCCGTCCTCGAGGGCCTGCAGGTGGCGTCCACGCTGTAGCCGGTCGCCCCTCGGGTGGAGCGAATCCGCAGAATCGACCTTGACGGCTGACTGATCACTCAGTCAGTATCTGCGGACCGCTGCACCCATCCCGTCAGGACCCTCGCGTGAACCTCGACCGCCTGCTCGCCCCACGCTCCGTCGCCGTCGTCGGTGCCTCACCGCGCGTCGACACGTACGGCCACCAGACCCTCGACAACCTGGTGGCTGCCGCAGTTCGACGGCCCGGTCTACGGCGTCCACCCGCGCGAGACCGAAGTGCTTGGCATCCCCTGCTTCCCGACGATGTCGGACCTGCCCGAGGTGCCGGACGCGATCGTCATCGCCACACCGGCCGCCACCGTCCCCGGCCTGATCGACGAAGCCGGCCGACTGGGGGTCGGCGGTGCCGTCGTGATCGCCGCCGGCTTCGCCGAGGTCGAGCACGGCCGCGAGCTGCAGCGTCAACTGCGCGAGAACGCCCTGCGCCACGACATGCCGGTCTGCGGCCCGAACGGCAACGGGCTGGTGTCCGTCGTCCGGCGCGCACCCCTCTGGGGCGACGGCTACAACATCGCTCCGGCCGGCGGAGTCGCCCTCGTGTCGCAGAGTGGCAACGTCGCTGTGAACGCGATCGGGGCGGCCCGCGCCCTCCACCTGCACACCGTCATCTCGTGCGGCAACCAAGCCGTGCTCGACGCGTCCGACTACGTCATCGCCCTTGCCGAGCAGGACGGCGTGAGGTCGATCGCGCTCTACCTCGAGGCCGAGGGCGATGGGGCCCGGCTGGCTGAGGGTCTGGCCATGTGTGCCGAGCGCGAGATCGGCGTGGTGGTGCTCAAGTCTGGCCGGAGCGCGCTGGGGGCCACCGCCGCAGCGGCACACACCGGTTCGGTCGCCGGCGACGCAAAGGTGCTGCGCGCTCTCGTCGAGGAGGCCGGTGCTGCGTGGGTCGACGATCCGCACGAGCTGCTCGAGACCGCCAAGGCGATGGCGCACGGACGCCGCAAAGTGGCGCCCGGTGTCGCCGTCATCACGTGCTCGGGTGGCGACGCCGCGATCAGCGCCGACGAGGCTGACCGGCTCGAGATTCCCCTGCCACCCCTGGCCGAGGAGACGAAGGCTGCGCTGAAGCCGATCGTCCCGCATGCCGCCACGATCGGGAACCCGCTCGACTACACCGCCATGATCTGGGGCGACGTCGAGGGCATCGCCGACATCGTGCGGACTACGGCGTCCGACCCGTCGCTCGGCCAGGTGCTCGTCTACTACGACCTGCCGCAGAAGATGGGGGCTGCGGCGACGTACAGCTGGAACAGCCAGCTCGACGGCATCCTGCTCGCGGGCCAGGACTCGATCGCGCCGGTGATCGTCGCGTCGACGCTGCCCGACCTGCTGCCGGAAGACATGGTCGACAAGTGCCTGCAGCGCGGCGTCCCTGCGGTCTGGGGCCTGACGACCGGCATCAAGGTTGCCGACGCGATGCGGCGCCCGTTCGGCGACCCGGCAGCGGCTGCGTTCGATCGGCGCCGTCTCCGGACCTGCCGAGGCCGGGGAGTGGCTGGCCGAAGCATGACGCCAAGGCGCTGCTGTCGTCGGTGGGAGTGGCGGTACCAGCCGGCGGCATTGCGCACAGCCACGACCAGCTCGGCGCTCTGGTGGCCGACCTCGACGGTCCGCTCGCACTGAAGCTGAGCTCACCCGACCTTGCAACACAAGAGCGACATCGGGGCGCTCGAGCTCGGAGTGCTCGGCGTCGACGAAGCCGTGCGCCGCCTTCGACCGGCTGCGCTCGATCGACGGTCACGCAGCGATCTCCTGTGCTCGTCGAGCAGATGGCCGAACGGGGTATCGAGCTGTTGATCGCCGCCCGGCGTGACTCCGTGGTGCCGTGCCTCGTCGTCGGGTCTCGGGGGCGTCTGGGTCGAGATGGTTGGCGACGCCACTGTGATCCCGCTGCCCACAGACGTCGATCGCGTCGCCGAGGCTCTGCTCACGTTGCGCGGGGCGTCGCTGCTGACCGGCGGACGCGGCCGCCCACCGGTCGACATCGAGGCACTGGCACAGCTCGCGGTACGCGTCGGCCAGCTGCTGATCGACGAGAAGCTGATGTTGATCGAGCTGAACCCGGTCTTCGCGTACCCAAAGGTCGACGATGACGGAGCCACCGCGGCAGGAGCCGTTGCGGTGGACGCCGTCATCCGCCGAACCGCCTAGAGCTCGGGAGTCTCCCCCACCATCAGTGCGGCGTTCTCGCCACCATCTGTGTCGGCGACCACGTGCACGCTGTCACCGGACTCGATGCCATCCAGCTGACTGCCGTTGTCGGTGGCGTCGGGCGACCGGACGAGCGTGTCGCCGTCGACGACGTACTCGGCCACGAACCCGTCACTGGACTCCACGGTGATCGAACGACTGCTGATGTCCGTCACCTCACCACTCTGCGAGAGCCGGGTCAGGAAGTCGCCAGATGCGTCCTCGACGACGGCCTCACCGTGAAGCAACCGTCCACCATCGCCAGGGCCGCCGCCCGGCATCGGGCCGAACCCTTCTCGGTCTCGGTCTCGGTCCTGGTCCTGGTCGCCTGGAGCGAACTGGGCGTTGCCCATGCCTGCACCTTCGGGCATACCCCCGTTGCCACCCCGCTCGCCGTGGCCGTCGTCGTCCGCTGCCGCGTTGCCGATCCCGAACCCCATCAGGCCCACCAGCAGTGCGGTGCCCACTCCTCCCAGCACCATCAGTGTCGTGCGCGAGGGCGTCGTACGGGGGCTAGAGGGTGACGTCTCTGGATCACCTGCAGGCTCTGGGGTGATGTTCTGGGTCGTCTCGTCTGACATGACCGTCCCTTTCTCTTCGTGAGCGCACTGTGCGCTAACCCCTAGTGAAGAAGAGCGACCTGGGAGAACCCTGGGAGCCAGATGTGATCAGGCTGCGAGTCTGGGGAGCGTGATCCGGACGGCCGTTCCCGTGCCCGGAGCGCTGCGCAGGGTGACCTTCCCGTCGTGCGCCTCAGCGATGGCCTCGACGATCGCCAACCCAAGACCGGTACCGCTGGCACCGGCTTCTCGTGTGCGTGAGACCTCACCGCGGTAGAAACGTTCGAACGCACGCGACGCCGCCTCGTCAGCCATTCCTGGACCGTCGTCAGCCACTTCCAGGGCAACCTCCGCGCCGGACACGCTGACCGACACCGTCACCTCTGTGCCGGCCGGTGTGTGCCGCACCGCGTTGGCCACGAGGTTGCTGACGGCCTGCCGCAACCTGGCGGCGTCACCCAACACGATCGCCGGCTCCACCACGTTGGCCACGACATGCACGCGGTGGTCGTTCGCCACCGGGTCCACCTCACCGACGACGTCACTCGCGATCGTCAAGAGGTCGACGGGCTCACGCTCCAACGCACGATGCTGGTCGAGCCGCGCCAGCAGGAGGAGGTCGTCCACAAGCACGCCCATCCGCCCTGCGGTGGTCTCAATCCGTTCCATCACCTCGTCCACCGAAAGATCGGCAGTCGTTGCCCCCTGGCGGTGCAGCTCGGCATAGCCCCTGATCGTGGTCAGCGGCGTCCGGAGCTCGTGACTCGCGTCCGCCACGAGCCGTCGCATCTGCTCCTCCGACGCGCGGGCCGAGCGCTCAGACTCGCGTTGAGCGGTGAACGCCGACTCGATCTGCTCCAGCATCACGTTGAGAGACGATCCCAGCCGTCCGACCTCCGTGTCAGGGACGTCGTTGTCGACCCTGCGCGACAGGTCACCGGCCGCGATGGAGCGCGCCGTCTCCTCGATCTCCGCAAGCGGACGGAGGCTCATCGACACCACCCACCGCGCCACCAGCGCGAGCAGGACGAGCACCGCAACAGCGACCACGCTGTCGATCACAAGCAACCGGGCAACGGTCGACTGCACACTCCCGAGCGGTACGCCGACGGCGATAGCGGCGAGGTCCGTTGACGGCTGCTCCACCTTCGCCACCAGTACGCGCCAGTCGGTGGCGTCACCGGAGACGGTGAACGGCTCACCATCGAGTGAGGAGACAGTGGCCGCGTCGAGCAGGGGAAGGTTCGGTTGCCCCGAGGAGTCGGCCCCTGACGACCCAAGATCTGAGACCACGTTGCCCTGCGCGTCGTAGACCTGGCCGAAGAACACGACGGGGGGAGTGAAGTCGTCGCGTCCCCTGCCCATCGGCATCCGCGGACCGTCGAGCTCTCCGGACATCACCGGTCTCACAGAGCGGTAGAGCTGCTCGTCGACCTGGCCGATGAGGTACGAGCGCAGCACCCAGGCGCTTCCCGCCGCGACGGCCACAACAGCGAGGGCGGCCAGGGCCACTGTCACCACGATCAGCTGAGTGCGCAGCGGCGTGCGTTGCCGGAGACTGCGCTGCGCCGAGTTCGCGACCATCAGGCGTCCCGCGGGACGCGCATCACGTAGCCGACACCCCGAACGGTGTGGATCAGGGGCGGGTCGCTGGTATCGACCTTCTTGCGCAGGTACGAGATGTACGACTCCACGACGTTGCCGTCTCCGCCGAAGTCGTACGCCCACACATGGTCAAGGATCTGCGCCTTGCTCAGCACGCGTCCTGGATTGGCCATGAGGTACCTCAGGAGACTGAACTCAGTCGGCGAGAGGGGGACGAGTTCTCCTGCCTTCCACACCTCGTGCGCCTCGTCGTCGAGGTCGACGTCACCGAGCGACAACCGCGTCACCGAGTGACCCGTGGCCGCACTGCCACTGCGACGGAGCACGGCACGGATACGAGCGACGACCTCTTCCAGGCTGAAGGGTTTGGTGATGTAGTCATCGCCGCCGACCGTGAGACCCGATACCCGGTCCTCTGTGGCGTCCTTCGCAGTCAGCATCACCACGGGGACGCGGTTGCCACCTTCCCGCAGGCGCCGCACCACACCGAGTCCGTCGAGGCCAGGCATCATCACATCGAGCACGATCAAGTCGGGGCGGAGGCTGCCGGCCAGTGCAAGTGCGTCATGCCCGTTACTCGCGGTTGTGACATCGAACCCGGAGAAGCGCAGCGACGCGGCCAGCAGCTCAACGATGTCGGCGTCGTCGTCGACCACCAGCAGGCGTGCCTCGGGCGCAGGGGTGTCCATTTGTCCACTCTCGTCGACGATCGGGTGCAGACCCTGAGAACTCCCTGTGAGTTCCCTGTGAATCCCGCCCGAGAGCCCGGCGAGTGCTCAGCTGGTTGTCGCGTCAGCTCGCCGAGTGCGCGCTCAGATGACGTCGAAGTCTGTGGACGCCAGCTGCACCGGTAGGTCATCTTCCAGCAGGTAGACGGTGTAGGCGCCAGGTGCAAGCGGCCAACGGCGCGGGTGTGAGATGGCGTCAAGCCGCGTGGTGCCCTCGATCGTCGCACCGGTCACCGCGTTGAGTAACCGCTTTGCCGACGCCGGGTCGCCACCGCGCGCGTGCACGGACAACCAGTCAGCGCGATTGCCGGGCGTTCCCGACCACGAGACGGTGATGGCGTCCCCGACCTCGTACGACGACCGATCCGTTTCCACGACTGGTTCGGCGCCCTCAGGCGACACCCATAGCGCCGCCCGCGCACTCTCACGACCGTCACCACCAACGGCTATGACGTCGAAAGCTCCCACGCCTACTGCCGCGGTACTGAGGTGCCAGTCGTCATTGCCGCCCGGCGAAAGCTCGACGAGTGCGGCGTCGGCATTGTCGCTGTGCCGTACGCACACGACACCCACCACATCTGGGGCGATCGTGCGCACGACCACGTCTTCGCCAACGGGCACGAGGCGCCGTGACACGGAGGCGACAGGCAACGGGCTCACAGGGGCTACCTCGAGCGAGGCCAGCAGCCCACGATGATCTGTGGGCCACGGGTCGAACGTTCGGTCGCTGAACGGCGACCCTGCCTCACCAACGATGGCGACGCCGGTGATCGCGATGTCAGGGCTGACGTGCATGAAGTCGATGCGATCAGCTGGGTGCCCGTTGGCGGCGGGGTTGTAACCCTTCACGTGCGGCCGGTGTGCTGGCCAGGTCAGCCCAGGGTGCGCCACGGGGTCGGTGAAGGTCGATCGGTAGACGTCGACCAGGCCGACCTCCTCGACGGCCAGGCTCGTTGGCCAGGGCACGGCGGCCGTCATGTGCGGCCTCAGGCCAATCGCTGGCTCCGTCCAGTCAAGGTGCGAAGGGGCGTTGAAGTCACCGAGGAGAATGACGGGGACGCCATCGCGCATCAGGGCCTCCGCGGCGTCCAAGGACGGTTGCAGCTCGCGGACCCGAAGGCCACTCTCGCGCCGGAGCACCCGAGGCAGCCGCTCGCCCCTCATCAACCGCGTCGGCCCGTACCCACGCGACGCCGGATGGACGTTGATGATTGCCACAACCTGTCCACGCTCGAGCTCGACATAGACGACGCCGGCTGTCGGCTCGGGCGGGTCGAGGAGCGGAAACTGCGAGACCACCTGCGTCCGGTTGTCGAAGTACGGCCAGCCAAGGGCCGCCGCAATCTCGGGTACGCGGCCACACCCCTCTTGCAGCGCGGCCACAGGCGCACTGGTCGACCGGATCGTGTCGATGACCGCATCGAAGCTGACGCCGGTTCCGCCGTACTCGATGTTGAGCTGGAGAAGACTCAGGTGCGTGCTCACGACGTCACACCTCTGCCCGACGCGTGCACTCGGCGAACGAAAACCGCCACCAGGTGAGCACTCGGCGGGCCGTCACTCGGTCAGCTGTCGACCGGGAAGGCCAGCGCCTCGAGCTGCTCGGCCGAGAGCATCTCGCGCGCACGGGACGAGACGACACCCGTGGCGTAGGCCGTGGCCAACCACTGGGTGAAGAGCCGTACACCTACCTCGTGATACGACGACAGCGGACCCGGGCGGTAGCCACGGGACGCCACGCCGCGCTGCACGCTCTCGCACGCCGTCCAGTCCTGCCGGTTCGTGATGTCCCAGAAGTCGACGGCGTATGACGGGTCGAACCCGGCCTTCTCGAAGGCCGCGGCAGGAAAGAGCCACTGACACTCAACGAAGGTCCGGTCGGGAGACAGGGCAATGAGCCGGTGAATCATCACGTAGTCGGGGTGCATGCTGACGAGCAGATTGGGACCGACCTGTAGGTAGAGCGTCGTCCGGCAGTACTTCTCGGGCAGACCAGCGATCGGGACGCCGCCGCTGGTGCCGTCGAGCGACATGGTCTCGACGCCCTCACGGAAGTCGTTGGTCCCCCCGAAGAAGAGCCCGTCACCGAACACGGACACGCCTGCCTCGGTATCAGAGACGAGCGAGAGCTCAGGATGCACGGTCGGGCAGTGGAAGCACTCGTGATAGTTCTCGACGATCAGCTTCCAGTTGGCCTCGATCGTGTAGCTGTGGGTCTCGGCAACGACAAGGTCGTCGATGCCGAAGGGCCCAAGAATCTCGTCGAGACCGTCGAAGTACTCGGCGAGCGGTGGGGCATCGCCCGACATGTTGACCATGATGTGGCCATTCCAGAGCTCGAGAGCCACCGGCACCAGTGAGTGCTGTGAGAGGTCGGTGACATCGCCTTCGTGCGTCGGCGGCACACCGCGCAGATCGCCCTCGGGGGTGAACACCCACGCGTGATACGGGCAGCGGATCATGCTCCCGCTGCGCCTCGCCTCCGGCCGGCAGCAGTTCGTGCCCGCGGTGCCGACAGGAGTTGTAGAAACCACGCAGTCGTCGATCGCTGCCGAGCACGACGAGAATGCCCTCGCCACCCACCTGGTACGCGCGCCGATCGCCTGGCTTGGTGAAGGAGCCGGCCTGACCGATGCTGACCCAGCCACCGGCGAAGACGTGCTCGTTCTCCCAGGCGAGGACCTCGGGGTCGAGGTACGCCGCAGCCGGCAGCATCTGGCCGCTGCCCGTCATCGACGGCCCGAGCTCAGCGGCGGTCATGGCGGTCTGCTTCGCCATATCGGGGACTCTCCTCTTCCTCAGACCACAAATTGGTCACAATCTGAGCCCGGATTGGCACAAAAGGGTCCACGCAGCGCTTCGATCACGCCATGATGAACGGGTCGGGCGCGACCCTTGTGATCGTGGGTCGATCCAGACAGACTAACTGACCACCCAGTCAGTCAGGCAGACACGACCGCGGAGATCTTGACAAACATTCCCAATCCTCCAGGAGGACAAGGCATGCCGTTCGATCCCAGCTCACCTGACCGCGCCCCTCAGTGGCGACCGCAGCTACGCCGCCGCGACGTACTTCGGGGCGGGGCATTCGCGGCAGCGGGCCTGGGGGCGGCCCCCCTGCTGGCAGCCTGCGGAGGTGACGACAACGGTGGCACTTCTTCGGGGGGCGATGGCGCCTACCCGCTGGCGCGCCCGGACGAGCCGGTCACGCTGCCGATCTTCGACGACAACCAGCCGATCGCGGCCGGACAGGAGCCGGAGAAGGTCGACGCGCTGCGGGTCCTGAACTACGCCGACTACATGGCCCCTGGTGTCAAGAAGGACTTCCAGAAGAAGTACGGCGCCGAGGTGCAGGTGACGCCCTACAACAACTACGACGAGATGCTGACCAAGATCAGCGCCCCTGGGGCCGAGTTCGACGTGGTCTTCCCGGGCCCCAGCGTGATGAGCCGCATGGTCTACGGAAAGCTGCTCCAGCCCTTCCAGCAGTCGTACCTGACCCAACCTGAAGAACGCCTGGCCCGAGTATCAGGACCCCTGGTACGACCAAGGCTCGCAGTACAGCGTCCCCTACACCGTGTACACCACCGGTATCGGCTACCGAGCAGACCGGGTCACTGACCCGTCCGAGGGCTACCTGATGCTCTGGAACCCGGAGTACGCCGGCAAGATGGGCATCCTCGATGACGCCGGTGAGTCGCTCGGCATGGCCATGCTGGCATGGGACATCACCCGAGACATCAACACCGGTGACCCCGAGCTGATCAACGCGGCCAAGGACAAGCTCAACGAGCTGATCCCGCTGGGTGTGAAGGTCGACATCACCCAGTACGAGACGATCGCGAACGGCAAGTTCACCGTTCACCAGGCCTGGTCGGGCGACATGATCGCGGCCAGGTGGTACCTGGCAGGAGGGGCCACGACGGACGATCTCGGCTACTGGGTGCCGGAGTCGAAGGCAGACGTCGTCATCGGCAACGACAACATCTGCATCCCGAAGTCGTCGCCAAGCCCGGTGTTGGCCCACACCTTCATCAACGACCTGCTCGACAACCAGATCGCTGAGAAGAACTTCAACTGGAACGGCTACCAGCCACCGCTCACCAAGCTCAACGCCGAGTACCTCATCGACGAGGGCTACATCACCGAGAACCTGATGTCAGCTGTCGTGGTTCCGGAAGACTTCGAGTCCGGGATCAAGTTCTACGAGCAGACCCCGGCGGTTGAGAACATGTATCTGGCGGCCTTCCAGGAGTTCCAGAGTGGCGGTAGCTGAGGCAACGACGGGGGGCCGGAAAGACGCGGCGACGCGTTTCCTCTGGCCCTCCCTCGCCATACCGGGCACGGCCTGGCTTCTCGTGCTCTTCGTCGTCCCGTTCTACGGGATCATGGCGGTCGCCTTCTCGAGCCAGCTCAACATCCTCGGGCAGCCCATCCCGGCGTGGAACCCGCTCGAGTGGGACTTCACGGTCATGGGTCAGGTGATCGACCAGTCGATCAACGGCACCTACCGTTCGCCCTGGCAGCACACGTTCATCTACACCGCGATCGCGATGTCGCTCTGCGTGCTGATCGGGTATCCGGTGGCCTACTACGTGGCTCGACTTGCGCGCGGAAACCGCGGCCTGCTGCTCGCGCTCATCCTGGCTCCCTGGTGGATCAACTACCTCACCCGCATGCTCGCCTGGGTCGGCATCCTCGGCGACGAGGGCTACGCCAACGACATCGTCGGGTTCTTCGGGTTCGCCAAGGTCGACTGGCTCGGTGGGCAGTGGTACGTCGTGGTGCTGGCCCTCGTCTACGGCTACCTGCCGTTCTTCATCGTGCCGCTGTACGCCTATCTCGACCGCATCGACCAGCACCTCATCGAGGCCTCGCGCGACCTCGGTGCCAACAGCTTCCGGACCTTCTTCCGCGTCACGCTTCCGCTCAGTCGGATTGGTGTGATCACCGCCATGGTGATCACCGCTCTGCCGATGTTCGGCGACTACTACACCAACACCCTGGTGTCGAACTCGCCGACCACAGTCATGATCGGCAACTCGATCGAGGAGTCGATCCAGAGCGGCTTCTCGCGGGGCCAGGGGGCCAGCCTGGTGCTGCTGCTGTCGGCGGTGCTGCTGTTCTTCATGGCCTACTACTTGATCCTGACCGTTCGGGCATCCCGGGAGGCACGATGACCACCATCGGCGTCGACGCACCAGGAGCCGAAAAGGCCTGGGACGACGAGGGGCGCTACGTACCGCCACCGGCATCGGTCAAGCCCTCGAAGAAGGGCTTCGTACCGCCGTGGCGGAACCCGTGGCGCCGCCCCTACGTGCTCGCCACGATCACCTGGGGCTACATCCTGTGGAGCCTGGTGCCGGTCCTGATCGCCGTCCAGTTCTCGTTCAACGACTCACGCTCACGCAGCTCGTGGAACGGCTTCACCACCGCGTGGTACTGCTGCGGCACTGAAGAGGGGTCGATCGCGGAGGGGACGTCGGTCTTCGGCGCCGGCGCCAACGATGCACTGCTGAACGCGTTGCAGAACAGCTTGACGCTGGGAGTCATCACGACGCTCATCGCCGTGCCCATCGGTACGGCACTTGCGCTCGGACTCACCCGCTGGCGCTCGCGCACCAGCAACGCCGCCAACGCCGTCTCGCTCTTTCCGCTCGTCACCCCCGAGCTGGTCCTGGGTTCGGCCATCTACCTGGTGATCACCACCCTCTACACACAGATCGGGCTGGGCCGCAACGCCCTGATCCTGGGTCACGTCACGTTCTCGATCTCGTTCATCCTGGTGATCGTGCGCGGACGTCTGGTGAGTATCGGTAGCGAGTTCGAGACGGCGGCGCAAGATCTTGGCGCGACGCGCATGCAGGCCATCCGAACGGTGCTGCTGCCCATGCTGATCCCGGCGATCTTCGCGTCGGCCATGATCACGTTCGCTGCATCTCTCGACGACTTCGTGGTCAGCAACTTCCTGTTCGGAGATGCCAGCCAAATCACCGTTCCGGTCCTGCTGTACAGCGCCGTCAAGGCCGCCCCGTCACCGGCACTCAACGCCCTGGCGACGATCCTGCTCATGGGCACCCTGACGGCGTTGGTCCTCACGTATGTGGTGCTACGAGTTCGGCGTAGAGGAGAAGGCGGCTCGGCGCTCGACGACCTTGCCGGCGTCGAGATGTAGCGGTCTGCCTAGCGCGGTCGGCGCCGCAGGTCAGATTCCAGTCACGGCCGAGTGAATGCAGAACGAGGTCGGTTCAGCCGGCCTTCGACACCGAGTCAGCATCGCTCCAGGCGTGATCTTCGGAGTGCTCCAACACGTGCAGTGATTCGGCAGGCATCCGGACGCGACACGCGTCGCCTGAGCTCCATGGCTCCTCGTGCACGGCGTTGGTCACCAGCGACTGGACGCTCGAACCGTCCGGGAGTCGCACGAACACCTGTGATGTGGAGCCCAGGTAGACGACCCGCTCGACCATTGCGGGCAGCCGGTTGTCTCCGGTGAGCTCTCCCTCTTCGAGGTGCAAGCTCTCGGGCCGGATCACCGCGCGACCAGGACCTGCCTGGTATCCCTCGGGGATCTGGGCATCGAGGGTGAAGTCGCCGAGCTTGACCCGGCCCACCCCGGCACTGCTGCTCTCGACCTGAACGTCCATCAGGTTGGCAACGCCAAGGAAGTCTGCAACGAACTCATTGCGGGGGAACTGGTAGATCTCGCGGGGAGCACCCAGCTGCATGATCTTGCCCTTGCTCATGACCGCGAGGCGGTCAGACATCTCGAGCGCCTCCTCCTGGTCGTGCGTGACGAAGACGAACGTGATGCCCACCCGCCGCTGCAGCTCGGTAAGCTGCGCGCGCAGCGAGTGGCGCAGCTTGGCATCCAACGCACCGAGCGGTTCGTCGAGGAGAAGGACCGAGGGCTCGAGCACCAGGGCGCGAGCCAGGGCAATGCGCTGCTGCTGGCCTCCGGAGAGCTGGTTCGGCCGGCGCTTGGCGTACTCGGTCATCTCGACCAGCTCGAGCGCGGCGTCAACCTTGCCCTTGCGGTCACCCTTAGGAACTTCCTTGGCCCAGCGCAGGCCGTACTCGACGTTCTTCCACACGTCCATGTGCGGGAAGAGCGCGTAGCTCTGGAAGACCGTGTTGACCGGTCGCTTGTGGGGAGGCGTCTGCGCGACATCGGTGCCGTCGATCAGGATCTGCCCGTCGGTGGGTTGCTCAAATCCCGCCAGCATGCGCAGGGTCGTGGTCTTGCCACACCCGGAGGGCCCGAGCAGCGAGAAGAACTCGCCTGAGGCGACGTCGAGGTCGATGCCGTCGACGGCGATCGACCCGCCCTCGAACTCTTTGCGAAGGCCGCGAATGGCGATCGATCCGCCACCGGTCTGAGTGGTGTCTTCAGTCATGCGCAGAAGTCTAGAGGGATCCAGCGGAGGCGTGTGGCCCACTGACTGAATATTCAGTGAAGATGTCACAACAACGTGGGCGTGGCCAGTAGGTTAGCGGCGTGGTGCAAGCACAGGGAGCGCGAACCAGTCGCCAGGAGCAGGTCGAGCAACGGCGCGCAGAGCTCCTCGAGGCCGCCAGACAAGTCGTTCTCGAGCGAGGGCTCTCCCACACCCGGGTCGCCGACGTCGCAGCAGCCACCAAGGTCAGCGGCGGGCTGATTCACTACCACTTCGCCACCAAGGACGTCCTGCTGACCGAGATGCTCCGGACCGAGGCGGAGCGGGACATCGCCAAGGCCCGTCGCCTGGCGACCGGCACCGGAACGGCTCTGCAGCGCCTCGACCGCGTGATGCGTGAGTTCGTGCCCAGCTCGCGCAACGACCAGACCTGGGTGCTCTGGATCGACGCCTGGGGGGCGGGCCTGCGCGACCAGACGCTGCGCACGATTTCCGAAGAGCTGGACGCTGCATGGAACGAGATGCTCTACGTCGTGATCTCGGACGGCGTTGCATCTGGCGACTTCGTCACCGGCGACCCCCGAGGGGTCGCCGACAGGCTCTCAGCACTTCTCGACGGCCTCGGCCTCAGAGTCACGCTGCAGCGTCCGGGTATCAACCGCAAGCAGATGCAGGAGCACGCGCGCGTCGTTGCCGAGCTCGAGCTCGGTCTCGCAGTGGGTTCGCTGGCTGACGCGGCTACCTGAAGCGATCGGCAAGGACACCCGATGTTTGCCGCGTTCGTGGCGTCGTTCGACGCAGATCAGCCACTGAATGGGCTCACCCTCGGCGAGCGGCCCGAGCCGATCCCGCTCGACGACACGTGGACGACCGTGTCGCTGCGGGCAACGGCTCTCAACCACCACGACCTTTGGTCGTTGAAGGGCATCGGGCTACCCGCCGAGCGGTTGCCGATGATCCTCGGCACCGACGCGTCCGGCGTCGACGATGACGGCCGCGAGGTTGTCGTCCACGCGGTCATCGGCGACCCCTCCCGCGGTGGTGGCGACGAGACACTCGACCCGAAGCGGTCGCTGCTCTCGGAGGTCTACGACGGCACGCTTGCCGAGCGGGTGGCCGTCCCACGGCGCAATCTGGTGCCCAAGCCAGCAGCGCTTTCGTTCGAGCAGGCGTCGTGCCTGCCTACTGCGTGGCTGACCGCATTCCGGATGCTGACCACGCGTGGCCAGCTGGTTGCTGGTGAGACCGTGCTCATCCAGGGAGCAGGGGGCGGCGTCTCAACCGCTCTGGTGCCGCTGGCCAAGGCGATGGGCCTGCGGGTGTGGGTGACGAGTCGTGACACCTCCAAGCGCGAACAGGCGCTGTCGCTGGGCGCTGATGACGTCTTCGACTCCGGAGCTCGACTACCCGAGCGCGTCGATGCCGTCATGGAGTCGGTCGGCGAGGCCACCTGGAGCCACTCGCTGAAGTCGCTTCGTCCGGGCGGGCGTGTGGTGGTGTGCGGCTCGACATCGGGTCCGAACCCGCCTGCCGACCTGGCGCGGGTCTTCTTCCTCCAGCTGTCGGTGATCGGGTCGACCATGGGGACCCGCGACGAGCTGGTGGCGTTGTTGCAGTTCTGCGCCGATCACGCGCTGACGCCCCTGATTGACCGCACCTACCCGCTCGCCGACGCCGACCAGGCAATTGCCCGCCTGGCGTCCGGCGAGGGGTTCGGCAAAGTCGTGGTGACGACCTGAACTGTCCTGCTAGTGATGACGGAGGTTGTGGCGAGTCTCTCGGTTGGTCACGGTCTCGTACCCGATGAGTCCGAGCAGCAGCGTGACGACCATCGTCAGCGACACGTAGGCCGGCACGACGACTCCGATCGGGATCGCAAGGACAAGGAGAATCGCGACAATGAGCCGCTGCGTATTTATCGTGCCGATCATGCGCAGCCGGAACAGGATGTGAGCGACCAGGTACAGGGCAACGCCCCCGAACAACGCCACGGACGGGATCAGCTTGAGCGGTTCGCCGAGCTCGAGCACCGACTTCTTCAGCCCGAGCGCCAGGAAGACGATGCCCAGGATCATCAGCGCGTGCAGATAGCTGTACGCGTCGCGGGCGAGCGCATTTCGAGCCGAACCCGTGAACTCGTTCAGGTGCCGTTCGCCCGCCAGGGCAACGATGTCGAAGTAGAGCCACCACATCGCCGAGACCACGACCATGCCGATGACGCTGGCGATCACGACCGCTGCCGTGTGCTTCTCGTCGGAGGCCGCCAGGCCCAGCGCCACGATCGACTCGCCCAGCGCGATGATGATGATCAGGCCATGGCGCTCGGCGAAGTGCTTGGGGCGCACGTGCCAGCCTTCGTTACCTGACATGAAAGGCGCGGCCAGCGTCACGACAAGCGCCACCGTCCACAGCGCAGCACGTACGGCACCAGCGTCGAAGAACCCGGCAATCGCCACCAGAACCGGGGCAGCGAGCACGCCCGGGGCCAAGCGCAGGACCGCCCGGTTCATCTCGACGTTGTCGCGGGTGGCCACCGCGTACAGGAGAATGAAGAGCAACGTAACCGTGAGGTAGGCGAACCCGAAGAGCACGCCGTCGCTGCCGAACGCCTTGGGGATTGCCAGTCCCATCACCAGGCCGGCCGCCATGGCGGCGAAGACCACGACTCGCGAGCGGACATCTTCGTCAACAGGGACGGCGTTGGTGAGCCACGAATAGCCGACCCACGCCCACCAGACCACGAGCAGCAATGCGATCCCACGGAGCATGCCCGTACCGGTGAGGTCCTTGGCCATCATCGCCGTCACCTGGGTGAAGGCGAAGACGAAGACTAGGTCGAAGAAGAGCTCGAGGGGCGAGACGCTGTATTCCTCGTCTGACGGGGGGCGTGGTCGTGCTCGCGACTGGGCGGATGTTCTGACACAGCGGCCATTGTGCTGGATGGTGGCTCGCTACGCTGCATCGATGAGCGATCAACGCACCCCAGACGGCACGAGCGCCGCACCTTTGGACGCCGCCCTGGGGCTCACCAGAGCCCCCGACGATGGCGATGCGGCGGTTCTCCACCTCGACCCGAGCGCGCTCGCCGTCGGTGCCACGGACCCGGTCGAGTATCTGCACGGCGGTGCCCTCGCCACGTGCGTCGACACCGCAGCGTGGGAGGCAGTCGTGCGCGTCAGCGACGATGCGTGGGTGGTCGCCGACATGCGGATCGACTTCATCAAGCTCGCCCGCAACGAACCCCACCGCGTCCGTTCGACCGCCCGCAAGATCGGGCGGGGTCAGGCTGTTGCCGACGTCGAGATCACGTCATGGGACGACCCGACGCGGCTCGTTGCGCTGGGCCGCGTCCTGCTCGCCAAGGTGGGGTGAGCCACGACGTCACATGCGCACTACACGCCCGGCCATCACGAATGCGCCCGACGCTTGAGTGCAGAACGTGAAAGATCCCTGGGGCTATAGCCCCAGGGATCTTTCACGTTACTTGCTTGTGGTGCAGCGTGGACTAGAAGTCCTGCCTCCCATGCCACCGTCTCCACCCGGCATGGCCGAAGCGGCCTTTTCGGGCTTGTCGGCGACGACGACCTCAGTGGTGAGGAATTTGGGACGCACATGCCAGCCCTGCGTCCCAGACACGCCACGGCACGCGTGCCATCAGTCGTTCCACCGCTCGACCAGGAGCCATGCGTTCCCCTCCGCCTCGTTGAGCACCACACTGAATCCACCCGCACCTGCGCCGCTTGAGCGAAAACGACGGTAGTGAAGCTCACCATGCTGCTCGTTAGTGGCCTCTTCTGTCGTCTCAAGCGGGTCCTGAGCGACGTACGCGTCGAAGACGTCGTCAGGATCGCCCGTGACCCCGATGATCACGCCATACCCTCCGGTGGCGCTGTCCACCCAGAACTCCCCGGCGACGTACGAGCCCGGCACGATGTCCAGGTCCTCACCTGCGATGCCTCCGCCCACGGTGGCGGGCCCTGCCTGCTCAACCGGGGGCGGGATGACCAGCTTAGTGGCGTCTCCAGGCCACCGGATGACCCCCGACGTCGGAGCGTCAGCCCGGGTGAGGTCTTGGTGAAGCAGGAAGGTGAAGGGCCACCACTCCTTGAACTTCAACCCGGAGTCGGCCCACCCGCACACCCTGTCGACGGGTCCGGAGGAGGCATCCTCGGCCTCCGTGTCGCAGGTGGCTCCCGGCAGTGGAATGCCAGACCACTTCATGGGCACCTCTGCCGATTGCTGACCCTGGCGGGCCAGGTACTCGGCGGCGGCGTCGACATCGCCGACAATCTCCAGGTAGACCACCTGCTCGGCGTCCTTGGTGCCGGGACCGAGCGTCCAGACCGGGCCGACCATCGTGACGCTTCTCGGCAGATCGAGATCATCAGGGAGCCCGCCGGACGAGGAGACCCGCAGGTCGACGGTCTCAGCGCCTCCGCAAGCGACCAGGGCGATGCACACAGCGACCACAACGGCACTCAACCGTGTCGCTACCGACCGACCGTCTTCTCCCATCGCCCTCCTCTTGCGTGACCGCAGGAGCCCAGTGTGTGGCCTTCGCTGGTGCGCTCAGGGCAGCCATGCGGATGCGTATCCGGATCGCAACCGCGTCGAGACGAAACGCGATGGCCCGCGTCCCCGAGGGGACGCGGGCCATCGCGTCGTGCTGAGT
>CAVPLY010000005.1:0-88557 GCA_963706045.1 uncultured Actinomycetota bacterium | reverse complement strand
CGGGACGTGCGGAATTCCTTGTGGGAAACCCGCTGGACCCTGCCGCGACCCGTTCGGATCGGGGCGGATCAAGTCTAGAGGGCGGACTTCAGTGCTGGTCTGACCGCAGATTGGGTGCCAGGGAGCGATTTCGTGGCTCTGAGCCGGTAGGTGGCGCGGTTGAGTGAGGTGCGGCGGCGGAAATGAGGCGGGGGAGTCAGGCAGCCACTTGTGGCGGTGCACTGTTGTCGGTCGATGGCGCGCTGCCAGGTGTGGCGAGCCCAGGCGTTCTGGGCGAGGGCGGCGATGAGCACGATGACCGTCTGGTTGTGGAGGCCCCAGGCGGGGAGCCTTCGGTTGCAGAAGGCGCGCTCGAACTGAGCGTTGAGTGACTCGGTGTCGGCACGCATGCCGCAGACGCACGCGGAATGTCGAAGTGAAATTCGGCTGTTGCCCCGAGTCTTCGGGCCCACGTCCACTCGATGAATCTGTCGGCGCTGACACAACCGTGCCAGAAGAGGAGGTAGCCGTCGCCGAATCTCCTGCGTCATAGTGCAACCAACACCAGCGCAAGGCCTAAACGACGGCCTACGTACACGACACCGTGGGACGTGACCGACGAACAATGCATTTGCTGGAGGCGAAACGAGATGAGTAGAACGGGCGGCTTCGAGATGAACGTAGTGGTCGATAGCTCCATCGAAGAAGTCTTCGCAGTAGTGAGCGACCTGAAGAATGACCCGAAGTGGCGGCGCGAGTGGGTTGACGCCTCGACGTCGGATGGCCCCTACGGTGTGGGCTCCACCAGCCGCGTGGTCGGCCAGTTCCTTGGCTGGCGCATCGAAGCGGAGTACGAGGTTACGAAGTACGAGCCAAACCAGATCGCGGCGTGGAAGACCGTACGGGGACCTCTCCCGCTGAAGTTCTGGCGGAAGGTCGACGAAGCCGATGGAGGTACGCGTGTCACCATCGGGTACACGTTGGAATCACACGGCTTGGCGAAGGTTCTCGATGGGCAAGCGGGCTCTCGCCGGTGACCTGCCCACGCTCAAGGAGATGATCGAAGCGCGCTCCGCCTGAATGGAGCTCACGTCCATGAGGCGGCGGGAACGCGGACACACCCGCCTATTGCGTCGGATCCAGAACGGTGACACGCAACGGGGCAGCCAGGAACTCATACATCGGTGCGAATCCGCCGGTGGCGTCGATCTGTCCGAACGCTGACTCCCGCGCTTGGGCTGACTCCCACTCTCCGATCTCGACTAGTAAATCGAGGTCCTCGACTGCCTTGTAGAAGGTGTTGCTGAGCGCACCGGGGATGGCCGGAGCGTTGGCCATCATTCCCTCAATCCAGCTGATCAGTTCATCTCGTCGCCCAGACTTCGCCGGGAACTCGGTAATCACTGTGACGGCCACTGGCCCTCCTTCATTCGGTAATCATGCGGCGCATGTATCTTCGCGATTGCTGTCGCGGAGGCACATCCCCCAGTTCGGGGGTGCCGAGTGCCGCAAGGGTGCAGGAAGCGGGGCTCGCTGACCGAAATCGCGAGAGGAGGCGCGGATGGATGCGGAAGGGATCCACGCGCTGACGGCCCGCGAGCGCGACGTCTTACGGGCTCTGGGCATGGGACGGAGCAGCAAGGAGGCCGCACGCGAGCTCGGCCTGACCCTGGAAACCGTACGGTCATACACAAAGCACATCTACGCGGTCCTTGACGTCCACAACCGGGCCGAGGCTGTCGTGGCGGCAATCGAGGCAGGGCTCGTGGGAGCGCCGAATCCGGTGAGTGATCCGGTCGACCCTCGCTACGCCATCCCCGCACCGATTCGCGCTCTCCTCGGGCGTGAACAAGAACGTGCCACCCTCGCGCGGCTCGTGGCCGAACGACGGCTTGTCAGCATTGTTGGCATCGGCGGGGCGGGGAAGACGGCTTTAGCGCTGGAAGCCGCCCGCGCCCACGTCGCCACAAGCGGACACCGGACAGCCTTCGTGCCACTGGAGAGCATCGATGACGGAGTGGGGCTCGCGATCACGATCGCCGAAGCGCTCGGAGTACACCTGCAGCGCACGGGGGAAGACGTGTGGGACGAAGTTGTCCGTCTCGCAGGCGATGGCCCGCGTCTGCTCGTCCTGGACAACCTCGACCAGCTCATCACCTTCGGCGATCGACTCGTCGGTCTCCTGAAATCCCTACCCTCACTCCACCTGCTCATCACAAGTCGACAGCCGCTCGAAGTCGCCGAAGAGACTGTCTTCCGCATCGACGGGTTGTCCTTCCCTGACGATGACCACACGTCGCCCGAGAACTATGGCGCAGTGGAGCTGTTCACCTACGAGGTAGCGCGGCTCGACGCGCTGCGCACACTCGCCCCGAACGACCTGGGGGCAGTCCGCGAGATCTGCCGCCGCGTGGGTGGACTGCCACTCGCACTGATACTCGCCGCCGGCTGGGTCGACGTGTTGTCGTTGGACGAGATCGCAAACGAACTGGCTGAGAGCACCCGGCTCCTCACCTCCGAGTCCGCCGTACCAGAACGACACCGCTCGCTCGACGCGCTGGTGGACCAGTCGATGAACCGGCGGCCGCTCCCCGAACAGCAAGTGCTGGCGCGCCTATCAGTGTTCGACGGTGGCTTCGACCGCCTGGCCGCGAGGGCGGTTGCCGGCGCCACCGTGCAGCAGCTGGCCGCCCTGGTCCGATCGTCGCTTGTCCGTCACGATCCGGCCGAAGAACGCTACGACCTCCACCCCCTCGTCCGTGAACGAGCTATGGACCTGCTGCAGAACCAGAAGCAGACCACCCCGACTCGTGCCGCCCACCGAGCCCACTACGCAACCTACGTGTCACGATGGGCCGACGCGATGGCCGGCCAACCCAGACCACCCTCACAACGCGACGCCGTCTCAGCGTTCGAGCGCGACCACGACAACATCCGCACCGCATGGCTGGATGCCGCCGCTGAAGGGGACATCGCCCAAGCGCTTGCGATGCTCGACCCCCTGGTCATGTGGCTCGATCACACATCCGCCCTACTGGAGTGCGACGCAGTCCTGTCATCCGCCCTCGACTCGCCCGTCGCCGAGACCCTGTGGCCACGGCTCGTCCTGCATCGCGAGTACGTCCGCTTCCAGTCCGGGTCCCTCGACCGCTCCGACTGTCGAGTGCACGAGGCACTCGAAGCCGTCCAGACCGCAGGAAACGAATGGCGGGCGCCTGCAGAGGTCATGACGGCCTTCCTCGAGGTTGCGGTCCTCGGTCAGCCGGAGAAGGCGATGGAACGAGTCCGACGTCTAACGTCACCGGATGCGGAGACACCTCCGTACTGGCGCCACCGCGGCCAGATGCTGCTGGGCTTCATGTACGCGGCAACTGGTGAGCCCGAGGCCGCACTCGCCGCCCACCGAACCGCCATGAAGGACGCCATCGCTGCTGGCGACCACAGCGCGGCGCAGGTGGAGACGCTCTTTGTTGTACTCGGTCTCATCCGCGTGAACCGACGTGAGGAGATTCCCGACGTGTTGGCGACGGCTGAGCAGCTGCTCACGCTGCTCCCCAACCCGAAGATCGATGCGATGGCGATCCTGGTCGGGCTGATCCTCGCCGTATTCGACGGCGAGGAGATCGACGCATTGACGAGTCGCCAGGAGGATGCCCTGTTGGCTCAGATCGTTCGCGAGAACCAACACCTCGCCAATCTGCAACACGGTGTGATGGGCCTCGCCCACGGCGCACGCGGCGATCGGGTCGCCGCCCAACAAGGACGCGACGCTCAGGACGAGGACGTCGCTGTCGGCTTCTTCGGAGAATCCGTGCTCTGGGCCGAGCTCGGGATCGCGCTCGCCGCCGCCGCCAACCAGGAGCTCGACGATGCGCGAGCCCACGCAGAGGCCGGTCGTTTCTGGCAACAGGGTGTTGGCCTGGTGAACAATGAGGTCGACACCGTCTTGACCATCATCCACGCTGTCGCGGCCGGCCAAGACGGCGATCATGTTCGGGCGAACATCTTGATCGATGAAGCGCTCTCGACCCCTTCGATCTTCACCGCCCTGCTCCGCAAGAGTGTTGCCGTTGAGCGGTGCCTCACGCTCCCTAAATGAGATCGCAGAAGTGGGATGCGGCCCGGGCGGAATAGGCCCGAACGCTACTTCCACATTCCGTCGTATTCACTTCCACGAGGCACTCGCACCCGTGTTGAGTCGCTGGTCATGTGCGGTGCTGGGAGTTTTACGCATGTCCTACGGGGGCGGGACGTGCGGAATTCCCTGTGGGAAACCCGCTCGACCCTGCCGCGATCGGTGGGGATCGGGGCGGATCCGAGTCTAGTGCGGGCGCTTCGCTGTCACGGCGGTCTCGAGGGGAGCGCTACTGACGCTTCTGCCCGCGCCGCCCCTGGGTACGTCAGGTGACCAGCGTGGTCGACGCGCGTGCGCTGTGAGCCGGACCTAGCTCCGTCACGCGTGGCTCGGGAAGGCCCGCGTCGGTCATCGCCTGACGGAACTCGGGGTCCGTGGACGTTGCTGCGAACACCTCCGCCGTCGGACACGTGTCGTAGATCGTGATTCCGTCATCTCGTCTCACACAGATGTGGAACCCGATCGACTCCGGGGGAATGCCGATCATCAGGCGGTCATATGCGTCCACCAGCTCGTCCGGGTCGCCCACGAACTCATACTTGCCGAGGTACATCGTCTCTCCCAAGCTGCTAGGTAGTCATCCAGATGGTCCAGCGACTGACGGGCAGGTAGCTGAGCGACTCGCACACGCCGCGACCGTCGTCGCTGGCGATCAGAACCGCCGGGCGACTCGGGTCGCTAGCACTCGCCGGCGGGGATTCACCAGCCTTGGCCATGGCGGTGATGCGATCGGCAAGGCTCATCACTCCGGAACGCACGAGCGTGTCATCAGGCGGGTCTGAGGTACCCCAGCCGTCGGTCAGCTCCTGGTCGGCCACGCGCAGCACCTCGATCCTCGCTCAGGTGGCATTGCCAGTTTGGTGGGCGCCGGCCAGGATGTGAAGGCTTTGGCGGTGACGCGCGATCCTGGCGATCGGGGTGGATCTGACTGGCCTAGTGCTGAGAAGGAGTCTCACCCTTCACTTCCAGATCGGACCGAATCCACTTCCACGGTGCACGCGCACCCCGGTGAACACGCAGGTGAGACCTGGTCCCAGGAGTTTCACGCACGTCCTACGGGGGCGGGACGTGCGGGATTCCTTGTGGGAAACCTGCTGGACCCTGCCGCGAACCGTTCGGATCGGGGCGGATCAAGTCTAGAGGGCGGGCTCCTCGTCGGTCTTGCCTCATCTGGAGCCACCGCGTGCCGCTCGGTGTTCACCCCAGGTTCACTCGGTGTCCAACGTTGCGGACAAGCCGTCGAACCGACTGGACACGCTGACCCCGCTGGGCGGTCGTCGAAGTTACAGGCGAGTCCCGGTGCTCTACTTCGCCCTGGGGGCAGCGGAGGCCTTCGATGAGGTATCGGCCGCGTCCTGGACCGACTTCGCCGCCTTGTCGGCTGCGGCGGTCACGTGTGTCGCCGCGCTCTCCGCGCTCTGGTTCACCTGCTCGGCCGTCTGCCGGGCCGCACGGTCGGCGGTCTCGACCGACTGGGCCGTCACGTCAAGTGTCTTGGTCAGGACCAGATCGGCTTCCTTGCGCACGGTGTCGGCAAGCTGATCGACTCGCTCCGACAGGTCGGCGAGCACCTCCGCCCTCTTCGCGTGGCGCTTTTCCTCGGTCTGGCGAAGCACCACCGCGACAACAGCGACCGCCGCTCCTGCAGCGAAGGCCCACAGCACTTTGTTCTTCATCTCGGCTTACCAGTTCCGTTCTCGCGTAGGGGTTGAGGGTCAGGCCGACTGCTTCAGTTCCTTGCCGTGCACGATGACGGCCCAGATGATGAGCACGTCCATGGTGATCACGGTGATCGACCAGATCGGCGCGATGTTGAGCGCGATGAAGTGGCTGATCAGGCTCCCGGTGGCGACGAGGACGGCCACGGTCCGCGCGAACAAGCTGCCGCGTAGTAGCGCGCCACCGATGGCTATGACGATCACGCCGACGGCGAGGTACCACCAGCCCCAGGCGTAGGGCGTGCCGTAAGGCGCGCCGTTGTTGTTCCACTGGGTCCAGTTGTTGTTGATGATCGCCAGGAATCCCATGATGGCGGTTACGGTGCCGCTGATCATCAGGAGGAGTGCGGCGAAGGCGATCCAGCCGGTCCAGCCTGTGGGTTGCTCGGTCGATTGGGAGGTCACGGCGGTGCCTTTCCGGTGATGGTAATGAACCGAATCACGATCCATGTCCGCGTGGACAACATCAGTGTCTCCAGTTCGCACTCGCAGTGCAGTCATTGCTGCGCCGCTCACCCGGGTGAGAACGGTCGTCGCCCGCGGGTGTGCGACATGCACCGGCATGGACGGAGAAGCAGGCAGGGAGCGGGCTGGACAGCACCCAGAGGTCTAAGCAGCAACGTCAGCTGTGCATCGGCGGGGGAGCGGAGGAGTTCGCCCAGTGGTGCTTGAGTGGCCGGTAGAGCAGCGCAAGCAACCCCGTCGTCACGACGACGGATACTGCGATGGAGGCGACAGGCTTGTCATCCATCCTCGACGCCACCACGTAGGAGAAGATGCAGGTGTAGGAGGCCCAGAGCACCCCGCCAATGGAGTCCCACAGCAGGAACTTCGGATACGAATACCGTGTGAGTCCCATGGTGGCACCGACCATGAAGCGAAGCCCCGGAACGAAACGCCCGAAGACGATCAACGCCCCCGCCGTCTGACTCATGGCCTGCAGGGAGTGTGCGATCCTCGGATCGGCCTTGGCGTGCTCGACCTTCTCGCCCACCTTGCGGCGCAACACCGTCCTTGAGAGCCAGTACAGCAACGAGTCACCGACGATTGCGCCCAGCGAGCCGGCGAGAATCAGATAGCCGAGTTCAAGGGTCGAACCGCTCTGTGCGGCCTGCGTCGAGGCGGTAGTGAGAAGGGACTCGCTGGGGAAGATAGGGATGACCGCGTCGAACACGACGAACCCGAAGATGATGCGGTAGGGATTCTCCATGGTATTCAGGTCCATGTCGGCCACCCATGCCGCGATCACGGGTGCGAGCCAGAGGGCCGTCAGCCCAACGATCGAGGCGATCACCAAAGTCCGGGTGCGAGGGAGGCGAGGGCGCCAGGCAAGAGAGTCACCGGTGTCAGTCACGAACTCACCTTTGGTGCTCGGCGGGTCAGACACCACAAGTACCTCCGCTCAAATCCACCCAGGTTGTCGGGTGGTGGTTCCTCCCGCCCGGTTGGCCATCGACCACTACCGTGCACGGCGACGTGAACGTTGAGACCGCAGTGAGAACGCTCCGCCAACGACGGTATCGGCTCGACCCCGAGTCGGTCGATGGGCGCGAGTTCTGAGAGCCCTCTCCTTCACCGAGAGTCAGGACTGCGGGCTGATGTTCGAAGTGTCTGTCTGGGACCTTTGACCTTGCTCCTCCCCGACTTGTGTCGCATCGTGGTCCCAGTCGCGCTCACGCAACTCGGAGCGGTCGTCGCCTCCTCGTCAGCCCTTACGGAACGCGGTCGTCACCTCCGGGAGGGATGGAAGCATGTGCCGTTGGATGGCTTATCGAGGAGCTCCGCTGCGTGCTAGTGAACTGCTGCTGAACCCTGAGCACTCGATCGTGGCCCAGTCGCTCGACTCTCCCTTGGGTGCCGAGACAGTGAACGGAGACGGTTTCGGCTTCGGTTGGTATACGTCCGACCCTGGCGATCGCACCCCGGGGATCTACCGGAGCATCGAGCCCGCTTGGCACGACCAGAACCTTCGTGACATCAGCGGTGCGATCAGCTCGCCGCTGATGTTCTGTCATGTTCGGGCAGCTGCCGGCCCCCCGATCCAGCAGACGAACTGCCATCCGTTCCGGCATGAGAAGTGGCTCTTTATGCACAACGGAGTCGTCAGCGACATGCACACGATCAAGCGGGACCTGGTCCTCCAGGTCGAGCCAGAGCTCTACCCGCACATCCAGGGAACCACCGACTCGGAGATCGTCTTCTACCTCGCGCTCACCCTGGGGCTACGAGACGACCCGATAGGTGCGCTGAAGCGCGCCATCGGAGCGGTGGAACGCGCGGGGAAAGACAACGGAGTCCCCTTCCCCTGGCAAGGGACAGTGGCGGTCAGCGACGGCTACACAGTGTGGGCGTTCAGGTACTCGACGCAAGGTCGCACCAGGACGCTCTTCCACTCCGTGGATGTGGCGGTACTGAAGGAGATGTATCCCGAGGTGGACCGGCTGGACCTGTTCAGTGACGATGCCCATCTGGTGATCTCCGAGCCGTCAACGGACCTCCCCGGTGCATTCCTTGAGGTTCCAGAGTCCACGGTGGCCATCCTGGACGACAGCGGATACCGGCATGAGGAGTTCGGGCCCTCGGGGCCGTGAGGCCCGATCCCCCCATTCACCCGGGTGAGACCGACGTCCGCCTCTGTTGGAGCCGCAGTGCCGTTGGAACACTCAAGGTGACTGCCGTTGGCAGTGCGACTTCCAGACGACCGGGTCTGGCTGTGTACACATCGGGATCACCGCCGGTCGGGTGACGCAAGGAGGAGCAGAACCATGAGAAGCCAACCGAGGGACATGAAGCCGGTTGACGACTTCGTCACCCAGAACACGCCCGGGCTAAAGATCTGGCAGGAAGTCTGGGGCGACATGCAGTGCGCTTACCACCACTTTGAGCCCGGTACCGACTTCACGCGCCTGCTGGCGCCAATGCCGGACGGTCTGTGCGGGGTCCCGCACCACGCCTACGTCATCAGCGGCTCGATGAGGGTCATCTACAAGGACGGTTCCGAGGAAGTCTGCAGGGCCGGGGACGTGTGCTACTGGCCGGCTCCGCACAACTTCATCTCAGATGAGGGTGCCGAGATCATCCAGTTCAGCGGCAGTGGCGCCCTGGCGGCGCAGGCCGCGGTCATCGAGGAGATCATGGCCAAGCAGGCGCAGGCGTAGCGGTCGGCGCCGCCACGGCTGGCATTTTCGTTCGGCCGCAGCGGCGGTGAGAGCTGGGCCAGCCCGGAGCGACTGGCCCCGTCCTTGCTATGCGCAATGATGGGGCGGCAGGTGGGGCCTACGTGCAGCTGCCGGAAAGGCGCCAGGTGACCGAAGTTCGCGGGACGACGATCGCGCACGTCTCGGACATTCATGTCGGCGCTCACGATGACATCGCCCTCGACGGCCTCGTCGGAGCTCTTGCCGCGTCAAAGGCGTCAGCCACGATTGTCACTGGCGACTTGACCATGCGTGCCCGACACGACGAGTTCGCGCGCGCCAAGGAAATCATCAGCCAGTTCCCCGCCCCAACGATGGTCGTGTTGGGTAATCACGACATCTCGCTCACAAACCCCCTGCGCCGGATGTCGAATCCCTACGGAAGGTTTCGAAGTCACGTCACTGATGAGCTGGACCCGGTGCTCGACGTCGGTAATGTGCGCATCCTGGGGTTGCAGTCGATGCCCCGCTGGCGATGGAAGTCAGGGCGTGTTTCGCAGCGTCAGGCGGATCTGGTGCGAGCAACCTTCGAGCACAGCTCGAGATGCGTTGTGAGGGTCGTGGCACTCCATCACCCACTGTCACTCGGAGGCCTCGAGTCGCTCGCGAATCGCGCACTCTTCGAGCGGGCCCTCGTTGATGCCGAGATCGACATCGTTCTCGCCGGTCACACGCATCGACCAAAGGTGGAACAGATCTCGATCGGTCAAGGCGGGATGAATGGCAGAACGATAGTCGAGGTCGTCGCGGGGACTGCCACAAGTCACCGAACCCGCGGAACGGAGCGGTCATGGTCGCAGCTGATGATCAACCGCAGTGAGGTAACGATCACCGAGCACGTTGACAGCGGCGCGGACTGGCGCGTCGGACGTTCACAGACGATAGGCCTCGCAGCGCCCTAGGTAGTCACTGACGAGAGGGTTGGGACAGCCCGTCGTCGTCCTCCCTCTCACGGCGTTCGATCTTGCCACTCCGGAACAAGATGTCGATGCTCAGGATGAGCGCCCAAAGGGGCAGTACGAGATTCGCCCAGGCGTTGAACGAAGATCCAAACAGTAAGACCACCCCGGCGACGAACCCCGCAATGGTGAGCCATCGGGGTAGGAGTCCAATCCGCATGCCAATTGTCGTGGTGGAGATGATGAAGATGGCTGCCATCTTGATGGCATAGGTGTTGATCAGCGTGAGGGTGATGCGTCGCTCCAGGTCCCACAGCGCCGGCTGAGCCACCCCGCCGGTTTCCAGCGCAGGATCGCTGAGGAGGCCTCCCACTGCTGCGGCTCCGACAAACACCATGGCGATGAACAGTAGCCCGCTGCCGAGAAACACCGTTGCAAAGAACCGGTCCTCAAAGTCGCCGATTCGGTCTCGGATGACCCCGATGAACCACAGAAAGGCGATGCCGGCGAACGGCACGAGCGACAGCGCCAACGACACGGTCTCGCGCTTCTCACTGTCCGTGACCCAGTCATTGGCCCCCGCCTCACTCGACGGCACCGACAGATGGATGAGCAGGAAGACGCTACCGAGCAGCATCGAGAAGATGATTCCGGCGATCCCGGCGGAGCGCGGTGTCCGCAGGCTCGCACGCGTTGTGGTTCCGATCGCGTTCACGGTCATGCACCTCCCGGCGGCAGCGGCAGGCACGGCAGCAGACGTGCCTGCCGCCGTGCCTTCACGGATATCAGTCTTCGGCGTTGCCTGGGTGCAGTTCCCCAACCTCTTCGCGCTTGGGGACTGCCATGACATCGGGGTCAAGGTCATACGTCCACGGCAGACCGGACATGATCCAGCCATTCTTGCGCCGCATGCCGTTGAAGACGCTGTCGACGTCATCGACCCGACTGCCCTCCATACCGTCCAGGATGTTGTACAGCTTGGTGTACCCGGCACCGGCCATCATGTTGATGGCCATGGCTGCGCGACCACCTGACCGACACGTGACGAGGATGGTGTCTTCCACCGTGAAGCGCTCCCTGACCCGGTCGAGGAAGTCCGGGCTGAGAGACCAGGTGAATCCCTGCTTGTCGTCGTCCCAGACGTAAGCCATGAAGGCGAACGGGATCAACGTCGCCATCGGTGCGTGGCCGGTGAACACCCACTCCTCCGGCGTGCGAACGTCGAGGAGCTTGACGCCTTGAGGGTCCTCCTGCCACATGTCGTAGGCTTCCTTGGCCGTGACGTAGAGCCCCAGCTTGGTCTGACGTTGCTCGACGATCGGGCGCCCGTTATGGGTCGGACTGGCCATCATGTCCTCCTTGGGGACTTGAGTCAGGGGATGAAGTTCGCGCTGGTGTCCGCACCGTAGCCACAGGCCTGGAAGGTGCAGCCGAACTCGTCACGCACGATCGCAGCCCAGCCGCCTGCCCGGGAGGTGTCCAGCGACAACTCCTCGTCCAGGATCTTGGTCTCGAAGGTCCAGCCCTCGGGCAGGTTCTGGTACATGCCGCCCAGCCGATCGAGGTTGTCGGCCGTCAACGTCTCGTCGACCTCGTTGCCGTACTCCTGCAGGACCCACACGGTCCCGCTCGGCTCGCGCAGCAGGTACACGGGCTTGCCCGCGTGCCAGACCCAGTTTGTGTTGCGGTAGATCAGGGAGGGCGTGTACGCGGCGCCAAACTGGGCCATCGCCTCCGCAGCAGTCATCTCGCCCACCCAACGCATCTCGACACCGTGGAAGCTCTGGACAGCGCCGCCGGTGTAGGTGTACTCGTCGTGCATCCAGTACCGCCCGCTGTTCACCGCGCACATGTCCACCTCGAGCTCGGCAGCCAACTTCACCGGATCGATCTTGGTGTGCGTCTCCGGGGTCACCGGGAAGGTGGCCGCCGTGTAGATGTGCGCGCGCGACAGTTGCCCCGTACCGACCATGGCAGCCATCCCGCAGAACAGCAGACCGCGTGAGTCCTTGACGTGCACGCGCTCGGTCGGGTCAAGTCCTGTCTTGAGTTTCATTGCTCTCCTCCTCGGTCGTGTGCCACAACTACCGGTCGTACCTCTTCGGTGGTCGTTGATATCTCGCCAGGGCCGAACGGCCCGCGCAGATGGATTTGGTGCTCGAGCGAAGTCGCAAGGTCGTACGTCTCACCGTCAGCAAGCGCGAGGGTTGCGATCTGCGGGCGGTCGCTCAGGTGGCGGAGCTGGTGGCGTTCCTCGTCGCCTGGGTCACGCAAGGTCACACTGACCACGTGGACGAGGTCCTCACTCCATGCCGCGGGGCTCCCACGGAAGACGAAGACATCGGAGACCCAGATCGCGTTGCCACGGATCCAGCGGGTCTTGCCGGGTCGTCTGACGCGGGCGGGGAAGTTGCCGGCGCGGGCGCGAAGCTTGCGGTTGCGCGCCACGGTCACAGTGATACCGACCACGATGAACCACAGGGGAATTCCCAGAACGAACAAGATCGCCCAGACCATGGTTCACCTCACATCTGTTGTCGGAGTCGCTGCCCGGTCACCGGGATCCGGGGCGGATTGTGGCGCATCCGGGATCACCTTCGTCTCGAGCAGGGTCAGCCCGAAGTCGGTCAACCTGCGTAGCACCGCCTGCAGGGCTGCCTGGTCGGCGATCCCGCCGGTGAGGCTCGACGTTCCGTGGTCGCGGGTGAGGGTCAACCCGGGGAAGGCCGACTCCAACTGGTCGCCCAGCTCTCCCTCGACGGTGATTCGGTAGACACGAGCAGCCATGCTTGAAGGATGGCACCGAAGAGGTCAGATGTGGTTTGCGCGCAGGCACCTCACCCGGGTGATAGCGCGTCATGCTCGGCCACGTAGCGCTCGCCTGGCCCCGAGATGGTGTTCGGGCCACGCGTCTCGAACTCGCGAAAGAAGGGACGCATGCCTCGAAACATTCGAATGGGTCGATACCCCTGGCGGATGCTCAACCACGTGAACAGAACCGGTGCAACGATTGCGTAGAGCAGGAGCGCGATGATCTCGGTCGTCAGTGTGCTCCTGGCTAGAGGCTCACGCCGCAGGCGAGCGAGAAGGGCGTCCACGCTGTTGCTGGTCTCGTTGAGCCAGTACATCGTGCGGGCTGCCATCTTGATGTCTTCCCGCTCCTGGTCCGTGAAGTGGTGACGGAAGTTGGATTCGACGTCGGCAGGCACTTCGCCGAGGTCGTTGCGGGCGTAGGCCTGCGCCCAGGCGAACGCCGCCCACCTACGATCGTCAAACGCGGTGAAGTCGAGGGTCTCCAGGGCAACGATCTCCGCCTCCGCAACTCCCACGGACTTGGCCCACTGCCGGTGGGCGTAACTGCACTGACGACTGGAGTCGGCGCCAGCGGCCGAGAGCATGATCAACTCCCGGAACTGGGGAGCAAGCCGCTGTCGGAAGTAGATCGCGACCAGTCGGCGTCGCTGATGCACGAGGTCGGCCAGGCCAGTGCCCAACTTTCGGGTTCCCAACAACGGGCAGTGCCGGCCGTTTGGAGTCATGGGACCCCAGCGCAACAGTTCAGGATCGTGGGGACGCGCGATTCCGGCAATACCCGCTGGCCGATCACGCTCGTTGGATCCCACGTTCGCTCTAACCTCCCTCTGCCCCGGAGGGCCGCTAATGGCCTCCCTACCGACGGTCGCGACCCCGGAGATTCAGACGCTCGAGGACTCCATCCAGGGTGTTCCCCGTCAGATTGCCCAACGTGATTGCCCGTAGATAGGCCAGGATCTCGGTGGCTTGCTTCTCGGTGTAGTACTTGCGCAGGTCAGCCATGGCATCGTCGTCGTATGCCTCGAGCCGCTCCGCGTAGTGCTGGGCGAACAGGATCGCCGCCGCCTCACTCGCGTCCCTGGCACTGAGGTCCTGGTTCTGGCTGTTGAAGATCTGGTTGATCTCCTCCAGCGGGACTCCCTGAGACAGCGCGAGGTAGGTGTGCCCCCACTGGCAGTACCCGCACTCGTTGACTGACGACACCTCAAGCATCAGCTTCTCGCGGAGGGATCCCGAGATCGTCGGTCGCGTTAGTCCTCGGATGAGGGCGGGAAGCGAGACCAGGGCCGGTGCGATCGTGCGCCACGTGGTCCCACGGCCGAGGGTGCGCTTTGCACCCGGTGACGGGGTCTTCTCCGTGGCGTTACCTGCGCGCATCCGAAGGGCCATGTCTCAAGGCTGCCAGGTGGTGCGGGCTTGGCATTGGTTGTTGATCCGATTCACCCGGGTGAATCAGAAGGCAGCCGGGCTCCCAGGCGGAACCACGCACCTCGCCTCGCTCGGGACAAGGCGGCGCGTGGTGGATCATGCCAGCACAGAGACCGATCGCACAGGGCTAGAGTCCCTATGAAGATCCGTCGATCGCTGGAAAGGATCCAGGCACCATGGCGACCGAAGTAGACGGCGTCGCCTCCCACGATGCCGGACTGAGCTCCTTGGCACCGCTGGTCGAGGCGAAGACTTCGGCACCCAGCATCCGTCAAGACCTGGTGAGGCAATCAGGGGTCCTGCACGCGCTCGCGGAGGGCGCAGATTCCCGGCTGATCGTGTTCGAAGCGCCAGCGGGATATGGGAAGTCGACCGCGATGCGGTCCTGGTGCGCGACCCAGGATGCAGCACTGATGTGGCTCACGCTCGACTCGGGCGATGACGACCCCATCCGCCTGTGGACCTACATCGCCAGCGACATCGAGCGCATCCTGCCGGGGCTCGCTCACCCGGTCCTGAATCGACTCGAGGTGCCGGGCAGTCCCGTGGAGCAGGCCGTGGATGAGCTGATGACCATGCTCGGGCGTCGACGGAAGCCGGTGATACTGGTTCTCGACGATCTCCACAGCGTGACTGGCCCCGACGCCCTCGCAACGATCGACCACGCGATCCGCGTCATGCCCGACAACCTGCGCGTACTCATCGGCACCCGAGTGGAGCCGCAGCTCGCCCTGCCAAGGCTGCGGGCATCGCAACAACTTCTTGAACTTCGTGCGGGCGACTTGGCGTTCACCGCGGACGAGGCTCACATGCTCCTGGTCGAGCATGGCGGTCTTGCGCTGACGCCAGACCAGGTAGCAGCGCTGGTCGACCGAACTGAGGGCTGGCCCGCCATGCTCGTGCTCGCACGGATCTGGCTACGTGGCCATGACGACGTCGCGAGTGCGGTGGCGCGATTCGGCGGTGAACAGCGATTCGTTGCCGACTACCTGAGCAGCGAGGTCCTGGATGCACTCGATGACGATCGGCGCGACTTCCTGCAAGGGATCGCCGTGCTGGGGCAGTTCACACCCGCACTTTGTGACGCGGTGCTGGGTCGTTCGGACTCGGACAAAATGATCGATGGTCTTGAGCGCAGTTCACTTTTCGTGTCACGGCTCGAACAGGGCAACTGGTTCCGTATTCACCCGCTCTTCGCGGAGTATGCACAGCTCAGGTTGGAGGCTAG
The DNA here is from genome assembly GCA_963706045.1 of uncultured Actinomycetota bacterium. GTDB lineage: Bacteria > Actinomycetota > Actinomycetes > JAHEKZ01 > JAHEKZ01 > JAHEKZ01. The sequence goes on along the minus strand of CAVPLY010000005.1, from coordinate 73,159 downwards.
CCAACCCGGCACGGCAAAGGGCATCCACAAGCGCGCAGCGCTGTGGTTGGCGCCTCACCAACCGATCGAGGCGATGGCGCATGCGGACGCAGCAGAGGAGCCAGTCTTGGTGGCCGAGCTGCTGGCCACGCATCACCTTGCCTTGATGCGAGGTGGTGCCGGCCGCACGCTCCTGCGCTGGGCACGGACGCTGCCCGATGACGTGCTGATCAGGTTCCCCGACGTAGCGGTGGCCTCGGCGATCACGACGATCCTCACCGGCGGAGGGACCACGGAACGGCACCGATACCTGGGGCTCGTGGAGAAGGGCGTTGCCGAGAATCCCGGTCCGACCGGCGCATACGCATCGACGGCAGCGCTCATCGCCCGGACGCTCGCACTCGACAGTGGGGTCGCTCGTGCCATGGAGACGGGACGTCGCGCCGTCACCCTCGCCCAGGAGGGACTCGACCCGCTGGTCGATGGGGCGCAGTGCGCACTAGCGCGAGCCCTCTTCTTCGCCGGAGACCTCGAAGAGGCTCGGCACACGGCCATGGCTGCCCTGGACCACCCTGACGGCCATCGCCGTGCGCCGTCGCAGATTCACGCGCGCACGACGCTTGCACTAGTCGCGGTCCAACAGGGTCGACTCTCTTCGGCGCAGACGCATGTCGACATGGCAAGGGAGCTCGTCGGACGAATCGGAACCAGCCGGAGCTGGCTTGGTGCGAACTCCTCTGCGGCCCTGGGCTTTCTGCTCCTCTCGGAGGGACACGCCGCCGAGGCATCACGGGAGCTCGCGACTGCGGAGCGCTTCTTCCGCGACGATGTTCCAACGATCCACCGTGCCTGGCTGCTCATCTTGATCGCCAGTGCGCAGGCGAGTCGCGGGCATCTTGACGAGGCCTCAGTGGCAGCTCAGAGCGCCCGCGACATGCTGGCTGAGATTCCGGACGCTGGCACCTTGGTCACCCAGCTGGACGCGGCCGACCGCGAAATCGTGCTCACGCGCGAACGCGCGGGCGCCGGTGACCTGGTTGCGATGCCCAGCGACGCCGAGCTGTCCGTCCTTCGACTTCTCGCTGAGGACCTCTCGGTCCGCGAAAGCGCGGACCGATTGTTCGTATCGGAGAACACCGTGCGCACGCACAGGCGATCGCTCTACCGCAAGCTGGGCGTGCACTCCCGAGAAGACGCCATCGCGCGCGCTGAAGTTCTTGGCCTGCTGGATCCGTACTCACCCGGGTGATGTACCCCTGAGCCGGGAGCAGAGGGCGGCACTGCTGCGATGCTTCAGGCATGGCCGCCGCACGCTCCCGGCAACTGCTGAGGTGAGGGCGGAAATCGAACGGAGTGGTACGCATGGCAGACATCGATCAATTGGGGCCAGTGGACTGGCTCGTGCTCGAGTTCCCGGGCAAACAACCAACAGGACAGGTCGCGCCCTACTTGAAAGACCTGGTCGACCGCGGACTGGTACGAGTGCTGGACTTGATGGTCCTTCAGAAGGAGACGGACGGCACCCTGAACGTCTCGGAACTGTCGGACCTCGATCCAAGTGACCTCGGCGAGATCCGCACGACCGAAGCCGACTTGGCCATGGTTCTCAGCGAGCAGGACGTGCTGGACCTTGCCGAGACCATCGAGCCTGGGAGTACCGCCGCGGTGCTGGTGTGGGAGAACCTTTGGGCAGCACCTTTCGGATCAGCCGTCCGTAAGGCCGGGGGGCAACTTGTGGCCACGGGACGAATCCCGACTCAAGCGGTGATAGCGGCAATCGAAGCCGACGCCGCGGAAGGAGCCTGACATGCCAATGGCAAACCGACGTAGACGCAGGAGAGTCGCCGCAGTAGGAGGAGCCGCTGTGGTTGCTCACGGTCACAACCGCAGAGAAGATCGCCGCGACGACCGCGACGACCGCGGCGACCGCCGCGACGATCGCCGTGACCGCTGAAGAGACTCAACCAGCACGATCGGCAAGTGGCGAGGACTTCCGGGTTCAGATCAGTCTCGACGTTCGCGAGTCGTGCATCACTGTCATCGGTGAGGTGCGACCGCAGGACTGCCACTTGCTACGGGACGCGGTCATGCAGTTGGTGGTAAGCCGGCCAGCCCTCGTCACGGTTGACCTGAGCAGGTGCAGCCAGATGGGGCTGTCCGGTGTGGCTGTTCTGGCGCATGCAGCCAGAGTTGCTCGTCGCCTGAACACTGTGCTCGAGGTGCAGGGTGGCGACGAACTCTTCGATGGTGTGGCTGGCCTTCGTTTCGCAGCTCGACCAGAGCGCGCAGGACAGAACAGCTTCCAACACGTCATTGCAGCCACGGTGCGTCCTCGCCGCGGGACGCGATCACCCGGGTGATGCCATGCCGGTCCTGGGCCCCACAGTCGTTCCCCTGCCATGCTTCTAGGTGGTGGACGCGGACAAGTCGCTTGGAAATGTTGTTCTGAGTGCCTCCCAACCCGAGAGGTACATGCGTGTCCGACCGCGAGGAGGAGTGAGATGCTCGAATGGCTGGAGAGATTCTTCGACAAACACTTCCTCGGATCCGGGACAAGTTCCATCAGTCCCGAAGATGAGGTCGCCGAATCCATCAAGGAGGGTGCCTTCATCCTCGACGTCCGCCTCGGCCCCGAAACCAAGAAGGGGATGGTGCCGGGAGCGAAGAACATCGACATGCTCGTTCTGGGACGCCACCTAGACGAGTTGCCGCGCGACCGAACCATCGTCACCTACTGCAAGACCGGCGGCCGAGCCGGGAAAGCCCGGGACATCCTTGCTGAGAATGGCTTCGAAGTCGTCAATGGCGGCGGCTACGAGACGGTTCTCAGAATCGTTGGGCGGAACGAATCTGCAGCTGGCTAGCGCAATGACCGGAGGTGCGCGGTGGGCGGCCTCATCCTGTTGCTCGTAGCGGTGGCCTATGGGGCCTTTTCACGCCGCCTCGATCGACTGTGGATCAGTGCCCCGATGGTGTTCGTCGCGGCGGGCTTGGCGATTGGACCAGAGGGTGCTGACCTGCTGCATTTGGAGGGTGGTAGCCATGTGGTGCTCTCCTTCACCGAGTTGACGCTAGCTGCCCTGCTGTTCACCGATGCGACCACCGTGCCGCTTCGTGCTCTGAAGGGTGATGCGGGCGTGCCGGGCAGGTTGTTGAGCGTAGGACTGTTCCTGACCATGGTGCTGGGCGCCCTTGTAGCGGTGCTCGTGGTGCCGGATGTGAGCTGGGCTGAGGCAGCCCTCATCGCCGTGGTCCTTGCCCCAACTGACGCGGCCCTGGGCATGGCGGTGGTGACGGACAAGGCAGTTCCTGTACGGATACGCCGGGCCCTCAACATCGAAAGTGGACTGAACGATGGCATTGCTACGCCATTCGTCACGGTCTTCCTCGCCGTCGTTGTCGGGGAGACGACGGGTCAGGGCGGCTCACCAGTTCTCGACGCCCTCGTGCAGATTGCGATCGCGATCGGTGTCGCGGTTGTCGTCGGCGGTGCTGGAGGTCGACTGCTGGCGTGGGGAACGCAGCGCGCGTTGTCGTCGCACACATCCAGGCAGCTGTTCGTCCTTGCCCTTGCCTTCGTCGCCTATGTCGGTGCTGTGGAGCTCGGCGGAAACGGCTTTGTGGCTGCCTTTGTCGCCGGGCTGGTGTTTGGAGCGGTCGACAAGGGCAACCGAGCAGCCATCACCTTCACCGAGGACGTCGCGATGTTCGCCTCGCTTCTGGTCTGGGTCATCTTCGGTGCCTACTTCGCCGGACCCGTGCTCTCCGGGGGTCTGAATGTCTCAGCGGTCGCCTATGCCCTGCTCAGCCTGACCCTCATCCGCATGGTGCCGGTGGCCATCGCGCTGATGGGCAAGGGATTCCGCCCCGTGACGACAGGGTTCATGGGATGGTTCGGTCCGCGGGGCCTCGCCTCCGTCGTCTTCACGCTGATCGCCGTGGAAGAGCTGCAGGGGACTGGCATCGAGACCCCGTTGTTCGAGGTCGCGACCTGGACGATTTTACTGTCCGTCATCCTTCATGGACTCACCGCCCGTCCGTTGGCCAGAGCATACGGCGACAGGATCCAAGCAGGCGACGACCTACCGGAGCTTGTGGACGTGCCAGAGCCCCACGTACGTCGCCACATCCAGCGGACGACCGAGCGGATGTCGAGGTGACATGAACATGGAGCAGACGGCTAGCACCAAGCGATCCCCGCTCCTGCGGTGGGCGCCGGGGATCGGGATGCTCCGCTCTTACCGACCCTCGTGGCTTCGGTACGATCTCGTCGCGGGTATCGTGCTAGCGGCAATCCTCGTGCCGCAGGGCATGGCCTACGCCGAGCTCGCAGGGGTCCCCGCGGTTAACGGCCTGTACACGACGATCGCCTGTCTCGTCGGGTACGCGATCTTCGGCCCCTCCCGCATCCTGGTACTGGGCCCGGACTCCTCTGTTGCACCGCTGATCTTCGCTGCGATCGTGCCACTGATGGTGACTGACGACCCCGCCGAAGCGGTTGCGCTCGCGGGGATGATGGCCCTGATGGTCGGCGCGATCGAGGTCGGTCTCGGCCTCGGGAAGCTGGGGTTCGTCGCCGACCTGCTCTCCAAGGAAGTGCAGGTCGGCTACATGAACGGCCTGGCGATCACGATCATCGTTGGCCAGCTGCCGAAGCTCTTCGGGTTCTCGACCGACGCGGACGGGTTCGTCGACGAGGTGACATCGTTCTTGGAGGGACTGGACCAGACGGAATACCACGGCACTGGCCATCGGCCTGGCCACCCTGGCAGTGCTGCTGATCCTTCCACTCGTTATGTCGAAGATTCCCGCGGTGCTCGTTGCGGTCGTCGGCGCGACGGTGGTCACCGGCGTCCTCGACCTGGCCGCGGAAGGTGTCGACGTCGTAGGTGCGCTGCCGCAGGGGCTGCCGACGCCTGCCTTCCCCTCCGTCCCCCTCGACACTCTCGGGGCCTTGCTCCTGGCCTCCTTCGGCATCGTCCTCGTGTCACTGACGGACACGATCGCCACATCGACTAGTTTCGCGGCCCGCAGGGGCGACGACGTCAATCCCAACCAAGAGATGATCGGGATGGGCGGAGCGAACATTGCCGCCGGCCTGTTCCAGGGCTTCGCGATCTCGGCGAGCGGATCGCGAACGGCGGTCGCCGAGCAGTCGGGCTCGAAGTCGCAGGTCACGGGCCTCGCCGGCGCCAGCCGTCGTGGTCGTCCTGCTTCTGTTCCTGCCTTCGCTCCTACAGAACCTTCCACAACCGGCGCTCGCCGCCGTGGTGATCGTGGCGGCGCTGACTCTCTTCGATTTCTCGATCCTTCGCACGTACCTCCGCATGCGTAAGACCGCCCTCGTGATCTCACTCGTGACGTCCCTCGGCGTGATCCTCTTCGGTGTGCTCCAGGGCATCCTGATCGCCGTCGTACTGTCGATCCTGCTGTTCTTCCGGCGCAACTGGTGGCCGGAGGGAGAGGTGCTGGGGCGACGTCGCCGAGCTCGATGGGTGGCACAGCACCGATCGCTACCCCGAGGCCGAAGAGATGGACGGAATCGTCGTCTACCGCTGGGAGGCTCCGCTGTTCTTCGCGAACGCAGGGATCTTCCGCCAGGAGATCCGTAGGCTCGTGCGGCGCCGTAAGCCGCGATGGGTCGTGCTGCAGTGCGAAGCGATCACCGACATCGACGTCACGGCTGCGGATGTGCTGGATCAGCTCGACAAGGAGCTGAACAGTCAAGGTGTGAATGTGGTGTTCGTCGAGATGCGCAGCCGCATCGAAGACCTCCTCGATCGGTACGGCTTGTTTGCAACCTTCACGCGCCAGCACGTCTATCCATCGATCGACATGGCGTTGTCGGGGATCGAAGGGGAGTCCGAGGGCTCGGCCTCCGATCCGACAGCCCCTCCAGCAACCCCCAGGGATCCTGCCTGAGGCCCGGAACAATCTGGAGGATCCGCATGGCCGAGCCACCTGCAGTTGGCCCTGAGAGACGGGGAGAGAGGCGCCTGCCGATGGCGGCCGCCGTGGTCGTGAACGGCCTCCTCTACCTCCTCCTTCCCGCCCAGTTCCGGGTCTCGGACCTCGGAGCCTTCGCTTACCCGGCATTCCTGCTGGTACTCGTAGCCGTTCTCATCCTGGGAGACCCGGGACGGATCGACCGGGAAACCCGGTGGCTCCGCACCGTGACCGGCGTGATGATCGGAGCAATGACGGTGGCAACCGCGGCGTCCGCAGTCCGGCTCGTGGTCCTGATCTTGGAGCGAGAGACTCTCAGTGGCACAGGACAGTTGCTCGCCACCGGCGCGATCATCTGGGTCATGGCGGTCATCGCCTTTGCCCTCTGGTACTGGCATCTCGACAGCGGCGGACCGGGGGCGCGCGTTCAAGCCTCGTTCCAGGGGCTGCCGGCCTTCCACTTTCGTGAGCAGGATCTCGAGGGCCCCGGCTACGGCAACTGGTACCCACAGTTTGTCGACTACCTTGCGCTGTCCTTCAATACGTCGACCACGTTCGGTCCGACCGATGTCTCGCCAATCAGGCACTGGTCCAAGCTCTGGTTGATGACACAGTCGGCGATCTCCCTCGCATTGATCGGTCTCGTTGTGGCACGCGCCGTGAACGAACTCTGAGCGGGTGACGCCCCAGAGCTCGCGCAGGCTCTAACGCGAAGGTTCGCGCCCTTGTCGCTAGACCCCTGCCAACGCCTCGAGGCGCCCCTCGCTGATCGCGGTCGTGAACGCGAGGTAGTCGCGCTCGTTGAGATCTGCGTATCGCTCGGCGAAGGCCGTCATGGAGCGGTCGAATCGATCACCTCGCCCCAAGTAGGAGGAAAGGGTGACCGGATCACCGGAGCGTGCATGCGCCCGTGCAAGCGTCCATCCGCAGACGCCGGCGTAGTAGTTCATCGCCGCTGCGTCGAAGCTGTCGACGAGCGCTGACCCCTTCATGTCACGTAGCTGGCGCCAGTAGTAGTAGCGGTCATCGACGATCGCCTTCGCCCACCCCAGGAAGATGTCACTCGCCGCCTGCATCAGGCGTTGCCCCTGCACGACCCGTTCGCCGGGCTGCCTGTACCGGCTCTGCGGGAGATGGTCTTCGAGCACAGATCGGGTGGCCTCCTTGACCTGGAGGAACAACGGGTCGTCGCCATCGCGTCCGCGTAGGAGCACGATCCAGGCGCGAGTCCCCACGCTGCCCACGCCCACAACCTTGCGCGCGACGTCGACGAGCTCGAACCGTTCGAGCAGAAGCCGGCGGTCCCCGGCCAACGACGACCGGTAGGACCGGAGCAACGTGTGAATGCCGTCCAAGATCGTCTCGATTGAGTACCCCATTCCTTCGGCCAGATCACGGATCGGAACTACAACCGGGGGGTCACTGATGATCTGGCGCACGCCTCCGCTGACCTCGGTGAGCTTCGACAGCGCCTGCAGACTGTCCTTGCTCCGCGCCTTCTGGAGATTCTTCTCGGCCCGCTTGGCGAGCTTGCGGTTACCTTTGCCCAGCGCGAGGATGCCGCCTTGCACGACCATCTCGGCGTCCAGCCTCGAATACCAGATGTCAAGTGTCCGCATTTCGGCAAACTCGGCCATGGCCTGCCGATAGGCCGCGACCGAGGCAGTCGCGGAAGTTCGCGCGTCTGCCTCAGCGAATCCGGCCTGGCGCGAGGCCACGAAGAAACTCGCGGCAAGGCGCGCGACGTCGTACTCGAACGGACCCGGGAGGGTTTCGTCGAAGTCGTTGAGGTCGAACAACAGGGTCCTCTCCGGTGAGGCGAAGGCGCCGAAGTTCGACAGGTGCGCATCCCCGCACAGCTGGACGTCGATCCCAGACCGGGGTATCGATGCCAAATCAGCTGCCATGATCTTCGCGGCACCGCGGTAGAAGGTGAATGGCGAAACAGCCATGCGTCCGTGCCGTACGGGCACGAGGTCCGGCTCGCGAACCGCGTCCTGCTCGCCGAGCAGTCCGACCGGATCGGGCCGATCCGGTGCTGGTTCCCACAGCTCAAGGGCCGAGCGGGGTGTTTGGGTGCGAGCCTCCTTGCCACGTTCGCGGCGCTCGTCGAGGGTCGGGTGCTGAACCTTGGTCATTTTCATCTCGAATCCTCTCTAGGTCACTCCGAAGGTCCGGCGACCGCTAGCGCTCGAAGTGTGAGCGGTGGCCGAGGGCGACCCCCCAGAGTTCGTGCAGACTCTGACGCCATCCGATTGAGCGCGCCGCTGGTGAGTAACCGATGGCCTGGTGGGGAAGCCTGACGCGCACCGGCTCCCGCATCGAGAACCTCAGCGGCGGGTTCATCACCAGCGCTTCGCCGTCGAGTCCCAGCTCGATGGGAGCGTCCGAAGTGACCTCGAAGGTCGGCGTCGCCCAAGACATGAATCCTGCGTACCGGTCCGGATGTCCGGTCGCGCCTGCGGCCAGGAAGCCGGAGACGCCGGCGCCCTCCCCGAGATCGAGGGACGTGACGCCCAGCTGACCACTGTCCAGGCGTGGACGGCTACCCATGCCCCGGACGGTCGTACCGTAAGGGTTGTTCGAGATCTGGATCACGTGCGCGCTCTGGTGCCTCTTGCCGTCGGCCCCGATGAACCTCAGGTCGAAGGCTTCGGTTTCCGGACCGAGGACTTGCGGCAGCGTTGCAAGGGTTGTGTCGACCTTGGCGTCGCGGTACTCGGGGGAACGAACGATCGCCGCGTAGAGGCCGAGCGACACATTGTTGACGAAGACGTGGCCATTCACGTCGGCCAGGTCGAGACGCCGCTCGACAGCGTCTCCATAGGCGTCGAGGGCGCCGACGACGTCATCGCGGTCGATGCCGAGGTCGAGCGCGAGGTGGTTCCTTGTGCCGGCGGGAACGACCACCATAGGCAGACCGAACTCCGCAGCGACGGTGCCGACCATGGCCTGCGAACCGTCGCCACCAGCCATGCCGATCACGTCGACCCCACTTGCAGCCACATCGCGCACACGTTGCAGCCAGTCCTCTCCAGGCTGCAGAACGATCGGCTCAATCCCTCGGCGGGTGCACTCATCGACCAGATGGAACCGCTCGGCCTTGCCCCCACCGGACTTGAGGTTCATGAACAGAACTCCACGCTTCGCTGCCGCCACGGGGGTGCCTTCTACGTCGGCCCCCTTCAGAGCCTGCATCGTGGCACCGAGGGCATACCGAGCGAGCGCAACCGCCACGAGCAAGCGCGAGCACTCGCACCACCACGGACACGCCGAGCCAGCCATCGGCGCTGACCAGGGACACCGCCAGGCCAGCCATGGCGATCACAGCAACCAGCCCTGCTCCAAGTCGCTGCGTACCCGTCCGGGTCAGTGCCACCCAGGCTGCACCCAAGAGGACGACCATGAGGCCGAGTTGCGCGAGGATCCGGAAGGGCTCGTCCAAACCCCACGCTAGCGAAGTCACCGCCACACCAATGGCGAGCAGGATGGACGAGATGGCAGCGAGACGGCGCCAGGCTCCGGGCTGGTCTTCTCCCATGTGCGGCAGGCTAGTCAGTTACGCCTCTGTGAAGGTCGGGCTTCTACTGTTTCACCCGGGTGAGCCACCTTCAGCGCCCAGTGGACACCAGCAGGCGGGAGTAGCGTCGCTGTTGCTGGACCACGGTGGGTGTCGCCAGTGAGGGATCTTGGATGCTGGACTGAGAGGACGACTGATGTTCGATGACAATGGCTCGTTTCTTCTGGCTTTGTTCGAGTTCTTTCTCTTCTTCGCGTGGTTCATGTGCCTCTTCTGGATCTTTGGTGACATCTTCCGCAGCAGGGACATCGGCGGCGGCGTCAAGACGCTGTGGGTGCTGTTCGTGATTGTCCTCCCTCTGCTGGGCATGCTGATCTACCTGCTTGTCAGGGGGCATGGCATGGAGCAGCGTCAGGCAGAGCAGATGAGGGAGGCACAGAAGGCCCAGGCTGAATACATCAAGTCCGTCGCGGTACCCACGAGCAGTACGGACGAGATCGCGAACGCCAAGGGATTGCTGGACAGCGGGGCTATCACGCAGTCGGAGTTCGACCAGATCAAGGCCAAGGCTCTCGCGTCCTGAGGGGTTGCGGTCAGCTGAGCACGCTCACCCTCGCTGTGGCCTGGGGCTAGTTGCCCGTGCCGCAGCGAGGTGGTGCCGTTCGCCAGGCGAAGGTCGCGCTGTCGGACGTAGCTCGGCGGTCGTGGGTAACTGTCAGGCTCAACAGGTCAAAGGAATGCGAAATGTCGCTGGACGAGACGCAGGTCGTAGCGGCTCTCACTGAGGGGCTGACCCGCAAGTACCCCCGGGTTCCTATAGATGACATTCGTTCCGTCGTGCGGCAAGAGTGGCGGACGTACGAAGGAGCCACCGTTCGTGCCTACATACCGGTGCTTGTCGAGCGGGCTGTGCTGGCCGAACTGGACCGTTCGCACGCCCTCTGAGTCTGGGGATGCCCGATCGCCGCAATCCGTGATCACCCGGGTGAGTCAGTCCTCTCCTGGCATAGGAACGAAGCGGCTGTCTGCCATCGTTCAGGAGCCGGACAACCAACGCCGGTGGTGTCGATCGAATCGAACCGTCATGGATAGAACATGGACAAAGGAGCAGAAATGTCCGAACAGACTGAGTACAGCGGTTCAGCGGTCGCCGGCATCACCTTTGCGAGCGTGATGCTCATGATTGTCGGTACCTTTCAATTCCTCGCGGGTCTGGCAGCGATCGTCAACGACGAGACCTTCGTGATCGGCCAGGAATACGTCTTCAAGTTCGACACGACAACGTGGGGCTGGATCCACCTGCTCATCGGCATCATCATGTTCCTCGCGGGGATCGCCCTGCTGCAGGGTGCAGTGTGGGGTCGCACTGTGGCCGTGATCGTTGCTTCGATCAGTGCCGTCGCGAACTTCCTGTGGCTTCCGTATCAGCCCTGGTGGAGCGTCATCGTCATCGCGATCGACGTGTTCGTCATTTGGGCGGTCACCGCACACGGTCGCGACATCACCAGGGTCTAGAAGTGCGGTGCTAGTCGTGCCCCGAAGGTCAGATGTCGTCACCTCACGGCCTGGTAGGGCTTTCCAGGAAGGCTTCAACCCGTTAATCGGACCGTCAAGCTTCTGATCCCGGGGCCCGGCCCGCTCACGAAGGTGCCTCCGCACCCTCATTCGGACCTCGGACCGATGGATCCCTACCAGCCGCCGGAATGTGCGGCGCACCGGTTAACAGCGGCCTGGCCGGGGCCGCGGGATCAGCCGCCTCGCCGACCTCGGGACTGACTTCCCACCCTGCGTTCATGTGACGCTTCACGAGACGGCGCGATGTCGATCTCGTGAGACGCGTCGTCACGTTCCAGACGCCGCGAGGCCCATGGGTACCCGACCTGGAAGTGCCATCAAAACGGTTGCCGGTCCCGTCCTGTCTGACCCATGTCGAGACCACAGAAGGGGTGTAAGAGCCATCTATTGAAGGAGCAGTCATGGCAGAGGACAGCACCCCAGCCGGCGCAGGCAAGGCACCGAAGGCGGCCGCCCGCAAGGCGATGCCGCGGAAGACCACTTCAGCGCCACCTACCAAGCAGAAGCCCACCAGGGCGAAGAGTCAAGCCAGGTCGACCAAGCCCACCGAGGCGCAGAAGCGCGCCAACGCCGCCAACGCCCAGAAGAGCACCGGGCCGCGGACCGAGGAAGGCAAGCAGCGCTCCTCGCAGAAGGCCACCACGCATGGCGTCTTCGCGGCCAAGCGTCGAGTTATCACCCGGGGGTCGATGGCCGAGGACCCAACCGAGGTTGATGGGTTCCTAGTCTCACTGCTTGAGGCCTACGCCCCGCAAGGTGCCGTCGAGCAGCGAGCAGTCGACCAGATCCTGATGCTCCTGCTGCAGCTCCGCCGTCTCGACTGCTACGAAGAGGCCCTGCTCGAGGCCTCTGCCCACACGGGGGCCAAGAGAGCCACCAACTCCTACGGCCGAGAGGAAGGTCTGACCCTGAACCTGGAGTGGCTGGACCGACTGTGGGAGTGGACCTTCGCCGAAGATGCGCGGCTCGAAGGTGTGGAGCCCTCCGAAGAGCTTGGAGCCTCAGATGACCCGCATGACTTCCGCTACGACGTGCTGGCCCCGCTCATGCGGATGAAGTCGGGTAACAAGGACGTCGAGGATCAGTGGACCGATGAGATCACCCCGGTCACCGAGGAAGAGTGGTACCGCGTCTTCCGCGCGTACTACAAGCACCTGTTCAAGGAGCCGCGCGAGGTCAGGGTCTGGATCCACGAGCGTCGAGCAAAGCTCATCGAGCAGCTGGACAACCGTCAGGTCCTCGAAGGCTCAGTGACAGCCACGAGCGCACTGACCGAACTCGACCGCACCACCCAGCTCCGGGGCCGGATCGCCAAGCAACTGGAGAAGGCCGAGGAAAGGCTCAGCAGTCTCCAGGCGAGGAGGCCGGTAGCTGACGAGTGACTTTTGTCGAAACGAACCCAATCTTGCGCCAGGTGACGCTACTTCCAGATTCGACCATTTCTACTTCCACCGTGCACTCACACTCTGATGAACACGCAGGTCAGGTGCAGTGCCGGGCGTTTTACGCACGTCCTACGGGGGCGGGACGTGCGGAATTCCTTGTGGGAAACCTGCTGGACCCTGCCGCGAACCGTTCGGATCGGGGCGGATCAAGTCTAGAGGGCGGGACTCAGTGGCTGTTCGGTCGTTGCTGCGGTGTCGAGGGGGACACGCGCAGCGACCAGGTCAGGCCTGGATTCCCATCTGCTGAAGGCAAGGTGGCGGGCGAGCCGAGGACACCCTCTCGGTCAGTTCGACCGGACACTTCCCTTGGCCACTGTGCGTGAGTGTGCGCCCGTCAGTCGGGCGAGGCGTCCAATCCCTGACGTCCCATCTTCACGAGGAAGCCGGTCATTGCGCGGAACAGCCGCCCCTTGATGCCCGGGTACTTCGAAGCGATCTGGTGCATCAACCCCAGCTTGTCGTAGTACGAGCGCATCTCGACGATCGCTCCTTGATCGTCGACCTCGAACACGGTGAGGGCCGGTTCCTCATACGGGATCTCGTCGGCGGTGAGGTGGACAACCCGTTCGGCGATGGCCAGACGATCCCCGGTGACGATGCCGATGCCGGTGATGTCCACTCTGGCCGAGGGGGACTGGTCGAAGTCCCACTCCACAACCTTGCGGATCTTTGCCTTACCCCGGAAAGTGCCCCCAGCCCAGTTCACCACGGCGTCGTCGGTGAACAGCGCCATGATCGCGTCGATGTCACGCGCCGTGTAGTACTCGTGATAGCGCTCGACGAGATCGATGAGCGTCTCGTCCTGCATCCCGCACCTCCCAACGGTCGACCCTCGAACCACGTGCCTGTCGCACCATGACGTCACTCCGCCCAAGCGGTATCGCGCATGACCGTCGGGGGGCTAGAGCCTTTGGTCCGGTCTCCGTTCAGAACGTTCATCGCTGCCGACCGCAATGGCGAGCTACGGTGCCGCAGACGCCGGCGGCGGCGCGGCGAGGAGCTAGCCAAGGCGTACGGCCTGTACTTCGCCGTCGTCGACCTGAGACCGATCGCGGAGGACGCCGACAAGTGGCAGAGATTGGACAACGAACCCGATCCCGTAGGCCGCGGCCACTTCCGGATCTGGCCATATTCGCTTCCAGTAGGCGCTCGCGCCATGGTGAACTCGCAGGTCAGGTGCGGCGCGGGGAGTTTTCCGCACGTCCTACGCGGGCGGGACGTGCGGGATTCCTTGTGGGAAACCTGCTGGACCCTGCCGCGATCGGTTGGGATCGGGGCGGATTAAGTCTAGGGGGCGGGCTTTGGCGCTGGTTTGGCCCCGATGGGGCTGTCAGGGAACGATTTTGTGACTGTGGATCGGTGTGGGGACGTGGTTGAGCCCGGTTTGGCTTCGGTGTGAAGTGGGGGGGTCAGGCAGCTGCTTGTGGCGGTGACTGTTGTCGGTCGATCGCCCGTTGCCAGGTGTGACGGGCCCAGGCGTTCTGGGCGAGTGCTGCCATGAGCACGATGACCGTCTGGTTGTGGAGGCCCCAGGCCGGGAGCCTTCGGTTGTAGAAGGCGCGCTCAAACTGCGCGTTCAGCGACTCGGTGTCAGCCCGCATGCCGTAGACGCGGCTGTAGTCGGGGTCGGTCGGGGGCAGGACGCGCAGGTAGTCGCTGCGATTGAACTTGTGTGCCTCGTCCGTCTGGGTCGGGGTGAGCGGCTCCCACCAGTCGTGCAGGTCGCCGGTAGATCGGCAGGTCAGGGTGTGCCGGGCGTAGAACGCCCAGTTCCCATCAGCCTTGCGGTCTCGTTTGGTCTGGTGGCGGGTGACTTCGACGAAGTCGAGGCTTCCGTCGGCGGTCACGACGCGCTCGTAGATCGTCCCGCCGGCCGCGTAGAGGACGTGCCCTCCGCATTCTTCTATCCACGCTGCGCGTGTTCGGCTTGGCGGGAGCTGGGTGGCGGCGTGGCCGTACTTGCTGATCACGATGCCGCCTCGTTCTTTGCTCTTGCGGCGAGCGGGGAAGATGTGCCAAACGGTTTCCCGCCCCGACCCCCGACTGTCGGCTCGGGATGTTGTTGGGACGTCGCTATTTGTAGCGATGGTTCTTCTCCGCGTGGCCAGCGGGGCGACTACATTTCTTGCCCCCCATGTTGCGGTGACCGCAAAGGGGTTCGGTCGCGCTTGTCGATGGCGTCTTGACCGCTGAGGGCCTAGTGGCCTGTGCTCTTTCAGGTTCGCCGGCGGGGGAATGTTTCGCCTCTGCCGTTCGCTTGGGAACCCGCTCTGTCTGGGCCGCCTTACGACGGGCGAAGTTGGCTTCTCTCAATGCCCGCTGGGCGTCGCTCTTGCTCACGAGCCCAACCTAGGCCACTGAGCTCGGGCGCAGCGAAGCATCTGGCCGCGTCAGGCTTAAGTTTGGTGCCAACGATCTCTGCGCACCTTACAGAGCGTGCGCTTTGACGACTGGTTCCTCACGGGGGAGGAGCGCGGGTGACTGGGACGCCATCTACCACAACATCGTGCCTACCTCGGGTCTGGTGATATCCGGTGGGCCAGGTCGGAGAGATTCAGCAGAGCTGTCTAGAGGATACGGTCTCTACGACGAGCTCACACTCGACCTCAGGACAGGCGTCTTCGAACTTAGCCGCGGCGACGATGTCATCGGCCGCCAGATGCCGGGCCTAGAAAACTTCAGCGTGGGCTCTTTCGATTGAGTCACTTCCGGAACTGACCCGATCCACTTCCGCCACACCCTCGGGCTCCAATGAACACACAGGTCAGGTGAGGCTGACGGAGTTTCACGCATGTCCTACGGGGGCGGGACGTGCGGCATTCCTTGTGGGTTTGGCCCTCAGTGGAGTGTCAGTGAGCGATTTCGGGCGCTCGAGCCCGGTCGTGGGCGCGGCTGAACCAGGTGGAGTGAGGTTGTGAGGCGGGGAGTTAGGCAGCTACTTGGGGTGGCGACTGTTGTCGGTCGATGGCCCGCTGCCAGGTATGGCGTGCCCAAGCGTTCTGGGCGAGTGCTGCCATCAGCACGATGACGGTCTGGTTGTGCTGGCAATGACTCCGACCCAGACGCCGAACAGCAGCAGGCACCAGTCGGAGGGCCGTCCAAGACGCTAGTCTGACGCACTCCGAGCGCCAACGATCGTGGAGGAAGTAGCCGGTGAGAAAGCCAATCGTGGCGCTAGTGACCGTCGTGGTGTTGGTCGCCGTCTTCGCGATCTGCCTGGTGAGCGCCCTGCAACTTCTCACGCCACGAAACATGCCATTCGGGGTCACGGGGCCTTCGCCAGTCGTCACCGCCGTTCAGACCGAGTACTCCCTGGACCTCATCACTTACGAATCAGAGGAAGACCTGAAGCAGGCCGCTGAGGACGGCGAAATCTACGGCGGCTACATCCCGGGAACACCCAACGACACCCTCATCACCGTCCCAGCCAAAAGCTTCTTCGGCGAAGTGTTCGTGCGCGGTGGTTTCGCCGACGCGGCGAAGAAGTCGGGCCGAACCTTCGATACAACAGTCGTAGCCCCGCTTCCCACGTCGGACCGAACGGGTGGGCTGGTGGGACTTCTCCTGCTCCCCACCCTCATTGGCGGATACCTGATCGCTTCCATGATCTTCCCCTACGCCCGGACTGCGTCAGCGTGGCGTCGCATCTCGGTGGTTCTTGGCTTTGCGGTCGCCGTCGCGGTGATCACCGCCGTGGCTGCGCGAGCGGTAGGTGGGGTTCCATCGAGCGCAGTGTGGGGCCTACTACCCTGCTTTGCGCTCGTTACTGCGGCGGTTGCCCTCGCGGCGATTGGCCTCCAGGCGGTTCTCGGCAAAGCGGGCACGCTCGTGGTGGCGTTGGCCTTCGTTGTGGTCGGTGGTGCGGGCGCCGGCGGCGGTGGGGTGTCACTGCTCCCCACGTATTGGCAGTACATCGGCGCCCTCTTCCCGCCACGGCACGCCGTCGAGCTCTACCGCAATGTCCGTTACTTCGATGGCAACGGCATCGCTGTTCCAATCCTCGTGCTGAGCCTCTACGCCGTTGTCGGCGTGGTGCTTGTCGTCCTCATGGGTAGGCGCGTCACCATCGAACCCGCCGTTGGCGCACCAGCTGACGACGAGTCCAGCTCGGGATCGGGACGGCGCCGCTTTGTTCCGAGGAATCTCGTAGCGCCGGTGACCCTGGCGCTGATCCTGAGCGCGCTCTTTGCGTTCAACTACATGAGTTCGGGCCACGAACCAATCGCGGACGACATGCCCTTCGGCAGCGTTGGGTCTTCCCCGCTGGTCGATGCGGCGCAGAACGATCTGTTCTCCCTGGACGTTACGGAGTACCCGGACCGGCAGGCCGCGATGGGGGCCATCGATCGTGGGGAAATCTATGGAGCTCTCATCGCCACCGAGTCCCCGGGAGAACTCATCGTGGTCCCGTCGATCAGCGACATCGCGCCGCTAGATATTGCCGGGAACTTCGAGAAGGCAGCCCAGGCTTCGTCGGAGCAGATCACCGTCAAGTCCTACGTGCCGACGCCGCTCGCACCTAAGGATCCGTTTGCGTTGGTACTAGCCACGCTGCTGGTTCCCCTGCTCGTGGGTGGCTACATGGCCACGGCGTTGTTGACGAATGCATTCAAATCCGCCTCCGGCCATTGGAGAGGGGAATGGCTCCTCGGGTTCGCAGTCGTTGCCGGTCTCGTGGTTGACCTCATCGCCACTTTCTGGCTTCAGGGAATACCAAGCGATTCCTTCTGGGTCGTGTGGCCGATCATGTCGCTGATCATCCTCACGGTGTCCTTGTTTGCCGCTGTTCTACGGCGACTCTTGGGACCAGCCGGAATTCTGCTGACGGTGATCATCTTTCTGCAGTTCGGCAATCCGTCGTCTGGTGGGTCGAACGGTGCGGTGTATCTGACCAATTTCTGGCGAGATCTTGGGCCGTTTCTACCTCCCCGCAACGCCTATGAGCTGTTGCGCAACACGGTCTATTTCAATGGCAACGGCATAGGGCAATCGCTGGGTGTCTTGCTGGCATACACCGTCATAACCGGCGTAATCCTGACGTACTTGAACTGGCACCGACCCCCCGAACCGCAAGTGCCAGGTCTCGACGGACCCACCGCAGCGGATGCGGCAGCCGTTTCGGTGCCCGTCGGCCCCTTGCCCTGACATCACCGATCGGCGCAACCGGTCCCGTTGGCCCGGCGCTTGCAGCTGCCTGATGAAGCGGCGCCACGAAGGGTGCCTTTGGGTTCGGTGTCTGGGTTTCGAGGAGTAGTCGTAAAGGCCGCCGACAGGGACTCGGAAGAGTCCCTGTGCCCGCGATGATGAGACCTCTGAAGAGGTGAGCGGGGGAGGAGAGCCCTCGCCGTCGATGGAGGGCGGTCGCAGACCCAGCACGTAGGAGAGCCGCCACTTCCGGATCTGCGCAGGTTCGCTTGCGCGGTGCATTCGCGTACCGGTGAACACTCAGGTCAGCGGGGGTGTCAGGAGTTTCACGCACGCCCTACGGGGCGGGACATTCGGAATTCCTGTGGGAAACCGGCTGGGCCCGGCCGCGATCGGGGCGGATCAAGTCCAACGGGCGGATTCTTGCTCGCATCCGCCCCAGAACGAGTGTCTGCGTGAGGATTCAGCTGCCCTAGGTCCCAGCAGGTCTTTCGCGCCGGGCTCCTTGAGTAGTTGAGGGCGCTGTGCCGCTCTCGTCCCCAAGGAGCCCGATGAATTTCGACCGACTGACGCCGGCAGGCAGATGCAGTGTCAGGCTCGGTAGTCGAGGACCGTCTCCGGCAGCGTCATTCCCTGCGACAAGTCCATGCCGTGGACGGTTTTCAGGTGCTCGCGGAACCACACGTCGAACGGCTCTTGCGATGTCGCGATGCCGAGCAATGCCCTCGGCAGGTCGGCCGACTCGAGGAGGACCAATGCGAAGTCTCCGCCCGGCGTGGGCTGGATCCATACCGCCTCGCGGGTAATGCCGTGCTGCCGGCGGGAGGCGGCGTGCTCGTCGTGTCGCACGCCGGTCCAGCAGGAGAGCATCTCCTCGCGATCCACCGATGTGGTGCCGGTGAGCAGGGGGGCGGCGAAGCAGACCGTCTGGGTTGCGAGCTTCGTGGGGCTGGAGGTGTTCATGGGATCTCCTCGGGTTGGTTTCGATGCCGCACCTTTGCGACAACTCCACGGTGCTCGCAGCCAGGCACCTCAGACATCCCCCCGTGCCTGGGATCTTTCGTGCATGTGGGCGCCGATCCGTCAGCGCGGGGGCACTATGGGGGGATGTCCCCCTCGGATGGCGACAGGCTCGTAGCCGACGTGGAACGCCTCGGCACCCGCGGCCTGCCTTACGCACGGCTCCACGAAGAACTGATCGCGCGGATCAGGCGGGCCTTCCCGGTCGACGCCGCCTGCTGGCACGGCCTCGACCCCGAGACCAAGCTGCTCACCACGGCGAACCCGATGGAGCTGATGACCGGTGGGTTCCTCACGCCGGCGACCGAACAGGCGGCAGCCCAGGCCGTCGTCACCAGCGAATACCTGCGCGACGACATTAACCAGTTTGCCGTGCTTGCAGCGCGGCGCATCCCCGTCGGGATCCTCAGCGAGACCACGCGGGGCCGCCCGGAGCGAAGCGCCCGCTACCGCGAGTTTCTGGAACCGATCGGGACTCCATACGAAATGCGGGTGGCGATGGTCACACGCGGACGAGCCTGGGGCTGCGTCGTCATGCACCGGACCAAGGACACAGGCGACTTCACCGCGCAAGACGCCCGCCTGATGGCTCGAATGTCGCGGCCGATCGCCGAGGCTTTGCGCAACTCCTACCGGTTCGACGCCGCCCTACGACACGACGAGCACCGCGCCCCCGGCCTGCTGATCCTTGACGCCAACGACGACGTCGAGCTGTCCACGCCAACCACCACCGCGCTGCTCGCCCCGGTGTTGCGCGACGACCCGATCGAACGAAACGTCCCAGTTCCGGCGCTGGCCTTGGCCGCCGAGGTACGTCGACAGGGACGCGAGGGTCGGTTCGCCCAGCCGTTGCACATCCCGACGTCTGATGGGTGGTTGACGCTGCACGGCTCGCTGCCCGACGAGGCGTCGACCGGACGGGTCGCGATCGTCGTGCAGCGAGCGGGCGAGGAGTACGCGGTGCCGCTGCGGCTGGAGGCTTTCGGTCTCACCGCGCGGGAGCAGGAGGTGGCCAGCCTGGTTGCCCGCGGGCTGGACACCGCGGCCATCGCGGACAGGCTCGTCATTTCCCCGTGGACGGTGCAGGACCATCTCAAGGCGATCTTCGCCAAGACCGACACGCGCTCCCGCAAGGAGCTGTTGGCGCAGGTGTTCTTCCACGACCAGCTGCCGGGCATCGTGGCGCATGACCCGCTCAACGCTGGCGGCCACCTGCAGGCGCCGACGACCCATAGCGCCGAATCCTGAGTAGTTCTTCAGAGGCGGTGATTACTCAGATCGTTAGGGAGCGGTCTTTGAGGATCTGCTGGCTTGCCAGGCGTCCGGGCGCCCCCGTGACGCAGCCACCCGGGTGAGTGCCTGAGCCGCACTGGTAGTAGCCCTCGATCGGCGTGCGGTACTGACTCCACCCGGGCGCCGGGCGGAAGAAGTACAGCTGCGGGAGTAGGTAGTCGCCGGCGTAGATGTTGCCTTCGGAGAGCCCGACGACCCGCTCGATGTCGAGCGGCGTGACGACCTCTCGGTGCAGCACCAGGTCACCGAAGCCGGGGAAGAACGACTCGATGGTGCTTTGCACCGTGTCGCCAAGGTTGTTGCGCTCGGTGTCCCAGTCGCTGCCCTTGAGGTGGTACGGCGCGTAGGAGACGAAGCACGACATGACGTGCTTGCCGGGAGGCGCCATATCGGGATCGAGGAAAGTCTGAAAGCAGGTGTCGAGGTACGGACGCTCGCTGTACCAGCCGTACTTTGAGGTGTCATAGGCGCGCTCGAGGTACTCGATCGACGGGGCAATGCTGACGAAGCCGCGGTACTGGTCGGTGCGGTCTCCGAGCGCTGGGTACCGAGGTACATCGTCGAGCGCGAAGTTGACCTTGGCGCTGGTGCCGTTGAACTGGTAGCGGTCGATGCTCTCGACCAGGTCCGACGGCAGTTCGCGGGGGTCGACAAGCTTGGTGAACGTCTGGCGCGGGTCGAGGGCGCTGACGACGGTGTCGGCGTGGAACTCGGTTCCGTCGGTGAGGACGACGCCGACCGCCTTGCCATCCTTGGTCAGTACGTGGTCAACGCGCGAGTCAAGGAGGATCTCGGCACCAAACGACTGCGCCGCGCGCCCCAGCACTTGAGTGAACCCGCCGTTGCCTCCCTTGTGGAACGACCACGAGCCGAGGTGACCGTCGTGCTCGCCCAGCATCTGCATCAACCAGACCAGACCCGAGCCCGCTGACATCGGTCCGACCTTGGTGCCCGTCGTGGAGGATGCAGCAAGGTAACCCTTGACGATCTCGCTCTCGAAGTAGTCGTCCAGGAAGTCCGAGACGCTGCCCGTGATGATCCGGACGGCATCGTGGATGACCTTCTTGTCTGCCGACCCGAGGTGCCCGAGCAGCCAGGCGACGTCCTCGGCGTCCTCGGGGGTGCTGCCGAAGATGTCGGGTGGCACTCGGTCGGACAGCGGGTACAACATCTGAAGGACGCGTGCTAGGTCGTGCTCGTAACGGTCGAAGGCGTCGGCATCGCGCCGAGAGTGCCGCCCGATCTCGTGGATGTTCTCGTCCCGGTCGGGGCCGAGCAGCAGATAGTCGCCGTTCTCCATCGGGGCGAATACCGTCGGCATGTAGATGGGGTTGAATCCGTGCTTGACCAGTTCGAGCTCACGAATCACCTCGGGTCGGACCAGACTCAGCCCGTAGGAGAACGTCGTGAAGCTGAAGCCGGGGTAGAGCTCCTCGGTGATAGCGGCGCCCCCCACGAGGTGACGTTGCTCGAGGATGAGCGTGTTCATCTCCGCTTTGGCGAGGTAGGCGCCGTTGACAAGGCCGTTGTGGCCGCCTCCGACAACGATTGCGTCATACCGGTGGGCGTCGGTCATGGATTGACGTCTTTCGCTCGAGATCGACGATTCAGTCCAGTCTCAGCCGCGAAGGGCCTCGGCGAGTTCGCGGAAGTCGCTGACGAGAATGTTCATGTCGTCGGCGGTGTGAGCCAGCGACACCAGCCACTGCTCGTCGAGCCCGGGCGGGGTCAGAATGCCGCGGTTGACGCCCCAGAGCCAACTGAGCTCGGCGGCACCGAAGTCGGTGCGCTTGTAGTCGCGATAGTTGCGCACTGGGGTCGTTGACCAGGTGACCGCACCCTTGACGCCCAGGCCCACTGTGTGGGCCGGTAGGGCATGCTCGTTGATGATCGAGTTCATCGCCTCGAGGGCGTCGACATTGAGCTTCTCGGCCGATGAGAGCGCCTCGGCTGTGGCGATCTCATCGATCGCCACAGCGGCTGCCACGACGAGCGGGTTGCCGTTGTAGGTGCCGAAATGCGGCATGCGATCGTCGGACACGCAGGCCATGACCTCTTCGCGTCCACCGAAGGCTGCGAGGGGCAGGCCACCCCCGATGCTCTTGGCCAGACAGATCAGATCCGGCGTGACTCCGAGCCGTTGCGCGGCTCCGGCAGGCCCGGCCGTGAGGCCGGTCTTGACCTCGTCGAACACCAGGAGGGCGCCGTTGGCATCGCACATGGCGCGCACACTGGCGAGGTAACCCTCGTCGGGGACTACGATCCCGATGTTTTCCATCACCGGTTCCATGAAGACGCAGGCAACCTCGGAACCGTGCTCGGCGAAGAGCTGTTCCAGCGTGCGAGGTTGTTGTAGGGAACGACGTAGACCGTTCCCGCCTCCACCTCGAACGGTGTTTGCGGTGTAGGTGCCTCCTCGGGTCCGATGTCGGCGACATCGGGTTTCACCGAGACCTGCAGAGCGTCGTAGCCGCCGTGGTAGCCGCCCTCGATCTTGATGATCGCCTTGCGTTCGGTGAACGCACGCGCGGTGCGGACTGCGTACATTGTGGCTTCGGTCCCAGAGTTGGTGAACCGGAGTTTGTCGAGTCCGAAGCGCCGCTGGAAGCGCTCGGCCGCTTCGGTCGCTGACGGTGACGGGGTGACGAACAGGGTTCCGGTCTCCAGGGCCTTGCCGACTGCGGCGACGACCGTGGGGTTGAGGTGGCCCACCAGCATGGCGCCGAAGCCCATCGAGAGGTCGAGTACCTGGCGGCCGTCGACGTCGGTCAGCCAGGCACCGTTGGCGCTGGTGATCGCCACGGGATAGGGGTCCCAGTACTGAAAGGACGATGGCACGCCGAGCGGCAGCGAGCCGAGCGCGCGGGCGTGGTGAGCACCGGAGTTGGGCGTCTGTGCCTTGAATCGTTCCCATTCGGCCGCGAGTAGCGATGCCACGCGTGCCGGGTCGAGCGGGGCGGCGCCCTCGGGGATGACGCGATAGGTGGCCGGGTCGTGAGCTGGCCAGGTCGCTGGAGTGGGAACTGTGTTTACCGTCTGAGCGCTCATCGCAGCACTGTAGTGGCCCTCCGCACGTCCTACCAGCGTCGAAATCTCCCTGGGTGGTGGCCGTTTGACGCGGGACCGGAAGGGCGGACCCCGGGAGCCTCGCTATCTTGCCGCATCAGGAGCAGAATCCCGGCCATGGCGAACACGGATCAACACGGCAATGGCTTAGGTCCCACCGATGTCGCGGCGGTCGCTCACTACGACACGGCGATAGACCACCTTCTACATTTCCGGCCAGCCGTGGGCGACGAATTGGCGGCAGCCCTAGAGGTCGACCCGAACATGGCGATGGCCCAGGTGTTCAGTGCCTACCTCGGCGTTCTGGGCACTGAGGCCGCCGACACCCAAGCAGCTCGAACGGCCTTTGTGAGCTGGCGGGCCGGCGCCGACGAGACAGTCTTGGGCGATCGAGAGCACAGGCACGTCGAGGCTGCGCAGGCGTGGTTGGACGGAAACTTGAAAGGAGCCGGGGCACTCCTTCGCGATCTCACCGTCGCCTACCCACGCGACGTGCTGGCCCTCGCCGTTGGTCACCAAGCTGACTTCTTCTCCGGTGACGCGACCTCGCTGCGGGACCGGGTCGGAGGCGCGCTCACGGCGTGGGGCGACGACGAACCCCACCGAGCACAGCTGCTGGGCATGTACTCCTTTGGATTGGAGGAAGCCGGTCATTACGACCGATCCGAGGACGTCGGCCTTGCCGCCGTGGCAGCGGACCCGACCGATGTCTGGGGTATCCACGCGGTGGTGCATACCTATGAGATGCAGGGACGCTTCGACCTGGGGATCTCGTACCTCGATGACCGTACTGACGACTGGGGCACCGGGAACTTCCTCAACGTGCACAACTGGTGGCACCGCTGCCTATTTGGGCTCGAGGTCGGAGACCGTGAGCGGGTACTCAGAATCTTCGATTCCGTCATCAACAACGACGAGTCGGCTGGCCTGGCGATGGAGATGCTCGATGCCGCCGCCCTGCTGTGGCGGCTCTATCTAGAGGGTGATGACCAGACTGAGCGGTGGCGCACTCTCGCAGATGCTTGGGTGCCCGCCATGCAAACTCCCTGCTACGCGTTCAACGACATGCACGCCGTCATGTCCTACGTCGGCGCAGGTAGTTTCGACCGCGCAGAACGCTTGATCCAGGACCGCGAGAGCTGGCTGGCTACTGCTCCGGACGCAGTGACTAACGCAACCATGACTCGCGAAATCGGGCTGCCTGTGTGCAAGGCGATGCTCGACTTCGGGGCGGGACACTACGACGCCGTCGTCGACGCGCTGATGCCCCTGCGCTACAGGTTCAATGAGTTCGGAGGTAGCCACGCGCAACGGGACGCGATCCAGCGCACCCTGCTCGAGGCCGCCCTGCGCAGCGGCCGATCTGCCCAGTCACGACAGCTCCTCAGTGAACGCATCAACCTCAAGCCGTGCAGTCCCTACAACTGGCTCAAGCAGGCGACGCTCGCTGAACAGCTGGGCGACCGCGCGCAAGCCGCCGCGGACCGAGCCGAGGCCGGTCGTCTCGCGGCTACTGCCTGAGGTATCTGGCAGATCGACCGTCTGCTCCACGAAGAACTGATCGCGCGGATCAGGCAGGCCCCCGGCCGGCTGATCCGTCGTGCGAGCGGGCGCGGTTGAGCGAGATGTCGCGACTTGGTGGAAGCGGGGGAATCAAGCAGCCACTTGGGGCGGTGGCTGTTGTCCGTCGATGGCCGCCGCCACGTGTGGCGTGCCTAGGCGTTTTGGGCGAGGGCGGCACGAGGTGGTGTTCAGTCGTAACAGCTGCCTACGACCGCCGGCGCGGGCTCTCGGTCGCGTGCGGGTAGGGAGCACCGACAACCCAACCGCCGAGGTGAACTGGCTCGGCCTCGAGGGCCACCAGGCTTGCCTCATCACCTACGCGAACCGTGCCTGGTCGGATGACCCAAGAGTTGAGTGCCAACTCTCCCCCGAACACGGTGTGAATCCGGCGGAAGACATCCATGTCCTGCTCGCCGGAGTCTGGGTCGATCGACGTGACAACGCATCGGCCACGGACCGAGTGGACGCCGATCAGTGCGTCCCCAATGGCGATGGCCTGACCAGGCATCGTGGGCTCAATGTCGGCTGGTACACCAGCGAGCAGCAGGTTCGGTCGCAGTCTGCGGACGTCATGGCCAAATCGTTCAACCGCTCCGTCGGTGGCGACGAGGAGGTTGAGTACATCGAAGCGGTCTGGCCCTTCGTCTGCGACGAGCCGCGCGCCCAGTCCGCCGTTCTGGCTGATGATTTCGGCCGCCTCATCAGAGTCCCAGCGATGACCAGCGACATACGGAACACCATCTGATCCGGTGCTCGCCGGGACCGTGAGAAGGCCGTACCGCGTCCGTCCGGTCAGTGGTCCTCGGGGACCGCTTACGTGTACCACCCGGTCCCCCGCAACTCCATCGAGAGTCAGCTCGGCGGACTGGAGGGTCTCACCCCCCAGTGACTTGACCGGGTAGCGCCACAATCCGGAGACGCGCACCGCAAGTTCCCTTCTCACCATCACGGTCAACCTTGGTCGTCTCGTGGGGGAACAGGCGCCCCCACCGACTCATTCCCAGGGCACCGCAATGTGTACTGATCCGGGATTGATGTCGAGGACTAGACCAACTCGACCCGGTCACCCACGCTTACGACGCCAGGCTCAACGACCTCGGCGTAAGCGCCCAGATTGAGTCCTTCTTCGCCAAACTCATCCGGCTGCATCCCGCGGCCCTCGGCGATGAGTCGCAGCGTCTTCAGGTCCTTCTCTCCCGTGTCAGGATTCCGGGTCGTGGCGTTGCACCGAGGCACCGGGCCCCGCATCTTCAGCAAGGCAGAACCGATACGCACGGTGGCGGGGCGCCAGGTCTCCTCTTCGTAGGAATCAACACCGGAGATGTTGATGAGCATCCGGAATCGGCGGATGTCGATCGCCCCGGTGTTGGTCACTCGCCCCAGCTCAGCGACGGACTCCTCCGAGACCACCGTGACAGCCGTCTCATCGTTGGCTCCACCCGGCTCTGTCGCGCGCACCAAGTCGACCGATTGGCCCGCGATCTCAGACAGCCAGACCGACCAAGGGCCATCCACGATGTGACCTGGGACTTCATGTGACCCCCAGAAGTCGACCACTGCATCAGCACCCCTGACGACCTTGTCTTCGAGGACGCGGCCATCGGAGGACACGAGGGTCAGGACACCTTGGTCTCGATCAAACTGAGCCTGCCAACCCCCAAAGGCACCTGTCCTCGTAATCGACAGGAGCTCCTGGTTGCTGTCAATGACGAAGAAGTCACGATCGCCCTCTGCCCCGTTTCTCCCCAGGGTGACGCTTGCAGGTTGGCCCAGCGTGAACCCCTTGATTGGGGTCGTGAACAGCCTCGTGACTGTCGGCGCTGACGCTCCGCTGGGGTCCACATTCACCTTTCACCACCTCCTTGAGTGCTGACCGCTGCGGACTTTCTTGGGCTGCCGCCGATGTCTGTGCGTTCGGTGAACCTAGCAATGAAGCGGGGCTGTGGGGAATCAACTGACATGATCACCGACATGTTGGAGCGGAAGGTTGGCGAGTGCTGGAGTCGCTGGTCCCGTCCAGAACGACTGGTGGGGTGTGCGGGGTTGATAAGTTCGCTGGGCCACACACCCTCGGAGGGCGAACATGCCGCGCGATCCTCGCTTCGACGTCCTCTTCGAGCCGGTTCGCATTGGACCGGTGACGGCCCCGAACCGCTTCTACCAGGTTCCCCACTGCACGGGCATGGGATACCGACGGCCTCAGACTCTCGCCGGGATGCGCGAGGTGAAGGCCGAGGGTGGGTGGGGCACCGTGTGCACCGAATACTGCTCGATTCACCCATCGTCCGATGACGAGCCGTATCCTTCCGCCTCCTTGTGGGATGACCAGGACATCGATCGCCACGCGCTCATGGTCGACAAGGTCCACGCCCACGGCGCTCTCGCCGGCGTCGAGCTCTGGCATGGGGGGGCCTCGAGTGCAAACCACTATTCGCGTGAAGCCCCGCTCGGCCCGGCCAGCGTTCCGGCTGGTGTCTACGACCCCGTTCAGACCCGAGCGATGGACAAGGCCGATATCCGGGAGTTCAAACGCTGGCACGTCGATGCGGCACGACGAGCACAGCGAGCTGGATTCGACATCGTCTATGTCTATGCAGCGCACCAGTATCTGATTCGGCAGTTCCTGCTGCCCTCCAACCAGCGAACCGACGAGTACGGCGGCTCACTCGAGAACCGGGCCAGGCTCCTACGAGAACTGATCGTGGAAACGAAGGAAGCCATCGGGGACACGTGTGCGGTGGCGGTGCGCTTCTCCGCGAGCACCGGTGGTGACGACGACGATCAGGACACGCAGGAGCCCAGGGAGATGTTGGCGCTCATGGCGGATCTTCCGGATCTGTGGGACATCACAGTGCACGACTACAGCATTGAGATGGGGACATCGCGGTTCACCCCTGAAGCTGCACTCGAGGCGACGACGTCATGGGTCAAGAGCGTGACAAGCAAACCCGTCGTCAGCGTGGGGCGCTTCACCTCGCCAGAGACGATGCTGCGGCTCGTGCGTGACGGCGTCATCGATCTCGTGGGCGCGGCACGTCCTTCGATTGCTGATCCGTTCCTGCCCCAGAAGATCGCCGAAGGACGCGACGACGAGATCCGCGAATGCATCGGGTGCAACATCTGCTACACGGGCGACCAGACGGGCACCCCGATCCGTTGCACACAGAACCCCACGATGGGCGAGGAGTGGCGGAAGGGCTGGCATCCCGAGCGCATCCCGGTGAGGGGGTCGGACGCGAGGATCCTGATCGTCGGGGGAGGCCCCGCAGGTCTCGAAGCGGCGGTGTCACTCGGCAAGCGCGGCTACGACGTCGCCCTGGCGGAGGCCCGCAGATCGCTTGGGGGTCGGGTCACGCTTGAGTCGTCGTTGCCAGGGCTTGGTCAGTGGGCGCGGGTCCGCGATTGGCGGCTCAACCAGATCGAGAAGCTGGCGAACGTCGAGGTCTACCTCGACAGCACTATCGACGCCGAACAGATCCTCGAGTTCGCTCCCGACCGCGTGGTGGTCGCAACGGGCGCCAAGTGGCGAAGAGATGGCCTCGGTCGGTGGCATACGTCGGCGATACCGGGATCGGACTCGCCAAGTGTCCTCACCCCGGACGACATCATGGCTGGGACGATGCCGAGCGGACCTGTGGTCGTGTTTGACGACGACCACTACTACCTCGGCGGGGTCATCGCCGAAGCCCTGCGGCGCGCTGGCCTCGAGGTCACCCTGGTAACGCCCGCGAATGAGGTTTCGACCTGGACGACGTACACCGACGAGCAGCATCGAATCCAGGCGAGGATCCTCGGGCTCGGCATCGCACGTCGAAACGGGAATGGCCTTGGCCCGTGTCAACGAGGGCTCGGTGACGCTCGAGTCCATCCATACCGGGGCCGCCAGAGAGGTCGAGGCCGCGAACGTGGTGATGGTCACGTCCCGCGAGCCCGTGGACGCCCTCTACCACGCGCTGAACGAGCACATTCCCATCCAGCGCATCGGCGACTGTCTTGCTCCGGGAACGATCGCGACTGCCGTCTACTCGGGACACCGCTACGCGCGCGAGGCCGATGCCGATGTGTGTCTCGGCGTCCCGTTCGCTCGCGAGTAGGTATCTGTCGTTCGATCTGTCGTTCGCTCGGAGGATGTGCTCCCCGGCGTGACCAACATGCATCGTCAAGGGAAAGTTGACGAAGATCATGCCGTCAAGGCAAACTTGACGGCATGACAACTGAGCACCCAGCAATCACATCCCTCACGACGCCTGAACTCGCCAGCCACCTCACGTCGGTCTGTGACGAGCTGGGTCGACGCACCGACCATGAGGCAGCACAGCTGCTGCGGACTCTCGAGCACCTGGGCCGATCCATGGGTGACCTCGGTCGCTGCCTCGGAGCTTCCCCCAGGACGCGACCCACCCGCGCGCAGCCCCGCACGGCACCACCTGCCTCGAGTGCTGCGGAGTGCCGGACCAGCGCCGTGCGGCGCTCTTCGCTGGTGGAACCAGCGGCAGCTCCCGTCCCCGTGGTCCTCACCATGACCGGGATCCAGGAGGATCGTCCCGGTCCGGCGTGGAGCGCATTGCTCGAGGCGACTTGGCCGTCATACCGGGCGTGGCATGCCTCTGAAGGCTGGGATCGCCGGTCCACGCTCTCGGAGTCCCGGTCAGCCCTCAGGCAACACATGCCGGAGCTCCTCCCGATGTGGCAGCACCTCGTCACGTTGGCCGGTAACGACAGTGACGTTGCGCGGATGCTCGCGCTGTGGAACCCGCCGGCTTTCGCACCGGGGTGCTCGCAGCTCGTGGCATCCGGACAGCACCGGGCCCTGCTGCGCAACTACGACTACGACCCTGCCCTCTTCGAAGGTGTCAGCATGTCGACCAGATGGGGTGAACGACGCGTCATCGGTACCAGCGACTGTCTGTGGGGCCTATTGGACGGGACGAACGACCGGGGTCTGGCAGTCTCGTTGACGTTCGGAGGGCTGCCAGGAACCGGCGACGGTTTCGCTATTCCTCTGGTCCTGCGCTATCTCCTGGAGGTGTGTGACAGCGTCGCCGATGCGCGCCGCGTCATCGATCGGATGCCCGTCGCCGCTAGCTACAACCTGACGTTGACCGATCGGTCAGGGGTCGTGGTCACCGCGTTCGTGGCTCCGGGACGCGCCCCGGAGTACTTCGACATGCCGTTGGCGACTAACCACCGTGGACTTGTGCCAGACCGACCCGACCTAGCGCGCAGGTTCCGGAGTGTCGAACGCCAGGACGTGCTGCGCCGGCTCGACCGAGAATCGCGACCTGCGGACGTTGCAGCGGAGGAGTTCTTGTCCCCGTCGCTGCGAAGCACCGACTTTGAAAACGGCTTCGGCACCTTGTACACCGCGGACTACCGACCGGACGACGGGGTGGTTACGTATCGCTGGCCTGGCGCGACGTGGAGTCGTACTTTCGCGTCGGCGGAGGACGAGATCAGGGTTCGGCTTCGGTAGGAAACGTGTCCACTGCGACTTGTCCCAGGTCGCGTTGCAGTAGACAGTGGAGGCATGACACAGCGTCGTGAGCAAGCAGGTACTCAGTCGGTCGACCAGATCGGTGACCTTGTGGTGCGTGCGCTGCGCGACTTGGCAACTCGTCCCGATCTCGAAGCGTTCGAAGAGTTGCTTCGAGTCAGTGAAGAGGTGGGGAAGTGCCTAGGGATTTCGGCGCGCACACTCGCCGAGAATGGGTCGTGGTCCCAGGTGGCCGACGTCGCCGGAACCACCAAGCAGGCCGCCTGGTCGCGGTGGCGGCAGGCGTGAAGCAGCAGGGTTGGCTGGTGACGGCGACTGAGGACGTCTGATGTCCGACGCCCTCCACTAGGATCCGGAGTTCGTTGTATCCCGTACGAGCCGTGCAATGTCGCGGTGGAGGGAGACGCACATGTCGCAAAGGACGGTTGCCTTCTTTCCTGAGCCTGGGGCTTGGGGTCCTACGAACAACTTGGTGGCCATCGCCGAGACGCTCCGTTCCCGTGGGACGAGGTGCCTGTTCGTTGTCGAGGAGTCTTTTGAAGGCAAGTTGACTAGTAGGGGATTCGACGAGGCGCTGATGCGGCTTGGGCCAGCGCCGGAGAACCCGGAGGCAGCAGGGGAGGGGTGGGCCGAGTTCATCCGGGCTACCGCCCCCGAGTTTCGCAAGCCGACGATTGAACAGCTCGCGACCGTGATCAAGCCAATCTGGGAGGAGCTCGTTGGCGGCGGGCGCTACGCCCACGAAAGGCTGATGAAAATCTGGGCAGAGCACCGACCGGACGTCATTGTCTCTGACAACGTTGTGGGGTTCGCTGCTGTACCGCTTGCGGGAGTGCCCTGGGTCCGGATGGTTTCGGCGAACCCGCTCGAAATGGAAGACCCTGACCTGCCACCACCCTTCTCCGGCCTCCCCACTGATGACCGTTCGGAATGGGCTGACTTCGAAGCTGAGTACCGGCGCCTTCACGATCCGCTGATTGAGGAGCTGAGTAGTTTCAACACCTCGGTGGGTGCCGACCCGCTGCCGAGTGGCCATTTCCAGTACAACTCGCCCTTCGCCAATCTCTACCTCTTCCCGGAGGTCATGGACTACAGACGCGCTACTCCCCTCGATGCGACATGGACACGTCTCGACACCACGGTTCGCACGGGTGAGGAGGCATTCGATGTCGACTCGGTTCTGCCTGGCGACGGGAAGGTGGTCTACCTGTCCATGGGCAGTCTCGGCTGCAACGATCTCAGCCTGATGCAGCGACTTATTGACGCCCTCGATCAGACTCCTCACCGGGTGATCGTGAGCATGGGTCCGCTGCACGAGCAGATGCGCCTTGGCGAGCGGATGTGGGGCGGAGAGTTCCTGCCGCAGCCGTCGATACTTCCGCAATGCGACCTGTTGATCACGCATGGGGGAAACAACACCGTAACCGAAGGCTTCAACTTCGGACTGCCGATGATCGTCCTCCCGCTCTTCTGGGACCAGTACGACAATGCACAACGGGTGCAAGAGCTGGGCTTCGGTCGGCGTCTTGACACGTACGGGGCCACTCAGGACGAGATTGTCTCAGCGGTCGACACTCTGCTCGCCGACAGCGCGCTGAAGGCTCGAATGTCGGAAATCTCTCGCAACCTGCAGGGGGCTCCGGCACAAGAGAAGGCAGCGGACGTCGTTGAGCGGCTGGCAAATGCCGTGTGACAACTGCCCAGATCACCCCTCATCAGGTCGCAGGAACGTGCTCAGCCGATCTCTTAGCCACCGGCCGACAAGCCCGGCGCACCCGCACCACCTGGGCGATCAAGATGATGAAGACGATGATGACCAGCCCGAAGAGCGTAACTACCAGGGTGTTTCCAACCCCGACAAGGGCTCGCGGCTGGGGCGGAATGTATTGAGAAACGGCTTCGGCAACATCGAAGTTCGCCGTTCCCGTCACGGGATCTCCCAAGACGGTAGGTAGGTAAGTCGCTGAGATGGTGCGAGGTCCAGTAACCGCCGCCACATACGTCACTTGTGAAGTGCCGGTGTCGTTGGTCTCAACGGCGCCGAAGATCGTTTGCCACCGGTTCTGCTCGTCGAGCACATCGAGGTTTGCCGGCGGACCGTCGCACAACTCACCCATTTGCTCGGCAAACTGCGAGGTTGCTGGGTCCGCAGAGTTCTTCATCGCCTCTTCGTAGGAGGCGAACTCGACGATGGTCAGGAACTTCACCGCGTCCTCACGATCGGAGCACGGCAGCACGCGCGATCGACCCATGGTGGGAAAGCGGTCACCCACTCCACGTTGAGCTTCCTGACCTCATCGATCTTGGACGACTTCCATTCGATTATCTGGACGAAACGACTCACGTGGGCCTCCTCGTGAATTTGACGCAGGACGGCGCCCTGACGCCTCGACAATCTGCTCCCGAACCCAGAGACCGTCAAGCCCCAACTCCCGAGTAACTACCGCTACGTGGGAGTTCGCTTCGCGAGAACGACGGCGAAGTCGCGTCCTGGGTCGGTGTACGTGCCGGTGACGTCGAATCCGGCAGCGGCAAGTTCGGACCGAATTCCTTCGGGTCGAAACTTCGTCGAGATCTCGACGCGGATCTCCTCGCCTGATCCCAGGTCGATCTCGAGCGCCGCACCTGGAATCCGTACCCGTTGCGGCATCTCGGACCGGAGCCTCAGATCCATCCGCTCCATGTGCGGGTCCCAGAACGGGACGTAGGTGAAGGCGTCGAGGTCGAAGTCGGCATCGAGCTCACGATTGAGCACCCGAAGGGAGTTCAGGACGAAGTCCGCAGTCAGTCCCTGCGGGTCGTCGTAGGCAGAGATCAGACGGTTCGTGTCCTTCACCAGGTCGAAGCCGAGCAACAACGAGTCACCAGCTGAGAGGGAGTCGGCCAACGCCCCCAGAAACGCAGCACGCTCCTCGACGTAGAGGTTGCCAATGGTCCCGCCCAAGAACGCCACCATGCGCGGCCCCCCATGCGGCAAATGAGCAAGATGAAGGGTGAAGTCGCCGACGATCGCCTCGACCTGAAGTCCTGGGTAGGCGTGAGAGATGTCGTAGGCGGTCGCGACGGAGCGTAGCTTCCGAGACGTCGACGGGCACGAAGCGTTCGAGCTGCCCAGTCGCGACGAACGCATCGAGGAGGGTGCGCGTCTTGTCGGACGTGCCGCTCCCCAGCTCGATGAGGATCGAGGCCGTCGACTCCTTGGCGATCGCGCGGGCGTTCTCGTTCAGGATGTGGCGCTCTCGTTCCGTCGGGTAGTACTCCGGAAGCCGCGTGATCTCATCGAACAGAGCCGAGCCGCGGTCGTCGTACAGCCACTTGGGCGGCAGGGTGCGCGGAAAGGAGCCGAGACCACGGCGCACGTCGTCGGCGAGGCTGCCGGCAGCCCAGTCGGGGTCGAGCAGTCGCTGGACGACCGGTGACTTGACCTGGTCATACGGCGGCCACCGGTGCACCGCCGTCGGCGAACCGCACCCCGGACAATGCCCAACGAGCGGCGTGCGGGAAGAAGTTGCGGTAGGTCGAACGAGCGTGGTCGCTCGGCGTCAGCGCGGAGCCGCCACGCAGCACCATCTGGTTGGACATGAACTTGCCGTTGTACTCACCGATCGCGCCCACGGGCGGATGGAACCCGGGATAGGGGTGGTATGCCGACGACGTCCACTCCCAGCAGTCGCCGTACATCTGGCGTAACCGACCTGCCTTCGGGCCTGCTGCGCGCGGGTGGAAGGTCTGCGAGTCGGCGAGGTTGCCCACAACCGGCTGACCGTCGCTGACCACCGCGTGCTCCCACTCGGCCTCGCTCGGAAGCCGCTTTCCGGACCAGGAAGCGTAAGCCTCGGCCTCGTAGAAGCTCACGTGGCTGACGGGCAGCGCTGGGTTGACTGGCCACGTGCCGTGCAGCGTGTGCTCAAACCAGACGCCGTCGAGCTCGGTCCAGTACAACGGCGAGCGCCATCCGCCGGACTTCACCTTGCCCCAGCCGTCGGAGAGCCAGAGTTCATGTCGGCCGTAGCCGTCATCGGCCATGAACTCGAGCCACTCGCCGTTGGTGACGAGTCGGTCGGCCAGGCGGTACGGGCTCGAGCCAGACACGGTGCCGAGGTTCTTCGTTGTCGAACCGGAAACCCTTGCCTGCATGGCCGATCTCGACCAACCCGCCTTCGACGTCAACCCAACCGAGGGCGTCCGGTTCGCCACGCTCGGACGGTTGGCCGGCGTATGTCGGCTGCATCGGGTTCACCGACAGGACGTGTTTGATGTCCATGAGCAGCAGCTCTTGGTGCTGCTGCTCATGGTGGAAACCGAGCTCGATCACGGGCGCGACCTTCTCGAGCGATCCGCCGTCGACCGAGGCGACGATGTCGCGCAGCCGATCGTTCACGTTTGAGCGGTAGCTGCCGACCTCATGGGCGCCAGGGCGACTGATCAGCCCGCGGTCGGGGCGAGAGTAGCGGGGCCCGACAGACTCGTAATAGCTGTTGAACAGGTACCAGTACTCGTCTTGATAGGGCGCGAAGCCAGGCTTCGGTCTCGGCCAGGACGAACGTCTCGAAGAACCAGGTGACATGGGCCCGGTGCCACTTGGTGGGGGACACGTCGGGCATCGACTGGACGGTCTGGTCCTCTGGTGACAACGGCGCCGCGAGTTGCTCGGTATAGGCCCGGACATTGTCGAACTGCCTGATCAGGGCGTCGGTGGTCCATTCTTCAGTCGGCATGGAAAATCCTCCTGGGCCACAAACCGAGGCGGCCACAATCGACAACCGAATGTCCTACGACCCTAACCCGATGACGGGACAGGAACATTCCGAGTCTTTGAGACCGATGTGGCGGGAAGGGCAGTTCCTGAGCTGCCTCGGGGGAATGGTCATCTCGTGAACACTGCCTGTCGTCCGGGCGCCTGCAGCAGAAGCTGTGGTCGGACTAGCCGGAGTGGGGAACCACCGACAGCGCGACTTGACGAGCGTCTCCGGTGCAGTCGAGGTCGGCACGAATCTCCATAGAGCCGAGCATCCGCTGCATCCCGTCACCCATCTGTCGGGCTGCAACCACATTGATCCCGTGATCTATGAGGAATCGCGCAACGCGGGCATGGTGCGCTCCCTCCGTCCCCGCGTCGTGTTCGACGTCCCAGTGGACGTCGAACTCCTTCCAGTCGGTGAGTGCGTCGTCGGTGATGGTTGCCACGGCCACGCGTGGCGCGCGACCGAACCGTGGGTCGACCGTTCCGTCGGGTGTGACCGGGACACAGATCTTCATCCGTTTCGTCTCCTAAGATTTGAGTGATTCTATTCTAGGAACTATTCTGGTGTTATGGCGACAGTCGACGAACTCCTGCGGAAGCACCAGCTTCGTGTCACCGCTCCCCGGGTCGCGGCGCTCGAGGTCCTGGGTGAGCGCAGCCATCTCACCACCGAAGAAGTGGCCACAGCCGTGCGGGAACGCATCGGGACACTCTCCACACAGGCCGGCTATCACGTGCTCGATGCACTGGTGACCGTTGGCCTGGTTCGCCGCATCGAGCCGGCGGGTAGTCCGGCGCTCTACGAACGCCGGGTCGGGGACAACCACCACCATCTGGTGTGCCGGTCCTGCGGAATGGTCGTCGACGTCGACTGTCATCCCGAGGAAGGGCCGTGCGTCGAGCCACCTTCCGTGCACGGCTTTGAGATCGACGAGGCCGAGATTGTTTTCTGGGGCCACTGCCCCACCTGTCGGCTCAAGCCGCAGACTTCGAGAACCCCCTGAGGAGAACCCGATGAGCGCCACCGTCACCAACTGGTCTGAAACCGAACATCTTGACGAGGTCGTCCATGGCCTTTCTCGAGTCCTCGCCGACTCGTACTCTCTCTATCTTCGGACACATAGCTACCACTGGAATGTCGTAGGCCCGATGTTCCACTCGCTACACGCCATGTTCATGGAGGAGTACACGGAGCTGGCTCTGGCGGTAGACGAGATCGCCGAGCGGATCCGTGCGCTGGACGCGCCCGCTCCAGGCACGTACCGGCAGTTCGCCGAGCTCTCCAGCGTGACCGAGGACACCGATGTTCCCGACGCGGTCGAGATGATTCGTCGTCTGGTGTCGGCCCACGAGGCAACTTCCGCAACAATTCGTCAGGTGCTGCCGGTCGCCGAAGCTGTACCGGATCACGTGACCACCGACCTCCTCGTCCGTCGACTTGACGTCCACCAGAAGACGGCCTGGATGCTTCGGAGTCTTCTTGCCTGAGGCTCCATCGCAGCTTGCGCCCGAGTAGGAAGGATCACGTATGGACAGCAAGGGTTGGGACGCTCGATATGCGGAGCGCGACCTTGTCTGGTCCGCCGAACCGAATGTGTTCGTCGCCGAGACGACGGCGAATCTGCCAGTTGGACGGGCCCTCGACGTAGCGGGTGGGGAAGGGCGGAACGCCCTCTGGCTTGCTGACCGGGGGTGGCAAGCGACCATCGTCGACTTCTCCGCCATCGCGGTGAGTCGCGCCCAACAGTTGTGGGCCCAACGTGAAACGCCGAGTGGCTCGCTGACGGGGAAGGTCGGAGACGTCACCGAAGGGCCCTGGGGGGCGGCTGACTTTGACCTAGTCATCGTTGCGTACCTCCATCTACCGGCACGAGAGCAGCGGTCTGCCCTTCTGCATGCGGCACGTGCCGTGGCCCCCGGAGGTCAGCTCGTCGTCGTGGGTCACCACACCGACAACCTCACGCGCGGATCAGGTGGTCCTCAAGATGCAGCACTTCTGTACACACCCGAAGATGTGGTCGCCGACCTCAAGGACACAGGCTTGGATGTGATGCGTTCCGAGAGCGTCACACGCCAGGTGCGGACGGACGACGGACCTCGATCGGCTCTGGATGTCCTGGTAGTGGCGGTTCGCCCCGAGTAATCACAGAACGGTTCAGGAACGCTTCCGCGTGACTAGACGTCGTGCAGCAGGAACGACTCGACCGGACTGCTCTCCCACAGATCGAAGTCGTCGTGCTCGACTGCTGCGCCGAGGGCCGGTCTCGCGGCGGCGAGGTCGTCGTCGGACTGCCAGATCGCCAACCCGACAAGCGCGTCCGAGCGGACGTCCTTGAAGGTGTGGGCTTCGGTCGCGCCCTGGTCCAGCGCGGCCGCGCCAAAGCGGTGCATCGACGCAATCAGATCCTGTTCGTGCTCGGGCTTTGGTCGATGGATCGAGAGGTGGTAGAGCATGGTGGTCCTCCTGGATTGTGGTCAGCTCTTGATGCGACCTGTTTCGTAGGCCCACATGGCCAGCTCGACGCGGTTCCGGACCCCTAGCTTGTTCATCAGCGCAGTGAGGTGGGTCTTGACCGTGCTCAGGCTGATGTGGAGGTCCTGGGCGATCTCGGAGTTGGTCCGTCCCCGCGCGACCGTGATCAGCACGTCCTCTTCGCGCTCGGTGAGCGGCGCCACCGGCTGGGCGGGGGGAGGGCCGCCTGACTCGCTGAACGCCGCGAGGAGGCGAACGGTCACGTTCGGCGCGATCAGCGCATCACCGTTGGCAGCTGCGTGGATTGCCTGAATGAGAAGTTCAGGACCGGCATCCTTGAGGAGGAAGCCCCGCGCCCCTGCCTTGAGCGCACCGTGCACGTAGTCGTCGAGATCGAACGTGGTGATGACCACGACGG
Organism: uncultured Actinomycetota bacterium; assembly: GCA_963706045.1. Taxonomy (GTDB): domain Bacteria; phylum Actinomycetota; class Actinomycetes; order JAHEKZ01; family JAHEKZ01; genus JAHEKZ01. Next base: position 35,478 of record CAVPLY010000005.1, on the reverse strand, counting down.
CGATCGGGGCGTCGACGTCTGGGCCGGCGAGCTGTCGAGTGGCCTCGATCCCGTCCATCTCGGGCATCCGGATGTCGAAGAGACAGACATCGGGGCGCAGCTTGCGGGCCAGGTCTACTGCGGTCTGTCCGTCAGCAGCCTGGGCAACCACGTCGATGTCAGGCTGTGCGTCCAGGATCATCGCCAGTCCGGTGCGCACAATCTCTTGGTCATCGGCGACAATCACGCGAATGGTCATGGGGTCGCGCCAGTTTTTGGAAGCACCGCGCTGACGACCCAGCCCCTGACAGGTTGGGGCCCTGCGGTGAGGGTGCCGCCGAGGAGTGCGGCTCGTTCGCTCATCCCGACAATCCCGTAGCCAGGCTTGCCTCGTCCTGCCGGGATCGGATCCCCGTCGTCGGTGACCGTCAAACGAACCCACTGCTTGTCGGCGTCGAGAGTGACGTCGATACACGTCGCGTGCCGAGAATGCCTTAGGGCGTTCGTTATCGACTCCTGGGTCAGGCGATAGACGGCGGCACCTACAGACGGCGGCACGTCGTCCAAGGCCCCCGAGAACGTCACTGTCACCGGTGGCGAGTCTCCGGAGCCTTGTGCGAGGCGCTCGATGTCGGCGATGCCGCGTTGCGGGGCGAGGTCGGCCTCTTCTCCCTCACGGAGGGTGCCGACCATCAGACGCATCTCCGTGAGCGCGCGGGTGGCCTCTTCCTCGACGACCCGCAGCGAGTCGATGGCTGCCTGCGGGTTGGTCGCTGCCACGACCTGTCCAGCCTGCGCCCGCACGGCGATGGCTGAGACGTGGTGCGCGACCGTGTCGTGCAGCTCGCGGGCCAGCTGCTCGCGCTCGCGGAGCTTGATCTGCTCCTTCTCGTTTGCCTGATAGCTCGCCTGGTAGCGCACCAAGGCGCCGAGCCCCGCAGGGAACAGCCCAAACGCAAAGGCTGCGACGGCATCACCAACGCTGGTGTAGTCCGCAACGACTCCCAGGGCATAGGCGACCACGATGATCGGCAGCCCCAGGATCACCTCGCGTCCGCTGCCCCACCGAAAGAGCGCATAGGGCAGCAGCAAGACGAAGCCGGTCGTGTAGAGGCCAACCTCACCCTTCTCACCCGCGATGGAAAAGACGGACAAGACGATCAGGCTGCCGAAGACGATGGCGACCATCTCGAGGGGCCGGGTCCGGCGCCACAACAGAGTCCAGACCAGAACGAGCGTCAGAACCATTGCCGCCGGGCGCCAGACCACATTGCTGCGAAAGATGCCCTCGAGGAGGGCCGAGAGCACAACAGCGCCTACAAGAGCCCAGTCTCGCCACACGCGCTTGGGCGCGTTGGGGGCACGTGGTTCGTCCCACAGCGAGCGGACAGCATCTGGCATCACGGGTTCACAGTAGGGGGCCGCGTCGGCCAGCGGCTCGGTCAAAAGTTCGAGATTCTGCCCGGCCGATAGTTCGGGCAAACGTCGGGCGCACTGGCCGATGCCCGAAAGTTCGGCCGAGGCGACTCTTGAGGCATCTCGGCGACCGAGCCGATGAAACCCGGATCTGCAAGGAGTTCACGATGTCGAGTCTGATGTATCGGTGGGGTCGGTTTGCCGCCAGGAGGCCGTGGCGGGTTATCGGCGCCTGGCTCGTCGTCTCGGTGATGGTGATCGTGGCCGCGGCTGGTTTCGGGAAGGCACTCGAGGACTCATTCGCGGTGCCGGGGCTCGACTCCCAGCGGGCCGTCGACCTGCAACAGGCGGCTCAGTCGAACCGGGCCGGCCTGACAGCCCAGGTCGTCGTCACCCCGCTCGACAAGTGACGTGAGCTTTCCCGATTCGGCACAGGCGCGTGAGGATCTTGCCTCGCTCAAGGCGTCGCTGCGGACCCTTCCACACGTTCTGGGCACAACGACATCCGTCTCACCGGATGGCACCGTGGCGCTCGTGCGCGTTCAGTACCCGGTGGTCGAAGAACTCGACCCGGTCGATCTGGACAACCTCAAGGAGCTGGCTGCCGACGCTCGCGATGGGTCGACACTGCAGATCGAGACAAGTGGTGACCTATTCTTCGCCTTTGAGGAGTCGCAGACCGGAGTGGGCGAGATGCTCGGCCTGATCGCCGCTGTGATCATCTTGCTCCTCGCCTTCGGATCGGTCATCGCGATGGGGCTTCCGATCGGGATCGCTCTGATCGGACTGGGGGTGAGCGTCAGTGCGTTGTCCCTCGTCAACTATCTGGTCGACATTCCGAGCTTCGCACCCGTTGTGGGTGCCATGGTTGGTCTCGGAGTCGGAATCGACTACGCCCTCTTCCTGGTCACCCGGCACCGCGAGTTCCTGGCACGTGGCATGACAGTGGAGGAGTCGGTCGGACGCGCCGTAGCAACCGCCGGGCAGTCGGTCATCTTTGCGGGAGGGGTCGTGGTCATCGCGATCCTCGGTCTCGCGGTCTCGGGCATTCCCTTTATGACGGCTGCCGGTATCGCCGTGTCGGTCGTCGTAGCGGTAATGGTCGCTGCTGCAGTGACGCTGCTGCCGGCCCTCCTCGGCCTTGCGGGACACCGCATCAACGGACTTCGCCGTCGGTCCCGCCTCTCGCGCAGAGAACGCGTGGCAGGCGCGGGCTGGCACCGGTGGGGCCGGCATGTCTCGCGGCACGCGTGGGTCTATGCCATTGGTGGGGCTGCGCTGCTCATCGCCATGGCGGCACCTGCGCTGTCGCTGCGGCTCGGATTTCCGGACGAGGGGGCGCTCCCCGAGACCCGCACCGAACGCCTTGCCTACGACCTCCTGGCAGACGGATTCGGGCCCGGAGTCAACGGTCCGCTCGTCATCGCCGTCGACACGTCAGCCGACCCAGACGTGGTCGAGCCGCTCGCCGCGGCCATCGAGGCAGACCCGGGGATCGCCTCCGTCTCGCCCGCCGAGGTCAGCGCCGACGGCTCGGTCAGCACCTTGGTGGCTATCCCGACCACGGAGCCCCAGGATGAGGCAACGTTCGAGACCGTTCAGCGGCTGCGCACGGACGTCTTTCCGCGGGTCCTTGTCGACAGGTCGGCCAGCGCCCACATCGGGGGTCAGACTGCGACCTGGGGTGACCTCGGGGGGCGGGTCGGCGACCGGTTGCCGCTCTTCATCTCAGCCGTCGTGCTGCTGTCCTTCTTGCTGCTGACCGTGGTCTTCCGCTCGGTCCTTGTCCCACTGAAGGCGGCGGTGATGAACCTGCTGAGCATTGGAGCTGCGTACGGCGTGCTCGTCGTTGTCTTCCAATGGGGGTGGGGTATGGATCTGATCGGCCTGCAAGAGACGGTTCCGGTCATCGCATTCATTCCGATGTTCATGTTCGCGATCTTGTTTGGGCTCTCGATGGACTACGAGGTCTTCCTGCTCAGCCGGGTGCGTGAGGAGTACATCCACACCGGTGACAACGAGACGTCTGTGGTCCGTGGCATCGCGAGTACCGGACGAGTCATTACGTCCGCAGCTCTGATCATGATCGCGGTGTTCTTCGGTTTCATCCTCGGCGAGGACCCGGCCACCAAGATGATGGGTCTCGGTCTGGCGACTGCCATCTTCTTCGACGCCACGGTGGTACGACTCATTCTGGTGCCCGCCACGATGAAGCTGTTGGGTGACGCCAACTGGTGGATCCCTGCCTGGCTCGACAGGGTGCTGCCCGCCATCGACGTCGATGGTGAAGCGGGCCTCCCCGAGCCGATGATGGAACCAGTTCCAGCTTCTGGCCAAATCGCCCTAGACACACGACCGTCAGCGACGATCTTGACCTGACCAATACCCTGTGGGCCATGAGGGGCCTGCTGATCACGGGAGAGTACGGAGCAGGCAAGACAGCAGTCGCCGCCGAGATCACCCATCTCCTGGCCGAGCAGGGAGTCCCCTCGGCCGGCATCGACCTGGACTGGCTGTGCTGGGTCGGGCCGGACTTGGACCCGGTTGAACTGTGGCGGGTGAAGATGGGGAACCTTCGGGCGATGGTCACCAACTTCGCCACCGTCGGCGTCGAGAGCTTGGTGATCGCCGGAGCCCTCTTCGACATGGGCGAGCGCGAGATGGTGGCGGCAGCAGTCGAACCAGCCGATCTTCAGGTGGTCCGGTTGGAGGTTCCCAGTGACCTGGCACGGGATCGCATCCGTCGCCGAGATGTGGGACGGGAGCTGGCTGAGTTGCTCCAGGACTCCACCGCTGTGGCGAGGGCTGTCCATTCAGCTGGTGTCGAGGACTTCTCGGTACCGAATCACGACGGGTGGCCGATCGAGGGAGTCGCTCGAGAGGTACTTGCGGCCGTAGGTTGGTCCAGCTGACCCGCCTCGGCGAGGTCCGAGAACGTGGCCCCGTCCAAGCCCCTGGGTGGGCACGGTCGCGGGTGGGTTGGGCCGAATGCTCGCACCGCCCAGCTACTCGGGCTGGTTCCCCGACGCGCCACCGAGCATGTATGGCGTGGTGTACCCGATATACATCAAGTGAGCCAGCAGTCCCTCTGAAGCGTGGGGCAGGTTGTGGCAGTGGTCCAGCCAGATCCCCGGATTGTCCGCCACGAAGGCGATGTCGTACGTCTCTCCGTCTCGGACATTGAGAGAGTCAACCCACCAGGGGCTCCCGGTGGCCGGCTCGCCGTCACGGGCAAGTACGACCGCGTGGTGTCCGTGCAGGTGCATCGGGTGCACCTCACCGCTGTGGTTCGCGATCGTCATGCGAACGATGTCGCCCTCAGCGACTGCAAACATCGGGACATCGGGGTACATGTGCCCGTTGACGGTCCACCACAACCCGGGCTTGCCATCGAGAAGACCTGGTCGCCGATCGACGACGTACTCGAAGTCGCGGGTCGACGCGTTGGGGTCGAAATCGAGTGGGGTGGGTGCGCCGTACTGGAGAAGATCCACGAAGTCGTGCGGAGCCGCGGTTTCCGTCACACCTTCGGCTCCTTCGCCCAGAAGGATGGAGGCGTTGCCGCCGAGCTCAACTCGTGCTCCGGAATCTGCGATCGCGACCTCGACGTCGACGCGTCCGCCCGCGGTTACCAACACCGCCTCTTCACTCACCAGTTCAGGTTGGTGGACGTCGTACCCGTCGATGGCGACTACTCGATACTCAGCTCCGCTGACCCAGACCGACATCGGACCGTTGTCGGTATTGATGACGCGAACCCTGGCCGTCTCACGACCACCGGAGCTGACACCAACATCCCCTTCCTCACCGTTGACGGTTCGAACCCCGTCGTAGATGTGAACGAGCGCAGGCACGTCCACGACCTTGGGCCTACTGGTTTGACTCCTACCGTTTGGGCTGACGATGAGCGATCCCAGGAGTCCGCCCTTGACCTGTTCGTGTGACACCTGATGCGAGTGGTACCAGTACGTCCCGACCTGGTTGGCGTAGAAGCGGTAGGTGAACGTGCCGCCTTCCGCAACAGCGTCCTGAGTGACACCGGCCACCCCGTCCATCGCGTTGGGGACGTCCACTCCGTGCCAGTGCAGTGCGACTCCGTCCGGTACTGACTCGTTGACGAGGTTGACCTCGACCAGGTCCCCCTGGGTTGCCCGGATAGTGGGTCCGGGCGACTGGCCGTTGACCGTGTAGCCGTCGACTTGTCGCCCGGATGCCAGCGTGAACGTCTCCTTACGCACCGTCAGTTCGACCGTGACATCCGGCTTCGCGTCCGCAGGGACCGTCAGGTCGGTGATGCTGATCGCATCAGACTCCATGTGTCCGGTTTCCTCGTGGCCGGCCTGCCCACCGCCGTAGTCCATGTACCCCATCTCCATCACGGAGTACTCGTCAGGCAGCAGGCTCGACCACCACAGCCACCCAAGGGGTACAACGATGACGGCAGTCGCCACCGCAGCGAGAACGAGCCCCCGCCGCGGCTTCACCGTGGAGATCCTGAGTCCGATGTTGCGGAAAGGCTCAGACCGAGGTGGAAGCCGCTGGGCTTCCGGATGCGGGCTGTGAGCTCGCCGTCCCAGCACGCTTGCCGGCCATGACGGCGAGCGAGAACAACAGAAGCGCGTTGAGCCCGTGCAAAATACCCAAGCTCGCAGCTTCGTGGCCGAACAACCCGAGAGTGACCTGAACAATCACGGCGATGAGCACGAAGCCCGCCCACTTGACGCCACCGGGGACCTTGGCGAAGAAAGAGACGATGAAGAAGATCAGCGCGATCAACGGGATGAGCATCATCCCGTTCATGCCGTGCACCGCGAAGCCGATGACTCCGGGGAAGTCGGGCTCGCTCTCTATGGCGGCCTTGTCCAGAACCCCGCCGTCCTTGTCGATCCAGATCCCCAGACCGAACAGGGCATAGGCCACCGCCGCGGCCTGGATGGCGACTTCGGCGGCAATGATGTAGGCGATGACGCGATAGGTGGTTCTCATGAATCCCCCTGTGGGGTAAGGGGCGTCGCCGGCAGATGACGGGGATCGCACCTGAGGGAAATGATCTTGGGTGAACGGTAGGGGTCAGACAGAGCGGAGACAAGTGATTGCGTGACATTGGCAGGAAGATGGCGCGAGGAACTTTCACTCGCAAGCGTTGAGGGAGTGTTCAGGCTCCCACTGTCCCTAGGAGCATCTTCAATCGGTCGAGAAAGGGCTGCTGGCCGGCGATCAGCTTCAGTCTGGCAATCTCAAGTGGCATCCACTCGGCCCGGTCCACTTCAGGGAACTCGCCAACGACACCTGAGCGTGGTGGCCACTCCATCGTGAACGTGTTGCTGACCACTTCGTCGACCTCGAAATCGGCGTCGATGGCGAAGCCAGTGATGAGCTTGCCGCTCGGCTGCCGGTACTCGCCGAGCAGTGTGGCCTCCCCGCTGGGAGCGGGTTGGCCAATCTCCTCTTCCCACTCCCGCAGGGCGGTGCGCCAAGGGTCTTCGCCCCTGTCGTACTCACCCTTGGCGATGGACCACGCACCGTCGTCCTTTGTCGCCCAGAACGGACCGCCCGGGTGGACGAGGAAGACCTCAAGCCACTCGCCGCGCCAGCGGTAGGGCAAGAGACCGGCACTGAGCTTTGCCGCCATGGCCCAACCTTACGGAGTTTGAACGCGGGAAGGCATCGGCCTCCAAAGGCGTTACTGCGATCGTTACTCCATCGAAGGGACCCCTTGATGCCTGCTGCTCGTCCGATCCAGATGTACGGAACTGCCTGGTGCCCCGACTGCCACAGAGCCAAGCAGTTCCTGAGCGAGCAGCGCGTGCCCTACGAGTTCACCGACGTGGACGATGACGCCGCCGGCCGTGCCGAAGTCGAGCGAGTCAACGACGGAAAGCTCATTATCCCGGTTCTTGTGTTCGACGATGGCAGCACTCTGGTCGAACCCAGCAATGCCGATCTGGCGGCCAAGCTCGGGCTCCGTACCGAAGCCCAGCATCGCTTCTACTCGCTCATCATTGTCGGCAGCGGCGTCGCCGGGCTGACGGCGGCGATCTACGCCGCACGCGAGGGTATCCCCACGCTCGTCGTCGAGTCGGGTGCAGTCGGCGGCACGATCGGAATTACCGACCAGGTCGACAACTTCCCTGGCTTTCCTGACGGTGTCGCCGGCAGTGACTTCGCTGACCGTTTGCGTCGCCAGGCCGAGCGATTCGGTGTCGAGATCCTGTCTGCCACCGAGGTTTCCTCCATCGCGGTACGAGGTGACCAGAAGGTCGTGACAACTGGCACTGGGGACGCCTACCGCTCGCATGCGCTCCTGGTGGCGACCGGCTCCACCTACCGTCGGCTGGGAATCCCGGGCGAGGAAGACTTCATCGGCTCCGGCGTGCACTTCTGCGCCACGTGTGACGGCGCCTTCTACCGCGGCGAGTCTGTCGTGGTCGTCGGTGGCGGCAACTCCGCGACCGAAGAGAGCCTCTTCCTCACCACACTCGACCAGACGGTCACCCTCGTCACGAACTCCGATCGGCTGAGCGCGAGCGCTGCGGCTGTCGAGAAGGTGCAGCGCAGCGACGACATCAAGGTCCTCGCCAACACCAGTCCGGTCGAGTTCGTCGGCGAAGGCGGCAAGCTCACCGGGGTCGTGGTGGAAGGCAGCGACGGTGCCCGCGAGACGATCACGACGCCGGCGGCCTTCGTGTTCATCGGACTCACGCCCAACGCCTCATTGGTGGTCGACCTGGTCGATCTCGACGAGCAAGGATTCGTCGCGGCAGACGCCGGGATGCAGACCTCGCAGGCCGGTGTCTTCGTTGCCGGTGATGTGCGCAGCGGAAGCACGAAGCAAGCGGCTGCGGCCGCGGGTGAAGGCGCGGCGGCGGCGATCGCGATCAGGCGCTACCTCGAGCCATTCGGCACGGCGATGCGTCCCAACGTGGTCGACTCGCGCCTGATGCCAGTTCGCGACCAAGTCGAAACTGCCTCCTCACGACGTGAGGACCTGCCACCTGCTGACTTCAGACCGCGCTTGAGTGGTCGATATGGAGACCGTGACTGCTTCGCTCACCGAGTCGGAGCGCCCACCGGCCTGGCCGGTGCTTGGCGCCATCCGTGCCTGGGCGCAGCCGATCGTGGCGCTCACCACCGGCTTGACCGTCGGATTCGAGGCCCTGGCCCGATTCGATGAGTACCGAGGTCCGGTGGCGGAGGCCTTCGAGCGTGCCTGGGCGACGGGCATGGGACCCGATCTTGAGGCCGAGGCCCTCCGGGCCGCACTACGTATGGAGGGACGGCCCGCCGGCACCTACCTGGCCGTCAACGTCAGCCCGCGAGCACTCAACATGGACCTTGTCCGTGACATCTTCGACCGTGACCTCGCTGGAATTGTGGTGGAGCTCACCGAGTCGCACTACGTCCCGACCAGCGAGCTAAGGCTCACCGCCGACTGGTTGCGTGCGCGGGGCGCCAGGCTGGCGATCGACGACCTGGGCACGGGGTATGCCGGGCTCGAGCGCCTGGTCAGCGTCCGCCCCGACCTGATCAAGATCGACCGATCGCTGGTGACTCAGCTGGAGACCGACGAGGTCTCGCGGATCATGGTGGAGAGCCTGGTGCGGTTTGCGTCTCGCGTTGGTGCTGGCGTGATCGCCGAGGGCATCGAAGAGCAGTCGACGCTCGAGGTGGTGGCTGAACTTGATATTGCCTACGGCCAAGGCTTCCTGTTCTCGCCAGCTCGGCCTACGTGGACGTTCCCAGGACGCCAAGCGGTGGAGGCGGCCCGAGCCGTTCACCAGCAGGCGCTCAGTGCCACGCCGCGACAAGACATCCTCCTCAACGAGATGGTCCAGCTCGACCGCGTCGCCGAACGATTCGGCGAGGCCGAGGAAGTCGTCGACGTGCAGCATGCCGTCGTCGAACTGACCCGGATGCTGGGCGCAGTCGATGTCGGCATTGACCTCGTGAACGAGAGCGAAGGCTGCTTGGTTGCCTTGAATCACCAGAGCTGGGCGAACGTTGGCCCAGTGCGGCCACTGGACGAGAATCCGCTTCTGCAGTGGACCATTGAGTCGCGACGAGCAGCGCAGGTGCTGCGCGGCGAGCCCATGTCTGATCAGCAGCAGCAGGATCGACTGGCCGAGCTGGGGTACGGGGCACTACTCCTGGTGCCCGTCGTGACGCAGGGCGACGCCATCGGTCTGCTCACCCTCTTTCGGGACGAGGCGCGCCCCTGGACCTTGGCCGAGATTCGCCTGGCCCGGATCGGTGCTGGACAACTCGCCGCCGCGCTGGAGCGCCTCAGCGCCTAGGCTCGCTGTTGTACACCGGACGATTCACGACTCGTCGGAGGCGACATGGAGCTGGCGCTAGTAGGTCTGGGCCGCATGGGCGGCAACATGACACGTCGACTTGCCCGCGGTGGTCACCTCGTCACCGCCGTCGACCCGGACCCGGCAGCACGAAAGGCACTCGCCGATGAATCGGGAGTGACCGCTGTGGCGTCGGTCGCGGACGCGGTGCATGCTCTCAGCGCCCCGCGCGTCGTGTGGCTCATGCTCCCGGCCGGAGCGGTGACTGACGCCGTTCTGCTGGAGGTCAGCGGGCTGCTCTCCGAGGGAGATCTTGTGGTCGACGGCGGCAACGCCAACTACCACGACTCGCTTAGGCGTGCCGACCTGCTCCAGGCTGAGGGGCTCACCTTCGTGGACGTCGGGGTGTCAGGTGGCGTGTGGGGCTTGTCAGAGGGCTACGGCCTCATGGCCGGTGGCACAAAGGCGGACATCGAGCGGGTGTCTCCTGTTCTTCGGACGCTGGCGCCAACACCGGACTCCGGATGGGTGCACGCCGGCCCCGTGGGAGCCGGCCACTTCACCAAGATGGTCCACAACGGGATTGAGTACGGCGCCATGCAGGCCCTTGCCGAGGGTTTCGCGCTGCTGCAGGCGCGGGACGACCTGGTCACCGACATTCCGGGCGTCGCCGAGGCATGGCGGTACGGCACGGTGATCCGGTCGTGGCTGCTCGACCTGACGGCGTCCGTGCTGGAGAACGATGTCACTCTGGGCGATGTGGCTCCGGTCGTGGCCGACTCCGGCGAAGGCCGCTGGACGGCTTTGGAGGCGATCGACCTCGGAGTACCGGCACCGGTGATCACGGCGGCGCTGATGCAGCGTTTCTCAAGCCAAGGCAACGGCAACTATGGCAACCAGCTGCTCGCGCTGATGCGGAACTCCTTCGGTGGTCACCCCGTGACGTCGGTTGACGACTCTGACGAACGGTGACGGGCCGGACTAGCCCCTGACGACAGGTTGTGGGCGGTGTTGACGAGCGCTACATGGGTGAAGGCCTGAGGGAAGTTGCCCACCATCCGGCCGCTCGCTGTGTCGTACTCCTCGGCCAGCAGACCGACGTCATTGCTCAGCCCGAGTAGTCGCTCGAACAGCTGACGGGCTTCGTCCATGCGCCCCTGGAGCGCGTAGTTGTCGGCGAGCCAGAACGAACAGGGCAGGAAGCAACCCTCATCGCCGGGCAGTCCCTCAAGATGGCGGTCGGGGATGTACCGCAGCACGAGACCATCACGCATGAGAGTGCGCTCAATGGCCTCGACGGTTCCCAGCATGCGTGGGTCGTCGGCGCGGATGAACCCGACGAGGGGAAGCATCAGCAGTGCCGCGTCGACCGACGCGTGGCCATAGGCCTGCACGAACGTGTTCTGCTCGACGTCGAACCCGTGCTCGAACACCTGGGCATGAATGGCGTCGCGAGTTTTTCGCCAGTCGTCTACCGGACCCTCACGGCCGTACCGCTCGACGGCCTTCACCGCTCGGTCGAATCCCACCCATGCCATGACCTTGCTGTGGGTGAAGTGCCGCAGCGGCCCGCGCACCTCCCACAGCGATGAGTCCGGTTGATCCCAGATCGACTCGAGATGTTTGAGAATCTCCAGCTGCAGGCTCCACGCCTCATCGGACTCTGGGTGCGCCCCATCGAAGCGTCGTGTGAGGTGCAGTACGTCGAGCACCTCGCCGAAGACGTCCAGCTGGAACTGGCGCCGCGCAGCGTTTCCTATACGTACTGGACGGGAGTCGGCGTAGCCGGGCAGCCAGTCGACGCTCTGCTCGGGGATGCGGCGCTCACCAGCGACGCCGTAGAGAACTTGCAGGTCTTCGGGGCGTCCGGCAGCTGCTCTGAGCAGCCAGCGGCGCCACTGCGTTGCCTCTTGGTGGAACCCGTTCACGATTAAGGCGTAGAGCGTGAAGGTGCCGTCGCGGAGCCAGCAGAAGCGATAGTCCCAGTTGCGCTCGCCACCGATCTCTTCAGGGAGTGAGGTGGTGGGCGCGGCCACGATTCCCCCGGTGGGGCCGAACGTCAGTGCTTTCAGCGTGATGGCCGAGCGACGCATCGCCCCGGCATGGGGGCCAGAGGCGGTGCACCCCCGCATCCATGAGGTCCACCAGTCGACGGCCGACGTGATGGCCTCTCCTGCGTCGATGCGCTCGGGCAAGGGCTCATGCGATGGGTGGTGGATGAAGACGAACGAGACCGACTCACCGGCGCCGACGTCGAAGGTCGCCTGCGTATGCATGTTGCGCCCCACCAGTGGCACGGATGCGTCGACGATGACGGCATCCGGCCCGGCGATGGCGTGCAACCGACCATCGATCTGGCTCACCCAGGGAACGATGCTTCCGTAGTCGAACCTCAACCTCAGTTCGGTGGTGACCCTCACGTGGCCGGACAGCCCCGTTACCTGTCTGATCACGGTTGGATGGTCGGCCTCCGGAACCATGAGATCGGTGATGCGGATGGCGCCGGCCACCGTGTGCATCGTCGTGTCCACGACGAGTGTGTCGCCCCGGTAGGCGCGCTCGACGCTGAGCACCTCTTCGTCGGGATGGATCGACCACCGCCCGTGCTCGGAGTCTCCCAACAAGGCGGCGAAGCACGCACCTGAGTCGAAGCGGGGCACACACATCCAGTCGATGGCACCATCGAGACCCACCAGGGCAGCCGTCCGGGTATCGCCGATCAGTGCGTAGTCCTCGAGCGGTCGTGACATGTCAGCTCGTCACCATCGCGGCCGCGTCCGCGTCGGTGAAGAGGGTGGCATCGGCTCCCGCAGCGACCATTGCTGCAGGCGACCTGGCTCCAGACTCAGTGAGGTCGCGCACGGCGGGTGCCTTGTCTGCACCGGCCGCCAGCCATACCTGATGGCGAGCGCGCGCGAGGGTGGGGAGGGTCAGCGTCATGCGCCGATGACCCCGGTGTTCGCTGGTCCACACGACGTCGTGGTCGAACACGCTCAGCGCCGGGTCGTCCGGAAACAGTGACGCGGTGTGGCCGTCATCTCCCATGCCGAGGTGCACGACGTCGAAGGTAAGAGGGCTGCCCATGGTGGCTCTCATCTCGGTGGCATACATCTGGTCGCCGTTGGTCGCTTCCACCGGCATTGGATGCAGGTTGGCCGATGGCACGTGTTTCGTCAGCGTTTGCTGATGCAGCCAGTTGCGCGAGACGTCTGTCACCGGCACGGCTCGCTCGTCCACCTGGAAGACATGCACGTCTGCCCACGGCAGGGGAAGGGCTGCGAGTCGTTCGAACATCGGCTGCGGAGTCGACCCACCGCTCACCGCAACGAATGCCTGGCCCCGTTCGTCGATCGCGCTCGAAATCTGCGCTGAGATGGCGTCAGCTGCCTTATGCGCCGCCGCGATTGACGAATGGCTCACGACGACGCGCATCGGCCTACTCGTTGCCCGGCTCGTGCCAGCCGCCGACATCGGCGGCCAAGGCGTCACCGGCCGCTGGTCCCCAGGTGCCTTTGCGATAGAGCTCGGGCGCCTCCTTGGTACGGCCGTCGAGCAGAGTGTCGACGATCCGCCACGACGCACCGACGGCGTCGGCCCGGGCAAACAGCGTCGGGTCACCGTCGATGGCGTCGTCTATCAGACGTTCGTAGGCGGTCATCGATCCCACCTCGTCGTCACACATGTAGAGCTCGACGTTGCGTCCGACCTGCTCGTCGCCCGGTCGCTTGCTGCGCACGCCAAGTGCGATCGACACCCGATCGGGTCCGAGGCGGAACCGCAGATGGTTGCTGTCGCGGGGGAGGGTCTCGTCGAAGAGGCGTTGCGGCGGTCGGTGGAATGTCGCGAGGACCTCGGTGGCGGTCACCGGAAGGTGCTTGCCCGCCCTGATCAGGAATGGCACGTCGTTCCAGCGCCACGAGTCGATGTGCAGTCGTAGGGCTGCGTATGTCTCGGTCGTCGAGTTCGGCGCAACGTCAGGCTCATCGGTGTAGCCGACGTACTGGCCACGCACCAGATCGTCATATTTTGGTTGGCGAATCGCATCGAGAACCTTGACGCGCTCATCTCGCAGCGGACCGGGCTCCATGCTGACCGGTGGCTCCATGCTGAGGAGTGAGACCACCTGCAGAAGGTGGTTCTGCACGACGTCGCGAACCGCACCGAGCTCTTCGTACAGACCGCCGCGGCCCTCGACACCGAACTCCTCGGCCATCGTGATCTGCACGCTCGACACGTGGTTGCGGTTCCACAGTGGCTCGAGGAACGAGTTGGCGAAGCGGAAGTAGAGCAGGTTCTGGACCGACTCCTTGCCGAGGTAGTGGTCGATGCGGAAGACGTCTTCCTCGCCGAAGGCCCCGCGGAGAACGTCGTCGAGCTCGGTCATCGAGCTGAGATCACGCCCGAACGGCTTCTCGACCACGACGCGACCACGCCTAGCCAGACCCGCGGCAGCCAGGTGCTCGACGACCACCTCGAACAGACTCGGGGGAATGGCCAGATAGAAGAGTGGGCGCTGGTAGTTCTTGAGGGTCTCGGCCAGCTTGGTGAACGTGGCCGGGTCGCCGTAGTCGCCGGCGATGAAAACCAATCGGCCCTCGAGCTCGTCGGTCGCGGCGTCGTGCGGGTCTGCCGCGTGCTCCTTGATGCTGCTACGGATGTGGTCTCTCAGCCACTCTTCGGTGCGATCGCCGCGGGCGACGCCGATGACCGGCACTCTGAGTCGTCCGGCCCGGGCGATGTTGTGCAGCGCAGGAAAGATCTTCTTGTAGGCGAGGTCGCCGGTGATCCCGAAGACCACGACGGCGTCACAGGCGTCCGCCGAGCGCGCTCTGGGGTGAGCGTCAGACACGTGAGGTCTCCTTCGCGAGGTGCGCGCGTGAGCGCCAACTGACTTGTCCACCCTAGCCGGGCTGCCGCGCGCGCTATCCACAGAACGAGCGCGGGCGCCCCATGGGTCGCGCGATTTGGCGCAGGCTGCTCACTTCTGACAACAGGAGGCAGGCATGAACGAAATCTTCGTGACCGTGAACGGAACAGTGGGCACTGACGTGCAGCTGACGTCGGGTGAGCGCAGCAACCGGGCCAGGTTCCGCCTCGCCACGGCCGAGCGCTACCTCGACCGAGAGTCCAACAAGTGGATGGAACGCGAGACAGTGTGGCTCGATGTCATCTGTTTCCGCCGTCTCGCTGACCATGTCGCTGCTTCGGTGGCCAAGGGGCAGCCGGTGATGGTGCGGGGTCGTCTGCGTGTCTCGAACTGGCAGAGCGAGACCGGGCCCCGTCAGACCTTGGAGATCTTGGCAACGTCGGTCGGTCACGACCTTGCGCTCGGGCGGGGCTCGTTCGCGCGCCCACCGCGCCCCGATTCTGAGAACCGCCCGACAGCGTCGCCACCGTCACCTACCCACGCAACCGCACCGTCCGAGCATCCGGCGAGCGATGTCGCGTGACATGAGGGCGGAACCGCCCGGGCCGGAGTGACGTTCAGCTGATCGTTAGGCTGCCCGACATGGCTGAGTTCATCTACACCATGTCGAAGGCGCGTAAGGCGCATGGCGACAAGGTCATCCTCGACAACGTCACTATCGCTTTCTACCCGGGCGCCAAGATCGGCGTGGTGGGTCCGAACGGGGCCGGCAAGTCGAGCGTCCTGAAGATCATGGCGGGGCTCGACCAGCCTTCGAACGGCGACGCAATGCTGAGCCCTGGGTACACCGTGGGCATCTTGCTGCAAGAGCCAGCGCTGAACGATGCCAAGAACGTGCTCGAGAACGTCGAGGAGGGCGTGGCTGAGACCAAGGGCATGCTCGACCGCTTCAATGAGATCTCTGCCCTGATGGCCGAGCCCGACGCCGACTTCGATGCGTTGTTGTCCGAGATGGGCACGTTGCAGGAGCAGCTCGACCACCGCAACGCCTGGGACCTCGACTCACAGCTCGAACAGGCCATGGATGCGTTGCGTTGCCCACCGCCGGAGACGGACGTCAGCGTGCTCTCTGGTGGTGAGCGGCGACGTGTCGCGCTCTGCAAGCTGTTGCTGCAGCAGCCCGACCTCCTGCTGCTTGACGAGCCAACCAACCACCTCGACGCGGAGAGCGTGCTCTGGCTCGAGCAACACCTCGAGAAGTACCCGGGCACGGTCGTGGCCGTCACCCACGACCGCTACTTCCTCGACAACGTTGCGCAGTGGATTCTTGAGCTCGACCGCGGCCGCGCCTACCCGTACGAAGGCAACTACTCGACCTACCTCGAAGCCAAGGCTGCTCGCTTGAAGGTCGAGGGACAGAAGGACATCAAGCGCAAGAAGCGCCTGACCGACGAGCTCGAGTGGGTGCGTTCGAACGCGAAGGCCCGTCAGACCAAGAGCAAAGCACGACTCGACCGCTACGAAGAGATGGCCACCGAGGCCGACAAGCAGCGCAAGCTCGATTTCGAGGAGATCCAGATTCCGCCAGGGCCACGCCTAGGTGGAACAGTCATCGAGACCACCAAGCTGACCAAAGGTTTCGACGAGCGACTGCTGATGGACAACCTCTCGTTCTCGCTTCCTCGTAACGGGATCGTCGGAGTCATCGGCCCGAACGGCGTAGGCAAGACGACGCTCTTCAAGATGATCGTGGGCGAAGAGAAGCCGGACTCCGGCGAGATCAAGGTCGGCGAGACGGTCAAGATCTCGTACGTCGACCAGGGTCGCGGCGGCCTTGATGGCGACAAGACGCTCTGGGAGGTCGTGTCTGACGGCCTCGACTGGATCAAGGTGGGCAACGTCGAGATGCCCTCGCGCGCCTACGTGGCGGCGTTCGGGTTCAAGGGCCCTGATCAGCAGAAGCCGGCCAAGGTCCTGTCCGGTGGCGAGCGCAACCGCCTCAACCTCGCCTTGACCTTGAAGCAGGGCGGCAATGTGCTGCTGCTCGATGAGCCGACCAACGACCTCGATGTCGAGACCCTCGGCAGCCTTGAGAACGCCTTGCTCGAGTTTCCGGGCTGCGCCGTGATCACCTCTCACGACCGGTGGTTCCTTGACCGGGTGGCGACGCACATCCTCGCCTACGAGGGCGACTCACAGTGGTTCTGGTTCGAAGGCAACTTCGAGTCGTACGAGAAGAACAAGATCGAGCGGCTCGGCGCCGATGCAGCGCGACCCCACCGCACGACGTACCGCAAGCTCACCCGCGGCTGAGCGATGTTGCGATGATGCGATGACCAGGCACCGTTACCAGTGCTCGTTGCGATGGTCTGACATGGACGCGTTCGGCCACGTGAACAACACCACCTTCTTCACCTACCTGGAGGAGGCGCGGGTCGACCTGCTCTTCGTGCATGCAGGTGACACGGTCGCGCGCGAGCGCCTGTCGTCAGGAATCGTGGTGGCGCGCCACGAGATCGACTACAAGGCTCCACTGGTCTTCCGCCCTGAGCCGGTCGCGGTTGACGTCTGGGTCTCGCGGCTCGGTACATCCTCCTTCGAGCTCCGCTACGAGGTGCTCGATGACGGCGGTCCGCTCTACGCGCAGGCGGCCACGGTGCTGGTTCCTTACGACGTCGAAGCCGGACGCCCCCGCCGCGTGTCCGTGGAGGAGCGTTCGGCCCTCGAGCCCTTCCTGGAGTCCGTGTGACCTCCTTGCTGGTTGCGGGCGATCAAGAGCGGCAAGGTTTACAGCGGTACCTGGAACGGCTCGTGGCGCTCGACAACCGTGCCGCTGTTCGCCTTCAAGCCGCGGGGCCCACCCTTGGCGTATGGAGCGGGCCACCCTTCGAAGTCGTGGCCCTCCGGCCAGTGGCGCTCGCTGAGGCCGCGGAAGTCGATGCGACTGTCTCTGCCCAGCGGCTCTTCGAGCGCGTCAGTGAGGGCGAGCGTATTGAGGTGCCCGCCGCCGTGAACGGCCCGAGCTGGGTCGGGCTGCTGCCACCCAGAAGCGGTTGGGAGGAACGGATGCGGGGTGACGTCGCCAATGTCCGGGCTGCGGTCGACTCGGCGAAACACTTCTTCCGCGAGCGGGCCGCTGGTGTCACGGACCGGACTGCGCTCGAAGAAATCGCCGCCGACGTCTGGGAGCGCACCTGCCTCGGTGAGGTCCCCATGCGGTGTGCGCACGCTGCCGAGTCGCTGGGGTTGATGGGACCAGGCGACGGTATTGCCGTCGCCTACTCGACCACCTCGTGGACGCGGCTCTTAGTGCCCGGTGGCAGCGTTGCGACCCGTCGGGGGCTGCTGCCGTCGATTCCCGTGATCCCGCTGGGCTGAGATCCTCAGCCCAGCGCTGTATAGCCCACATGTACGAGCCCAAATGGGTGACGTGAAGATCCTTTCGTCAAGTCTGGGGCATGGACCTGACGACATCGCGATATGGCCACCCTGACGCGACGTCGACTGTTCGGACTTGCCGCTGCCGGCGCCGGCGGCCTCTCGGTCGCCTCCCTGACGTCCGGCGGCACGGCTGCGGCTGCAGACGCAGGGAGCGGAGCTGACGTTCGTCTCGCGGAGCCCCGACCTTCATCTGCTGCGCCGGGCCACCTTCGGCCCAACTCCCGCGTTGAAATCAGCGGTCAAGAAGCAGGGACGCAGTAAATGGCTTAACAAGCAGCTGTCGCCCGGATCGATCGACGACTCCGCCTGCGACCGGCTGATCCGGGATCGCTTCCCACGGGTCAGCTGGACGATTCCCCAAGCGCGAGACGGCCTCGAGCCGTTCTCTTGGGACTTGATGTACGACGTCAGCATGGCGACCGTTGCCAGGGCCACCTGGAGCAAGCGCCAACTCTTCGAAGTGATGTGTGAGTTCTGGTCGAACCACCTCAATGTCACCAACCCCAGCGACCGAGTGTGGGACAACCGTCAGGACTATGACCGCCGAGTCATTCGCAAGCACGCGCTCGGTCGATTCGAGGACATGCTCATCGCGAGTGCCACGCACCCGTCGATGCTGCTCTATCTGAACAACGCTGACTCAACCAAAGAGAACCCCAACGAGAACTACGGTCGAGAGCTGCTTGAGCTGCACACCGTCAGCGTTGACGGTGGCTACAACGAGCAAGACATGCGCAACTCGACGTTGATCATGACCGGCTTCGGTGTCAACTGGAGCAAGGGCACCTTCATGTACTCGGGGCGCGACCACCATCGCGGACCAGTGAGTGTCATGGGCTTCTCACACGCGAACCCGGATGCTGACGGGTACTCGATGGGGATCAAGTACCTGAAGTACCTGGCGAACCACCCATCCACGGCGCACCACATTGCCTACAAGCTGTGTGAGCGATTCGTGTCCGACCACCCCGAGCCGGCGCTGGTGAACCGCCTTGCTGCGACCTACCTGGCCAAGGGCACGTCGATCGCCCCGGTGCTCCGCCAGCTGTTCAACAGCGACGAGTTCGCTGGATCCATCGGGGAAAAGACCAGGCGTCCGTTCGAGGATCTCGTGGCGACCCTGCGGGTTCTCGGCTACAAGCCCGACCGCAAGGGTCGCACTGGGATGCAGGCGCTGGTGTGGATCTCCGACGGACTCGGTCAGCAGCCGCTGGCATGGAGTCCGCCGGACGGGTACCCCGACGTCGCCCTCTCGTGGCAGTCCGCCGGTGGCACGCTCGCCCGGTGGAACACCCACCTGTCGCTTGCGGCCCACTGGTGGCCGAAAGAACTCAGGCAACCGCCGCTTCGCGAACTGCTGCCAAGGCGGCTACCGAAGACGCATGGCGCCTTGGTGGACGCCCTCGCCGAGCGACTGGTCTTCGAACGTTGGCAGCGCCGCACAGGCAGGCCATCTTGGGATTCCTCGGCCGCTCGGCTTCTGACCCGCTGAACGCCGACAGCGCCGCCGTCGGCTGGCGCCTGCCCCAGCTGGTCGCGCTCATCCTCGACTCCCCGTACCACTGGGTCAGGTGATCACAGTGACGACCCTCACTCAAGAGTGCGGTTGCCCTGACTACGCGATGTCGAGACGGGCTTTCCTCGGTCGCCTTGGCACGGTCGGGGCTCTGGCTGGCCTGACGTCCGCCGGCCTGTCGACCCAGATGGCCTTCGCTGCTGAGCCTTACTCCGGTGATGTCCTGGTGGTGCTGTCGCTCCGAGGCGGGTTCGACGGGTTGAACACGATCGTCCCGTCAGGGGACCCCCGATACGCAGAGGTGCGTCCCTCGATTCGAATCCCGCAGAGCACTTTGCTGCCGCTCGACTCGATGTTTGGTCTGCACCCGGCCATGTCTCCGCTGATGCCGTGGTGGAACTCCGGAGACCTTGCTGCGGTGCAGGCAGTCGGAATGGCCAACCAAACGCGCTCGCACTTCGAGGCGATGGAAGAGATGGAGCGCGCTGCCCCCGGTTCGTCCCTCCGTACCGGTTGGCTCGACCGCACCTTGGGCCTTCGTGACACGAGTTCGGCGTTTCAAGCCGTGCAGATGGGCAGCAGCATGGCGGCGTCTGCCTTCAGGGGGTCGTCACCTGAGCTGGCGATGCGTTCGGTCGACGACTTCGACCTCTCCGGAGCATGGGACGCCACCGAGCGCCAGCGCTGGACCACTGCCCTCACCGCGCTGCATGACGGGGCGCCGCCGATGGTGGCGGCGCCTGCGACCACCACTCTGGGTGCTCTGACCGGAGCCGCACAGATGCAGGACGCCGGCTATACACCTGATGCCAGCTACCCGAATACCGATCTGGGCAAGGCCCTGCGTGACGTTGCCCGCGTCATCAAGGCTGACGTCGGTCTGCAGGTGGCGGCCGTCGACTACGGCGACTGGGACATGCATGCCGACATGGGCACGGTGAACTCCGGCTGGCTCAAGGACAAACTGAGCGAGCTGGCACTTTCGCTGGCAGCGTTCGCGACCGACCTTGGTGGGCGGTTTGGTGACGTGACCGTTGTCACGCTGACCGAGTTCGGTCGCAGTCTGGTCGAGAACGGCTCAGGCGGAGTCGACCATGGCCACGGACAGGCCGTGCTGCTGCTGGGCGGGGGAGTCGACGGCGGCAAGGTACACGGCACGTGGCCAACGTTGGAGAAAGACGCACTTGCTGGCGGCGACCTGGCGGGCACCACTGACTACCGGCAGATCCTCGCCGAGATTCTCGAGAAGAGATGTCAGGGGTCGCAGATGTCAGCGGTCTTCCCCGACCTGACGTCGGACCGACTGGGTGTGGTCAGAGCTCGGGGCTGACCACACCTGGCGGTTCGTCCAGGGTGTTGACCAAGGAGTGGGCAGCCATGACCAGGTAGCTCCACAGCTCGTTCTCGAGCGCTGGGTCGAGATCAAGAGACTCGACACCTGCGCGCATGTGCAGCAGCCATTGATCGCGCGCCAGCGCGTCCACCCGGTAGGGGTGGTGACGCATGCGCAGACGCGGGTGCCCGCGCTGGTCGGAGTAGGTCGTGGGGCCGCCCCAGTACTGCTCGAGGAACATGCGCAGACGGTCGGCGGCCGGACCGAGGTCTTGTTCTGGGTAGAGGGGTCGGAGGACCTCATCGTCGGCGACGCCGGCGTAGAACACCTCGACCAGGCGAACGAAGGTCTCGTGTCCGCCAACGCGGTCATAGAAGGTCTGCTCGGATGGGTCCACGCGGGTGATTCTTTCAGGTGCGCTCAAGGCCGCGGTGACGACCTACCGATGGATTCAGGGAACGGGCAAGGGGCTCGGAACACGCGGTGGAGAACCTCTGCATCGCCATCGCGCCGGACCCCATGGCGGCGGCGTCGGGTGTGCACCAACCCTCCTCGGTGTGATCCTGGCCCGCCGCCCTTTCACGTGGTGGGCGGCGACCCTTGGTCAGCTGCACCGTAGGGGCCGGGCTGCGGCATCGAGAGACCCGCCGCCTCGAGGGCCCCGACGGCACGAGCCCGCAGCTCGCGGCCGACGCCTATCTGCTGCTCGTGAACGGTGTGCAACCGGACTCGGATCGTCACCGACATGGCGGTGACCGACTCCACCCCGATGACGGGGTGGTCAGGCATGATCTTGTTCTCCCAGTCGGAGTCACTCTGCATGGCCTCGACTGTCGATGCCAACACCTGCTTGGCTTGCTCGAGGTCGGCGCCGTGTGCGACAGGGATGTCGACGACGGCCACCGACCAGCCTTGGCTTTGGTTACCGAGCTCGGCCACCGACCCGTTGGTGACGTACCAGATGGTGCCGTCGAAGTCGCGCACGGTGGTGATCCGCAGACCAACGTCTTCGACCGTTCCGTTCACGCCGTTGATCATGACCACGTCACCCACGCCGTACTGGTTCTCGAGGATCATGAAGACGCCAGACAGAAAGTCGCGCACGATCGTCTGCGCGCCGAAACCGATGGCGATACCTGCAATTCCGGCACTTGCCAGCAACGGCGCGATGTTGACGCCGAGAGCGCTGAGGGCAAAGAGCAGCGCCACAGCCACGATGACAAAGGTGCCGACGGACGTCAGCATTCCTGACACTGCGGCGGCCCGTGCGCGATACCTCCCGATAGCCATGTCGCGGTCGCGCTCAGACTCCTTGTCTGCGGCGACGTAGCGAGTGACGGCTGACTGGGTGAAAGTCGAGGTGGTCCGGCGAACGAATCGGCGCCAGATCCACCTGGCGACCAGCGCCAGCACGAGGATGATGGCCACCGCTATGAGCGCACCCAGGAAGGTGTTGTCGATGAAGTTGGTCACCCGGTCGGCGACGGACTCTTCTGCGCGGAGATTCATGGTGCTCGAACGCTACTGCGTCAGACCTCCCAGGTGAGGCCGGTTTGGGCGGCAGCGAAGGTCAGTGTGTCGACCGACAGCTCGACGGCGCGGGTGACAGCCCGGGTTCCGTGCCCCACGTCGGCCTCGCGGCGAACCAGAATCGGGCGGCTGCCGGTTGTGGAGTGTTGCAGCGCAGCGGCCATCTTGCGGCCGTGCAACGGGTCGACGCGTGTGTCGCCGTCGAAGATCGTGAAGAGGGACGCCGGATAGTCGACTCCGTCACGAACGTGGTGATACGGGGAGTACGAGAGCAGCCACTCGAGCTCGGTCGCGTCGCCGGCCGATCCGTACTCGTCCGACCAGGTGGGGCCAAGACCATGCAGCTCGTAGCGCACCATGTCGAGCAGCGGTGCGGCGCAGATGACAGCTGAGTAGAGGTCGGGCCGCTGGGTGAGCGCGGCACCCACCAGCAGACCGCCATTGGAGCCACCTGAGATCGTCAGCTGGTCTGAGGTGGTAACGCCGTTCGCGATGAGCCAGTCAGCGGCGGCATGAAAGTCGTCGAAGACGTTCTGTTTCGTGTCGCGCATGCCGGCACGGTGCCAGTCTTCGCCCTCTTCGCCGCCTCCGCGCAGGTTCGCGACGACGTAGACGCCGCCGGCCTCGACCCAGGCAAGGATGGTGGCGGAGTAGGCCGGGGTGAGTGGGACGCCGAACCCGCCGTAGGCGTTGAGGATCGTCGGTGCGGGGCCGGCAGAGGCGTCCTGTCGCCGAATGACGAACATGCGCACCGCTGTGCCGTCCTTGGAGCTGTAAACCACCTGCTCGGACACGGCAGGGGGGACGTCGACCGTTCCGGGTGCGCTGGCCCACAGCGAGGTGGAGTCGGCCACTGCGTCGTAGTGGTAGACCGACGGCGGGGTGATGTGATCGGTGTAGCCGAACCACGCCTCGTGCCCGCCCTCGGGTCGGTCGCTGATCCCGGCAACGGTGCCGAGGCCAGGCATCGGGACCGAACCTGTCTCGGCGCCTGAGCGCAGGTCATGGCGGTGAATGCGTCCGACGGCGTGGTGGCTCCTGACGACGAGCAGCACTGGATCGGTCAGCGCGTCTCCGTCCAGGACCGCCCAGCCTTCGAGCACCGCCTCGGGGTCCTCCGGGATGAGGTCACGCCACTCATCGAGCGACCAGGTACCTGGTTCGGTGACGAGAATGCGTCCGCGCGGGGCATGGTTGTTGGTGTAGGCGTAGATGAGCCCGTCGCGCCCGAAGTGCAGGGACGTCTGCGCGTCAACGCCCTCCTGAACGGTCACCAGCGTGGGGTTCTCCGGCGGAGAGTCGGCGATGTCGGCCACCCAGAGGTCGTTGCGTGGCTCGGTGCCGGCGGACGCCATGATCGAGAGCCACCGTCCGTCGCGGCTCACCGTGACGCCGTAGTAGTTGGTGGCGTCGAGACCATCGCCAAAGACCAAAGTGTCGCCGGCGGGGTCGGTACCCACCTGGTGCAGCCAGACGCGTCGGTGGAACTGCTCCTCGCCATCTGGTACCTGATCGGCTGGCAGGCGGCGGACGTAGTAGTACGACTTTCCACCAGGGAGCCAGGCGACCGGTGAGTAGCGGGCCCGGTCGATCGGGCCGTCAACGAGGTCGCCGGTTGCGACGTCCATCACGCGCAGCACCGACTCCTCGGTGCCTCCTTCAGACAGCTGGTACGCCAGCAGGTCACCTTCTTTGCTCGGCTGCCAGGTGTCGAGCGTGGTGGTTCCGGAGGCATCGAGCGCCATGGGGTCGATCAGAGTGCGCTCGGTGCCATCGCTCTCGATGACGATGAGGAGCGCGTGCTCCTGCTCTGCTGTGCGGCGCATGATGAACTGCCTGCCGCCTCGCCACACAGGAGCGGTCACGACGCCGGCACCCACCAGCTCGCTGACTCTGCGACGCACGTGGTCCTTGCCAGGCCAGCTGTTACGGGCTGCGCTAAACAGGGCATCTTGATCTTTGGACCACTCTTCGGTGCGCGGATCGTCGGCGTCCTCGAGCCAGCGGTACGGGTCGGCGACCTCGTGGCCATGCAAGGTGTCGACCAGCGGGAGTCGTTCGGCATCGGGGTACGCGGGGCGCGCAGCGTCAGGCATGCCGCCCAGCCTAGGGGCATGCCCAGCGGGTCCTTGAGGCGATATTGCTGGCCCCTGGGCGTGAGTCGGGTCACACTAGTGTCGCCATGTCTCGAGCTCTGGTGCTGAACGCCACCTACGAGCCGCTCTGCGTCGTCGCGGACCGCAGGGCGCTGGTGCTTGTCCTGACGCGAAAGGCCGACGCCGTCGAGGACACCGCCCGCGTTGCCCGAAGCGAGCGGCGGGCAGTGCCGCTTCCTTCGGTCGTCAGACTCGTGCGTTTCGTCCGGGTGCCGCGCCGGGCTGCGGTCCCACTCACCAGGCGCGCGGTGTTCGCCCGCGACGCCGGCCGCTGCGTCTACTGCGACTCACCGGCGACCAGCCTTGACCACGTCATCCCGCGAAGCCGTGGCGGGCTCCACATCTGGGAGAACGTTGTCTCAGCCTGCAGGCGGTGCAATCACGTCAAGGCCGACCGCAGCGTCTCCGATCTGGGGTGGCACATGCGGCACGCTCCCTTCCAGCCGGTTGGGCCGGCCTGGCGAATTCTTGGGTCGGGGCGCGCCGACCCGGCCTGGGTTCCGTATCTGGTCGATCATGCGGGCGGAGGATCTGGACGTGCCGCGGGGCTCCGCGCCGTCGAGCACGTCGCCATGCCTGCGTAGCGACTCGGCAGGGGAGGGGCGGACTCCGGTTCACACCTTCGGTACCGTGACGCCATGTCGACCATCGAGATCCTGGGCTGGTTCGTCCTGCTGCCCCTCCTGGTGTATGGCGTGATCATGCTCTTGGTCTACACACCCTCATGGGTGCGCGGGCCGAAGTACCGACCAGGGTTGTCGTGGTGGGCCGAGCCGATCTGGATCGGAGGCGCCGACCTCGAGGTCGCCGCCTCGGCCGACCCGGTCCGCGAAGGGGGTGGCTGCAGTGCCCGCTGGTGACGCCTTCTCGGCCGGTCAGGTCGACGCGATCGAACGTGCTCTTGCCCACGCCCACGCCGAGAGCGATCTTGACTACTCAGTCTTCGTGGGAGCCCCAGACGGGGACTTGCGTGAGCAGGGGCGGCAACTCCTCGGTGCCCTCGGCGCCGATGCTGACCGTTCGGTGATCGTGGTGGTCGACCCCGCGCACCGGCGTCTTGAGATCCTGACCGGCACAACCGCAGCTCGCTACCTCGACGACCGGGCGACGGCCCTCGGAGCGATGTCGATGACGTCGTCCTTCGCTGCGGGCGACCTCGCGGGCGGCATCGTTGCCGGACTGCACACACTGAGCGAGCACGCTCGGCACCCGCGCACCCTTCACGCTGACCGCACCGAGTAGCCCACCCACCGCACTCCAGGGGCTCGACGCGCTCCTAGTAGGCCCGCTGGGCGGCAAGCGATCGGCGGATCCCGTCGGCGGCTTCGAGCAGCAGGCGGCGCAGCGCTGGTGGTGAGTCGTTGGACGCCAGGTGCGCCTCGGTCGCATCGATCGTGGACTGTTCGATCAAGAACGAGGGGTACAACCCCACGATGATGGTCTGCGCCGACTCGTTCGTGCGGTCGCGCCAGACCTTTTCGATCGCTGCGAAGTAACGCTCGACGAGTACGCGGTTGAGCTCGGCCTGGTCTGGGGTGTTGAGACCCGCCACGGTCGCATTCAGCAATGCATTCGGCAGGTCGTCGGATTCGACGACCGCTTGCCAGGCGCGCTCCTTGTCGGCGGACGTCGGAAGCGCGGCCCGGGCAGCAGCTGCCTGGCGCTCCCCTGTTGCCGTGCGGTCGCGCTCGAACTCACCGTCGATGGCGTCGGCATCGACCCGTCCAGTTGCCACCAACCGATACAGCAGGCTCCACCGTAGGTCGGCATCGAGCGCGAGGCCCTCGAGGTCAGGGCCGTCGGCCAGCGTCGTGGCGACGGCGTCGAGCTGAACATCGGTGCGCGCAATGCTGACGAATGCTCGGTACAGGGCCAGCTGGTGATCGCTGCCCGCCTCGGCGACAGCGGCTTGATGCTGCAGGTACTCGGCGAAGTCGGCCAGCGCGTCTTCACGGTGCTCAACGGGTGTGAACAGGTACAGGGCCGAGACAGCCTGCCGCACCACGACCTGAAGCACGCCGATGTCGGTCTCGTGGGGCAGTCCGCTCCGGACGAGTGCCACCCAGTCGCGTGCCGAGAGCTCGGCGTCACGAGTCATGTCCCACGCGGCTGTCCAACACAGGGCGCGGGCGAGGGTGTCTGGCAGCTCCCCGATGTGGTCGACGAGCGTGGTCGCTGACCGCTCGTCGAGGCGGATCTTGGTGTAGGCGAGGTCATCGTCATTGACGAGCACGAGGTCGGGCTGTGCCATGCCGACAAGTGCATCGACCGAGGTCCGTTCGCCAACCACGTCGAGCTCGACGCGTCCAGTGCGAACCAACCCGGCGTCCCCATGCTCGTAAAGTCCGACTGCGATCCGGTGAGAGCGAATGGTCGGGTGGCTCTCTGGCGCGGTTTGAACAACGTCGAACGAGGTGAAACGTCCGTCGTCGTCGACCTCGAACTGTGGACGCAGCGTGTTGAGCCCTGCAGTCTCCAGCCATTCCTTGGCCCAGCTCGACAGGTCGCGTCCAGACGTCTGCTCAAGCGCTCCGAGCAGGTCGGCGAGTTCGGTGTTTCCCCACGCGTGCTTGTCGAAGTACGAGCGGACGCCGTCGACGAAGGCGTCTCGGCCGACCCACGCCACGAGCTGCTTGAGGACCGCCGCCCCCTTCGCGTACGTGATGCCGTCGAAGTTGACCTCGACGTCTTCAATGTCGGAGATGTCAGCGGAGATCGGATGAGTCGACGGCAGCTGGTCCTGCCGGTAGCCCCATGTCTTCTCAGAGTTGGCGAACGTTGTCCAGGCGTTCGTCCAGTGCGTCGCCTCTGCCATACAGAGTGCCGCCGCATAGGTGGCGAAGGACTCGTTCAGCCAAAGGTCGTCCCACCACCGCATGGTGACGAGGTCTCCGAACCACATGTGCGCGAGCTCGTGCAGGATCGTCTCGGCTCGACGCTCGTAGGCAGCATCGGTGACCTTCGACCGGAAGACGTAGTCCTCCAGGATCGTGACGGCTCCCGCGTTCTCCATGGCGCCGGCGTTGAACTCAGGGACGAAGAGCTGGTCGTACTTGGCGAAGGGGTAGGGCCTCGCGAAGAGCTCCTCGAAGTAGTCGAAGCCGCGCTTTGTGACGTCGAAGATCGGCGCGGCGTCCAGGTGCTCAGCGAGTGACCGCCGACAGTAGATGCCCATCGGGATGCCGCGATGTTCATCGCGGACCACGTGGTACGGACCTGCGACTAGGGCTGTGATGTAGGTGGAGACGCGTGGGGTTGGTGTGAACTTCCACCGCGCCGACCCGGCCGTGACCGGCTCTGGTTCCGGCGTGGGGGAGTTGGAGACGACTTGCCAGTCGTCCGGCGCGGTGACGGTGAACGCGAACGTTGCCTTTAGGTCAGGCTGGTCGAAGCAGGCGAACATGCGGCGCGCGTCGATGACCTCGAACTGGGTATAGAGGTAGACGGCTTTGTCGACCGGGTCGACGAAGCGGTGGAGCCCCTCTCCAGTGTTCATGTAGGCGCAGTTGGCGACGATCCGGAGCTCGTTCTGTTCGGCCAGGTCGGTCAGTGAGAGACGGGCGCCGTCGAAGACAGCGATGTCGAGCGCGACGCCATTGAGGGTGACGGTCGTGACAGCTGGAGCGATGAGGTCGATGAACGTCGACGAGCCCGGTTGCGCGCTGAACCGGACGGTGGTGTCTGACCCGAAGGTCGAGTCGCCCTTGGTCAGGTCGAGCACCACGTCGTAGTTGTCGACGGAGATGAGGCTCGCGCGCTCGCTGGCCTCGTCGCGGGTCAGGTTCTCGCCAGGCACTCGGTACTCCTTCAAGAGGTGATGGTCGCCGGCCCACGCTACGCGAGCCTTCTGAAGTGGTGAGAACCAGGAACCTGCTTGAGAGTACAAGTACTCGAGGAGGCCCTTGACCGTCGGCTCGGTGCGGCGTTGTGACAGTCCCACCAATCTTGATGGCGAGATTGTCGGGGTTGGTGCAGAGCCGGGGGGCCAGTCGGTGCGCTAGCGTTCCCTGGCGTTGTCGATTACCCACAGTTGACCGCTCAACCGCTCGCCCATTCTGGAGGACTCGTGACCACCCTCAACCCCTCGCTGGGGCGCCCCGGCACCCTCGCCGACCTGATCCCGGGCTCCGGCGCCATGGCGTACGTCCGCGACGCGGGGCTGGTGATCGGTGGTGCTGCCTTCACCGGGTTGGCCGCACAGATTTCATTCACCATCCCGTCCATCTCCCCGGTCCCGTACACGCTGCAGACATTTGCGGTCTTGCTGGTGGGCGCCTCCTTCGGCGCAGTCAGGGGCGCAGCGTCAATGGCGCTGTACCTGTTGGCGGGTCTTGCAGGCGTGCCGTGGTTCGCCGAGCGGTGTCGGGCTTTGAGGCGGCCAAGGCGACCATGGGATACCTGGTCGGCTTCATCGTCGCCGCGTCGGTGGTGGGCTACCTCTCGAGTCGAGGCAACGACCGGCGGTTCCTCAGTTCCACCGCGGAGATGTTCTTGGGAACGCTGATCATCTACGCGATCGGTGTTCCTGTGCTGATGAACGCCCTGAACGTCAACCTCGCACAGGGGCTGGAGTACGGGCTCTACCCATTCGTCATTACTGACACGCTCAAGGTGCTCGCCGCGGCCGGTCTGCTTCCGCTCGCATGGAAGCTGGTCAACCGCGACAAGAAGGCCTGATGCGCGTACACATCGGGTCAGATCACGCTGGGCTCGACGCGAAGACGTTTCTCGTGGGCGCGCTCACTGAGCGAGGCCACGAGATTGTCGACCACGGACCGTATGAGTACGACGCCCTCGACGACTACCCGCCGTTCTGCCTCGCCACTGGTCTCGGCGTGGCGGCTGACCCGGGGAGCCTCGGCATCGTGCTGGGGGGTTCGGGCAACGGCGAGCAGATCGCGGCGAACAAGGTCGACGGTGTGCGCGCCGCGCTCGTCTGGAGCGCGGAGATCGCCCAGCTGGCGCGTGAGCACAACGATGCCAACGTCATCTCTATCGGTGCTCGCATGCACACTGAGGCTGAGCTGCTGGGGTTCGTCGAGGTATTTCTCGCTACTCCGTTCAGCGGTGACGACCGTCACATCCGGCGCATCGGGCAGCTCGCGGAGTACGAGCGCACCGGCGAGGTGCCGACGACGGCCTGAACGGGCAGGCTGAGCTCATGCCAGAGGGCCACACCATTCACCGGATCGCCGGTCAGCACCGCACGCGGTTCGCTGGAGGGCCTGTGTCGGTCACCAGCCCGCAGGGTCGCTTTCTTGAGGCGGAGCGGCTTGACGGCAGAGAGCTGAAGGCGGTGGAGGCGTACGGAAAGCACCTGCTCTACGAGTTCGACGGGCGTCGCTATGTCCACGTTCACCTCGGCTTGTTCGGCAAGGTGCGGACCGATCACCAACCGGCCCCACCAGCCGGTCCCACGGTGCGCATGCGCCTGGCTGTTCAGGATTGGTACGCCGACCTGGTCGGCCCCACCCGTTGCCGGCTGATCGACGGAGACCAGCGGTCGATGTTGCTGGCCCGGCTCGGCCCTGACCCGCTGCGCCGCAGCGGCAACCCTGGCGTCGGTCTACGAGCGAATCTCTCGCAGCAGGCTGCCCATCGCGGCTCTGCTGATGGACCAGAGCGTGGTCGCGGGTATCGGCAACGTCTACCGAGCTGAGCTGCTCTTTCGCGCAGGCCTTGACCCCTACCGCCCAGGCGAGCTGGTCACGGCGGACACGTGGCAACGGATCTGGGACGACGCGCGAACGCTCATGCGCGCCGGTGTCCGCAGCGGTCGGATCATCACGACGGAGACCCGGGACCGCGAGAACCATGGGCGCATCGTGCGGGCGTCCGATGCGCACTACGTCTATGGGCGTACTGGACGCTGGTGTCGGCGGTGCCCCAGCAACGTCCGCGCGGCCGGACTGGCCGGGCGAACCCTCTACTGGTGCCCCGCCTGCCAGCAGTAGCCAACGGCTCAACATTGCGGTGGTTCAGTGAGGTCATGGCCTCACTGAACTACCGCGGTGCTGGTTGTTAGAAGACGAAGGGGCAGTGCGGAGCGATCGCGGTACGGAAGGCATTGCTCAAGAGCGACACCGATCCCGGAGTGTGCTCCGTCACCCACGTGGCGGCGGCGTGCTCTTCGATGGTGGTGCCGCCGAGGTAGGCCGCACCGAGTGTTCGCACGTCGAGCGAGACGTCAGCGTCGTCGGTCGACGCCGACACGGAGGCGCCGGATGGTCCTCCGGTCAGGCGCCAGCGTCCCTCGTTGGTCGGCAGGTGACGGTCGGTGACGTTGACGACGACGTCCAGGTCGCTGGAGTAGGTACGTGCTGACAGCGCAGCAGGCAGGTCGAGCAGGCGAATGTAGAGCTGGTCTTCCCGTTGGCGTGTTGCGTGACGCGGCTGGTCGAGCCAGAGCTGGATGGGATCATCGCTCGGAGCGTTCCACCACCCCACCTTCGACATGAGATCGAAGTTGATCGCGTACCTCCACAAGGCAGCGTAAGCGGCTGGGTCGTTCGCCATCATGCGCTGGATGTTGAACGTGCCGTCAGCGTGGGCGGACGTCCAGTCGGGCTTGACGTTGTAGCGCAGGAAGCCACGCAGATGTCCGTCACTCTCGGCGAGCACCGTGTGCAGGCGCCCCGCTCCTTCTCGCCGAGCGGGTGGGTCCCACACGTGCCGCGCATGCCAGCGTTGGTCGTATGCCGGAACGCCGCTGCGCTGGTTGCGGTCGTTGTCATAGACGGTGCTGGTGGCCTCGAAGTCATCTGCGGGGTCGACCATTCGAAGGGAAATCGTCGGGTCGTCCGGGGCTTGGCTCATGCTGCCGTGCGAACGCGGGATCGTCAGCCGGAGCGAGTGGGTGGCGAGGCCGTAGCCGAACCTGGGGTAGATGGAGGGTTCTGCGGCCCACAACGCAGCCACGGGTTCATGGCGCTGTAGGCCGTCGACATGAAGGTTCTCGAGCATTGCCGACATGACACCGCGTCTGCGATGTGTTGGACGTACCCCGATGAAGGTGACTCCCGCTGTCGGGACGGCTCCGCCTGGAACGCTGAGCTCGAGAGAGAAGTTCGCCGACATGCCGACTGTCTGGTCGCCGTCCCATGCAAGGAAGGTGCGGTCGTCCTCGACCACTCCGAACAGAGGTGACGTGATTTCGTCGTCGGTGAAGTCCTCGCCGAACACTGCCTCGTCGATGGTCAGCACTGCTCTGAGTGCTGTTTCGCGATCGGGGAAGCCTGCTCGGTAGTTGCGGATGTCGGCGGGCATGCGTTCTGCCTACCACTTGAGGTAGCCCCGGGGCCAACGATTTCCTTAGTTTCTGTCACCAGCCGGGGACCTTCGCCACTAGAGCGTTGCCAGCCGCTACCCGATGCTGGCGACATGACCGGTCATGCAAGACCACGGACGATGACGCTGTCGTTCCATGGAGCCACGCAAACCGTGACCGGCAGTCGGTTCCTGGTGCGATCGCCGATGACTCAGGTCTTGGTGGACGCCGGGCTCTTCCAAGGTTTGCGTCAGCTGCGCCGACGCAACTGGGATCCTGTGCCCTTCAGTGCTCGAGACCTTGATGCCGTCGTGGTCAGCCATGCCCATCTCGACCATTCGGGATACCTTCCGGTCCTGTCGCGGGATGGACTCGCGGCTCCGGTGGTGGCGACGGCTGACACGGTCGCGCTGGCCGAGATTGTCCTGCGAGACAGCGCAAAGCTGCAGGAGGAAGACGCGACCTACGCGGCCAGCCGCGGTTTCTCCAAGCACGAGAGGCCGAAGCCGCTCTACGGCAGCGGTGATGTGGTCGGTCTGCTCGACAAGTTCTCAGTGGTCGACTTCGACGAAGAGCTTGAGTTGGGCGAGGACATAGCGATACGGCTGCGTCCGGCAGGTCACATCCTGGGTTCATCGACAGTTCTCCTGAAGTCGCCACTCGGGTCAGTTCTGTTCAGTGGTGACCTCGGGCGCCCCCACCATCCGCTTCTCCGGCCTCCTGCGCTGCCCCCCAGCGTCGACACCCTGGTGATCGAGTCGACCTACGGAGATCGCAAACACCCTGCCTCAGGGAGCGAGCGACTCGCTGACGTCGTGCGGCGCACTATTGGACGAGGCGGGTCAGTGGTGATCCCGGCCTTCGCCGTCGACCGGACCGAGGTCCTACTCGTCGCGCTCGGTCAGTTGATCGCTGTCGGTGACATCCCAGCCGTACCCGTCTACCTGGACAGCCCGATGGCGCTGAAGGCTCTCGAGGTCTATCGGCAGGCGCTGCAGGTGGGGCGTCGAGACATCCGGGACGGCGTCGCTCACCTCCTCAACGTGCCGGGCCTTCGCGAGGCACACACTGCTGACGAGTCGAAGGCGCTCAACTCACCGCGGTCCCCGTGCATCATCCTGTCGGCATCGGGGATGGCGACAGGTGGTCGAGTCGTTCATCACCTGAAGCACCTGCTCCCCAACGCACGCAACAGCGTGTTGCTTGTCGGGTACCAGGCGGTCGGCACGCGTGGGCGTGACCTTGCTGAGGGGGCTTCGTCGCTCAAGATGCACGGTCGCTACGTGCCGGTGCGCGCTGAGGTGGCGCAGGTGGAGGGTTTTTCCGTTCATGCTGACGCCGACGAGCTCTTGGCGTGGGCGTCGTCGATGCCGGAGCCGCCGACAACCACCTACGTCGTACATGGTGAGCTTCAGTCTTCGGAGGCCCTGGCACATCGGATCCGCAGCGACCTCGGCTGGAATGCCGTCGTTCCGCGTGACGGCGAGACAGTTCGGATCGATCGTGTGAGCGGCTAGCCGACCCGCATGGTGTCGGCGCTGGGTAGGACTGACGCGGGCGGGACCGACGCCGGCGCAGTTGTCGTGCTGGGTACCTCAGGTCATCTGAGCGATCGTTCTCATGCGGCGGCGAGTGCCGCAGAGGCTGCGACCAGTACGAAGCATGCGAGTTCGACCATGCCGATGGCGCCAGGACGCATCGAACGCCCGGGCACCGCGAACGCGCGGACGGCGAGCGCGATGAACGGCACGATCAGCCATGCCCCTGAGGGCCATCCCCACCAGACCGCCAACGCCACCGCGGCCGGCACTGAGATGGAGGCGACCACGAGCGATGCGCGGGCATACCTCGGATCGCGACGCTCGCGGATCAGCGACTTGACGTGCAGGGTCGAGCCGAGCAGGACGAGTGCGCAGACCACCACGAGAGCCCAGACGTCGTCCGGTACTGAGCCCAAGCCTGGTGGTGCCCACGACTGGGTGCCTACGCCCACCGCCCATGTGACAGCGACCATGGCGGAGCACTCGACAACGAAGACGACGTCATTGGTGAGGGCTCGTTCCTTGTTCTTCCGGGCGTAGTCGAG
The DNA here is from genome assembly GCA_963706045.1 of uncultured Actinomycetota bacterium. GTDB lineage: Bacteria > Actinomycetota > Actinomycetes > JAHEKZ01 > JAHEKZ01 > JAHEKZ01. Next base: position 1,593 of record CAVPLY010000005.1, on the reverse strand, counting down.
GTTGACGGCGAACAACGCCGTGTATGCGACTCCAACCCACAGCAGCCACGGACGACCCACCACCAGAATGCCTACAGCCGGTAGCACGACGGCTGACCAGATCAAGAGTGGTGCCCGGAAGCGTTGGGGGCGCTTTGCGCGAACGAGGCCCAGTGCGGCGTACGACAGCGGGTAGGCGGCGATCCAGGCGATCGCAAGAGCCAGCAACAGCGGAGTCCACGGCGCCACGATGAACCCAAGGACGAGCGGAAGGGCCAAGAACGCCCAGGCGCCGTGCTGTGGTGGCACGTACGCACTCACGCCTCATCACCTCGCAGCACCCCCATACCCTAGGCAGGCGCCGCGCCCGACGGGCTCGCGCACGAGCAAGGCCTGTGCGCCATTCCGATCCGAGTACGTCCGAGCACATGGGAGTGCACCTGATGGTCGTGACTGTTCTGGCCTTGTTGGTCGGGGTCGGATGTGCGGTCGTCGGAGGTGACCTCTTCGTTCGCGGCGTCGTGAATCTCGCCGACTGGTGGCGGGTTCCGGCCGGCATCATCGGTGCCACAGTGGCGGCGTTCGCAACATCCAGCCCAGAGCTGTCCGTCGCCGTGAACTCGGCGCTCGCGGGGTATCCGGAGATTGCGCTGGGGGATGCCCTGGGTAGCAACGTGGTCAATGTCGGCGTTGTGCTGGGTCTGGCCCTTGCTTTCGGCGCGATCGTCGTCGATCGCGGCACTCTCGTCCGTGACATCCCGATGGCTCTGGCGGCGCCAGCCGTCCTCGGCTTGCTCGCGCTCGACGGTGTGATCAGTCGCATGGACGCGGCGGTCCTGATCGTCGTCTTCGTGGGCTGGCTGACTCAGACAGCCTTCGCCGCTCGAACTGCGCGCGACGAGGTGGTTACGGTCCTCGAGGACCGTAACCACTCGTCGGTCCTCCTCAGTGTTCTCGGTGGGCTGGCCCTGTTGATCGTCGCGGGCCGGCTGATCGTGGTGGGTGCCGAGGGGATCAGCGAGGCCCTCGGCTGGGACGGCTTCGTCGTGGGGGCTGTGTTCGTCGCCATCGGAACGTCTGCCCCGGAGATCGCCACGATGCTGGCGGCCCGCCTTCGGGGACACGACGAAGTCGGGGTCGGCACCGTCCTGGGAAGCAACATCTTCAACACTCTGCTGATTGTTGGTGTTGCCGCCTCGATCTCGCCGATCTCGGTGGGTCGGGCCGGCATCGAGCTCGGCATCATCGCCAGCATGGTGGTCGTGGTGCTGGCGATCCCTGGGCGCTCGGGTCATCTGGGCAGATGGCGCAGTGTGCCGCTGATGGCGACGTACCTCGCCCTGGTCTCGATCATGATCGGTGCTTCGGCGGTTCTGAGGACTGCCACCGAACTGGCTTAGCGCCAGGACCTTGGCGCCGGACGTCAGGTTCCCGTGCGCGCCGTGTCAGTGATCTGGTCGCACGAGGCTGACGGCGAGTTCGATAACGTCGCGCTCGGTGGCTGGTGTCGATGCGCGGGCCGTTGTCCAGGGCGCCTGGGATGGGCGCGCGAGGGTGGTGAGCACTTCGGGGGTGGCGTCAGAGGTGTCGCCCCGGCGGCCGTCCGGGCGAGGA
>CAVPLY010000004.1:0-43894 GCA_963706045.1 uncultured Actinomycetota bacterium | reverse complement strand
CGAGTGGCCCTGACTGCCCCACTCCCGCGGCGGCCCTCCAGCCCTAGGACGTCACGGGCACCGATGTCGCCGGTAACTGCTGCTATAGCGCCGAAAACGTCTGCATGATCGGCCCGCGCGGGCGGCAACTCCCTTCGACGGAATAGCCACGCGGCGTCCGGCGTTTTGCGACTCGGATCGACCCCTGGAGGTTTCGCCGTGCCCGATGCCATCGCGTCGTTGCCCACGCTGCAGCAGCAAGCGGCTCGTCTCGTCACACTCGGGGTGCACGAGCTCACGGGGATGGATGAGTCGACACTGCACAGAACCGTCTCAGCCCAGAAGGACAGAGACGACGCACTGGTGATCATCGGCAGCGCGACCCCAGAATCTCTGGCACCACTGATCGACCGCCGCGGAAAGGCCGGCTTCGTGGTGACCGACATGGCCGACGTCGACCTGTTCGGGCCTATCCCGGAGTCCCAACCACCCGAGACACCGATCTACCTCGCAGAGAACCTGGAGCGCGGCGACGAGATGGCCAACTGGAGCCCCAACGAAGCGTTGCCAGAGATCGTTGCCCGTGGACGCACGCCGTTGACCCTGACCGAAGGTATCTTCTGGGCCCTGCAGCGCCCCGAGATCCTTGTTCGAAACCACTGCTTCATGACCATCGGCTCACGTCTGACCAAGCCTGACGGTCGTCTCGACGCGCGCACACCAGCGTTGTGGATCAGCAACGGCACCGGCCGCGACGGCACGGCCAGACGGGACGCACCCAAGATCGGCTGGTGCTGGGCCGGTAATCGACACACCTGGCTGGGCTTCGCCTCTGCGGCAGGCCGGAGCCTGCTCGCGCAGTAGTGACTGCAGCCCTCCAGCGGCCCTAGGACGCCACGGGCACCGATGTTGCTGCGGTAACTGCTGCTATAGCGCCGAAAACGTCTGCATGTTCGGTTCGCGCGGGAGTCAACGCGGGCAGACGGCCACTGCGATCATGCCCGGCCCCACGTGCGCACCGACCACTGCGCCGACCTCGCCGACAGTGACGGCCACCGCCCCACCCGCGCGCTCCTGAATTCGGGCCGCCAAGGCGTGTGCCTTGTCGGGGTTGGCCAGGTGCTGCACGGCAACGTCGGCAGCGCCATCACCGACCCGCTCGAGGGCGATCTCTTCCAGCCTGGCGAGCGCCTTTGACGTGGTGCGCACCTTCTCCAGCGGAGCAACATTCCCGTCAACCAGGTGCAGCAGCGGCTTGACCGACAGCGCCGAGCCCACGAGAGCCGCCGCTTTGCCGATGCGACCCCCTCTGCGCAGGTACTCGAGCGTGTCGACGTAGAAGAGCACAGATGCGGAGGCGCTGCGCTCGCGGGCGATCTCTTCCACACGTGCCGCATCGGCGCCCGACACCGCCGCCTGCGCGGCAGCGAGCACCGGGAAGCCCAAGCCCATGCCGATCGAACGGCTGTCGACCACGCGCACCGGGACCTCCACCTCCTTGGCCGCAAGCTGCGCTGACTCGACGGTTGCAGACATCGCGCCCGACAGGTGCACGGAGACGATCTCGGTCGCACCGCCCAGAGCGAGTCGTTGGTACGCCTCGACGAAGGCGGATGGAGCGGGCCGCGACGTCGATATGGGGCGCCACTCGCGCAACGCGTCTGCGATCGTGTCCGACGACACATCGGTCTCGTCGCGCGTTTCCCCACCCACGACGACCTGCACAGGTACCACCGTGACGTGCGCAGCTACTGCCTGCGCCGACGGCAAGTAGGCCGTGGAGTCTGTAACGACAGCGATGCTGGTCATGCTGGAACGACGTTGACCAGCTTGGGTGCTCGCACGATCACGGTGCGCACCTCACGTCCGTCCAGCAAGCGCTGCACATTCGCATCTGCCAAAGCCAGCCGGCGAAGCTCGTCCTCCGAGACATCCGGGGACACCTCGAGTCGAGCGCGCACCTTGCCAGCAACCTGCACCACACATGTCACCTGCTCGGCAATGAGCAACGACTCATCGACGACGGGCCAACCAGCCCGAGCAACGCTGGGCTCGTGGCCCAGCATCTCCCACATCTCTTCGGCCGTGTACGGGGCCACGAGCGACAGCATCAGGGCAACGGCCTCAGCCGCCTCGCGCACCGCCGGGTCGGCGGGGCCCGCGCCCGAGTCGATCACCTTGCGCGTGCTGTTCACCAGCTCCATCGTGCGTGCGATCATCGAGTTGAAGCGGAACATCTCGACGGCACGGCCACCCTCATGCACTGCGTGGTGCGTCGCCTTGCGAAGGGCCACGTCTCCGGTCGCTGGGTCGGTGCCTACCGGCGACGTCACGTCGCTCGCCAACCGCCAGGCGCGAGCCAAGAACTTGCGCGACCCGGCCGCCGAGACGTCAGCCCAGTCGATGTCGTCCTCTGGCGGTCCAGCGAAGACCAGGCTCAGCCGGATCGCGTCCACGCCGTTCTCAGCCAGCTCGTCAGAGAGCCGCACCAGATTTCCCCGGCTCTTACTCATGGCCGAACCGTCCATGACGACCATGCCCTGGTTGAGCAGACGCGTGAACGGCTCGGTGAAGTCGACGTAGCCGAGGTCGAACAGCACCTTCGTGAAGAACCTGCTGTAGAGCAGATGCAAGATCGCGTGCGTCACGCCACCGACGTACTGGTCTACCGGCATCCACTGCTTGGCTGCTGCCACATCGAACGGGGCCGTGGCGAGGCTGGGGTCGAGGTAGCGCAAGAAGTACCACGACGAGTCGACGAAAGTGTCCATCGTGTCGGTGTCGCGGGTTGCCGGACCTTCGCACGTCGGGCACGGCACATTGACCCAGTCCGTGGCCGCCCCCAGCGGTGACGTGCCTTTCGGTGTGAGGTCGAGCGCCTCAGAAGATGGCAGCGTCACCGGCAGCTGGGCATCGGGAACCGGTACCTCGCCGCAGTCGAGACAGTGGACGATCGGAATCGGCGTTCCCCAGTAGCGCTGACGCGAGATCAGCCAGTCGCGCAGTCGATAGTTGACGGCAGCATCGCCGTGCTCGTTGTCGCGCAGGGTGTCAACGATCGTGCTGATCGCGTCTGTCTTACCGAGGCCGTCGAGCGGGCCAGAGTTGACCATGGCGCCATCGCCGGTCGTGGCGATGCCCGTGTCGGTGGGGTCCTCATCGCCGGTATCCACGACGGTTCGCACCGGAAGACCGAACGCCAGCGCGAAGTCGAGGTCTCGTTGGTCGTGAGCCGGCACCGCCATGATCGCGCCGTGACCGTAGTCGGCCAACACGTAGTCAGCGGCATAGATGGGCAGCCGCTCACCGTTGACCGGGTTGATCGCATACCGCTGCAGGAACACGCCGGTCTTGGGTCGGTCTGTCGACAGTCGGTCAATCTCAGACGTCTGCCGAACCTTGGCCAGATACTCGTCGAACGCCTGTCCGACCTCAGACGGAGCACCAGCAGCCAGCTCGGCCGCCAGGTCTGAGTCAGCCGCGACGACGAAGAACGTTGCGCCGTAGAGGGTGTCGGGGCGGGTCGTATAGACGGTGACAGGCTCGTCGCGGCCCTCGATCTCGAACACGACGTCGGCGCCCGTCGAACGGCCCACCCAGTTGCGCTGCATCAGCAGAACCTTCTCGGGCCACCCGTCCTTGAGCTGCTCCATGTCGTCCAGCAGCCGGTCGGCGTACTCGGTGATTCGGAAGTACCACTGAGTCAGCTTCTTCTTCGTGACCGGGGTGTCGCATCGTTCGCAGAGCCCGCCCACCACTTGCTCGTTGGCCAGCACGGTCTGGTCGTTGGGGCACCAGTTCACCTGTGACGGTTTGCGGTAAGCGAGCCCTTTCTCGAACATGCGCAGGAACAACCACTGGTTCCATCGATAGAACTCGGGGTCACACGTGTTGAGCACACGGTCCCAGTCGAAAGAGCACGCGTAGCGGCGCATGGACGCCTTCTGAGTCGCGATGTTCTCGTACGTCCACGCAGCAGGATCGACGCCGCGCTTGATGGCGGCGTTCTCAGCGGGTAGCCCGAACGCATCCCACCCGATCGGGTGCATGACGTTGTAGCCGCGCTGCACCCAGTAGCGGGCGACGACGTCGCCAAGGGCGTACGCCTCGGCGTGACCCATGTGCAGGTCGCCTGACGGGTACGGGAACATGTCGAGGATGTACTTCTTGGGACGCGTGTCTGCCGGGTCGCCGGACCGGAACGGCGCCAGCTGGTCCCACACCGGCAACCACTTCTCCTGGGTGGCCAGTACGTCGTAGCCCTCTCGGGGCTCACGGTCGTCGGCCCCCGGTGCATCGGGGGCCCGCTCCGGGGCGGTGTTCTCGCTCATCGACATCCTCACTCGACCTGGGTCGCACTGGCTACTGACAACACAAAGCCCCTCGCACGCGAGGGGCAGCCGCACCGACATCGAGCCGCGTACGGCGTCGGAGTCAGCGCGGCCCGGTAAGGAGCAGTTGGGCCAGCATGAGGGTCAGGGTACTCCCCCGGCTCAGGTGTTGCGCTGTTGCTCTTCTTCGGAAGCAGCATCAGCCCGCGTCCGGGGCCCGCCACGGCGGAGCGCGCGGCGCAAGTACATCTCCTGGTCAGCCTTGCCGAGCAAGGTGTCGAGGGTCCCTGAGTCCCACGGGGCCAGCATCGACCCCCCGGCACAGACCTTGGGCTCCCAGACATCCAGTGGTACCGGAGGACTCAGCATGATCCGCTCTCGGAGTCGGCGCTCGAGCTCCATCGGGCTCATCCCCGGTCCAGGGCCGACGACGCAGAACTCATCGCCGCCCCATCGAGCCACCACGTCCGTAGCTCTGGTGATGGAGCGCAAGGCATCGGCCACGGCAACCACGACGTCGTCTCCCGACTCATGGCTGGCGACCTCGTTGACGTGGCGGAGCTGGTCGATGTCGACGTAGACGCAGTGCACCGCGTCGCCCGAACGTCGAGCGCTCTCGACGATCTGCTGTCCGAGCATCGACAGCCCCTGGCGGTTCGCCAAGCCCGTCAGCGGGTCACGCACCGACGTGCGGGAGGCCGTCGCAGTGAGGTCAGAGAGGCGTTCGGCCATCCGGCGGCGGCTGACTGAGGCCGCCACCGCAGCGACGGTCACGATGCATCCGGCACCGAGCCAGCCCAACGGCCACTCGGGAAGGTTGGCCGCGGCGAGGCCAGCGAGCCATCCGACCCACACGGTATAGACGACCCCGACAACCCAGCGGGTTGACAGCAGGCTCGGGCCGATGATGGCCAGGGCAGCCAGAACGGCCAACGACCAGGTCACGTCGTCGGAGAGGACCAGGCCGAGGACGCCGCCACCGGCCGGTACGAGCACCATGCTGACGGCGATGATCTCGGGAAACGGCACCTCATCACGCCACAGCCAGCTGGCGAAGGCGAGGACTGCCACCAGACCGGCGGCCGCCGCGAGCCCGACAACCGCGGCGTCGGACAACCCCGTGAGTGCGGCTGCAGCTGCCATGCCGGCCAACGCCAGGGTCGTGATGGCCCCCAACCCGGGCAGGGCAGATCGCACGGCGTCCTCGTAGCGGGCGTCGTCGAGTTCGGCGGGACCGGATGTGGTCACGATGGGTTTGTCGTCAGACATCGATGGCACCTTGACGCATACCCCCTACAGTGCGCAGCCCAATACCGAGATGTCCACCCGAATGGACGCCGCACCACCGCTGCCTCAGATCGGCTCCTGTTGGGTGACACAGTGGATGCCGCCGCCGCCTCGGTGCAGCCGGTCGACGTCGAGCTGGATCACTTCGCGCCCGGGGAAGGCGTCATGCAGCGTCCTACGGCACGATCTGTCCCGATCTTGGTCACCGAACTGAGCCGTGATCACGGCTCCATTGACCAGGGCAAAGTTCACATATGAGTCAAGAAACGAGCGCGAGGACGATCGGACTTCGCGGGGGCCTGCCATCTTGATGACGGTGAGACGGCGTCCGCGGGCGTCCTTGGACCGCGACAAGATCCTCAGTTGCTCGCGGGCATCCTTAGCCCAGATGTCGTCTCGCGCGCGCGGCGGCACCTGGACCATGACTACTCCTGGCCTGACGAACCGGCTGGTGGCATCGATGTGGTTGTCGGTGATGTCCTTGCCCCTGAGTCCGGGCACCCAGAGCATCTTCGTTGCCCCGTACTCGGCCAACAGCTCGCGTTCGATCTGAGCCTTGGTCTTGCCGGGATTGCGGTTGTCGTTGACCCAACAGCTCTCGGTGGCCATCAGCGTGCCGTCACCGTCGCACTCCACTCCCCCACCCTCACCGACGACGTCAGCCCGCTCGAACCGTGCGTCAGCTCGCCCGGCAACCTGGCGGGCGACCGCGGCGTCGTTGGCGTGGATCTGCTTGTCTCCCCAGCCGTTGAACCCCAGGCCCAGGGCACCGAGCGATCCGGTCTTCGACGTGCGGAAGATAGGCCCCGAGTCGCGCATCCAGCAGTCGTCCACGGCGATCGACTCGATCACGCGCACGTTGCGTCCACACAGCCGTCGGGCCTCACGTGCCGCAGCAGCGTCTCTGGCCAGCATGACCACCGGTTCGTAGCGCGCGATGGTGCGCGCGATCAGGGCGATGTCTGCCTGAATGCCGGGCAGCCAGTTGCCCCAGATCGCCCCGCTCGACGGCCAGGCCATCCAGGTGCGGCGGTGACGAACGTCCTCGCCTGAGACGCGCCACGTTCGTCGCAACTCGCGCTCAGCGGTTACTGCCATCGTCGACGTGGGCGTGGCGGCCACCGGGTCGCTGCCGAGCGAGCAGGCAGCCACTGACCCAGCCGCCACTGCGAGGAAGCTGCGACGGGAGAGCTGACGCACACTCTCGGTGCGATCGGGGTCGTGAGTCCAGGTCATGTCGTCACCTGCAGCAGATCGCGGGCCAGCGACAGCACGGCATCGAGCAGGTCGTCCCGCGTGGTCGACCCGTCGCCCAGCGCCAGCTGAACTGACAAACCGTCGGTCAGGGCGGACAGCGACCGCCACGACCTGTTCGGGGTCGTCGGTGCGAAAGGTCTCGCGGTCGACGCCGTAGGCGACCACCTCGGCCATCTGCTGACGCCACCAGCCATCCAGCTCTGCCTGCGTCTTGGCCACCGCTTCATCGACCGCAGCAGCGGCCCACACCTCGAACCACAGCAGCCAGCCGGGATCGCGTGGGCCCTCCGCGGCCGCGAGCTCGATCAGCGTGACGAACCGGCTCCACGGGTCGAGGTGTCGCTGCAGCGCGGTGACCACGTCTAGCTGGAACTGCTCCTCACTCTGCCGGATGGCTCGGATGAGCAGCTCGGTCTTCGACGGGAAGTAGTAGGTGACGTGGCCGACTGACATGCCAGCCCGCTCGGCCACGTCAGCCATGCGCAGCTGAGCGAGGCCCTGCTCGCTGATCAGGTCGGCGGCCGCTGTGACCACGGCCAGCTCCCGCTCGGCACCCTTGGTCCTTCGCGCCATTTCGGCTCCCCGCTACATCTGTGCGGCCGGACCGACAGGGATCTGTTGCGTGATGCAGTGGGGACCCCCGCCGCCGTGCGCGATGACCTGACCGGGGACGCCGACGACCTCGCGTCCGGGGTGCAGAGCAGCGATCAGCTCAAGCGCCGCTTCGTCGCCAGGGGAATCGCTCACGGGAACGATCACCGCGCCGTTGGCGATGTAGTAGTTGCAGTACGCCTTCGAGTCCCCAGGACCCATGTCCATCACCGTGATATCGAGCTCACGTCCGGCGGCGTCCGTCACCCCTTTCAGTGCAGCCAGGTTCCGCTGGCCGTTCTCGTACTCGGACGCCTCAGGGCTACTGGGTGCTTCGAGCACGATCCGCCCCGGGGCCACGTACTGCGCAATGCCATCGATGTGACCGTCGGTGCCTTCTGGACCGACGTCGAGACTCTGCCCAAGCGGAACCCAGATGACCGTGCTCGCGCCGAGGTAGTCGCGCAGGCCTTGCTCGATCTGTTCGCGTGACATCGACGGGTTGCGATTCGGATTCAGCAGACACTGCTCGGTGGTAAGAACCGTGCCCTCACCGTCAACGAAGAACGACGCCTCCTTCGAGCACCATGGGTGCCTGAAACATGGGGACGCCGAAGTGCTCGGCAAGCCGCTCGGGCACAGCGTCGTCGCTGTCATACGGATGCCAGCGCTCGCCCCACGCGTTGAAGGCGAAGCTGACGATGGCTACCTCGCCCGCTTTGTTGCGCACGAACGTGGGGCCGTTGTCGCGCATCCATGAGTCGTCGAGAGGTGCCTCGAAGGCAGCCACCTCGGCACCGCACAGGTCGCGCACCTCGGCAGAGGCACCTGGCGGGCACACCATCGTGAGGGGCTCGAATCCGACGATTGCCCGCGCCACCGACGCGTAGTCGCGTTTGGCGTCATCGAGCTGGCTCCCCCAGAGCTCACGCCGGGCTGGCCACGACATCAGACACCCGGCGTGCTCGTCCCACTCAGCTGGCATGGCGAAACCGGCAGCAGCCGGGGTGGTGTCCAGCACGGTGACCATCGCGAGCTCCTGGTGTCGGTGATTTTCTAGTACGTCATCCTAGAAACTCTGCGGCTGCCTCCACAAGGGGAGACCGCGCAACCTCACCCGTCCTCCAGAACCCTGGACAGATACGTTAGCGGCCGCTAACGTATTGCCGTGATCGACCCGCTGTCCGCAGCTGCAGAACCCACGCGGCGACGCATCCTGCAGCTGTTGGCTTCGCGAGTCGATGACCGTGACCGAGATCGCCGCCGAGTTCACCGTGACCCGGTCGGCGTCTCCCAGCACCTGCTCGTGCTCGCCGAAGCCGGTCTCGTCGCAGCGCCGAGAAGATCGGTCGGCAGCGGATCTACCGGGTACTGCCGGACGGACTGCAGCGCCTGCAGGCCGAGATTGACCGGTTCTGGACCCGTGAGCTCGACCAGCTTGTCGATGACGCCCACGCCCCTCAGGAGAGACCCGTGACCTACTCGAAAACCGTCGTACTTCCCGTCAGCCCCGACGAGGCCTACGCCCTCATCACCGAGCCGGAACGGCTTGCGTCGATGGCAGACGGTGTCGGCCGTCGTCGACCTGCGTGCCGGCGGTGGCTACCGGTGGACCATCACCCCCGGGCACACCGCGGCTGGCACGTACCGCGAGATCGAACCCGGCAAGCGCATCGTCTTCGGCTGGGGCTGGGCCGGCAGCGACACCCTCCCGCCCGACGCATCGACGGTCACGATTACCGTCGAGCCGGCTGGCGACGGCGGGTCGCAGGTCACCCTGACGCACGAAGGTCTTGACGGCGAGCAGGCGCAGGCACACGCCAAGGGGTGGGACCACTACTTGGAGCGCCTCGACCGAATCGCCACCTCGGGCGACGCCGGCGCCGACGAGTGGGCAGCCATGCCCGAGTCTCTCGACCCGCTGACGGCCGCCGAGTCGTCCCTCGCGGCACTGCAGCCGGTGCTGCGCAGCCTTACGGCGACCGACCAGCCAAAGCCGACACCCTGCACCGACTTCACTTGCCACGACGTCGCTGATCACCTCATGACGTCGATGGAGCAGCTCGGAGCAATGGCCGGGGCCACGGTGACCAACCCCAACACAGGCTCGCTGGAGAACCGCATCTCGGTGATGGCCGCCGAGGCGATCGATGGCTGGCGCCAGATCGACCTCAGCGGAACCGTTCCAGGTCCGGGCGGCGGCGAGATGCCGGCATCGATGGCAGCAGGAATTCTGCCCATCGAGATCGCCGTCCACGGCTGGGACATCGCACAGAGCAGCGGTCAGCCGTTTGCCCTCCCCGACGACCTCGTCGCCTACCTCCGGGGCATCGCAGAGACGCTCGTCCCTGGCGGACGCGGCAGTGCTTTCGCCGACGAGGTTCCAGCGGCCAACAGCGCCAGTCCGCTCGACCAGCTGGCGGCCTACACCGGTCGAACCCCCCTCAACGCCTGACCAGCCATCCCCCACAGAAGGGCACGTCATGACCGCGAGAAAGTATGTCTTCATCTACCACGCTCCGATGCCACCAGCCGATGCCACGCCACCCTCACCAGAGCAGATGGAAGCCATGATGGGCGAATGGAACGCCTGGGCAGGTCGCGTCGGTGGTGGCCTGGTCGACTTCGGCACCCCGCTCGGATACGGCAAGAAGGTCACGCCGTCCGGTACCTCAGATAGCACCAACGATGTGGTGGGCTACTCGATCATCGAGGCGTCCGACATCGACGCCGCCCTGGCGCTCGCCCAAGGACACCCACACCTGAACATGCCCGGCGGTTGTGAGATCGAGGTGCACGAGGCTCAACCGATCCCTGGCATGGAGTGAGGACCGTCCTGGACACAGGAACTCACACATCCGTCCACAGGACGTCTGTGATGGCGGCGTCGCTGGTGAGGATCGCATCAACGACAGCGGTCAGCTTTCCCAGCTGCGCGGTCGTGACGACCTTCTTGAAGCCACGCCGTACGAACGGTTTACTCGGCTCGGTGAAGACCAAGAACTCATCGTGGTCCCCGTCTTGATGGCCACAGCACAGAGCTGTGGGGAACGCGTCGTTGCGCACCGGCAGCATCCAGCCCCAGTCTTCGGCGATTGCTGGGTCGGTGGTGATCCCTCGCGCAGACAGCTGCGCTGCCAGGTACTCGGTGAGGCGTTTACCCCACACGCCGGGGTTGGTCTCGTCCTCTTCCCCTTCGTATGCGGGGAACTTCGCCGATCTGAACGTCACCTGAGTCTTCATCGAGGGTTCACGGCCTTTCTGTGGAGCTACGGGGATTCGAACCCCGGACCTTCTGCATGCCATGCAGACGCGCTACCAACTGCGCCATAGCCCCGCGAAGCGCCAACTCTACCGGGGGCGTAACACCGGACCAAACCGGCCAGCAAGCGGGTAGAGCGCGCCCGCACGGTGCACCCAAGCCAGCGATCGTCAGCGATCGTCGCCGAGCACCACCTGGGGCAGGCTGCCGGCGTTGTGCTCGACCAGTCTCCAGCCAGTGCGACCCTCTTCGAGGACCGACCAGCAGCAGTTCGCCAAGCCACCGAAGACGCGCCAGTGATCGACCGGCAGGTCAAGCATGCGACCGATGACGCTGCGAATCGTGCCTCCGTGGGAGGCCACCACTGCTACTCCCCCGGTGTCCAGCTCATCGGCCGCCGCACGCACGGCAACGGCCGCGCGATCACCCACCTGGCTACGGGTCTCAGACCCTCCGGCTGGCACGTCATCGCCGGCGAGCCAGGCAACGTACTGCGGGTCGGCCTTGAGGTCGTCGGCGAACTGACCCTCCCAGGTGCCGCCGTGCGTCTCACGGAGCGCGGTCGAAGGACGTACTTCGACGCCCGCGAGCCTCGCCAGTGCTGCAGCCGTCTCGGCCGCGCGCGCCAGATCGGACGCCACGATCAGCTGGGGCTTCAAGATGGCCAGTTGCTTGGCGGCACGTTCTGCCTGAGCGCGTCCGACATCATCGAGGGCAACGTCGGTCTGTCCCTGGAATCGGCGCGAGTCGTTCCACTCGGTACGGCCGTGTCGCCACAGAACGACACGGCGCCGAGGGACACCAGGCGTGAACTCGACGCTCAGCTCGACACCTCAACGGTCTCGTCGAGCGGAATCGTCGGACAGTCGCTCCAGAGCCGTTCGAGTGAGTAGAACGCGCGCTCGTCTTCGTGCTGCACATGCACCACGACGTCGAGGTAGTCGAGCAGCACCCAACGGTTCTCGCGTTCACCCTCGCGGTGTGCCGGCTTCTGCCCGAGACCGGAGAGACGTTCTTCGACCGCCTCGACGATCGCGCGCACCTGCCGGTCGTTGGGAGCCGAGCAGAGCAAGAAGGCGTCAGCCACGGCGAGCTGTTCGCTGACGTCGAAGGCCACGATGTCGACCGCCTGCTTGTCGGCAGCAGCTGCCGCTGCCTCTTGCACGAGATGGACTGACTCGGCGATCGCGCTCACTCGGCTCCTCGATGACGCTGGACGGGTACCCCTAGCCTCTCACGGCTTGAAATCGGCACCCAGGACGACGATCACATCGGCGATGGAGCTGCCCTGGTCGCTCACCTGCACCGCCGACTCCGGGACGCCGAGCGTCGCGGCGACATCGTCTCCCAGAGCCTGCGAGGCCGGCGTCGAATCGGGAATCAGCACCAGTGTCTGCTCGCGGCCGAACTCCGAGGCGTTGCCGCCGTTGAAGAAGTCGTACCCCTCATCTCGCAACAGCTCGGCGGCGTCCTGCTCGATGCCAGGTGTGCCCACCCCGTTCTGCACGTAGACGACGATCTCCTCGCCACCGGCGTCCGGCGGCAGCGAGTCGACGAGCAGGCCCGCCCGCAGCCTCTCCAGGCCTTCGGCCTCGACGACGAGGGCCGGAACGCGCCCACCTGTCTCCAAGGTGTTGACCGGCAGCGACTGGTAGCTGGTGTCGCCGCCCCGTCCAACGTCGCCGTAGCCGAGGAGGAAGTCGGCAAGAGACTCGGTACTCAAGGTCGCGTTCTCGGTCGCGCCAACTCGTTCGAGCGTTGCAAGCAGTTCTTGGGGATCTTCCGGCAGCCGCTGGGTGACCTGGGCCAGCACCTGACCAAAGCGCGCGAGGCGCGCCTCCTCATTCTCTTCAGGAGCCAGATAGTTCGCGAACGCAACGGCCTGCTTCGGACCGAGAAGCTGCCCATCGGCCTCTCCGACGATGACCACCTGCTGTCCACTCGGGGTTTCCTGCAGGATCTCGGTGTCGACATCGACAAGGACGCCACCGACTGCCTCGACCAACTGAGCGAGCATCTCGTCCGACACCTGCCACGTGTCGTCGACGACAACATCGAGGGTGTCGGCCAACGAGGTGCCGGGGGCACCGGTCTCGCCAAGCTGCACCGTGTCGCCGAACGGTAGGCCACCGGGGGTGGGTCCCTCGACGAACAGCCGTGATGGCACCAGCACAGAGCCGGCAGTGGTGTTGTCGACGTCGTACACCATCAAGGCGCCTGACGTGGCGGCGTCCGATCCAGCGGCCAGCGTCATGGTCAGCGTGCGTTCGGTGCGCCCCGCCTCTGCGGGAGCCGCCGTGTCATCGCTGCGGTTCGCAAGCCAGTACACCAGTAGCGCGCCGAGCACCACGACGCCGAGCACCGCCAGCGCGGTGACAATCCACCGCTGGCGCGCCTGCCGCTTCTGCGCTTCTCTCTGTTGGCGTAGTTGACGCCGAGACTGTGGTTGAACGTCCTTCGCCTTCGAGTCACCTGGCAGCACTGTCCTCGGACCAGAAGCGGTCGAGCCAGGACTCCCCAGCCGATCGGCGAGCGAGACCTCGTCCTTGCTGCGGCGCTTGGCGGGCACTGAGGTCTTGGCGGGCTTGGGCGCCTTTGCAGGTCTTTGCCTGCTCGCCTTCTTGTCTGCCTTCTTGTCCGGCCGATGCCGGTGGCGCTCGGTCATGCAGCGTCCTGCCGGTAGAGGCCTCGTTTGCCGACATACCGGGCGACGCCTTCCGGCACCAGGTAGTCGACCGGCCGTCCAGAACCCACGCGCTCGCGGATGTCGGTCGACGAAATGGCGAGGGCGGGAATCTCGACCAGGCTCACCTCGCCGGTGGGCAGCCCGGGGTCCGCCAAGGTGTGGCCCGGACGCGTGACGCCGACGAAATGAGCCAGCGCGAAGAGGGCTTCGACTCCGCGCCAGGTGAGTAGCTGCGCGAGAGCGTCGGCGCCGGTGATGAAGAAGAACTCTTCGCTGTCGGGATACGCCGCTCGCAGGTCGCGCAAGGTGTCGAGGGTGTAGGTGGGGCCGTCGCGGTCGATGTCGACGCGGCTGACCGAGAAGCGGGGGTTGGTCGCCGTAGCGATCACGGTCATCAGATAACGGTCCTCGGCCGGCGCCACCTCGCGGTCAGCTTTCTGCCACGGCGCACCTGTGGGGACGAACACGACTTCGTCGAGGTTGAAGGACGAGGCAACCTCACTTGCGGCCACAAGATGGCCGTGGTGAATGGGGTCGAACGTGCCCCCCATGACACCGATCCGCTGCATGGAGGCGACCCTACTGGCGAATACGCCGACAGCAGGCGCACCGCCCCGGTCGCCGATCCGGTGTCGGGCTCAGCGGTCGGGGTTCAGACGCGAGACCGCGAACAGCAGCAGGGCGAAGAGAAGGAACGTGCCCGCACCCAACGAGATGGCGAGCGGTAGGCCAGAGACCTCTTCTTCGACCACGGTCTCCGACAACTGGATCAGAGCAAGCATGCGTCACCTTCAGGGACTGGGATGGGACGGGTTCAGCCTAGCGAAGAGCCCCAGCTAAGGGCGGATGTGGCCGTCTCCGGTCACGACGTACTTGGTACTGGTCAGCTCGGTGAGCCCCATGGGACCCCGAGCGTGCAGTTTCTGGGTGCTGATGCCGATCTCGGCCCCGAACCCGAACTCGCCGCCATCGGTGAACCGGGTCGAGGCATTCACCATGACGGCCGCGGCGTCGACCTGGGCCACAAAGGCGCGGGCCGCAGACTGGTCTTCAGTGACGATGGCCTCGGTGTGTCCGGTCGACCATCGTCGGATGTGAGCGACAGCATCGTCGAGAGAGTCGACCACCCCGGCAGCGATGTCGAGCGAGTAGTACTCGGCCGCCCAGTCCTCGTCTGTGACGTCGGTGAACGGGACGCCCGCCGCTTCGGCGTAGGCGCACATGCGCGGATCAGCATGGATCGTGACGCCGGCCTCCTTGAGCGCAGCCAGGGCAGCGGGGAGGAACGCGTCGGCGATATCGGCGTGCACCAAGAAGGTCTCGGCGGCGTTGCAGACGCTGGGCCGCTGGGTCTTGGCGTTGACCAGCAGTGGCACCGCCTTGTCGATGTCGGCAGCCGCGTCGATGTAGACGTGGCAGTTGCCGACCCCGGTCTCGATCACCGGCACCGTTGACTCCTCGACCACCGAGCGGATCAGCCCTGCGCCTCCCCGAGGAATCAGCACGTCGACCAACCCGCGCGCAGTCATCAGGTGCTTGGCGGCCTCATGCGTTGTGCCGGGCACGAGCTGAACGCAGTCGCGCGGCAGACCGCACGCCTCGAGCGCGTCCTGCATGATGCCGACGAGCGCCGTGTTCGAGTCGTAGGCCGACGACGAGCCGCGCAGCAGGACGGCGTTGCCCGACTTCAGGCCGAGTGCTGCCGCGTCCACCGTCACATTGGGGCGTGCCTCATAGATGATGCCGACGACCCCCATGGGGACGCGCACCTGCCGGACCTCCAGGCCGTTCGGCAGGGTGAATCCGCGGATCACCTCGCCCACCGGGTCAGGCAGCTTGGCGACGTCGCGAAGTGCGTCGGCAATGGCCGCAATCCGCTCGCGGGTGAGGGTGAGGCGGTCGACCAGCCCGGGCGCTGTGCCAGCGGCCACGGCGCGTCCGACGTCGCCGGCGTTCGCGGCCACCACCTCGTCGAGCCTGGCATCGAGGGCATCTGCCATGGCAACGATGGCCGTGTCCTTGGTGGCGCGCGTTGCTGGGGCCAGGACGGTGGAGGCGGCCCGGGCCCGGCGCGCCACGTCAAGCACCGCATCTCGCTCACTGGGGACTGACTCGACTGTGGTGCTCATCGCACCAGGGTAGCCAAGGGATCAGAAAGGGTGGATGCCACCGGACGCCAGACCGCTGGCGTCTGGGTCGCCGGCACGACGTCCGGGCCGGCCACCAAGTCGGGCGTGGAACGCATCTCGTTCGATCACCTCGAGACCGACGACCTCCCATGGCGGCAAGGCAGCGATCTCGCTGTACTCGGTCCAGACCGAGAACGCCCTCGCGGCGATGTCGCGCACGTGAGCGCTCTCATCCCAGTAGCGAACCTCGGCGCGGTCGGCGGCGTACCGGGCCGACAGCAAGAACTGATGCCGATCGGCAAGACGTTCCAGTGACTCGCGCACCTTGTCGACCGGCAGTGCGTGCCCCGCAGTAGTGATGACCACATGCCACATGCGTCGCTCGGTGGACTCGGGATCGAGTTCAGTCACGAGGTGCGGCCTCCGTCGTCGAGGGCCCGGCGACCCAGTACCACCAGGTCATCTCGGTGCACCACCTCACGCTCATAGGCGGTACCAAGCTCCTTGGCCAGCTCTCGGGTCGAACGACCCAAGAGCGGCGGAAGCTCTGCCGCGTCAAAGTTCACCAGTCCTCGGGCGACCGCGTGGCCGTTTTCGTCAACTAGGTCGACCGGATCACCGGCGGCGAAGGCGCCATCGACCGCGGTAACCCCCGCCGGCAGCAGCGAGGCACGGCGTCCGACAACGGCCTGCACCGCTCCTGGGTCGAGCCAGAGCCGGCCGCGAGGAGAGGCGGCATGGGCCAGCCATAGGAGTCGTGTGGGCGTGCGCCGGCCTGACGGTGAGAACCAGGTGCCCACGTCGTCGCCGGCCAGCGCGGCACCCGCCGACTTCGCGTGGGCCAACACAACAGGGATTCCGGCGCCTGAGGCGATCCGGGCTGCAGAGACCTTGGTGACCATGCCGCCGGTGCCCATCGACGAGCCGCGCTTCCCCACGTCGACGGCATCGAGCTGTTCGGGACTCGTCACCTCGGCGATCCGCGACGCCCCCTTGCGACTCGGCGGGGCGTCGTAGAGCGAGTCGACGTCAGAGAGCATGACGAAGAGCTCGGCATGCACCAGGTGCGCGACCAGAGCAGCCAAGCGGTCGTTGTCACCGAACCTGATCTCGTCGGTGGCCACCGTGTCGTTCTCGTTCACGATCGGCAGGGCACCGAGCTCGAGCAGCCGGTAGAGCGTGCGCTGGGCGTTGCGGTAGTGGGCGCGGCGCACGACGTCCTCAGACGTCATCAGCACCTGCCCCACAGTGACCCCGCGCTCCGCGAATGCCTCGGTGTAGCGGTGCATCAACAGCCCCTGGCCAATGCTGGCGGCAGCCTGTTGCGTCGCCAGGTCGCGCGGACGCTTCTTCAGACCGAGCGGCTCAAGGCCGGCCGCGATCGCGCCCGACGTCACCAGCACGATCTCAGTACCCGATCGCCGACGGGCAGCCAAGGCATCGACCAGCCCCACCACACGCGCTTCGTCGATCGCTCCTTCGGGTGTGGTGAGGGAGGACGACCCGACCTTCACGACGATCCGGCCGGCTCCCACCACTGCGTCCACCCTGCTCACCGGGGTGGCAACCGAACCCGTGGCGGTCACTGGTCGCGCTCCCACGCCTCGACTCGTCGGTCGGTACCGCGCGGGCTCTGCATCTGCTCGGCGCCGGTCTGCATCTGCGGGGCGAAGTCGAAGACCACGCCGTCCTCGTCGTCGCCGATGACAACCTCGGCACCGGGTTCGGCACCCTTGGCAGCGAGGGACTCTTCAACGCCCAGGCGGGCCAGGCGATCGGACAGGTAGCCGACGGCCTCGTCGTTGCTGAAGTCGGTTTGCCGCACCCAGCGCTCAGGCTTGACGCCCCGCACGCGGAAGCGGCCCTCTTCGACCGTCACGGTGAAGCCGGCTTCGTCGACAGGCGTCGGACGCAGCACGATCCGCGTCGCCTCCGGCTCAGGAAGTGCGGCGCGGTACTCGGCTACGACCTTGGCCAACGCGAACAGGAGCTGGCGCAGGCCCTCATGGCTCACCGCCGAGACCTCATAGACGGGCCAACCACGCTCTTGCAGCTCGGGGGTCACGAGGTCGGCCAGCTCGCGTGCCTCGGGCACGTCGATCTTGTTCAGCACGATGACCCGCGGGCGATCGGCCAGCCCGCCATAGGCAGCGAGCTCGTCCTCGAGCAGCTGCAGGTCGGTCAGGGGATCACGGTTCGGCTCAAGCGTGGCGCAGTCGAGCACATGCACGAGCACCGCACAACGCTCGATGTGGCGCAAGAACTCGTGGCCAAGACCCTTTCCTTCACTGGCCCCTGGGATCAGACCGGGCACATCGGCGATCGTGAAGCGGGTCGACCCCGCCTCGACCACGCCGAGGTTCGGCACCAGGGTGGTGAACGGGTAGTCGGCGATCTTGGGACGCGCCGCTGAAACGGCCGCGACCAGGCTCGACTTTCCTGCGCTCGGGAACCCCACCAGACCCACATCGGCGACCGTCTTGAGCTCGAGCACGACGTCGGCGTCGCCCCCTGGCTCTCCGAGCAGCGCGAAGCCGGGTGCTCGACGTCGCGGGGACGCCAACGAGGCATTGCCGAGACCACCGGCACCACCGGCCGCGATCACCCAGCGGGTGCCGTCGCCGGTCAGGTCGGCGATGACCTCGCCGTCGGGGCCGACCACCACCGTGCCTTCGGGTACCGGAAGCACGAGGTCTTCGCCGTCCGCACCACTGCGGTGACCCCCCATGCCTGGCTTGCCGTGCCCGGCCTTGCGGTGGGGGCTGTGGTGGTAGTCGAGCAAAGTGGTGACATTGCGGTCGACGACCAGGACGACTTCGCCGCCGCGTCCGCCGTTACCGCCGTCCGGCCCGCCGAAGGGCTTGAACTTCTCGCGATGAACCGATGCGCATCCGTTGCCCCCCTTGCCGCCGGAGGCGTACAGCACGACACGGTCGACAAAGGTGGCCATGGCGTCCTGCCTCCTTTGTCGCCTTCAACGCACGAAGGGCCTCACCCGAAATCGGGCGAGGCCAGACTTCGTGGCGTTCTTGGGGTGCTACTCCGCCGCGACGACGTTGACGACTCGGCGTCCTCGACGCGTGCCGAACTCGACGGCACCAGCGGTCAGCGCGAACAGCGTGTCATCGCCGCCGCGACCGACGCCGCGACCGGGGTGGAAGTGGGTGCCGCGCTGACGCACGATGATCTCGCCGGCGTTGACGACCTCGCCGCCGAAGCGCTTGACGCCTAGACGCTGGGAGTTCGAGTCACGACCGTTACGTGTTGAGGACGCGCCTTTTTTGTGTGCCATGGCTGCTTCTCACTTCCCCGCTGCGATGCCGGTGACCTTGACCTCGGTGTACTTCTGCCGATGCCCTTGCCGCTTGCGGTAGCCGGTCTTGTTCTTGAACTTCATGATGGTGATCTTGGGCCCCTTGATGGCACCGACGACCTCGGCGGTCACGGTGACGCCGGCCAAGGCCTTGGGGTCGCTGGTGACGGTCTCGCCGTCGACAACGAGCACTGCCGGAAGGGTGAGGGAGCTACCGGGCTCGCCGTCGACCTTGTCGATCTGAAGGACGTCGCCGACCGCGACCTTCTCCTGGCGGCCGCCAGCGCGGACAATCGCGTACACCGCGAACTCCTCACGTCGCTGCCAGTCAGCAGCGACACACTCATGCGAGGCCAGATGGCCTTGCGGGTTGGTCTGTGTTGGTCTGGGGTGGGTCTGGGGCTAAGGCACACCCAGCGCCGAGGCACAAGGGTACGGAGTGCCCCCGTGGTGGGTCAAACCAGGGTCACGTCCGCCTCGGACTCGGCTGTGGCCTCGGTTTCGGTCTCGTCCGGCTCGTCGCCCGCTTCCGGGGCCTCAACATCGTTGTGATCGGCGTGCGCACCCAGGGTCGCTCCGACCACCTTGGCTAGGGCTGCCTTCGCCGCCGCCTCGCGGGCTGCGGCCTCCGGGTCGACCTCTGGTGCCGGGGTGGCCGATGCCGCCTTGCCACGACGGCGACGGGACGGCTTCTCGTCGCCTCGCTTGCCCCCGCCCTCTGCAGGCTTCTTGGCCTCGACCGGTTCGAGCGTGATGTGGCGACCGCGTCCCCCACACTCCTCGCAGGTCGTGGAGAACGCCTCGAGCAGGCCCTGGCCCACCCGCTTGCGCGTCATCTGGACGAGGCCGAGCGAGGTGACCTCGGCCACCTGGTGCTTGGTGCGGTCGCGTCCCAGGCATTCAACGAGACGACGGAGCACGAGCTCGCGGTTGCTCTCGAGCACCATGTCGATGAAGTCGATGACGATGATGCCGCCGACGTCGCGAAGCCTGAGTTGGCGCACGATCTCTTCGGCGGCCTCGATGTTGTTCTTGGTGACCGTCTGCTCGAGGTTGCCACCGGAACCGGTGAACTTGCCGGTGTTGACGTCGACGACCACCATCGCCTCGGTGCTGTCGATGATCAGGTAACCGCCGCTAGGCAGCCACACCTTGCGGTCGAGCGCCTTCAGCAGCTGCTCATCGATGCGGTTGGCCGCGAACACGTCATCGGTGTCGGTCCACTTCGAGAGCCGCTCACCGAGGTCGGGAGCAACGTGCTTGACGTAGTCCTCGACCGTGTCCCAGGCATCGTCGCCGGACACGACCAGCTTGCTGAAGTCTTCGTTGAACACGTCGCGAATCACGCGGACGGTGAGGTCGGGCTCTTCGTGCAGCAAGGAGGGCGCGGTGGCCGAACCGGTCTGCTTCGAGATGGCTTCCCACTGAGCCTGCAGGCGAGTGACGTCGCGCACCAACTCTTCTTCGCTGGCGCCCTCTGCTGCCGTGCGCACGATGACGCCGGCGTCGTCGGGGACGATCTTCTTCAAGATCGCCTTGAGCCGGGAACGCTCGGTGTCGGGCAGCTTGCGACTGATACCGGTCATCGAGCCATCAGGCACGTACACGAGGTAGCGTCCCGGCAACGACACCTGGGCGGTCAGTCGAGCACCCTTGTGACCGATGGGGTCTTTGGTCACCTGCACGAGAACGGAGTCGCCCGACTTCATGGCGTGCTCGATGCGACGCGGCTGTCCGTCGAGGCCTGCGGCGTCCCAGTTCACCTCGCCGGCATAGAGCACCGCGTTGCGACCTCGACCGACGTCGACGAACGCGGCTTCCATGCTGGGCAAGACGTTCTGTACCTTGGCGAGGTAGACGTTTCCCACCATGGTGGACGCCGATCGCTGCGCCACGTAGTGCTCGACGAGGACGTCGTCCTCCATCACCGCAATCTGCGTGCGGTCGCCCTGCTGCCGCACGACCATGACGCGGTCGACGGCCTCACGGCGGGCGAGGAACTCTGACTCGGTGAGGATCGGCGGACGTCGTCGGCCCTGTTCGCGACCTTCACGACGTCGCTGCTTCTTGGCTTCCAGGCGGGTTGAGCCCTTGACACTGGAGATCTGGTCGGACGCCTTGCGGCCCTCACGAACGTGCACGACGGTGCGCGCCGGGTCACCGCCTCCGTCGTCGCCGTCCCCTCCGGTCCCCTTGCGGCGTCGGCGCCGACGGCGCCGCGTGGTGCCAGAGCCGCCTTCTTCTGCTTCGTCACCGTCGTCGCTGGACGTCTCGCCGTCACTAGCGTCGTCTGAGCCCGACTCGGACGCCTTGCCCTTGCGTCCTCGGCCGCCACGGCGGCGGCGGCGACGCGTGCCGCCCTCGTCATCGCCATCCCCACTCGACTCACCATCGGAGGGCGCTGCGTCTGCGGCGGTTTCGCCGGAGTCTGCTGCGGCCGTCTTCTTGGTCGCCGTCTTCTTCGCGGTCTTCTTGGCAGGCTGGTCGGTGGCGACCGGGTCTGGAGCCTTGAAGAGCAGCGACGGGGCCCCTGGGTCGGTCTCGGCCGTCGTCTTCTTGGCGGCTGCCTTCTTGGCGGTCTTCTTCGTGGTCTTCTTGGCCGGCACTTCGGCGTCTGCCTCGGGGGCGGACTTCTTGGTCGTGGTCTTCTTGGTGGTCTTCTTGGCCGTCGCCTTCTTCGTGGCCTTCTTGGCGGGCGGCGCCTCAGCGCTCGGTGGTCCGGCGGGGCGGGCCGCCGCCTTCCGGCGGGCGCGAGGCTGGGTAGTGCTCTTGCTGCTGGTCGCGCTGGTGGTTGTTGGCTCGTCGTCGAGCATTCGGGCAACTCCTGTCAGACCCGAGCGGCGCACCGCCACGGGCAAAGTCTTCGGCCCGGTCAGGGGCTATGAGGCCTACCGCGGGTGCGGATGGGCCGCGACGGCGTCGTCAACGCTGGCGCGGTCGGCGGCCAGCGGATCGGCTACCGTCCCGCTCTTCGGCTCGAGGGGGCCTTGCGCCAGCCGGGTCACCAGGGGTGGGACCGGCGGCGTCAGGCCCGCTACCTGTCGCAGGGCGGTGAGGACGTCGTCTGGTCGTACGGCCGGTGTGGCATGCCGTACCACCATGCGCAGTATCGCACAGGGGTCACCGGTGGCCGTCTGACCGCTCTCAACGGCGAGTCGAACGATCGGCCCCCTGGCGTCGAACCGCCGAGGGCCGGACTTCATCATCCGCTCGACCTCGACCTCCTCCTGGGCCATCAAGGAATCGACCGCATCAGCGGCCTGACCTGCGGAAACGTCAGGCAGCTGCACCTGCCACTCAGACGCCTGCAGCAGGTCGGCCAGCGCACCGGGCGAGGCCTCGACGACCTCGACGACATCGAGGCCGGGGGGCAGGGCCGCGTCGAGGGCGGCCCGGACCCGCTCGGGGTCGAGACGCTGGGTGACCGAGATCTCGAGGTACTCAGCCTCGCTCGCCGCCCCCATGGCGGCGGCGCCCGCGTACGAGATCTTCGGGTGTGGGGTGAACCCGGCGCTGTAGGCCATGGGGACGCTGGCGCGTCGTAGGGCTCGCTCCAGAGCACGCTGGATGTCGCGGTGGCTGGTGAACCGCAGGCGGCCGCGCTTGGCGTATCGCAGACGCAGCTTCTGAACCGGGGGCGCGACGTCGCGCTGGGGTGGTTGGCGAGCCATCGGTGAGGGCTCAGGCCCGCAGCGACTCGGCGCCGGCGCCGATGGCGGTGAGTGGGAGCAGCTGTTTGCCCGTGGGGCCGATCTCGATGTCGGTGTCCATCTGGGGGCAGACGCCGCAGTCGAAGCAGGGCGTCCAGCGGCAGTCTTCGACCTCGACCTCGTTGACAGAGTCTTGCCAGTCCTCCCAGAGCCAGTCCTTGTCGAGGCCGGAGTCGAGGTGGTCCCACGGCAGGACCTCAGAGAAGTCGCGCTCGCGGGTGGTGTACCAATCGACGTCGACTGGCTCATCGGCCAGCGCCTGCTCGGCGCAGCGCATCCAGCGCTCGAAGCTGAAGTGTTCACTCCAGCCGTCGAAGCGGCCACCGTCACGCCACACGGCCTCGATGACGCGTCCCACGCGGCGGTCGCCCCGTGAGAGCAGGCCCTCGACAATTCCCGGCTTACCGTCGTGGTACCGAAAGCCGATGGCCTTGCCGAACTGCCGGTCGTCGCGGATGTTGTTGCGCAGCTTCTGCAGTCGGGCGTCGGTCGTCTCGTGGTCGAGCTGGGCGGCCCACTGGAACGGCGTGTGCGGTTTCGGGACGAAACCACCGATCGACACCGTGCATCGGATGTCCTTGCGTCCGGCCACCTCACGCCCGGTCTTGATCACTTCACGGGCGAGCGTGGCGATCTGCAGCACGTCGTCGTCGGTCTCGGTGGGCAGGCCGCACATGAAGTAGAGCTTGACCTGACGCCAGCCACTGCCATAGGCCGTGGCGACGGTGCGGATGAGGTCTTCCTCGGTGACCATCTTGTTGATCACCTTGCGAATCCGCTCGCTGCCCCCCTCAGGCGCGAACGTCAGGCCGGAGCGGCGTCCACTACGGCTCAGCTCGTTGGCGAGGTCGATGTTGAAGGCGTCAACGCGCGTACTCGGCAACGACAACGAGGTGTTCGTGCCCTCGTAGCGGTCGGCCAGACCCTTGGCGACATCTTTGATCTCGGAGTGGTCGGCGCTCGACAGCGAGAGCAGGCCGACCTCTTCGAAGCCGGTGGCCTGCAGCGACTGCTCGACCATCTCGCCGATGCCGGTGATGCTGCGTTCCCGCACCGGACGCGTAATCATGCCTGCCTGGCAGAAGCGGCAGCCGCGCGTGCAGCCGCGGAAGATCTCGACGCTGGCGCGCTCGTGCACACTCTCGGCCAGCGGCACGAGCGGCTTCTTCGGGTAGGGCCAGGCGTCGAGGTCGGTGACCGTGTGCTTGCTGACACGCCAAGGCACGCCAGGGCGGTTGGGAACGACCCGCTTGATCCGGCCGTCGTCCAGGTACTCGACGTCGTAGAAGGCGGGGATGTAGACGCCGCCGGTCTGCGCCAAGCGCATCAACAGCTGCTGCCGGCCTCCGGGAGATCCTTCGGCCTTGAAGTCGCGAATGATTGCCGTGATCTCGAGGGCGGCCTGCTCTCCGTCACCGATGACCACCGCGTCCATGAAGTCGGCGATCGGCTCGGGGTTGAACGCGGCATGGCCGCCCGCAAGCACGATCGGGTGCTCGTCGGTGCGGTCACTGGCATGCAGCGGAATCCGTGCGAGGTCGAGCGCGGTGAGCATGTTCGTGTAGCCGAGCTCAGTGGCGAACGAGAGGCCCAAGACGTCGAAGGCGCCGACCGGTCGGTGGGCGTCGACGGTGAACTGCGGCACGTCGTGCTCGCGCATCAGGGCTTCGAGGTCTGACCACACCGAGTACGTGCGCTCGGCGAGCACGTCGGGCTGCTCGTTGAGTACTTCGTAGAGGATCTGGACGCCCTGGTTGGGTACGCCGATCTCGTAGGCGTCCGGGTACATCAGCGCCCACCGCACCGTGGTCGAGTCCCACGGCTTGCTGACGGCGTTCAGCTCGCCCCCGACGTACTGGATGGGTTTCTGCACCTTCGGCAGCAACGCCTCGAGTCGGGGAAAGACCGACTCGACCGGCTCAGCCGACATGGCAGACCTCCTGGAAGGGGGCGGGGGGAACGGTGCGGGGCGGGGGAACACCCCAAGGGTACGCGGCCCGCCACCATCCCGCCGAGTGCTCACCTGGTTGCGGGCATTGGCCTGAGCCGGGGTGGGTCAGCGGATGGCGCGGCGCAGGTGGACGTTTTCGAGCAGACCGATGGCCATCCAGTTGGCGAACATGCTGGTACCGCCGTAGGAGACGAACGGCAACGGGACGCCGGTGACGGGCATGATCCCGATGACCATGCCGATGTTCTGGAACATCTGGAAGGCGAACCAGCACACGATTCCGGTAGCCATCAGGGTGCCGAAGAGGTCTTCGGCCCGCACCGCGATGCGCAGAGCCCGCCAGAGGACAACCGCGAACAGGGCAATGATCCCGATGCTGCCCACAAAGCCCAGTTCTTCGGCCACGACGGTGTAGATGAAGTCGGTCTGTTGCTCAGGCACGAAGCCACCGGCGGTCTGCGTGCCCTGGAAGAGGCCGGCACCGAAGATCGAACCGGCTCCGACGGTGATCCGCGCTTGATTTGTGTTGTAGCCAACGCCCTGCGGATCGAGCTCGGGGTTGGCGAATGCCAGAAGCCGATCGATCTGGTACTGGTCGAGGACCCCGACCTGAACAGCGAGGTACGCACCCGCCACGCCTAGAACAAGCAGCGCGAGCAGCCACCAGAGCCGCGTGCCTGCCACCGCAAGGATGCCGAGAACGATCATGCCCATCACGACGGCCGTGCCGAGGTCGGGCTGCAGCATCACGAGGCCGATGGGCACAGCAGCGATGAGTAGTGCGAAGGCGACGTCGGGCAGCTGCGGCTCGGTCTCTCCGTCGCGCCGCTCGGCCAGCAGCATCGCCAGCCCCACTGCCAACGCCACCTTCATGAACTCCGAAGGCTGGATCGAGAACCCGCCGGGCACCTGAATCCACGCCTGGGCGCCGTTGACCTCGGTGCCGACCACGAGAACCGCGATCAACCCGATGACTGACGCGATGTAGACGAACGGCGCATAGGCGCGCAGGGTGCGGTAGTCGAAGAGCATGGTGGCGAAGCCGAGCACTAACCCGATGACGAGGTTGAGCAGGTGGCGCTTTAGGTAGGCCTGAGGATCTTCACCCGCTGGCACGACACGAGTCGCCGAGTAGACGAAGACGGCCCCGGCCAGGCTGAGTCCGAGTGCCGCCACGAAGAGCACCCAGTCGAAGCGCCGTAGCAACGAGTCGCGGCCCATTGCGCGGGCACGCAAAGACTGCCGTCGTCGACGCGGTGACAGAACGGTCTGCGGGTAGCCGAGCGTCATGGCTGAGACCGCCTGCGCCGTCGACCGTTCTTCTTCGGCTTCTTGTCGTCGGTGTTCGCCGCCGGAATACCGCTCTCCGACGACCCGGGCAGCCCGTCGTCCTGGGGCAGCTCGATGGTCCCATCGGGGTTGACCGTCGGCAGCGACTTGATCGGGTCACCGCCGGGAACGATGGCCTTCTTCGGGATCACCTGCGAGCCCTCGATACCGAAGAGCGCCCGGTAGATCTCGTTCACGCTCGGCGCCGAGGTGCCTGACCCGGTGCCACCCTCGGGAACCATCATGAGCACGACGTACTCGGGGTCGTCGGCAGGTGCGTACGAGGCATACCACGACGTCGTGGCCTTGCCTTCGACCTGGCCGGTTCCGGTCTTGGCGGCCACAGGCAGCTGGGTGAGCGGGAAGTCGACGTACCGGTACGCGGCAGAGCCTGACACGGGCACGCTGGCCAGCGCGTCTTGTATGTATTGGACGGTCGCACTCGACGCGGGCACCTTGCCCTGCGACTTCGGCTTGAAGTTCTTGACGACCTTTCCTTCAGGTGACAGGACCGCACGAGCCACCTGGGGGCGGTAAAGGGTGCCGCCGTTGGCGATGGCTGCATACGCGTGTGCAACCTGCAGGGGGGTCGCAAGGACGTCGCCCTGACCGATCGCCGAGAGAATCGCATCACCTGGGCGGAAGACATAGCCGTCAACGCAGAGTTCGGCGTAAAGGTCTTGCAAGTAGGGGTCGTTGCGCTGTTCCGGGGACGCCTTCTCGTCGAAGTTGCAGTAGAAGTCCTTGTTGTCTTCCCAGAACTCCTGGCGCCACTCGCGATCCGGAACGCGTCCAGCCGCTTCGGACGGCAGGTCGACACCGGTCGTGGACCCGTAGCCGAAGCCACGCGCGGTGTTCAGGAGGTACTCGGGAGCGTTGGGTCCGGCGTCCTGCCCGCCTTCTTCGACGTACATGCGATAGGCGAGGCCGTAGAACACCGTGTTGCACGACACCTCCAGCGCGCGGGCCAGTGTCATCGACTCACTCATGCCGGCCTCGAAGTTCGAGAAGGTCTGGGTCGAGCCTGGGACGGTGAACGACTCGGAGCACTGGTAGGGACCGCTGAGGCCGTAGCCAGCGTTTGCCGCCGCCGCCGTGCCCACGATCTTGAACGTCGACGCCGGGGCGTACTCACCTTGGATCGCGCGGTTGATCAGCGGGTTGCCCGCCTTCTCACTCGACAGTCGGTTGAACTGGTCGTTGGTGACCCCGCCTACCCAGATCTTGGGGTTGTAGTCGGGGTAGCTGGCCATCGCCACCACGCGCCCGGTGTCGACCTCCATGACAACCGCAGCACCGGTCTTCGCGGGGAACGCCTGATCCTGCCCGTTCTCACCTGGGGTGTTGGCACGCTTGATGGCGGCCCGGAGCTGTTCTTCCACGACCTTCTGCACGTGGGCGTCGATGCTCGTCACAAGGTAGTTGCCGGGCTTGGCTGCTCGCTCAGCGACGGTTCCGGTGACGTTGCCCGCAGAGTCGACCGCGAGCTTCTTGATGCCGGGCTTGCCGCGCAGGTACGAGTCGTAGACCTGCTCGAGGCCGCCGCGGCCGACCAGGTCGAAGTTGGTGTACGTGCTGCCGCGTCGTCCTTCCTTGGCTTCTGCTGCCGCAAGCTCCTCAGCCGAGATCGGTCCGATGTACCCGAGCGTCTGCGCCGCACGGATACCGAAGGGCTGGGGATAGTCGCGGATCGCCGTCATCTCAGCCGTGACGCCGGGGAACTCTTCGCTGCGCTCCATGACCTGAAGCGCCACATTGGCTGGGACGTCCTCGGCCACGGGGATCGGCTGGTAAGGCGAGCCGTTCCAGCACACAGGCGGATCGGCCGCGCCAGGAGACCCACAGAGCGTGAGCTGCCTGTCGAGCTTGCGGTACGGAATGTCGAGCACGTTGGCAAGCTTGCTCACCACCCGTTCGCCGTCGTCGGGCAGATCGAGCAGGGTGGAACGGTCAACGGACACGACAAGCGACGTCCGGTTCTGCACCAGCGGGCGTCCCTGTGCATCGAGGATTGCACCTCGCGTTGCCGGGGTGACGACCTCGCGAATGCGATTCTCCGACGCCGCAGCCTGGTAGTCCTCGCCGGAGACGACCTGCATGTACCAGAGCCGCCCACCGAGAGCGGCAAGCAGTGAGAGGACGAGAACCTGCAGCACCACGAGACGAGTCCGCGAACGGTCTGTCACGGTGGTCTCCAAGCGGCAGCGGTCGTCAGAATGGGCGAGAACCCCGTGTTCTGACGCGAACAGCCACGGGGACGTTCCTTGACGCGGCGGTGATCGCTGTCACACCCGGAGGTGCGGTCAGCAGCCGCTAGATCGTTGTGGGATTAAGGGCCGTTCGACGCGCCAATGCCATAACGCCAGGAATCACAAAGGGAGCCAACAACAGATCGTACAGAACACTGGACAGCGTCGTCGAAACGACAATGTCCGCCGTGATGCGGGGATCACCGAAGAGCACGCCTAGTCCGGCGAAGAGCAGGGCGGCCAGCGCGGAGAGCCCGGCCACCGATCCCAGCACGATGAACGCCGACCTTCGCGCATCGATCTGCACCTGCCCGGCGAGGTAGCCGACGACGCACAGGACCAGGGCCCAGCGCCCGACCTCGGTCGACGTCGGAGGAATGAGATCGACGAGTAGGCCGGCGGCGAAGCCGATGGAGGCGCCAGCGGTCGGGCCGACGACGATCGCCAGGCCGATCACCACGAGTAGGACCAGGTCGGGACCGGCCCCCGGAAGCGGAAGCCGGTTGACCAGCGTGACCTGCAGCAGCGCCGCGGTGAGGATCAGCACGGCGCTCAGCAGCACCCGCCCTGTTGTCATGGTGTTGACCTCACGGTGAGGGTGAGGGACTGGGCAACGCGGAGTCGGCCGGGGCGACCAACGCGTCTCTCGGATTTCGGCTCGGCGGCTCGATCACGATGCCCACCAGGTCGAGGGAGGTCAGCTGGGCGAACGGCTCGACCTCGGCCTGGCGCGACAGCTCACCGGGCGTCGCGATCACGCTGGTCACCTGACCGATCGGGACACCGGGCACGAATGGCCTGCCGTTGGGACTGCCCAGGGTCACAACGACGCTCGTCTCATCGACCACCGCCTGGCTGTTGTAGAGCTCGAGGCCGAGCGGATCGCGTCCGTTGCCCTGCAGGAAGCCCGTCTCGCTCGAGGCAGCCAGGCGGGCGCCCACGCCGAACTCAGGGTCGGTCAACAGCAGGATCGTGGCAGTACCCGGGCCGGCGGCAATCACCCGACCGACAAGACCGTCGCCGTTGAGCACCGTCTGATCGCGCTTGACGCCGTCGCGGGTGCCGGCATCGACGGTGACGGTGCGCGCATACCCATTCTGCGCGGCCACCGCGACCACCTGGGCCGGCACGATCGTGTAGTCGCCGAGCGAGGACACCCGCAGCAGCTTGTCGAGCTCGTCGACGCGTGCCTGATCAAGCGGGGCGGTGAGCAGCTGACGCCGGAGCTCGTCGTTCTCAGCCTCGAGGGCGTCAATCTTGTCGGCCGTGGAGTTGATCGAGGTGACGCCATCGATGAAGTCGGCCACCGGGTTGACGACTGATGCCGCTGCGCGCTCGACGGGACCGAAGACCGATGACGCCGACTCGCGCACCCGGTCGAGCAGAGAACCCTCACCGCCGCGGGCGTCCAACGTGATGAACGTGAACGCGGTCAGCAGCAGTACCGCGAGCACGATCCTGGTTCGGCGGGTGTCCCTCATTGTCAGCGCAGCCTAGGTGACGGCGATCGGAGCGTTTCAGTCACTCCAGACCCCCTAGCGGCGTGCTGAGACGGAGCAAAAGCTCCGATCAGCGACGGGGCTCAGAGATAAGGACCTGTTGCAACGCTTCGAACTCTTCAACGCACTTGCCTGATCCCACGGCGACCGAGTCGAGTGGGTCGTCGGCGATGAGGATCGGCATGCCGGTCTCGTGCTTCAGCCGCTCGTCGAGGCCCTTGAGCAACGCGCCACCACCGGTGAGCACGATGCCGCGGTCCATGATGTCGCCGGACAGCTCTGGTGGGCACTTGTCGAGCGTGGTCTTGACCGCGTCGACGATCTGGTTGACCGGCTCTTCGAGAGCCTTACGGATCTCTTCGGCTGACACGACGATCGTCTTCGGCAGACCAGAGACGAGGTCGCGCCCGCGGATCTCAGCGTGCGGCTCGTCGGGGATCGGGAAGGCAGATCCGATCGCCATCTTGATCTCTTCAGCGGTGCGCTCGCCCAGCAGCAGCGAGTACTCCTTCTTCACGTAGTGGATGATCGCGTTGTCGAGCTCGTCGCCACCGACGCGAATGCTTTGCGCCGTCACGATTCCCCCGAGCGAGATGACGGCAACCTCGGTGGTCCCGCCCCCGATGTCGACGACCATGTTTCCCATCGGCTCGTGCACCGGAAGACCGGCACCGATCGCTGCGGCCATCGGCTCTTCGATGATGTAGACCTTGCGCGCCCCAGCGGCGTATCCGGCGTCCTTAACCGCGCGCTGTTCGACGCCGGTGATGCCACTCGGTACGCACACGACGATGCGGGGCTTGGCCAGGTGACGCCGCTTGTGCACCTTCTGGATGAAGTAGCGCAGCATGCGCTCGGTCGTGTCGAAGTCAGCGATGACACCGTCCTTCAGTGGACGGATCGCAACGATGTTGCCGGGTGTGCGGCCGATCATCTTCTTCGCGTCAGCACCGACGGCCAAGATGCCGCCGGAGGTCTGGTTGATCGCCACGACGGACGGTTCGTTGAGGACGACTCCGCGACCGCGCACGTAGACGAGCGTGTTGGCGGTGCCGAGGTCGACGGCCATATCACGGCCAATGAACGACAAGTTGCTCATGAGAGCCTTCCGAGAACGGGGAAAAGCGCCTTACGAAGACGCAGAAACGGGCGGGGCGTCAGCGCCCCACGATACCCGGGTCCGGCCGCTCCCCCAAAAGGGCGGAAAAAGTCTCAACCTGTCCTAGAGGGCGGGGAAGAAGAGCTCGACCTCTCGGGCGGCGGACTCAGGGGAGTCCGAGCCGTGGACCAGGTTCTCCTGCATCACGTTTGCGAGGTCTCCGCGGATCGTGCCTGGGGCCGATTTGATCGGGTTCGTGACGCCCATCATGGTGCGCCATGCCTCGATGACGTCAGGGCCCTCGATGACGGCCGCGAACAGCGGCCCACCGGTGATGAAGTCGACGAGGTCACCGAAGAACGGCTTGTCGGCGTGCTCGCCGTAGTGCGACTCGGCCGTCGCACGGTCGAGAGTGCGCAGCTCTGCGGCGACCAAGGTGTACCCCTTGCGCTCGATCCGCGAGATGACCTCGCCGACGAGGCCACGGTTGACGCCATCGGGCTTGACGAGGACGAGAGTGCGCTCAGACACGAAGAACTCCTGGGACAGGCTACGAAGGGCCGGCGATGCCGACCAGGACGGGCGAAACTCTAGCCAGCGGGCTCAGGTGGCGGCGCCTCCGGGTCGTCGACACCAGCCCAGCGCTCAGCGTGCAGCTCTTCACCGCGGCGCCCAACCCGCAGACCCACCACCCAGAGCGCGACGAAGAGGCCGCCCACCAAGAACATCGCGTGAACGACGAATCCACTGGCGAGGACCAGACCCTGAACGACCCAGCCCGCCCGGTATCCCCAGGGTCGCGACAGCGACCCGGCCACGAGCAGGCAGATCAGAGCCAGCGCCAGTCCCCCGGTGATGGCCACCGTGGGTTCGACGCCACCGAGAGTGACAGCAACGGGGATCGCCAGCAGAACGATCAAGCCCTCGAAGGTGAGCACACTGGCGGCGATGACGCGCATAGAGACAGTCTCCCTGCAGTAGGCCGCAGGGTCCGTGCGAACTCCCCCAACACCCGATCGGTGTCCTCATCCGGAACATGCAGAAGAGCGGCGGCGCACCAGATCCCATCAAGCCGCTGGGAGGCAATCGGCAGCCTCCGCAAATCCGCCTGCACGAGCCGACCTCTGAGCCGCCTGGCAGCGACCGACAGCATCCCCATCGAGAGGTCCAGAGCGACGACCCCGAAGCCGCTGCCGGCAAGTCGAGCTCCGTCTGTTGCGGGTCCACAGCCCAAGTCGGCAACGAGTCCGCCGGCCGGAAGTCTCGCCACAAACGACTCGTGAAGCGTGGAGAACCAATTCTCGTCACCTGACAGCTGTTGGGTCTGATTCTCGGAATACCGTGCCGCGATCCGGTCATACGTCGACCGGTTCAGTTCCGTGAAGTCGTCATGCCCCATGAGGCCACCCCGTCGATGGCCACATCGACCAGCTGTAGGTATCCGAAAACACCTTTCTCTCCCCGCTTAACGCCGAGAGCGCAGCAGGGCGCGGGCCTGGCCGACCACCGTGACCGATCCCGTGACGAGAACGCCCACGCCACCTAGGTCGCCAGAGTCCTCGGCTGCCGTGACGGCCTTCTCGATGGCGTCAGGGAGAGCGTGCTCGATCACGACCCGGTCCTCGCCGAAGATGTCAGCGGCCAGCGCACCCAAGTCGTCAGGGTCGATCGCGCGCGGTGAGTTCGAGCGCGTGATGACCACCTCGGCGAGCAGCGGCTCGAGCGCCGACAGCATTCCCTCGGCGTCCTTGTCGTTGAGCACGCCGACGACGCCGACGAGCCGGGTGAAGCTGAACGATCCGGTGACGGCCTCGACCAACGCCTCCATGCCTGGCCGGTTGTGAGCGACGTCCAGCAGCACGGCAGGGCTGCGACGGATGACCTCAAGGCGACCCGGCACCGTCACGGCGGCAAAGCCCTCACCGACCGCGTCGCCGTCAAGGGCACCGGCGCCGCCGCCGAGGAACGACTCGACGGCCACCAGCGCACACGCGGCGTTGTGCGCCTGGTGCTCACCGTGCATGGGCAGAAAAACGTCCTCGTAGGTGCCGCCTACACCCCGCAGCGTCAACAGCTGCCCACCCAGCGCCACCTGACGATCGACGACGCCGAAGTCGATGCCCTCGCGCAGCACGACCGCGCCTACTTCGGCTGCCTTCTCAAGAAGCACGTCGGAGGCCGCCGGCTCTTGCTCGGCGAGCACCACCACCATGCCGGGCTTGATGATCCCTGCCTTCTGGCCCGCGATCGTGGCGAGATCGTCGCCGAGCCAGTCCATGTGGTCGAGCCCCACCGGCAGCACCACGCCGACCGGCGGGGTGACCACATTGGTCGAGTCCCACGAGCCACCGAGGCCCACCTCGATGACGCCCACCGAGACCGGCGCATCGGCGAACGCCGCAAACGCCAGCAAGGTGAGCACCTCGAAGAACGTGAGGGCACGCCCGCCATCGCTCTCGACCATGACGATGAACGGCGCGAGGTCTTCCCAGGCCGCCAACAACCGGCCGGCGTCGATCATCTCGCCGTCGAGGCGGATCCGTTCGCGGATGGTCTCCAGGTGCGGGCTGGTGAAACGCCCGGTCCGCAGCCCGTAGGCGGTCAGCAGCGCATCGATCATGGCCGTCGTCGATGACTTGCCGTTCGTACCTGCGACGTGAATGGCAGGGAAGCTCGTCTCCGGACTCCCCATCAGATCGAGCACAGCGCGGACGCGATCGAGGCTCGGCTCGATCTGCGACTCCGGCGCCCGGCGAATCAGGTCGACCTCCAGCGCGAGCAGTCGCTCGGCCTCTTCGTCAGAGGGCGGAGGGGGCGTCTTCGGGTCTTTGGTCACGGGGGTGAGTCTAGAGAGAGGCCCCTCTCTACGATTGCCTCCCATGGAGCCGTCGAACACCACCAGTGCCCGCCTTCCCGACAAGCCGTCGATCGACGGCATCGAGGCGGCATGGCAGCAGGTATGGGACGAGCAGGGCACCTACCGCTTCGACCGCAGCAAGACGCGCGACGAGATCTACTCGATCGACACTCCCCCGCCCACGGTCAGCGGCTCCCTGCACGTCGGGCATGTCTTCAGCTACACCCATACGGATGCGATCGCCCGCTACCAGCGCATGCGCGGGCGCGAGGTCTTCTACCCGATGGGGTGGGACGACAACGGGCTGCCCACCGAGCGGCGCGTGCAGAACTACTACGGCGTCCGATGCGAACCCACGCATCCGTACGACCCAGACTTCGAGCCCCCCGCCGAGCCGGGCAAGCAGCAGATCCCCATCTCACGGCGCAACTTCGTCGAGCTCTGCGAGCGCCTCACCGAAGAAGACGAGCAGGTCTTCGAGAAGCTGTGGCGACAGCTCGGGCTCTCGGTCGACTGGACCCTGACCTACCAGACCATCGACGAGCGAGCGCGCGCCGTGTCGCAGCGCGCGTTCCTGCGCAACCTCGACCGCGGTGAGGCCTACCAGGCAGAAGCCCCGACGCTGTGGGACGTGTCGTTCCGCACAGCCGTCGCCCAGGCCGAACTCGAAGACCGTGAACGCGACAGCGCCTACCACGCCATCACGTTCCACCGACCCGACGGCGACGTCATCACCATCGACACCACACGTCCAGAACTCATACCAGCCTGCGTGGCTCTGGTTGCGCACCCGGACGACGAGCGCTACCAACCGCTCTTCGGAAGCACCGTGCGCACCCCGCTCTTCGACGTTGAGGTCCCGGTGCTCGCCCACCCCTTGGCCGAGCCCGAGAAGGGCACCGGCGTCGCGATGATCTGCACGTTCGGTGATATCACCGACGTCACCTGGTGGCGCGAGCTCAATCTGCCGACCAGAGCCATCATCGGTCGCGACGGACGGGTGATTGCCGACATCCCAGATGCCATCACCTCATCAGCCGGGCGCACCGCCTATGCGCGCCTGGCCGGCTCGACCGTGTTCACCGCCAAGAAGACGATCATCGAGATGCTCAGCGACAGCGGAGACCTGATCGGAGAGCCTCGCCCGATCAAGCACCCGGTGAAGTTCTTCGAGAAGGGCGACAAGCCCCTCGAGATCGTCAGCACCCGCCAGTGGTACATCCGCAACGGTGGGCGCGACGAGCTGCTGCGCGAACGGCTGCTGGCTCGCGGTGCCGAGCTGCGCTGGCACCCAGCGCACATGAAGGTTCGCTACGACAACTGGGTGTCAGGACTCAATGGTGACTGGCTCATCTCACGTCAACGGTTCTTCGGGGTGCCGCTGCCGCTCTGGTACCGACTCGATGCGAACGGCGAACCCGTGTACGAGGACCCGATCGTCCCTGCCGACGCCGCGCTGCCGATCGACCCGCAGTCAGAGACTCCACCTGGATTCGCGGAGGAGCAGCGTGGGTCGGCGGGCGGTTTCATCGGCGACCCGGACGTCATGGATACCTGGGCCACTTCGTCTCTGACCCCACAGATCGCGGGTGGATGGTCATATGACGACGACCTCTACGCGCGCGTCTTCCCTATGGACCTTCGCCCGCAGGCACACGAGATCATCCGTACCTGGCTGTTCTCGTCGGTCGTGCGTGCCAACGCGGAGCACGACATGGTGCCGTGGAGCGACATCGCCATCTCCGGATGGATCCTGGACCCCGACCGCAAGAAGATGAGCAAGTCCAAGGGCAACGTGGTCACGCCCATGGACCTGCTCGAGGAGTACGGCTCGGACGGCGTGCGCTACTGGGCGGCCAGTGGACGTCCCGGCACCGACACCGCCTTCGACATCGGACAGATGAAGGTCGGACGGCGCCTCGCCATCAAGGTGCTCAACGCCAGCAAGTTCGTGCTGGGGGTCGGCGCAGATGAGTCCCTGGCATTCGATGCGTCTGCGATCACCGAGCCGCTCGACCGGGCGCTGCTGGCCCGACTGGCCGATGTCGTCGATGACGCCACCCGTGCATTCGACGACTACAACTACGCGCGAGCCCTGGAGCTGGCTGAGACCTTCTTCTGGTCATTCACCGACGACTACGTCGAACTGGTGAAGGAGCGCGCCTACCGCGACGCGTCCGATGCAGGCACCCGTTCAGCGCGTGCGACGCTCGCGACAGCACTGTCGGTGATGAACCGGCTGTTCGCACCGATCCTCCCCTTCGTCACCGAAGAGGTGTGGTCGTGGTGGCAGAAGGGGTCGGTGCACCTGGCACCATGGCCAACCGTCGCCGAGGTGGGTGCAGTTGCCGGCGGCGGTGACGTCGCTCTGCTCGACACCGTCTCGACCGTCCTTGGTGACATCCGCAGGGCGAAGTCTGACGCCAAGGCGTCGATGCGCACCGAAGTCGCCCGGGCTGAGGTCCGAGGGTCCACCGAACAAGTGGCTCAGCTGCAGGGGGCCCGAGGAGACCTGTCGGCCGTCGGACGGATCGCTGTCCTCGAACTCGTCGACGGTGCGTCAGAGCTGTCGGTCACCGTCGAGCTCGCCGACAACTAGCGTGACTGTTACGAAACCGCTGGTCGGGTAGCGCCCCGGAGGACGTTTCCGTGACTCTCGCCTGCCGGACGGGTGCGCGCAGCTGGGAAGTGGGCTAGGCCGACTTCTCACGGCGCTCGCGCTTTGACTCTTTCTCGTGCTGCACGAGCGTCGGGTACACGTGCTCCAGCACCACGTCGCGCGTGATGACGACGCGCGCCACGTCTTCTCGGCTCGGCACCTCGTACATGACCGCGAGCAACACCTCTTCGAGGATGGCGCGCAGGCCCCGAGCCCCAGTGCCTCGCATGATCGCCTGCTCGGAGATCGCCTCGAGCGCGTCGTCGGTGAACTCGAGCTCGACGTCATCGAGCTCGAAGAGCTTGACGTACTGCTTGACGAGCGCGTTCTTCGGCTCGGTGAGGATCTGCTGGATGTCTTCGGGACGCAGGCGCTGCACAGCTGTCAGGACCGGCAGGCGTCCGACGAACTCGGGGATCATGCCGAACTTGCCGAGGTCTTCGGGCTTGACCTCACCGAAGATGTCTTTGGCGTCGCGCTCAGCCTTGCCCTCGATCTCGCCGCCGAAGCCGATGCCCTTCTTGCCAACGCGCTGGTTGATGATGTGCTCGAGACCGTCGAATGCGCCACCCACGATGAAAAGCACGTTGGTGGTGTCGATCTGGATGAACTCTTGGTGTGGATGCTTGCGACCTCCCTGCGGAGGCACGGACGCGGTGGTGCCCTCAAGGATCTTCAGCAGAGCCTGCTGGACGCCCTCACCCGACACGTCGCGGGTGATCGACGGGTTCTCGCTCTTGCGAGCGATCTTGTCGATCTCGTCGATGTAGATGATCCCCTGCTCAGCCTTCTTGACGTCGTAGTCGGCAGCCTGGATCAGCTTGAGCAGGATGTTCTCGACGTCTTCACCCACGTACCCGGCCTCAGTGAGAGCCGTAGCATCTGCGATGGCAAAGGGAACGTTGAGCATGCGCGCGAGCGTCTGGGCAAGCAGCGTCTTGCCGCAACCGGTGGGACCCAGCAGCAAGATGTTGGACTTCGCGAGCTCCACCGAGTCGTCGCTCTTGCGGCCGCTCTCGCCCGCACGAAGCCTTTTGTAGTGGTTGTACACCGCGACGGCGAGCGCCTTCTTGGCGGTGTCTTGACCGATGACGTACTCGCCCAGGAAGTCATAGATCTCGCGAGGCTTGGGCAGCTCGTCCCAGGTGACCTCGGTCGACTCTGACAGCTCTTCTTCGATGATCTCGTTGCAGAGGTCGATGCACTCGTCACAGATGTAGACGCCGGGCCCAGCAATGAGCTTCTTGACCTGCTTCTGGCTCTTGCCACAGAACGAGCACTTGAGCAGGTCACCGCTCTCACCGATGCGTGCCACGTGACTCCCTTGCTCGGCCGAGGTGGACGGCTGACGTCATGAACAGGTGTGCGGGCGCCCTCGCGGGCGTCGCACCCGACGACGGTACCCCGTCGAAGGACTCTTTACCCGATGTCAGCCCGGGCGAGTCGCCCAATCAGCCGCCGACAGTCACACGGATGCTGCGGACTTGCGGCTGCTGATCACCTGGTCGACGATGCCGTACTCCTTGGCGTCGTCGGCGGTGAGGATCTTGTCGCGCTCGATGTCCTTGCGGACGTCCTCAGGAGTTTTGCCGGTGTGCTGGGCGAGGATGCCTTCCATCTCTTCGCGCATGCGCAGGATCTCGTTCGCCTGGATCTCGATGTCAGACCCCTGTCCGCCACCCTCGGTGTAGGGCTGGTGGATGAGGATCCGCGAGTGCGGCAGGGCCGAGCGCTTGCCGGCGCTCCCGGCCGCGAGCAGGACCGCGGCAGCTGACGCCGCTTGGCCCAGGCACACCGTGTGCACGTGCGGCTTGATGAACTGCATCGTGTCGTAGATGGCCGTCATCGCGGTGTACGAACCACCAGGAGAGTTGATGTAGATCGAGATGTCGCGGTCGGGGTCCATCGACTCGAGACACAGCAGCTGCGCCATCACGTCGTCGGCAGACGCATCGTCGATCTGCACACCGAGGAAGATGATCCGCTCCTCGAAGAGCTTCGTGTAGGGGTTGTGCAGCCGCTCGCCTTGCGCGGTGCGCTCACGGAACTCCGGAAGGATGTAGCGCGCCTGCGGGGCCGCACGCAAGACGTCACCAGTCGTGGGGCTGGCGCTCCACAGTCTGTTCGAGGTGCTCACGGTGGTCGGGTCCTTCCGTTGAAGTCGAGTCGAGGAGTCCGGGTGGGTCAGGCGTTGGTTCCGCCGCTGCCGGCGACGTCACGCGCCTGGCTGACGACGTGGTCGACGAAGCCGTACTCCTTGGCTTCGTCAGCGGTGAACCATCGGTCGCGGTCTGAGTCGGACTCGATGGCGTCCAGCGGCTGACCGGTGTGCGTCGCGATCAGCTCGGCCATCTTCTTCTTGGTGTAGAGCATCTGCTCGGCCTGGATCTTGATGTCGGACGCCGTGCCGCCGATGCCCCCTGACGGCTGGTGCATCATGATCCGCGCGTGCGGCAGGGCGTAGCGCTTGCCCTCGGCTCCGGCGCAGAGCAAGAACTGGCCCATGGACGCGGCCAACCCCATGGCCACCGTGGCGACGTCGCACGGGACGAACTGCATGGTGTCGTAGATCGCCATACCGGCCGAGACCGAACCACCTGGCGAGTTGATGTAGAGGTAGATGTCCTTCTCGGGGTCTTCGGCGGCCAGCAACAACATCTGGGCCGAAAGCGCGTTGGCGATGTTGTCCTCGACCTGGGAGCCCAAGAAGATGATGCGCTCGCGCAGCAGGCGCTGGTAGACGGAGTCGTCGAAGCTGTTGGCCGGAGCCTGCGGAGCCCGCGCCTCGGGAAGGGACAACCCCGGGTTGGGCAGAGGGGGGCCAGTCGTCGCGCTGTCGGTCACGAGTCCACCTTTCACATCAAGGACGTACGTTGACCCTAACGTCGGAACACCCCGGCGCCATCCGAAGTGCCGGGGTGTTCGCTGACGGATGAAAGAGGTTAGGCCTGGGCCTCGGCGTCCTCGGCCTCGACGACGTCGGTTTCAGAATCGGCAAGCTCCGGTGGCTCTTCGGCTTCTTCCGCTGCCATCTCAACGACGTTGCCGGCTGAGTCGCGAACGATCGCCTGCTCGAGCACCACCGCGAGCGCCTTGCTGCGGCGAACGTCGCCGACGATCGCGCCCACCTGACCTGCCTGGGCAACAGCCTGGGCGAACTGGTCGGGGGTCATGCCGTACTGCGGAGCCTGGCGGATCAGGTACTCGGTGATCTCGGCCTGCGAGACCTCGACGTCTTCGCGGTCGGCGAGGGTGTCGAGCACGATGTCGCGGGTGAGCGAGTCGCGCACCTGCGTCTCGAACTCCTCCTTGTGATCTTCGTCCCCGTGACCGTCACCGAAGTGATCGCCGAGCGCGGCAGCCACGACACCCTCTGGAAGGGGAACCTCGACTGCCTCGATGAGCGCGTCGAGGACGGCGTCGCGTGCTGCCATCAGCTGCTCGACCTTCTTGCGTGGTTCGATCTCGCCACGCACTGTTCCGCGAAGTTCGTCGAGGGTGTCGAACTCGCTGACGGTCTGTGCGAAGTCGTCGTCGAGCTCTGGTAGTTCGCGTTCACGAACCGACACGACTGTGACCGTCACCTCGACCTCTTGGCCTTCGTGCTCGCCCGCGTCAGGGGTGACGGTGAAGGTGGCCTCTTCGCCCTCCTTCAAGCCCTCGACCGCCTCGTCGAGCCCAGGAAGCAGACCTTCGCTGCCGGCTTCATAGGTAAGGCCGGAGGCCGAAAGGTCTTCCACCGACTGGCCGTCCTTCACAGACGCCAGCGTGAGCGACAGCATGTCGCCCTTTGCGGTGCCGCGGTCGACCGGCTTCAAGGTGGCGAATCGCTCGCGCAGCTGCCCGAGCTCGGCGTCGATGTCGTCGTCGGTGACCTCGGCGACGTCGACCTCCACCTCGAGTGAGGCGAAGTCAGGCAGTTCGATGTCTGGTCGAATGTCGACCTCGGCGGTAAAGGTCAGCGCCACGCCGTCGGAGAACTCACCGATCTCGACGTCGGGCTGACCGAGCACCTTGAGCTCGTTCTCGGTGACGGCGTCACCGTACGCCTTGGGGAGCGCCTCGTTGACTGCCTCGTCTAGCACTGCACCGCGTCCCACGCGCTGGTCGATGATGCGAGCAGGCACCTTGCCTTTGCGGAAGCCAGGGATCGTCACCTGGGCGGCGATCTTCTTGTAGGCCGAGTCGACGCTGGGCTGCAGTTCGTCGAAAGGAATCTCGACAGACAGCCGCACTCGGGTGGGGCTCAGGGTCTCGACGTCGCTCTTCACGTGCCTGGTACTCCTTGGTCGCCCGGGCCACTGCCGGGTGATGTCACAAGAACCGGTCGGCCCTGTGGTGGTCGGGGCGGGGAGACTCGAACTCCCGATCTCCTGCTCCCAAAGCAGGCGCGCTAGCCACTACGCTACGCCCCGTCGCGAACGGCTAGTCTAGACGCCAGCCATCGAGCACCGAACGCCGGTCGATCGGTGGCCTCGCGGGTGTAGCTCAATGGTAGAGCCCCAGCCTTCCAAGCTGGCCATGCCGGTTCGATCCCGGTCACCCGCTCCACGTAACGCCCCAGGTCACGACCTGAGGGGTCACTTCGGCGGACACCGGCGGCTGATCGCGGCTGAGTCACGCGGGCTGACCGGTGCCCGGTGGTCGTGACAGACTCGAAAGAGCCGAGAACGGCTCGGCTGAGCCGAAGGGCGGCGCCATGTCTGAGTTCACAGTGAACTACCCAGAGGGGTCCCTGCCTCTCGACCTCACCGAGGCAACCGAAGGCCCATCGGGGCTGGACGTGAGCAAGCTACTCACCTCGACCGGACAAGTCACCCTTGACCCAGGTTTCAAGAACACCGCGTCCTGCGCGTCGGCGATCACCTACATCGATGGGGACGCCGGCATCCTGCGTTACCGCGGCTTTCCGATCGAGCAGCTGGCGGGAAAGGCCTCCTTCCTCGAGGTCTCGTATCTGCTGATCTACGGCTCACTGCCCACAACCAGCGAGCTCGAAGACTTCCAGAACGAAGTCACGCGGCACACCCTCCTGCACGAGGACTTGCGGTGGTTCTTCGACGGCTTCCCCCGCGACGCTCACCCGATGGCCGTGCTTTCGTCAGCCGTCAGCGCGTTATCGGCGTTCTACCAGGACAGCCTTGACCCCTTCGACAAGCAGCATGTCGAGATCTCGACCGTCCGGTTGCTGGCCAAGGTGCCCACGATCGCGGCCTATGCCTACAAGAAGTCCATCGGACAACCGTTCCTCTACCCCGACAACGCCTTGGGCTACGTGCAGAACTTCCTGCGGCTCACCTTCGGCGTACCGGCCGAGGAATACGAGGTCGACCCGTTGGTCGCCCAGACCCTCGACATGCTGCTCGTCCTCCATGCCGACCACGAGCAGAACTGCTCGACCTCCACGGTCCGACTCGTGGGTTCCTCCAATGCCAACCTGTTCGCGTCTGTGTCGGCCGGGGTCAACGCCCTGTTCGGACCGCTGCATGGAGGCGCCAACCAAGCGGTCATGGACATGCTCGTGGCGATCGAAGCTGATGGCGGCAACGTCGATCGGTTCGTCCAACGCGTCAAGGACAAGGAGCCTGGGGTCAAGCTGATGGGTTTCGGCCACCCCGTCTACAAGAACTACGACCCGCGGGCGACTCAGATCAAGCAGGCGGCCCACACCCTGTTTGCCGCCCTGGGAGTCAACGATCCACTCCTCGACATCGCGCTGCGACTGGAGGAGGTCGCCCTCGCCGACGACTACTTCATCTCACGCAAGCTCTACCCCAACGTCGACTTCTACACCGGGCTCATCTACAAGGCGATGGGCTTCCCCACCCACATGTTCACCGTGCTGTTCGCCCTGGGTCGGCTGCCAGGCTGGATCGCGCAGTGGCGGGAGATGATCGACGATCCGCAGACCAGGATCGGTCGTCCACGACAGGTCTATGTCGGAGAAGCGGAGCGCGCCTTCAGCGCCATCGAAGACCGCGGGTGATCGACGGCAGAGAACATTGTCGGCGTGGACGCAGCATCCACCGTGGGCAGGCGACGTGACCACTTCGGTGGACATGCCGGCGCTCATGTACGAGCGGCGGCTGCGCGAGCACCGTGACATCTGATCCGCCGGACGAACCCCCGTACACCGTCGTCCTCGCGACTGAGGCGCGTCGAGCGCTGAGAACAGCACTCTTGATGGGCTCAAGCACTCTGCGGCGATTGCCATCGCCGAGCAGCCACAGCGTGAACTGCTTCGACCGGGACTTCTGACTCTGCCGAGTC
This sequence comes from uncultured Actinomycetota bacterium, assembly GCA_963706045.1. GTDB lineage: Bacteria > Actinomycetota > Actinomycetes > JAHEKZ01 > JAHEKZ01 > JAHEKZ01. The sequence goes on along the minus strand of CAVPLY010000004.1, from coordinate 1,436 downwards.
ACGCGTGAACGCGTCACCCTCGACAAAAGTGGAATCCATTTCACATGTCGGGAGCGTCATGGCGAGTGCCCGAATCGTGGTCGGCTACGACGGATCAACGACTGCACGTTCCGCACTGGACTTCGCGGTCACATCGGCTCGGCCTCGCCAGGCGAGCGTTGAGGTGGTCCATGCCTGGGTACCGCCACCACCGACGATTCGATTTGCCGGGGACGACTGGGGTCCCCAAGAACCCGAGCTCCGGCGATTCGCCGACCAGGTTCTGGCCGAGGCGCTCGACCATGTCAAGGACATCGGACCAGATGTGGACGTATGCGTGAAGCTGGTATCAGGCAACGCAGCTGCGAGCCTGCTCCAGGCAGCCGAAGGCGCCCACATGCTCGTCGTCGGCTCCCGCGGGCTGGGCGGATTCAGCGGTCGGCTTCTCGGATCCACGGGACTTCAGGTCGCCACGCACGCTACGTGCCCCGTGGTGGTTGTCAGGCCATCGGAACCCGTGCCAGCAACAAGCCCCGAGGAGGGGCGGGTGGTAGTCGGGGTGGACGGTTCACAACTCTCAGAGGCTGTTCTCGCGTTCGCGTTCGAGCAGGCATCCGAGCGTGGAGTCGGTCTCACAGCCATGCTCACGTGGGATGTGCCATACCTCAATGTGCCTGGCCGGGTCGGACCGATTCCAGCTGACGTATTGAAGGCCGAATCCGAACACGCCGCCACGGTCCTCGCAGAGTCATTGGCCGGCTGGCAGGAGCGGTATCCGGATGTCGCCGTCAAGTCCCGGGCCGACTACGGGCAGGCCAGGTCTTCACTGATCGACGCGTCCGCAGGCGCCATCTTGCTCGTAGTCGGGTCGCGGGGACGTGGTGGCTTCCTCCGACTCTTGCTGGGCTCAGTCAGCCTGGCCGTGTTGAACAGCGCACACTGCCCTGTGGCTGTCATCCATCAGGCGGCCCACTGATCGGGACCGGACGCAAGGGAAGCCACCTGCATGGCGGGGAAGTCCCCGACGGCGCTGGCCATCAGGCAGCCGCGCGCATCCGGCGGACGGTGCGGTGGCTCGGGCCCTAAGACCCTATTGCCCCACAGATAGGGGAAATACGCTTCATGCATCGTGAAAGGTGGACCGATGCGTACTCGAGAGGACCGGGCGGAACCTCTGCTGCTTTTCGCCGACGATGGGGCCGCTCCCGCCGATGTCGCTTGGGCATGGATCACCAGCCATCGCTGGGAAGGGTGGGCGCTCGAGGCCGTCACCGCGCGGATGACCCTCTATCCAGGTGGTCGCGACATCGGGCACGCCACTCACGTGAGCCGTCAGCCACCCATTGAGACCGGGTTCACAGGATGGGACCACCTCGATGTGGATGGCGACCCTCGCACGGTCATCCACAGCCGGTCTGACGCCTCACTGATCGTCGTGGGCCGGCACCCCCGCGGGC
>CAVPLY010000003.1:0-27932 GCA_963706045.1 uncultured Actinomycetota bacterium | reverse complement strand
CGAGACCCTCGTCCTCCTTCGCGAGCGCGACATCCATGCGGTAGCCGCGGCCCGCGTCGAAGACAGCACCGGCCTCTACCTCTAGCCGGCCGCCGGCGCCCGGCGGCTCGACAAGAATGGGTGTCCTTCCCCCCTTGCTGCTGGCATGCTCGGCGTGTGCTGAGAGTTCTGATCGTTGGCCTTGGGCTGGGTGCTTTCGTGGCCGCGCAAATCGGACCGGTGTCGCTGCTCTGCATCCGCACCGCCGCTCGACACGGGTTCAGGCCTGCGGCATCGATCGGCGCGGGGGCGGCCACGGTCGATGTCGTCTACGCCGGACTCGGAGTTGTGGGAGCCGCCGCGCTGATCCAGCTGCGGCCAGTCGGTCTCGCGCTCGGTGTCGCCGGTGCCGGGGTGTTGGCGTGGATGGGTGTGCGCACCCTTCGGGACGCCTGGCGCATTCGTTTGGGTGGTGAGGCGGACGTCGAGACCATCACGCTTCCCGCGTCCTTTCGAACGGGCCTGGTGGCGACGGCGTCCAACCCCCTGACGATCATCTCGTGGACGGCGATCTTTGGTGCCGCCGCCACCGCGTCGCTACTCGGGTCGGCAGCATCGGCCGTCGCACTGCTCGTTGGCGTGATGCTTGGCAGCGCCACGTGGTTCGTCGTGCTGGCGTTGGCCGCGGCTCGCCTCGGTGAGCGACTCGGGCGCCGTACTCTGTGGGGGATCGACGTCGCCGCAGGAGTGGGGCTGCTGGGCTTTGCCGCGCTGTTGGGCGTGCGCACAGTGCGTGAGGTGTGAGTCGGTGCCAGATCACGGCTGCGGAGCAACGCGGCCGCTGTCCTTGTCCACCATGAGCGACGACGTGTCGACGGCAACGAACGCACGGGCCGGTACTTGCTTGAGCTCGGAGATCAGCTTGCCCGGCCACTGCCTTGACGCTTCGCCCTGGAAGTACCACGGTGACCCGTTGTCGGCCAGTACGAGACCGTAGCGCTTCATGGCGCGCAGGACGATGCGCGTGGGACTGCTGTACTGCGAAAGGTCATGTGACGCTTTCAGGCGGAAGCGCGCCCCCATCGGCGGGTAGTTGCGGTTGCTCACCGAGCCGGCTTGGTGTCGGGCCGGCCAAATGGAGCGCCGGTCTGTCACATCGGTCGTGAAGCGAATCGCGTGGTCGACTGTGCCCTTGCGCACTTCGCCCCAGCGCAGCAGCCCAGGAAGGATTGGCAGGCCGGCGGCGTCCGCAGAGGTCCACCCGTCGCGTCGAAGCCGGTTCGATCGCAGGTCCCAGACCGCACCGGAGCCGGCGCGCCAGCGTCCGTCACGCTTCCTGGTGTTCCAGGTCTCGTAGAGACGGCACCGCGACTTGTCGACGACGATCGCGTGCCGGTCACCGCTGGAGTTTCGTCCGCCTTCGATGGAGGTGTCTCGTCCGAGCGGATAGCGGACGCGGTCACTCTCGCGCGCGTAGGAGAACCGCACCTTGACGCGACGGTGGCGTTCACCGACGACGGTGATGGGGATGCCGTAGGGCACTGACTGTGCGCCGTAGGAGCGACCGAAGTCGGGGTGCAGATCCGAGCGCGGTGACATGTGACGCAGCCACGCCTTGCTGCGGGAGTGCGTAGGCAGGTTGCTGATGTCGGCGTGCCAGTAGTTGTTCGCGGGGAAGGCGGGGCAGCCGGCGATCGGCCGTTGAGCGGGCTCGGCGAGTGCCGTCGCGTCGTGCGACCCGTTGGCCGGGCCCACCCCGAGCAGAGCAGCGGCGCTGGCGGCCACGAGCGCGCACACTGTCGCTGTACCCGGGACCGATACCCGTATGGCGTCAAGCCTCATGCGGAGTAGATCGAGTTCTCCGGAAGTTCGATCAATCGGCTACTCGGGTGGGTGAGGTCAATATCGACCGCCACTACCTCGGCGGTGTAGATCTCGCGTGACGGCGGACCGTCCGGCTCGGCGAGGTCGCACAACAGGCTGAGGGGGACACCGGCGCGGAGCAGCGACCAGGCTCCTGCGGTCCCTGATGAGGTAATCACACTGATGTAGTTCGGCAACCCTCGACGAGAACTTGAGCCTTCCTGGGAGGCTACTTTCTCAGTTCCTCGGGGAGAGCCCCCTGAATGGTGCCCCAGACGTCGGGGTTGGTCGCCGTGAGCAGGCCGCGGCGTCCATCGAGGGGGCGGTAGGGAGTCCCGTCGAGGCGACGAACGGTGAGTCCGGCCGACTCGGCGAGCAGAGCACCGGGCGCGTGATCCCAGGGAAGCGTGCGCCAGTAGAGCGCGTAGTCAAGCGCGCCGGTCAGAGCCATCGGGTAGGCCACGCCGGCTGCAGCGACGGGGGTGTGCTGCAGTCCAACATCGCCGAGGCCGGCCTCAGCTCGTGCTCGGAGCGGGGGCGGCATCGTGTGCGTTCGCAGCACGCCGCGCCACGACGATCGTTGGCCAGCGTCGGGCCTGGGGGAAATCGGCTCGCCGTTCTTCAGCGGGGACCTTCCCTCTACTGCGGTGAACATCTGGGCGTGAATGGGTTGCCAGATCCACGCGGCAGTGGTGATACCGCCCTCGATGAGGGCCACCATCGTCGCGAAGTCCGGGCTCCCGTCGATGAACGACTTCGTGCCGTCGACAGGATCGAGCACCCACACCCGGTCGTGGTCCTGGGCGTTCTTCAGGAGAGCGGGGTCGGACGCCGCCGCTTCTTCGCCGACCACAGGCACCCCGGGCTCAATGGCCAGGAGCGCCGCGGTCAGCAGGTCTTCGCACTCGTGGTCTGCGTCGGTCACCCAGTCACCGGGCGACTTCTCTGTGACTGCCGCCGAAGTGAGACGACGGAATCGGGGGACGACAGCCCTGGCGGCATTGCGGACGGCGTCGCCGACGGTGTCCACGAACGCGGTCATCGGGGTGTGCACCTTCCGCCGGAGTGGTCGTTGAATCGGCTATTCCGAAGTCAAGAGTTGAGAACATCTGTTGGACAGGGCCATGGCGACCGGCGAGGATGCCGGAGGCGCCTGCGTCGCTGGACGCAGGACGACCCTACTCATCCAGGGAGCTCGGCGATGGCGAGCGAAGAGGTGGAGTTCCTCATCGTCGGCGGGGGCCAGGCGGGCCTGGCGACGAGCGCGCAGCTGAGCCACCGGGGAGTTCCCCACGTGTTGCTCGAGCGGCACCGGATCGCCGAGTGTTGGCGATCGGAGCGATGGGACTCCCTGGTCGCCAACAGGCCGGTGGCCGAGACCGCAGCTGTGCCGGCGGCGGCCCCGAGGAAGTTCCGCCGAGACCGCCTCGGCGTGCGGGCAGCAGTGGCTGACGCGCGTGAACGGTTCGGTGCTGGCATCGGGGGCCTCCTGGGCCTGCGTGGATGTCGTGGGGGGACCGGGAACTCGTGTGTCCACTTTGAGGGGCACCCGAGCACCAACTCTTCGCCGACGCTGATGACGCCTGGCTTCAGCACATCGGCGTAGACGCCCATGTTCAGGTCTTCGCCGAAATCATTGGGGGTCATGCCGCGTCCCTGGGTAAGCAGCTGCAGGGTTTTCAGATCTTTAGTGCCGATGTCGGGATTTCGTGTGGTCGCGCCGCACCGCGGCACGGCCCCTCGGACGCGCAGCACCGCAGATCCGATAGTCAGAGTGAGCTGGTTCCAGGTCTCTTCCTCGCAGGGATCGATCCCCGAGAAGTCGATCAGCATCCGGAAACGACGCAGGTCGATGTCAGGGGTGTCAGTGACCCGGCCGAGTTCGGCGACTGACTCCTCCGCGACGAGGGTGACGGCTTGTTCGTCGTACCCGGCTCCTGGTTCTTGCGTTCTCACCAGCGAGACGGGCGCTCCGGCGATCGTTGTCAGGAAGTCTGACCATGGCCCGCTGACAAAGGTCCCGGCGACGTCACGGGACACACAGAAGCCCACGGCAACCGGTTCACCCGTGACGACTGCCTCACCGAACTTCTCACCGTCCGGCGACGTGAGTGTCAACATGGTGCGGCTCGGATCGAATGTTGCTGTCCACCCGGCGAAGGCTCCCGTCTTGGTGATGGAGAGGAGCCCGCCGTCGGAGTTCACCACTAGGCAGTCACGGTCTCCGACGGCACCGTCAGGTCCACCTGAATCGAGCGGGTGGAGCAATCCAATCTCCTTGATTGGAGTCGTCGACAATCTGGTCACTCTTGGCCGTTGAACAGCAGTCCTCGTTGCGTCATCGGCCCTCAACTTCCTGCGATCCGATGAAGTCGTTTTCGCCGCGTCCCCGAGAGCTGTCGAAGGGTCTGTCTTCACGATGCAACTACACCGGTGGAGGTGCAACTGGCCGAGGTCGGGTCCTTACGACCGAGACGAGGCTACTGGTACTTCTTCGGTCGCAGCACGCAAGAACGTGTTGACCGCGGCCCCACGGGGTTGACCCAGTTCCTGTACGGGTCTGCCCGTGGCAAGCGCCCCGATGCTGGGTTTTCTACCTGCAGCAGCCCAGCAAGTCCGAAGTCTCGAGCCGCGCTGCTGGATCCTGCCGCACTGAGCCGCGATATGTTCTCGAGCCGAGGTTTGTTGGTCGACGCCAGTTACTGCCCCTACCAGTCGGATCTCCTGGAGCCGTCCCAGCTCAAGACCCAAAGACGAGATCTCCGGTTCACGTGTCACACCCAAACGGGCAACGGCAACCGTAAGGTCTGCGTGCGCCGACAGCCGCAGCATGTCAACTGGCCAAGCCTGTGGTGCAGAAGTCAGAAGTACCAAATCTGCGTCTGCCCTCAGCTCAGAAATGAGATCGGGCATCCGAGGGTTGGAGAGTAGACCGTCGGCCTGACGCGACACTTGACCGGCCGGAAGCACTCGCAGTCGTGCGACTCCAACATCACAGATCGCTGGGCTGAGCTGCTCAGATCCTCCGAGCAGCTCGCTTAGTCCGGCACTGTCCGAGAGACCAAAGGCAAGGGTGGCCCGCCTCCGGCGAAGGTCGGCATCCACCAGAACGACACGCGAACCCAGGCGCGCAGCAGCAACAGCCACGTTGCATGCCATCAATGCGCCGTCATTTCCCGTGCCGGCGGATACCAGGAGGACAACCTGTCCCTGGCCCGAAAGCTCAAGGTCCGGTGCAGTCAAAGCGCGAAGGTTCGCTGCCGTCGTCGAGTAGGCTTCAGCCACTCGCGACCGAGGATTGTGGAGCGAGATTATCCAGTCGGACGGGCCAACGGGCCGCCAGCTAGGGATCCGGGCCACGATCTGGGGCCAGTGCAGGCAACTTCGGACGTCGTTTTCATCTACGACCACGTCATCAACTCGAGCCCGCAGGAATGCGATGCCAAAACCTAGGAGCAAGCCAAAGACAAGCGCCAGCGAAAGGTCCCAGATCGGCCTGGGGGAAACTGGTTCAGTCGGTACCGTCGCCGATCTAAGAACAGTGTCGTGGGACCCGGTAGGACCGGCGCGCTCCTGCCGGTATTTCACGTAGGAGTCGGCAACGGCATTGGCCAACTCCGCCACTCGATCCGGGTTCGTTCCGAGCACAGTGATCCTGATGACCTGGGCCGAGTTGACGGCTTCGACCATCACGCCCTCGATCTCATCGGCCGACGGGGCTGCACCCAGTTGTTCGACAACTAGTTGCGCAACGGGCGCGGACTGGACCACCTGCACCTGCGTCGCGACCTCCTGGTCGGATGCCGCCACAGTCCTTGGAGGCCCCCCATTGACAGGGGTCGAGTCGAGTTGCACGTCGGAGTGAGCGAGGTATTCGGCCGGCTGAAAAAGGAGGGCCAGACCGACGAGCCCAACGACCACCACCGTGGTGACCACCACGATCCACCAGCGTGTCCGTAGTATCCGTTGGTACTCATTCGACTGGTTGGCCTCGGTCAAGTTAGACCCCTGCCCTGACACACTTCACCTTCCTCACTGCCCAGGTTGGCTCACTGACTCAGGTCGCGATGCCGCATCGCTGGCTGGCCACAGTGGCGAGCAGACACGATCGGACGCAGTCTACGGGTCAGGAAAGCTCCTGATCAGACCAACGCATAAGATTAGCCGATGCTGCAGAGAGGGCGCTCGGGTTGCGCGTTCGGATCTTAGGAGGGGGTGGTCATGTGACGTTGACCCTTTCCGCCTTGTTGGCTGCGTCCATCTTCTTCAGTCTGATCATCTTTATGGCCAGCTCGATGTCGCGCGGTCCTGGGGACATTGTGATGTTGTGCGCGCTCACCTTTGGGCTTTTCTATGGGCTCCGGCCGTTGCTCTTCGTGCTTGGTCTAGACGTCCCCTTTCCCGAGAACCTGTTCTGGTCAGCCGAGTCCGCCGATCTGCTCACCAAGACGCTGGTCGGTCTCTCGCTCTTCCTGGTGCTCGTGATCATCGGGGTGATGGCGGTAGCGAGGTCCGGCGTTCGCGGGTGGGGGCCCTTCTTCGTGCAGAAGCGTCCGTCGCTTCGACGGCTCCTTCGAGTGACGCTCATCCTGACGGCGTTGGCCACCCTCCTCTCGGCCTTTCTCATAGCCTTCTACGGGGGGATCGGGCCGCTCATCACTGCGGCGAAGGTGGAGAAGTCTTTGGCGGGGCTGTACGTACTGCGCACAATCCCGGCAATCGGGGCCATCAGCGCCATCGCTACTGTGCTGGAATCACGAAACCACCTGGCGGCTCAGCGTACGGCACTCATCGGGTCGATCTGCGCACTCGCGAACGCGAGCTTTGTGTTTCTCTGGGGAAGTCGAAGCCTGTTCGTCGTGGTCGGAGCGATCTTGGTGCTCGGGCTCGGGAGGCAGACGATGTCGACCGGTGCAAATCCAAGGACCGTTTGGCGGCTGGTGATGGCCGTCCTGCTCGTAATCGCCGTTGCGGGCGGGCTTCGAATCGCACGCGACAACCTAACTCGCGGCGAAGTCCAGGAGGTCTATGGGGACGCTACGATTTCCAGGCAGGTCTCGCTGGGCACCAACTCGATTCAGTTCGATGCCGCAATGCTGTCCTTTCGAGACTGGCCTAAGGAGTACGGGTACCGCGATGGCGAGGACTTCGTCAATGGAGCCCTCGGGGTGGTCCCAAGATTCATCTGGTCGGGAAAACCCACGGCGATTTCACCCGGTAAGTGGTTCCGGCAGGTCTATCAACCGCTCAAAGTCAACGGTTGGCCGATGGGCGCCAGCGCTCTCTGGTACCTCAATTTCGGCTGGGGTGGCCTGGTCATTGGCGGCTTGATATCGGGACTGGCCATCGGTCTGATTGCTAGCGCGCAGCGACGCGCACCACCGGGCGGTTGGAACCTGGCGGTCGCCGTAGTTGTCGCGGTCTACGTCTTGGGCTTGGGGTGGGACTCCGAGACACCGCCTCGGCTCGTTATCTGGCTGCTACCTCTCTGGTTGATCTCTCGCTACATATCGAACGAACCCTCATCCGATGAGAGCAATACCATCGCTGACCGCCAAGACGTGGTGAGTGGCCGATCGGGTACGGATCTCGGTAGTACGTAACTCGACATCTCAGGCCAGGTACCCTGGCATTGCCGAGTGCTGCGTCCAATTGAATCGTTGGAATACCTGCCCTCAGCAAGCAGATCGGCGCGCAGCGTGGGTCACTAGCGAACGGAGATAGTTGCAGTGGACGAGGAGACGAACCTACCGTCCTACCTGGCGGTGCTTCGACGCCGCTGGCGTACTGTGGTTATCTGCGTCATCGTGTCCATGCTCTCCTTGGGACTCGCCCTTACCCAAGCCGACGCCTACCGCGCAAGCACCTCCTCGAGGTGAGCCCGACCGGATCCGTGACCAGTAACAGTGAGTCGTGATCCCTTCGTCGGAGATTGCGACCCAGGTACAGGTCTTGCTCTCCACCCCCGTCGCAGATCGAGTTCGCGACGAACTCAACCTCGACATGACGTCGTCTGAACTACTCAAATCCGTCACCGTTTCCTCACAGGCGACACGCGTGTGATCTCCATCGATGCGTTGGAGCCGACAGCCGAGCTGGCTCAAGCGGTAGCCGACTCGTTCGCTAGGCAGTACTGAGTTTCAGGTTGGATCAAGCCACAGCGCAGAATTCGCGCCCTCGCGTCCCTCAGCGCGGAGGCAACGAGGATTCGCGATGAGTTGCGACGGTTCAGAGGAGTGCTTCGCGACTGAAACGCTGCGGTGCTGCAAACTGAACAACAGGCTTCTCCAGTGCCACCGACGGCCTCGGTCATCGACAACACCCTCGGGATGCTAACCGGCCACCTCTTCGGCGGCCCGGATCGATGGCATCCATGGGAGTGCGTTGGGTACGAGCGTGAAGGAACGGCGTGGGCCACCAGCCATGGGAAGCGGATCTCGGGCGGCGCTGCGTTCGTGGAGTGCCCGGAGGCTCAGAAATTTATATATAATGTTAATGCTAGCAACGAGACTGAAGAAAGTCACACCGACTAGCCAAAGATGCTTCGCGTCCCCGTGTTTGGAGCGTACGGACTGGCCACGAATGAGCAGCGGGCACCCCCGGACTTCTTGATTGTTGGTACCAGGCGGGGAGGTACAACGTCCCTGTTCACATATCTGCAGCGGCACCCGAACGTCATGCCTATGTGGCCGGGTGTCGAAAACGCCAAGAAGACTTTCTTCTTCGACGAGAACTAGCATCGCGGCGAGGGCCGGTACCGAGCTCACCTTCCTTCTGCCGCCCAACTGGCCAAAGTTGAGCGCGAGACCGGCCATCGCGCCGTCACGGCGAAGCAGCCCCTTACGACATGTTCCATCCGCTCGTGGTGGCAGAGTTTCCAGACGCTGCCGAAGGCACGGATCGTCGTGCTGCTGCGGAACCTGGTCGACCGCATTTGTCCGATACTACGAGCGGGTGACGCAGAGGTCGAGCCTCTGCTCTTTGGCGATGCCTTCGATGCAGAAGACGATCGCGTGTTCGGAGAAGAGCAGAAGATCACTCAATCCCCAACTACTACGGTGAGCTCCACGACTTCAGCAGCTACCCGGCCCGCGGCCGATACCTAGAACACCTGGAGCCGTGGTTGGACCGCTTCTACCCCGACCAGCTACTGGTGGGTCTCAGTGAGGACATGTACACCAATCCGGTAGAGACCCTGGTCGAGGTACGGCGTTTTCTCAGCTTGCCCGAGGTTCCGCGGCCGAACCCACACCGCTACAAGCACGTGCCGACCCAGACTATGGACCCCAAGTTGAGGCGGGAGCTGGCGGACTACTACCGCCCGCATGTTGCCGCCTTGGAAGCCAGACTTGGCGTTTCCTCGAGTGGAACCTTTAACTCGCAGCCAGCCAGTGAGCCTCGGCCAGACCAGTGAGCGCGGGGTAGATCGTGGGGTTCCAGGCAGCCCCAGCACTCGCTAGGTGCACGGCCCAAGTAAAGATTTCGATCAGGTAGAGCGAAGCGACCAGTTTCACATCCGCGCTCGCCACTCCAAGCCCGCTTAGGGTTTGTGCGGCGGCAGCAGAGGCAAGTGTGGCCCCGGGCCGTGCTAGCTGGTGCTGGATGTACCAATGAAGCACATCGAACCCAACGGGAACATCCGGATCGTTGTACTCTCAGTCCCAGGCAAGTACTGCTGATCGCGTGACCCCAAGTTCCAAGACACCCAGTCTCATGCCACCGACCGAACGCCGAATCGTTGGATTGCTGCTGCAGCCTCTCAACCCAGGCAAGCAGCACGCTAGGATCTCGGCTGGCGCCGCGCACCGCCAGGTCACGATGAGCCCCCCCAGATGACGAATCAGCATTGTACAGGACGTCTTCGCACGTCAGAGGGGGAAGCTAGCAATGGAGTCGCTACGCGTGCTCTTGGCCCTGCCACCGACCGTGCACCATCAGAACCGGCACCGTCAAGGTCGACAGTCTGCGCGGACCGCGGCTAGGCTCACCGCCTCATTTTGCACGATCTGACGGTGGTTGGCGATCTGCCAACTTTGGCGTAGCCCTCAGGGTGCCCCTCGCGATCGAAGAGGCGCATCGTGGGGTTGGCGTTCGGCGTCGCCCGTCGGACCAGGTGGTAGGCAATCAGGTGGGACCGTTCAGCTCGTCGCCGAGATGCCGTAGCAGGGGGAGGTCGGACCAAGTCTTTGGCTTGTGGCCCCCTTCGGCACCTACCCGCAGACGGGTCCGCGCAGCCTGCTCGCCAATTTTCAGTGGGGGAGCACATCTCCAGGGCCAGGGCCCATTTTGAATCCTGGAACGCATCGAACCCGCGGTGTGATATCGCCCCAACGCCGCTCTGGTTGACGTGGGAGCGCCGACGGGGGATCAAGAACTTGGCTCGAGACAGGTTGGGAAGTACGTGGTACGCCTCGTCGGTTACGGTCTCCGGGGCAGGTTCCCCAACGTAACCGTCACCGCCGAGCGGGCTCCATCTGCCGCGAGCCAAAGCCGCTCAATCAGATACCGAAGGTCTCGTCAATATCTGGATGAGTCACTTCGTCGACAGGAAAATCGCTTGTCCTCGCCAGTCCACGCTATCGACACCCGGGCCACTGACCGTGGTGAGCGTGCCGGAAACCGGCGCGGAGTTCTGCCAGCTGACCGACTGCATCTTGCCGTCGCTGGTCGTCACATAGAGCTTGTCGCCCACCAGGAAGGCACCCTTCAGGTCTCCCCAGCTGAGGCCGGAGACCGCTGCCGACGCTTCGTAGCGAATGCCGCCAACGAGCGGGTTTTCGGACGTGAAGTACCTGTAGTACAACTTCGAGTCCCCGAGCTGGTTGAAGTACATCCGGCCGGTCACCCGGTCGTAGAACATCATCCTGATCTTGGTGAGATCGGTGGCAAAGCCCGTGTTGTTCTGGAGGTTGATCGAGCGGTCAATGCCAAATCGAGACCCGTTCCAGGTTCGTGCATACATCTTTTGATCCGACCACCCCGTGTAAAGGGTGTCGTCGATCATGAATGCCCCTCGGGTCTGACTCCAGTCCGTGGGGTCGCGGGTGATGGCGTCGGCCGACAGCCCAGTGACCGACGAACCACTAAAGGCGAGTTGTCGAGTACTCGTGTTGATGTCCCAGCCATCGGCGTTGCCCGATGCCGCCCCTAGAACGTTTACTGAACCGGGAGCGAACCGGTCACGTCGGCCGGAAGGTCGGTGCCGCCAACCAAAGGCATGAACGCAATCCGCCCTAAGGACTCGCCGCCGAGGATGTCGGTGTCATGACTGATCCACAGCCCGTCGGCGGAGGTGCGGAAACCCCACACGCCCCAGCCGCGTTTACGCGTCGGATTCCACGAGAACGGCATGCCGTTACGGGGGTCCAAGGCGGCCAGCCCCTTTCGCCCGACAGCCGCCGGACCACGCCGGTCGGCAGCATACGGGTTGTTCATCCACCGGAAGTGTCCCCCGGCGTAGACAGCAGCACCCGTAGCCTCAACCTGGGTCACGGTGTCGCCACCGGTGTAGTTGAGCCAGGTTGGTTCTTGGTTCGATCCCGTACGATTGAGCTCAAACCGGGCGACAGTGTCACATCCGGTCCCGGCTGCAGGTCCACCAGCATAGGCACCAGTTGTGCCAATCGCGAAGTAGGTGCTCGTCGGGTCGATGTCCACGTCAAGGATGTAGGTGTTGAAGCTGTTGCTGCACTTCTTGGAGTAAAGCGCTGTAGACCACGAGGACAGGACTGCCGGTTTCTGCGACGTGTCGACCATGGCGATCTGATTGCGGGTTTGACCGTTGACGGCGGTGAAGTTTCCAATGACCACCATGCGTGATCCGTCGGGCGCAACCGTCATGTGGGTGACCTGTGTTGTACCCCCGTTCCATGTGCCAGTGAAGTTGAGGTTCAGGTTGCCGGTGTCGGCTCCCGTTGTCGGGTTGAGTTCGGTCAGCAATGTGCGGGACGCTCCGCCTACCCTCTTGAAGCCACCCCCAACATAGAGCACGTTGTTGGCCAACTGAATGTCAGTGATCTTGCTGCTGAACGCAGGTGGTTTGAAGCTCCCGACCACCTGGCCAGTGTTCACGTTCACCCGCGCAATCTTTCCGGTTCGCTTCGCTCCGTTGACGTTTTTGAAACTGCCCGCGATGAAGACGGTGCTTCCATCGCCGCTGTCGATGACGTCGAAGACCGCCTTGCCGCTGACCTGAGGAACAAAGGTTGTGCTGACCTGACCTTGGGAGTCGAAAGCGAAGATCAGGCTACGGGCTAGAACGGTGTCAGAACCGCGCGAGCGCACCTTGGTGAAATCACCGACGGCTACCGTGATTTCGCCCACCGTGGCCGTCTGTCGCACCTTGCCGTCGAGAACGTCCGGTGTCCAGTCATCCGGGTTCGCCGAAACGATCGAACCCTGGCCGACATCGTCCGCGTTCGCGGGTAGACCGTGAAGTGAGACCAGACTTGACAGCAGAACCCCCGACAAACCTACTGCTGCCAGCCGTTTCATTTGCTTCATTCCCCTGTTCCTTTCCTGGCCGCAAGTAGAGTGCGGACGGCGATTCTTGTGTCGAGCCATAGCGACCAGTTCTCCATGTAGTGATTGTCCAAGTACGCAGAATCTTCGATGGATGCATCTCCGCGCAGACCCTCGACCGCAGCAAGCCCAGTCAGTCCGACGGGTACGCGGTGCCGGTGACCGTAGCGCTTGTACTGACCACTGAACTGGTTGACGTACTTCGGACGTTCGGGACGAGGTCCGACCAGACTCATGTCGCAGTCGAATACGTTGATGAGATGCGGTATCTCATCGAGTGAGCAGGTTCGCATGAATCGACCGAACCTCCCATATCGATCGGCATCGGTTACGGTCCAGGCGCTGACTGTTCCCTCTAGGACATCCTTCATTGAGCGGATCTTGCAGATCGTGAACGTACGACCATCTAGACCGCCTCGGCCCTGTTTGAACATGACACCCGGCCCTAGGTGCCACCGGACCAGCATCGCTTGGACTGCCATCAGCGGTGCCAGTGCCCTGACAATGACAGCGACCGACAGGGCAACGAGATCTACCAAGTTCACCAGCCGGGGAGCGATGAGACCAACTGGGACCCTGGGAAGAACTCGCCCCTCGCCCATCGGCGTCGTTAGATCCAACTGGGTGGTGCTCAATCTGTTCCCCCTACATCTGGCTATTCGCTACGACCGTTCCCGATCTTGGAGGCACAATCAGCCCTGTCTAGGCAACCAAGAAAACTTCACGAGACGAGTCTTCTCGGAGAGTCTTCCACAGCGTGCCATCAACCACGCCAAGATCGCGACATCGAAGAGGACTACTACTTCATCGGAGGCAAGTGATCACTTTTGGTCACATTTCGTCGCGCGGTGTAACGGGTCCTCCAGTGATGAATCCACACAGCCATGGCCACGACGCGATCTGCCAGTCATGGACTTGCACGCCCCGTGACGCACTCTTTATGACTGACGGGCACGGTCGGTGACCCCAGACGTCGATGCCTGTTGCCAACGCGGAGGCGCCGAGTCATACCTGCAGCCAGTTCACCGTCACGACTCCGACCGCTGAAGCGCTCTGATGCGGACACGACCGCCCCGATTCGACCGATCCCCAGTTCTGATCCCACCGGCCTCGTATTTCCGCAGCCAGTGATGAACAGTCTTCCGCGCAACCCCGAACCGGCCGCCACATCAGTCACGTTCACCCTCGGCAGAACCGCCCGAACCGCTTGATATCTCTGTCCACACTCAGCTCCCCACTCAGGAGTGTCACCGATCACGAACCCGTACCCATCACGAAGCTGTCCCAGCGGCGTCCTAACCAGACGGGTGCGCCGCCAGGGACTCGAACCCCGAACCCGCGGATTAAGAGTCCGCTGCTCTGCCAGTTGAGCTAGCGGCGCGATGCCCCACGAAGCCCAGCGGCCAGTGGAGCAGAGAGAACTCTAGCAGCGCACATTCGCCTCTCGAAATCGACCTCAGGCGGGTGCGCACCGGCGGCGGTCGAGGCTCTGAGGGTCAAGCCAGCCGCGCTCCACAGCCAGGATTTCCCAGGACTCAGGTCCCTCCGGATTCGAGAGGTCGTACAACAGCGAGAGCGGAATATGCTCATGGAGCAGGGTCATCACCATGTCGGTTGCTCCCCCCTCGTTGTTGCCGGCCGACGCATCCCCTTGGTTCACACCTAGAGACTCGGTGGAGGGGAGTTCTGCCTTACTGCACCGAACGGGTGCCTCGCCTGGCGCGCGTCACCCGGCTGCGAACGGCTATCGCCCGCTTGGCCGATCAACAGCGACGAGGCGCCACGTCAGGGCGCACTCGGCGTCGGATTTCCACAACCAGGTGCGCACTCGGCGGGTATGAGGGTGGGGGTGACCATGAAGAGCCGTAGAGCAACGACGGGCGCCTTCGCGTTGACGGTGAGTGCGGCTGTGCTGCCGGGGACATCGCGTGCGACCCGACCAGCCCGGTTTTCGCCGACCCGCGGTTCTGCCGGCACGAGGAGGTCGCCAGGTTGACGAGCCGGCTTGTGCCAGATGGAGCGGAGTGGTCCGTGCCGCTCGGTGACATCCAGTACGAGGACGGAGCGCTGGAGAAGTGCGACACGGTCTACGACAAGTGGTTCGGCATGTTCCGCCCGGTCGACGGGTGGCGGGTCTTCCTCCTCGACTCCAACTGCGAGTTCGTCGGTGGTTGTGGACCTGACTCCGCCCAGGGCAAGTGGCTCGCCAATGAGCTGGAGCGCTCCAAGGAGAAGTGTTCGATCGCGGCCTGGCATCATCCGCTGCACACCTCAGGCAAGTACAACGGGGATGAGGCGACGATCGAGCGCGCGCAGACGCTGTGGGACCTGTCCGATGCCGGCGGTGTCGACGTGGTGCTGAACGGTCACGACCACATCTACGAGCGCTTCGCACCGATCGATGGCATGACGCAGTTCGTTGTCGGTAGCGGCGGCAAGGCCCCGTACAACCTTGGGTCACCTGCTCCGATGAGCCAAGTGCGCTTCGATGATCGCGTCGGCGTCCTGCGGTTGACCCTTTCTTCCGATGGCACGTACGACTATGCGTTCATCGACTCCAGTACCTACGAGGTGCTCGACGCCGGCTCACAGGGCTGCAAGAACGCCCCAGCAGGAGCCTGACGGCGCTTACGAATCCAGCGCCGGAAGGCCGGCGAAGTACTCCAACGACTCGGGATTCGCAAGCGCCTCCTTGTTGCGCACGTCGCGTCCATGGATAACGTCAGCAACCGCCAGCTCGGCCAGCTTGTTGCTGCGGGTACGCGGCAGGTCTGCGACCGCGATGATCTTTGCCGGGACGTGCCGCGGTGAGCAGTTCTCGCGCAACGATCGCTTGATCGTGGTGACGAGGGAATCGTCCAGCTCGGACCCTTCGGCGAGCCGCACGAAGAGCACGATCCGGGTGTCGTCGTCCCAGGCCTGCCCGACCGCCAGTGCCTCGGCCACGTCAGGCAGTCGCTCGACCTGGCGATAGATCTCAGCCGTTCCGATGCGGACGCCGCCGGCGTTGAGGGTGGCGTCGGAGCGCCCATGGATGACCAGACCGTCGTGCACTGTCCACGAGGCAAAGTCTCCATGTGCCCAGATACCAGGGAAGCGGCTGAAATACGCATCGTGGTACCGCTCGCCCTGCGGGTCGTTCCAGAAGCTGACGGGCATCGAGGGGAATGGGGCTGTGCACACGAGCTCGCCATGGACACCGGGAGTGCCGCGCAGCGAGGAGCCGTCCTCGTCGTAGACATCGACAGCCATGCCAAGTACCGGTCCCTGGATCTCACCGCGGTAGACGGGACGCGTCGGGTCACCTGCCACGAAGCATCCGCAGATGTCGGTGCCTCCCGAGATGGAGGCCAGGTGCAGATCGGCCTTGACGGATGTGTAGATGTACTCAAAGCCCTCATCGACCAGGGGTGACCCGGTGGACGCGATCGTGCGGAGTGTGCCGAGGTCGTGTGTCTCGCGCGGTGTGACCCCGGCCTTCCGTGAGGCGTCGATGTACTTGGCAGAGGTGCCGAAGAACGTGATGCCGAGGTCGTCGACAAGATCCCAGAGCCGGTCGGGCTCGGGGTGGAAGGGGGATCCGTCGTACAGCACCAGTGCGGCGCCGCATGACAGAGCCGACACCAGCCAGTTCCACATCATCCAACCGCAGGTGGTGAAGTAGAAGACGACATCGCCGGGGCGTATGTCGCTCTGCAGTCGTTGCTCGACGGCGTGCTTCAGCGCCAGGCCGGCTCCGCTGTGCACGATGCACTTCGGCGCACCAGTCGTTCCTGAGCTGTAGAGAATGAATCCGGGAGCATCGACCGGTTGCCGCACGACCTCTGGCCGTGGCAGTGCGGCGCCCTGTCGGAGCGCCTCCGACCACAGGAGCGCGTGGGGGATGGAGGAAAGGTCGGGGGAGGGCTCAAGCTCTTCCACCACAACGGTGGCGCGCACGGTCGGCAGACCGGCTGCCACTTCGGTCAAGCGTCCGAGGCGCGGCTGGTGCTTGCCGGCGTAGACGTAGCCGTCGGTGCCGACCAGAACCGTTGGCTCGACCTGGCCGAAGCGGTCGAGGACGCCGGCGACACCGAAGTCGGGAGAGGTCGAGGTGAACACGGCCCCCAGCAGAGAGGTGCCGAGCATGGCGACAAGAACCTCGGGGGTGTTCGGCAGCCATGCGGCGACTCGGTCGCCGGGCCCGACTCCTTGCTGGCGGAGGAAGGCAGCGAATGCGAATGCCTGGTTGCTCAGCTCGGCCCAGGTGAGCGTGCGACGGATGTCGTCCTCACGGACGAATGTCACCGCGACAGCGTCAGAACCTCCCGGCGCCGCCGCGGCACCGGCAAGCAGGTTCTCGGCGTAGTTGACGGTCGCACCCGGGAAGAACGACGTGCGTTCCATGTCGTCCACGTCGCGCACCGCCGGCTCACCACGATCGCCGACGATCCATCGCTCGAAGACTGCGTGCCAGAAATCGCCGACCTGCGTGGTCGACCAGGTGTGCAATGCCGCCGAGTCAGGAAGGTCGATGCCGTGTGCTGACGCGATCTCGCGCCGGAAGGCGTCGAGCTGCGTCCGTCGAACCTGATCGGGGTCTGGAGCCCAGAGGGGGGAGTCGGTCACCCCCCCATCTTGCCGAAGACTGTCAGCTGAGGGGGCGCAACGGGATCAGCAAACTGCGAATCACCGGGGGATCGGGGAATCGGATCTCGGCCACCGACATCCGATCGGTGGGCGCTGACGAGCCCTCCTGAGGGCCATCGACGCCGGCGGTGGTCATCCAGAAGTCGACCATCTCGTCGAACTCCTTGGCGTGGTCGGGGTTGAGAAGGTTCCGGGCGCCGGAACGGGGGTCGACCCACCCGATCGAACGTCCGGCCTCATCCAAGATGTCGATCCGGTCTGCTGTTGCCGCCATGCACGTACCCTTTCCCCAGCCCTGCCCCGAGTCCCCTTCCTCTTTCGGCTCCGCGGGGGGCGAAGTTGACCGCCAGAGCCCGATCCCGCGGGGGACGGGGGCACAGCCCGCCGTCCGCTAGACCGTTCGGGTGACCAGGCTGCAGGGTCCGGCATGCGGCGGCTGGAGCCATTGGCGGGCACTGGGGGCTTGCCGATCGGGCGCCGCCCGCCTCCCGCGATCTGTCGGCGGTGGTCGGTAGCGTCCGACTATGCGTCTGTTGCACACCTCCGACTGGCATCTTGGCCGTGGACTCCACGGCATCGACCTCCACGAGGCGCAAGAGGCAGTCCTCGCCCAGTTGGTGACCACTGCCCAGGTCGAAGGGGCGGACGCCGTCCTCATCAGTGGAGACATCTTTGACCGGGCGGTTCCTCCCGTTGCCTCTGTGCGGCTCTGGTCCCGAATGCTTGGCGAGCTCTCCGCGCTCGCGCCGGTCGTCGTCATCCCCGGCAACCACGACTCAGCTACCCGGCTGGGAGTAGGCGCAGACCTCTACCGCGACGGCGTGCACATCGCGAGCGAGGTCAGTCACGTCGGCACTCCGGTCGTTCTTCACGACGCCCACGGCCCTGTGGCGATCTACCCGATTCCGTTCCTCGACCCCGACATGTCGAGGCGCGCTCTGAGCGACGACGACGAAGCCCTACCGCGTTCCCATGAGGCAGTCCTGGCCGCGGCCATGCAGCGCGTTCGTCACGACCTCGACCAGCGTCGCCTCGCGAACTCGTCGACGAGGGGTGTGGTGATGGCGCACGCATTTGTCGTCGCAGGTGCTGCGGCCGAAGCCATCCGTAGCGACAGCGAGCGCGACATCCGAGTCGGCGGAGTCGAAAGCGTTGCCGCCGACGTCTTCAACGGGGTCGACTACGTCGCGCTCGGGCATCTACACGGATCGCAAAGAGTTGATGGTGACCGCATCCGCTACTCGGGGTCACCGTTGCGGTACTCCTTCAGCGAGGTGCACCAAGCCAAGCAGGCGCTGGTCGTCGACCTCGACGCCCGTGGTCTGGCCTCGGTGCGCTCGGTGCCGCTCGATCAACCGAGGTCGATGGCCAGCATTCAAGACAGCCTGCATGAGGTCCTCAGCTCATCGGCGTACGAAGCGCACACAGACTCCTGGGTCCAGGTGACGGTGACCGACTCCGCCCGACCACCTGATCTGCAGGCGCGAGTGCGCGAGCGCTTCCCCGAGGCTCTGGTGGTGCGGCATGTGCCTTCCAGCGGGCCACTCGTCGAGCGACGCACCGGGTCAACCGAGGTGCCGGCCCAACCCAGCGAGGTTGCCGAGGCGTTCGTCCACTACGTCACAGGTGGCGACATCACCCCGGAGGAACTCGCCGTGTTCGAGTCGGCCTACGAGCATGTGCTGGCCGACGGGCGGAGTGCCTGATGCAGCTGCATCGCCTCACGCTCTGCGCGATCGGTCCGTTCGCCGGTGTCTGCGACGTCGACGTCGAGCGGCTGAGCGCATCG
Organism: uncultured Actinomycetota bacterium; assembly: GCA_963706045.1. Taxonomy (GTDB): domain Bacteria; phylum Actinomycetota; class Actinomycetes; order JAHEKZ01; family JAHEKZ01; genus JAHEKZ01. The sequence continues at coordinate 9,151 of CAVPLY010000003.1, read as the reverse complement.
GGGCTCTTTCTTCTGGAAGGTCCCACCGGTGCCGGAAAGTCAACGCTGATCGACGCGATCGTCTTCGCTCTCTATGGCGACGTCGCTGGCCGGTCGTCGAGTGCTGACCGCATGCACTCCGACGTCGCCGACGCCGAGACCACTCCCTTCGTCGAGCTCGACTTCAGCACCGCGAATGGCATGTATCGCATCCGTCGCACTCCCAAGCACGAGCGTGCCAAGCGGCGCGGTGAGGGAATGACCACCGAGAATGCCTCTGCCAAGCTCTGGCGCCTCCTGTCACCTGACGAGTCCGCCGAGGGTGCAGAACCCATGTCGACACGGATCGAAGAGGTAGGGGCCGAGATCAGCCGCATCGTCGGCCTCACCCACGAGCAGTTCGTCCAGACGGTGGTTCTGCCGCAAGGCGAGTTCGCGACGTTCCTGCGTGCGGCGCCAGAGGTGCGACGCGAGCTGCTGCAGAAGCTCTTCGGCACCGAGATCTACGACGCCGTGCTCGACCGCCTGGTCGAGCAGCGCAAGGTGGCCAAGCAGCAGCGAGCCGACGCGGCCAATGAGGTGTCGGCGTCGGTCAGCGCCTATTGCGGGGCCGCGGGGCTCGATGACGCGGCCGAAGTTGCGCTGGCCGGGCGCGAGGGGGACGCGCTGGTGGCCGAGGTGGCGGGGCAGCTGTCACGGCTGTCGGGCGAGGTGGAGAGTGCCGTTGCGGCGGCGAAGGCTGCTGAATCGGCTGCAGAGCAGGCCCGCGAACGGCTCGTCGGACGGCGAGCCCGCGAACGATCACGGCTGCGCGTCTCAGCGCTGCGCAACGAGCTCGCGGCACTCGACGCGACCCGCGATGAGCAAGAGCGAATGGCTGTCGTCCTCGAACGTGCAGCCGAGGCTGCCCGGCTGGCGCCGGTGCTCGACGGGCTGGTGGCTGCCGAGACCAGGCGGGACGCGGCGTCAGCCGAGCTCGCCCGGCGAAAAGCAGAGGTGTCGGCGTCTGCTGCCGACCCGAGTGCCTGGCGGGACCACGAGCGTTCGCTGCGCGATACCGCCGCCGGGCTGAGCGCGCTGGCCGATCTCGAACGTCAGCTTCCCTCCCGTACCCAGGCGGTGTCCGATCTCGAGCGGGCTCGTGACGAGGCAGCGAAGAAGTGGAACAGTGAGGGAGCCGCAGGATACTTCGACTACTTTGGAGACCGAGCGGGCAGCGCTGGCGAGCCCTGGCGCTCGTTCAGCCCGGTCGACGGGTGGCGGGTCTACCTCCTCGACTCCAACTGCGAGTTCGTCGGTGGTTGTGGACCTGACTCCGCCCAGGGCCAGTGGCTCGCCAATGAGCTGAAGCTCTCCAAAGAGAAGTGTTCAATTGCGGCCTGGCATCATCCGCTACACACCTCAGGCAAGTACAACGGCGATGAGGCGACGATCGAGCGCGCGCAGCCGCTGTGGGACCTGTCCGATGCCGGTGGTGTCGACGTGGTGCTGAACGGTCACGACCACATCTACGAGCGCTTCGCACCGATCACTGGCATGACGCAGTTCGTTGTCGGCAGCGGCGGCAAGGCGCCGTACAACCTCGGGTCACCTGCTCCGATGAGCCAAGTGCGCTTCGATGATCGTGTCGGTGTCCTGCGGTTGACTCTTACTTCCGATGGCATGTACGACTATGCGTTCATCGACTCCAGTACCTTCGAGGTGCTCGACGCCGGCTCACAAAGCTGCAAGAACGCCCCAGCAGGAGCCTGACGGCACCTACGAATTCAGCGCCGGCAGGCCGGCGAAGTACTCCAACGACTCGGGATTCGCAAGCGCCTCCTTGTTGCGCACGTCGCGTCCATGGATGACGTCAGCAACCGCCAGCTCGGCCAGCTTGTTGCTGCGGGTACGCGGCAGGTCTGCAACCGCGATGATCTTTGCCGGGACGTGTCGCGGTGAGCAGTTCTCGCGCAACGATCGCTTGATCGTGGTGACGAGGGTGTCGTCCAGCTCGGAGCCTTCGGCGAGGCGCACGAAGAGCACGATCCGGGTGTCGTCGTCCCAGGCCTGACCGACCGCCAGTGCCTCGGTCACATCAGGCAGCCGCTCGACCTGGCGATAGATCTCAGCCGTTCCGATGCGCACGCCGCCGGCGTTGAGGGTGGCGTCCGAGCGCCCATGAATGACCAGACCGTCGTGCACCGTCCACGAGGCAAAGTCTCCATGTGCCCAGATACCAGGAAAACGGCTGAAATACGCGTCGTGGTACCGCTCGCCCTGCGGGTCGTTCCAGAAGCTGACGGGCATCGAGGGGAATGGGGCTGTGCACACGAGCTCTCCATGGACGCCGGGAGTGCCGCGCAGCGAGGAGCCGTCCTCGTCGTAGACATCGACAGCCATGCCGAGCACCGGTCCCTGGATCTCACCGCGGTAGACGGGACGCGTCGGGTCACCTGCCACGAAGCATCCGCAGATGTCGGTGCCTCCCGAGATGGAGGCCAGGTGGAGATCGGCCTTGACGGATGTGTAGACGTACTCAAAGCCCTCATCGACCAGGGGTGACCCGGTGGACGCGATCGTGCGGAGTGTGCCGAGGTCGTGCGTCTCGCGCGGTGTGACCCCGGCCTTCCGTGAGGCGTCGATGTACTTGGCAGAGGTGCCGAAGAACGTGATGCCGAGGTCGTCGACAAGATCCCAGAGCCGGTCGGGCTCGGGGTGGAAGGGGGATCCGTCGTACAGCACCAGTGAGGCGCCGCATGACAGTGCCGACACCAGCCAGTTCCACATCATCCAACCGCAGGTGGTGAAGTAGAAGACGACATCGCCGGGGCGTATGTCGCTCTGCAGTCGTTGCTCGACGGCGTGCTTCAACGCCAGGCCGGCTCCGCTGTGCACTATGCACTTCGGCGCACCCGTCGTTCCTGAGCTGTAGAGAATGAATCCGGGAGCATCGACCGGTTGCCGCACGACCTCTGGTCGTGGCAGTGCGGCGCCCTGTCGGAGCGCCTCCGACCAAAGAACCGCGTGGGGGATGGAGGAAGAGTCGGGGGAGGGCTCAAGCTCTTCCACCACAACGGTGGCGCGCACGGTCGGCAGACCGGCTGCCACTTCGGACAAGCGCTCGAGGCGCGGCTGGTGCTTGCCGGCGTAGACGTAGCCGTCGGTGCCGACCAGAACCGTTGGCTCGACCTGGCCGAAGCGGTCGAGGACGCCGGCGACGCCGAAGTCGGGCGAGGTCGAGGTGAACACGGCCCCCAGCAGAGAGGTGCCGAGCATGGCCACAAGCACCTCGGGGGTGTTCGGCAGCCATGCGGCGACTCGGTCGCCGGGTCCGACTCCTTGCTGGCCGAGGAAGGCAGCGAATGCGAATGCCTGGTTGCTCAGCTCGGCCCAGGTGAGCGTGCGACGGATGTCGTCCTCACGGACGAAGGTCACGGCGACAGCGTCAGAACCTCCCGGCGCCGCTGTGGCACCGGCAAGCAGGTTTTCGGCGTAGTTGACGGTCGCACCCGGGAAGAACGACGTGCGTTCCATGTCGTCCACGTCGCGCACCGCTGGCTCACCGCGATCGCCCACGATCCACCGCTCGAAGACCGCGTCCCAGAAATCGCCGACCTGCGTGGTCGACCAGGTATGCAATGCCGCCGAGTCAGGAAGGTCGATGCCGTGTGTTGACGCGATCTCGCGTCGGAAGGCGTCGAGCTGCGTCCGTCGAACCTGATCGGGATCTGGAGCCCAGAGGGGGGAGTCGGTCACCCCCCTATCTTGCCGAAGACTGTCAGCTGAGGGGGCACAACGGGATCAGCAAACTGCGAATCACCGGGGGATCGGGGAATCGGATCTCGGCCACCGACATCCGATCGGTCGGTGCTGACGAGCCCTCCTGAGGGCCATCGACGCCGGCGGTGGTCATCCAGAAGTCGACCATCTCGTCGAACTCCTTGGCGTGGTCGGGGTTGAGAAGGTTCCGGGCGCCGGAACGGGGGTCGACCCACCCGATCGAACGTCCGGCCTCATCCAAGATGTCGATCCGGTCTGCTGTTGCCGCCATGCACGTACCCCTTCCCCAGCCCTGCCCCGAGTCCCCTTCCTCTTTCGGCTCCGCGGAGGGTGAAGTTGACCGCCAGAGCCCGATCCCGCGGGGAGACGGGGGCACAGCCCGCCGTTCGCTAGACCGTTCGGGTGACCGGGCTGCAGGGTCGGGCATGCGGCGGCTGGTGCCATGGGCGGGCACTGGGGGCTTGCCGATCGGGCGCCGCACGCCTCCCGCGATCTGTCGGCGGTGGTCGGTAGCGTCCGACTATGCGTCTGTTGCACACCTCCGACTGGCATCTTGGCCGTGGACTCCACGGCATCGACCTCCACGAGGCGCAAGAGGCTGTCCTGGCCCAGTTGGTAACCACTGCCCGGCTCGAAGAGGTGGACGCCGTCCTGATCAGCGGAGACATCTTCGACCGGGCAGTTCCTCCCGTTGCCTCTGTGCGGCTCTGGTCCCGAGTGCTTGGCGAGCTCTCCGCGCTCGCGCCGGTCGTCGTCATCCCCGGCAACCACGACTCCGCCACCCGGCTGGGAGTAGGCGCAGACCTCTACCGCGAGGGCGTGCACATCGTCAGCGAGGTGAGCCACGTCGGCACTCCGGTCGTTCTTGAGGACGACCACGGCCCTGTCGCGATCTACCCGATTCCGTTCCTCGACCCCGACATGTCGCGGCGCACTCTGAGCGACGACGACGAAGCCCTCCCGCGTTCGCATGAGGCGGTCCTGGCTGCGGCCATGCAGCGCGTTCGTCACGACCTCGACGAGCGTCGCCTCGCGAACCCGTCGACGAGGGGGGTGGTGATGGCGCACGCATTCGTCGTCGCAGGTGCTGCGGCCGAAGCCATCCGTAGCGACAGCGAGCGTGACATCCGCGTTGGCGGCGTAGAAAGCGTTGCCTCCGACGTCTTCAACGGGGTCGACTACGTCGCGCTCGGGCATCTACACGGATCGCAACGAGTCGATGGTGAGCGCGCCCGCTATTCGGGGTCTCCGCTGCGATACTCCTTCAGCGAGGTGCACCAGGCCAAGCAGGCGCTGGTCGTCGACCTCGACGCCAGTGGTCTGGCCTCGGTGCGCTCGGCACCGCTCGATCAACCGAGGTCGATGGCCAGCATTCAAGGCAGCCTGCACGAGGTCCTCAGCTCATCGGCGTACGAAGCGCACACAGACTCCTGGGTTCAGGTGACGGTGACCGACTCCGCCCGACCACCTGATCTCCAGGCGCGAGTGCGTGAGCGCTTCCCCGAGGCTCTGGTGGTGCGGCATGTGCCTTCCAGCGGGCCACTGGTCGAGCGAGGCTCCGGGTCAACCGAGGTGCCGACCCAGCCCAGCGAGGTCGCCGAGGCGTTCGTCCACTACGTCACAGGTGGCGACATCACCACGGAGGAGCTCGCCGTGTTCGAGTCCGCCTACGAGCATGTGCTGGCCGAGGGGCGGAGTGCCTGATGCAGCTGCATCGCCTCACGCTCTGCGCGATCGGTCCGTTCGCCGGTGTCTGCGACGTCGATGTTGAGCGGCTGAGCGCATCGGGGCTCTTTCTTCTGGAAGGTCCCACCGGTGCCGGCAAGTCAACGCTGATCGACGCAATCGTCTTCGCTCTCTATGGCGACGTCGCCGGCCGGTCGTCGAGTGCTGACCGCATGCACTCTGACGTCGCCGACGCCGAGACCACTCCCTTCGTCGAGCTCGACTTCAGTACGGCAAATGGCATGTATCGGATTCGCCGCACTCCCAAGCACGAGCGTGCCAAGCGGCGCGGCGAGGGAATGACCACCGAGAACGCCTCTGCCAAGCTCTGGCGCCTCCTGTCACCTGACGAGTCCGCCGAGGGCGCAGAACCCATGTCGACGCGGATCGAAGAGGTAGGGGCCGAGATCAACCGCATTGTCGGCCTTACCCACGAGCAGTTCGTCCAGACGGTGGTTCTGCCGCAAGGCGAGTTCGCGACGTTCCTGCGTGCGGCGCCAGAGGTGCGACGCGAGCTGCTGCAGAAGCTCTTCGGCACCGAGATCTACGACGCCGTGCTCGACCGCCTCGTCGAGCAGCGCAAGGTGGCCAAGCAGCAGCGAGCCGACGCGGCCAATGACGTGTCGGCTTCGGTCAGTGCCTATTGCGGGGCCGCCGGGCTCGATGACGCGGCCGAAGCTGCACTGGCCGGGCGCGAGGGTGACGCACTGGTGGACGAGGTGGCTGGGCGACTGTCACGGCTGTCGGCCGAGGTCGAGAGTGCCTTTGCTGCGGCGAAGGCCGCTGAATCGGCTGCACAGCAAGCCCGCGAACGGCTCGTCGAGCGGCGATCCCGCGAACGGTCACGGCTGCGCGCCACAGTGCTGCGCAACGAGCTCGCCGCACTCGACGCGACCCGCGATGAGCACGAGCGAATGGTCGTCGTCCTCGCACGTGCAGCAGCGGCTGCCCGGCTGGTGCCGGTGCTCGACGGGCTGGTGGCTGCCGAGACCAGGCGAGACGCGGCGTCAGCCGAGCTCGACCGGCGAAGAGCAGAGGTAGCGGCGCCTGATGCCGACCCGAGTGCCTGGCCGGACCACGAGCGTTCGCTGCGCGATACCGCTGCCGGGTTGAGTGCGCTGGCCAATCTCGAACGTCAGCTTTCCTCCCGTACCCAGGCATTGTCTGATCTCGAGCAGGCTCGTGACGAGGCAGCGAAGAACCGGCGAGCAGTCGAAGAGGCGATGGTGCTGGCTCCGCAAGAGCTGGCCGATCTGCGCGAACAACTGGCGGCCGCGTTGACGCTTCGTGGAAAGCACGCGGGGGCCGTGGCTGAACGCGAGGCGGCAGCCGCCGTTGAGGCGGCCGCCACCGAGCTGGAGTCTCGGCAGGAGGCGGCACTGACCGCGGCTGCTGCGGCCGAGCGGGCCCGACAGGTCGCCCAGAACCGCCGGGTGGAGGAGACCGAGATCCGGGCTCGTTTCCTCGATGGGATGGCGGGGCAGCTGGCGAGCGCACTGGTAGACGACGAGCCGTGCCCGGTGTGTGGGTCGCGAGAGCATCCCCGTCCGACGTCGCGACAAGCGGGCGACGTCGACCGGGCTTCTGTTGACGCCGCCGCCAGGACCCTGACTGACGCCACCTCCGCACTGGAGCAGGCAACGGCGGAGGTCTCGCGGATTGAGTCTGAGCTCGCCGAGCTGCGTGGTCGTAGCGATGGCGTCAGTGTCACCGACGCGCAGTCGCGCAAGGCCGACGCTGATCATGCGGTGGCCGCTCTCCACATCGCCACGCAGGACGTGTCCCGGCTGGAGGGAGAGATCTCGGCGATCGAGAAGCGCGTCACCGAGCACCAGTCGCGCCGCGACGCGCTGGCCGCTGAGACCACGCGGCTCGAGTCCGAGGTGTCGTCGTCGGCTGCGGCCCTCGCCGACGACCGGCAGAAGGTGTCGGAGGCCCTCGAAGGCCACAGCGCGATCGCCGAACGGGTCGCAGCGTTGCTGAGCGAGGCCGACCTGTGGCGCCACGCCTCCGAAGCTGCCAAGGCTCTCGAGGCGGCCGCAGCCGATCTGACGACGCGCGCTGATGAGTGGGGTCGCGCCCTGGCCGAGTCGCCTTTCGCGACGCGCGACGACGTGGCCTCATCCCGCCTCAGTGACGACGAGCGCAGCCGCATCGCTGAGGAGATGGAGCGCGCGCGGCAAAGACGTCGTGAGATCGACGCCGAGCTGGCGTCAACGGAGTTGATCGACGTCAAGAGCGACGAGGTCGTTGACGTGGCAGGTGCCGAGGTGGAGGCAGCTGAGGCCGGCGCGAGGCACGAGAAGGCTCAAGAAGCCGCGGCCAACCTCCGTCAACGTCTCGACGACTCAACTGCCCGCGCCGGCGCCATCAAGGCAGCGCTGTCAGCGCAAATCGAGGTGGCCACGAACACCGCCCCCCTCATCCGCATGGCCGATCTGGTGGGCGGCGCCTCTCCTGACAACGCGAAGTCGATGAGCCTGCCCACCTTCGTCCTGCGCGAACGGTTCGCCGATGTCGTCGCCTCCGCCAATGAGCGGTTGGCCACCATGAGCGATGGGCGGTACGCCTTGGTGCACCGTGAAGACCGCGAGGGCAACCGCAAGTCAGGTCTCGGGTTGCGCGTCCAAGACACCCACAGCGACCAAGAACGCGACCCCAAGACGCTCTCGGGGGGCGAGACCTTCTACTGCTCGTTGGCGATGGCGCTCGGGCTCGCCGACGTGGTCACGGCCGAGGCAGGGGGTGTCGACCTGGGCACTCTCTTCGTGGACGAAGGGTTCGGCTCACTCGACCCCGACACGCTCGACCAGGTCTTGTCCGTGCTTTCCGGGCTCGGTACGAGTGGTCGGGTGGTCGGGATCGTCAGCCATGTTCCCGAGCTCAAGGAGCGGATCAGCGAACGCGTCACGGTCATTCCCAACCGCGACGGGTCGAGTCGGCTGGTTGTGTCCGCGTGACACTTCCCGGAACGCCTCCCCCTGAACTGCGGTTGTCGATCACCGAACGTGAGCGCACGCAGATCATCGACGTGCTGGGGCCGATACCTGACGAGAACACCTTGCTGGCTGTGCGCAACGGTCGGGGCCGCCAGTTCCAGCGCCTTGAGTTCCTCGGCGACTCCGTGCTCGACGTGATGCTCGCCGTGCATCAGTGGTGCGAGCCACAGTGCCTGCACTGTCGTGAACCCGGAGCGGTGGTCGACTCGTCCGACCGCCACCTGGCGCAGGTGGCGGTGCAAGCCGGTCTTGGTGCGTGGCTGGAGTGGGCGGCCTCTGCCGAGCGGCTCGCAGACCTGGTCGAGACTTGCGTGGCGGCCTGTTGGCTGTCCGGCCGGTGGTCGCAGGCGCTCGCGTTCGCCTCGCAGCTGGTGCATCCCATGGGCTCGGAGACGAGCAGCGCTCTGTCGGAGGGAGTCAGTGGCCTGGACGCCGGACGTGCCGGCCGCCGCGTCGGCTCGGCCTTTCTCGAGCTGGCAGCCGCCTACGGTCTGATGCAGGCCTTTTCGGACGCCGACGAGGGAGAGCTGTCTGAGCGTCGTGCCCGGATCCACCGTGCTTCGGCCGTCGCGGCAGTCGTCCGCGGCCGCGACGGGTCGCTACGAGGTGACCCAGAAACGCTCCTCAGCCACGTCGAAGACCAGGTTGCCGATGTGCTGAGCACACGCGGCGCCGACGCGGCCCTC
>CAVPLY010000002.1:0-365323 GCA_963706045.1 uncultured Actinomycetota bacterium | reverse complement strand
TCGCACGGGAACCGGAGCGGACAGTCTACCGAGCCGCCCTCGCAGGATCTGGGGTCGGCGTGCCCGTCCCTGAAATACGCCCTCGTAGAGTGGTGAGGTGACCTTCCGGGCGGGTATGACGTGTCTGCTGGCGAGTGCGGTGATTCTCGCTGGCTGTACGTCTGGTGAGCCGGAAGCCGGACCAACCCCTTCGGCCACACCCACCGCGCAGACCCGTCCAATGCCCAAACCGCTCAGCGCCGGCGCGCGGGCCCAGCAGCTCACCGCCCTCAGCCCCGACCAGTTCGACGCTCTCTACCGGCTGACGAGCAAGGGGCCACGTCCAGACGCGAAGGTACGAATGCGGGTCAAGGGGGATCGTTTCCGCCTCGACGTCATGACGGGCCGTACGACGGCAGTGCTGGTGAACGGGCCACGCGGCGTCATCTCCTGTCAGATCGTCCAGCCGAAGAAGGGCCGCGCGGACAAAGCCTGTTTCCTCGTCGCGAAGAACCCGAAGCGGCTTCCGCGGCTCTTCGACCCCCAAGTTCAACGCCTCTTCCGAGACACCACGCGAGCTATCTCAGCCGCAGGTAAGGACCTCAGGGTGCGACGAGACGGGGTGTGGAAGGCGCCTCGCCGGCTAGGCCCTTCTGAGTGCTTCGCCGTGAAGGGCGGAGCCGTCGACAACGGCTCCTACTGCTACCTCTCGAAGCCGGCACCGACGATCGGGCTGCTCGCACGCGCACAGTTTCCAAGCGGAAAGCTCGAGATCCGCCAGGTGCGAAACATCCGGCGCGACGGCCTGTTCAGGCCCCCGGTACGACCGACCCCGCTACCCTCCGCCGGAGGCTAGGCCCCTCCGAATCCAGTTAGCGCAGGCGGAACAGGGCTGTGTGAGCACTGCCATCGGTGAGGCCCAACTCCAGTGCAAAGCGGCCTCACGAACAGATTGCCGCCGGGGTTAACCCTGACTCCGAGCTATCCCAACAACAGAACTGTCAAGGGCTCGGAGTGAGGAGACGCCTCGTCGCCCTGGCCTCAGTCGGCGGATGGGGCGAGGCGCGTGTGCGCAACCGCCGAGTGCAGCGCGCGCAGCGCCGAACTAGCCGTCGAGCCCCAGTTGGCCAGGTAGGAGTACTGCCACCACCACAGTGCCTCGTCGGCCCGACCGGCCTTGAAGTGGGCCAGCCCGTGGTACAGATCGGCGGCCACGTCAGCGATGTCATCGGAGAGTCGGGACTGCACGATCTCGCCGCCCCGCACGTAGGGGTCGAACACCTCGACGTACTCGTCTGCTGGTCCGATCAGTTCAGCGAGACGTTCGCGCAGGCCGTCAGCGTCGGGGTCGACACCGGCGTCCGGCTCGTAGCGCTCAGCAGGAACGACGTCGACCACTGCCCCAAGGCGACCACCGGCGAGCAGCAGTTGTGAGACCTCGAGAAGCAGGATTGAAAGGGTGCCACCTGGGAAGTCGCCGCGCGCAACCGCGCCGAGGGCGATCAGGAAGCTCTCAATTTGATCGGCCACATCGACGGTGAACTCGTCGACGTCGTCGCTCAGCCGCTTACCGGACGCTGTGGTCACCACGCACCTCACTACCTATCGAGCATCCGCACGACGCTCTGATCGTCATTGTCTACACCTCGAGGCTTCGTCGGCCCTCGAAGGCTCGCCCAAGGGTGACCTCGTCGGCGTACTCAAGGTCACCACCTACGGGGAGCCCGCTGGCAAGTCGCGAGACGGTCAACCCCATGGGCTTGACCAAGCGCGCCAGGTAGGTGGCCGTGGCCTCGCCTTCCAGATTGGGGTCAGTGGCCAGAATCAGCTCGGTGACCGAGCCATCAGCCAGCCGGGTCATGAGCTCCTTCACACGCAGGTCATCGGGGCCGATGCCTTCGATCGGGCTGATGGCGCCACCGAGCACGTGGTAGCGGCCCCGGAACTCTCGGGTTCGCTCGACAGCGACGACGTCCTTGGGTTCTTCGACCACGCAGATCACTGTGAGATCGCGGCGCGGGTCAAGGCAGACGCGGCACTCGTCAGACTCGGCGACGTTTCCGCAGGTGCGGCAGAAGCGCACCTTTGCCTTCACCTCCAGCAGCACCTCAGCGAGGCGTCGCACGTCGGCTGGCTCAGCGGCCAGGAAGTGGAAGGCGATGCGCTGCGCCGACTTGGGTCCGACCCCCGGCAGTCGGCCGAGCTCATCGATGAGGTCTTGAACGATGCCTTCGTACACGGCTACATCCCCGGCAGCCCAAGGCCGCCAAGCCCTTGCGTCAGGGGGCCCATGGCCTCGCTCTGTCGCTGTGCGACCTGGTTCGACGCATCCCGGTAGGCGGCGAGAACGAGATCGGCAAGCGTCTCGGTGTCGTCGGGGTCAGCTGCTTCGGGAGCGATGGTCACGCCTACGAGCTCGCCGGCACCGGTCACGGTGGCCTGAACCAGGCCGCCCCCGGCAGCGCCCGTGATCTTCTCAAGGGCGAGCTGCTCTTGGGCGGCTGCCAACTGGGCCTGCATCTGCTGCGCCTGCGCGAGCAGCCCAGAGATGTCGGGCATACCTTCGGTCATCGTTGCTCCTGTCGTTTCTGGTCTCACTCTACGGCGATCACCGGACAGGATTGCTCAGGTGCGCCTAGGGGTTCAGGCGTGGTCGATCTCACCGATCACGGTTCCGCCGAGCTGCTGGGCGACCAGGTCGGGACCAGCCAGACCGTCATCTTCGGCGTCCGCATCGTCGAGAGCGACCTCGTCGTCATCAGATGCGGTAGCGCGCTCTTTGCCGACGACTGGGCGGTCGACGGCAGCCGCGGCCGCACGAGCCTCAGCCGCCGCGGCCGGGGGGGCGCTCCGCTTGGCCGGCGCCGCGGATGCCGCCGCCTGAGGCGGTGACGCTCCACTGGCGGAGGGGTCGAGGACAGCCACAACGGCCAGGTCGAGACCCACGACGTCGATCAGCGCCTGCCGCACGATCTCGTCGTGGCCGCCCTGAGTGAAGGCCTTGAGGGATCCCGGCTCTCGCAGCCCGACCTGAAGCTCCTTCTCGTCGATACCGATGACGTCAGACTTCTCGAGGAGCATCATCCACGTGACTCGGCGCTTGACCTTCACGTTCTCAAGGATGTTGGGCCACATCCGGCGAAGCTCGTGCACCTCGGAACCACCAGCAGGTGGTGGTTCTGGCAATGCCGCCTCGTCGCCGGACGCCGAGCTGGCCGCCGGCGCTGCCACTGCTGGCGGCTTTGGTTTGTCTTCAGTCATTGGCGCAGGCGGAGGTGGAGCCGGAGACGCTGAGGGGAGGGATGCTGACGAAGCCGGCCTGGTTGCTCTGGGAGGCGAATCGGCAGCCTCGCTCGCACTAGCGATCTCGAGGTTGCGCTCGAGGCGATCGATTCGTGCGGCGAGGCTCAGCTCGTCGTCGTGTGCCCCCGGGAGCAGCAGTTTCGCGCACACCAGTTCCAGGTGCAGCCGCGGCGGTGTCGGGCCCTTCATGTCGGCGATGCCGGTCGCGACCAGCTCAGTCGAGCGGGTGAGCGCCGCCAGGCCAATACGGTCAGCCTGCGCTTGAAGGCGGGACTTCTGGTCGTCCGATCCGCCGACGAGACGGCGCTCGAAGGCTTCCTCGACGGCGGCGATGATGACAAGATCACGAAAGCGTTCGAGCAGGTCTTTCATGAATCGCTCCGGATCGAGGCCGGCATCGATGACGGAGTCGACCACGCCGAAGAGCGAGGCGCCATCTACGTTTGCGATGGCGTCGATGATTTCGTCGAGCAGGGTGGCGGGAGTGAAGCCGAGAAGCTCGATGGTGCGCTCGTACGTGAGCTCGTCTTTCTCTGCGCCGCCGATCAGCTGGTCGAGCACGCTCAGCGAGTCGCGAACCGAGCCGGCCCCAGCGCGTACAACTGCTGCGAGCACACCCGGTTCGACGGTGACGCCCTCTGACTCGCACACCGTCGCGAGGTAGTCCTCGAGCATGCGGGAGGGCACCAGCCGGAACGGATAGTGGTGGGTGCGTGAACGGATCGTTCCGATGACCTTTTCAGGCTCAGTGGTGGCGAAGACGAACTTCACGTGTTCCGGCGGTTCTTCGACCACCTTGAGAAGGGCATTGAAGCCCTGCGTCGAGACCATGTGGGCCTCGTCGATGATGTAGATCTTGTAGCGCGAGGACGCGGGAGCGAAGAACGCGCGATCGCGAAGCTCACGGGCGTCGTCGACGCCGCCGTGGCTCGCGGCGTCGATCTCGATGACGTCGATGTTGCCAGGGCCACCGCGGGCAAGATCCCGACAGCTTTGGCACTCGCCGCACGGCTCGGCCGTTGGCCCCTGCTCGCAGTTGAGGCAGCGAGCGAGGATTCGCGCTGAGGTGGTCTTGCCACAGCCGCGCGGGCCGGAGAAGAGATAGGCGTGGGTGACGCGGTCGTGCGCGAGCGCCTGCATGAGCGGCTTGGTGACGTGTTCTTGCCCGATCAGGTCGGCGAACCGCTCGGGGCGGTAGCGGCGGTAGAGGGCGGTCGACACGGGACGACCCTAGCCCCCGGTCCGGACAGCAAGGGACCCCCCGCGCACCCGCCAGAGCCCGCCTACCCTTGCTGCCTTCCGGCCCTGGGGGAGTTCAGAGAGATGACGCCGCACGAGGGGTCGACATCGAGTGTACGGGTTGCCGACCACCGGCCCATTCGTGTGGTCGCGGCCATCAACACCGGTGACTGGCACGAAAGTGCTGACCTTCAGGGCTGAGCCTGCGCAGTTTCGTACCACTCGTGCCGATTGGGAGTCACCCATCGCGGCCAGGTAGCCTCTCCGGCGGAGGATTCGCCTAGTGGCCTATGGCGCACGCTTGGAAAGCGTGTTGGGTTAACGCCCTCGCGGGTTCGAATCCCGCATCCTCCGCCAAGCGCGGTCACCCACCCGTGGACTGACCTCCCGAGGGTCGCTGTGACCCTTCGTTAGGGTTTGTCGATGACCATGCTGACGCCGCTCGGGCGCGGGCAACGACGCAGTCGTCGCTGGCCGCGGGCTCTGGGCATCATCGTGGTCATGGCGCTCTGCGGGGCCGTCGCCTACGGCGTCTGGTGGTGGCTGGGCCAGCGGTCGGGCGACGACAGCACCCCGGCCGCGTCTCCTACCCGCATCTGTACAACACCGACGCCCACGGTGCCGAAGAGCTTGCCCAAGCCGGCCGACATCACCGTGGCGGTCGAGAACGGCACCGAGCGCAGTGGCCTGGCCGTCGACACAGCCGACGTCCTTGCCGCCCGCGGTTTCGTCGTCACTGATGTCGGCAACACCGACAAACCGGTCAAGCAGGGCACTGCGGTGGTTCGCTTTGCGAAAGGCAACCTCAAGCGGGCGGTCGTCACGGCGTCGTACGTGCCGGGCGCCGAGCTGATGCAGGTGGCACGGGTGAAAGAGGCAAACGTGGCCGTGTGGCTTGGTCCTGACTTCACCAAGGTGGTGTCGACGGCAAACGCCGATCCCGACGCCGTCCAACTTCCCCCGGGTGACCCGGTCTGCAAGAAACCCAAGACCTGATCGACGCATAAGTTTACCCGTTCACGTGCATTTTGGGGGTTGGCGACGTACGGTCGAAGGACCCTCGGGAAGAACTGAATGGAGACGCTCAATGCGCACGAAGGTCCTGATTACGTTCATCGCCGTCCTGGCCATGCTCGGGTTGTCGACTCCAGCCCAAGCGATCGTGAACGGCCAGCCTGACGACGGTGGGCACCCCTTCGTCGGTGAGCTCCTCTTCTATGTGCCGGATGCTGTCGACTCCCGCTTCACCGACCCAGGTGGCTGGTTCACCTGCACAGGCACGCTGGTGAGCCCGACCGTCGTCCTCACCGCTGGCCACTGCGCCTACGGGATCGGTGACAACGGAAAGCCGACGACAGGTTCGGACGGCAATGACGTCTGGATCAACTTCTCCGAGGTTCCCGACTTCGACGTGATCTCACCGAGCAGCGACTACATCCCCGATGGCAACAACGAGCGCTACACCGATCGCAAGGCAGAACTCAACGCCGACGCCAACTGGCTCCAGGCCACCGCGTACGCGCACCCCCAGTACGACGACAACGCCTTCTACCTGCACGACCTCGGCGTCCTCGTCCTCGACAAGCCTGTTGCCTCAGCCACCTACGGTGAGTTGCCCAAGCTCGGTCTGCTCGACAGCTTGGTGAAGAAGAAGTCGAAGATCCTCTTCGGGGCGGTCGGCTACGGGCTCGAGGGCTCCAAGCTCAACTCGTCCTTCGGCGGCGACACCCGTCGCACGGCCAAGCAGCGTCTGATCAGCCTCAACGGCGCCTCCGGCATCGGCAAGGGAATCTCGGCCAAGTTCTCGAGCAACAAGGGCATAAACACCACCGGCGGCACCTGCTTCGGTGACTCAGGTGGGCCGATCTTCCGCGGTGGCACGACCACAATCGTGGCGGTGACCTCCTACGGCATCAGTCCCACGTGCGCCGACGGCACCGGCGGTTACCGGGTCGACCAGACAGACGACCTCGACTTCATGGCGACCTTCGGGGTCACGCCCTAGCTCAACGTCGGGTTCTTCGGCTTCGGAGGCTTGGGCTTCTTGGGCGGCAGCGACCGGGCATAGTCGACGCCACTGGTCACCCACCGTCCCAGGTCGTTGTCGTCGACGATCAACGGGCGGCCGGCAATGACGAAGCCGGCCAGGGGCGCCAGCTGCTCGCGGACGCGTTCGGCCAGCTCTTCGTCGTAAGCCATGTCACCAGCATGCACTGATCGACGCCCACGAGGGATGACCCGCTACAGCTAGTCCCGTCCGAAGGCCTTGCTGGTGATCTCCACGGCCTGTCCGCCGCCATCGGCCACGAGGGTCGTACCCGTCACACTGGATGACTCGTCGGAGGCCAGAAAGAGGCAGCAGGCCGCCATCTCCTCCGGCGACACCGGACGTCGCAACGGCACATCCTCGGTCGCGAGGCGGTAGGCCTCCGCACGACTGAGACCCCTCGCCTCACCTAGCCCGTCCATGTCTTCGTCGCCCATGGGGCTCGTCACCCAACCTGGGCACAGTGCGTTGGCACGCACCCGACGCGGACCGTACGAGACCGCGATCGACCGGGCGAGGGCAATGAGGGCTGCCTTGGAGACGTCGTAGGCAGCAGACGCAGGAGCCGAGGCCATGCCGCTGGTACTCGCCACCAAGACGATGGATCCACCCCCGCGTTCGAGCATGCTGGGCAGTGCGGCCCGGCTGACCAGCATGGGACCGTTCACGTTGATGTCGAGTGTCCGGTGCCAGCCGTCGACATCCATGTCGCCCACCGACCCCTCGAAGCCCACTCCGGCACTGGCCACGACGACGTCGATCCCGCCGTAGGCGGAGATCGCGGCGGCTACGGCCTCGGCGACGTGAGCCGGATCGCTCGTGTCCCCTGGAACAGCGACTCCCCCAACCTCCGACGCCACAGCCTCGACCGGACCAGGGCGCCGTCCGGTGATGACGACATTGGCGCCTTCAGCGGCGAACAGTCGCGCTGTTGCAGCACCGATCCCCGTGCCGCCCCCGGTGATGATGGCAACTTTCTTCTCGAGTCTCATGCGGCCTCCCGGGCCCACCCTAGGGGCGGACCAGCACCTCGCGTCGCGCAATCTGCCTGGCAACATGGCTGGCGTCTCGTCCAGCACCTCCCACGAGCATCGAGGCGAAGGAGAACTGGAAAATGAGACCGACGAAATACAGACCGTCGACGTCAGACGAGACGCCTCGCTCGGCCCGGGGCCACCCCATGTCGTCCAAGATCGGTAGGTCGATCCAGCTGAAGTCTCTCCGGAACCCTGTGCACCACAGGACGTTCTTCACATCGAGCACCGTGCCGTCGTCCAGCACCGGCTGGCCATCTCGTACTCCGGCGAGGCGGGACTCGGTGCGATGAACATGGGCTGCGTCCAGATCCTCGTTCTTGTAGCGAAGCAAGGGCCCGCCCTCTGTGCGGAGCTCGTGCTTCAGCTTCGAGCCAGCAGGGTTTCGCACAGTCAGAACGTGGTTTGCGACGAACCACAGCACCGGCAGCACTCCTCGAGCGGGTTTGCCCTCGATGTTGATCGGAATCTGCCCGGTGTCACGTCCGACCAGCCACGTCGGGTGATTCGGCGAGCACTCCATGGCCAGGTCGGCACCGGAGTGACTGGCCCCGACCACCAGCACCGGTCCAGGTTGGAGCTGGCTCTGGTTGCGGTAGTTACTGGAGTGGAACTGCCGGATCTCAGGCTCCAGCTCGCCCGCAAAGTCAGGCACGCTGGGCAGGTGCTGGGGACCGGTGGCGACTACGACGTTCGAGGCCCGCAATGTCCCAGTGTTCGTAGTGACCAGGAAGCCGCCGCCCGCAGACGATAGGCGTTCGACACGCACTGCACTCGTGCTGCCCTGCACAGGGAGGTTGAACGTGGCCGCGTAGCTCTGCAGGTAGTCGGCCATCTCATGGCCGGTGGGAAAGGCATTCCGCGAGCCGGGGAACGCCATTCCCGGAAGTCCGTTGTACCGACCTGGGGTGTAGAGCCTCAGCGAGTCGTAGCGACGCCGCCAGTTGTCTCCGACCCGCTCGTTCTCATCGAGGATGACGAACGATCGCGACTGTTTCGCGAGGTAGTAACCGGTCGAGAGCCCACACTGACCGGCACCGATGACGACTGTGTCAACCCCGTCCCCCTTCACCTCGGCCTGGCGGTCCTCGGTTCCTGCGTTCTGCTTCATGAGACTCTCCCAAACGTCGTCGCATCGAATGACTCGACGCTAGGGAGCTCGTTTGGCTTTCACATCGGGCGAACCGTCCAACCACCATGCCGAGCGTGGGTAATTGTGCGCATCTACTCGATCAGCTGGTGCTCGTAGGCGTACGCCGTCGCAGCAGAGCGAGATGACACGTCGAGCTTGCGGAAGATGTTGCTCAGGTGACGGGCCACGGTCTTCTCACTGAGAACGAGGTCGACAGCGATGGCGCGGTTAGTAGCACCGGTTGCCACCAGACGCAGCACCTCCACCTCGCGGCCCGTGAGCAGCCCGACGGGACCCAGGTCACCGGACAACACGAGCCGCTCCAGCCGCACGATGTCGTGCGCGGCGCCGAGCTGCCGAAAGGCCCACCCGGCGGCGTCGAACTCCATGCTTGCCGACACCGAGTCGCCCAGCTCCCTACGCGCCCGCCCGATCAGCACCCGCGTCCGAGCCGCCTCGTAGGGCGCTCCGATCTCCTGCCACAGTCCCCAGGCCGACAGCAGGGAGTCCAAGGCCTGGCTCGGCTGATCGCTTGCCAGCTGCACCGCGCCCTCGGACATTGCCGCGGTCGCCTGCAGTAACGGAGCCGACAGCTCGGCTGCCACCTGACTGAGCTCGTGGGCGCCGCGTCGTGCTCCTTCCAGGTCACCTACCGCCAGGGCGATCTCGACGTACGCAGGCAGCAGCCGCGAACGGGCCAGCCGTTCCGAGGTCTCGTCGAGGGCCTGGAGAACCGCCGTGGCCGCTACACCTACCCGCCCATCGGCGAGCCAGAGCAACGCGAGCCCGGGCTGCGGGGGGTGCCCGTACTGGCTCGCCTGCCGATAGACAGCCTCTGCCTGGGTGAGCTCTCCGCGCAGCCGGAGCAGCTCACCCTGTTGGTAGTACGCCATACCGATCGCCGGCTGGCCTGACGGATCAGCGAGCCTCTCGCGGGCCAGCTGCACCTCGCGCATCGCGTCCGGCCACGCACCCTGCAGCTGCATGATCTCCGACCGGTGGACCATGCACTGACCACGGAAGGGGACGAGGTCGGGTTGTCGCTCACACCAATGGCTCAGGGCACGAGTCCACTCGTTTGCCCGCCGAAGATCGCACAGTTCTCGACAGGCCATGATGGTCGCGCAGTAGACCAACCCACAGACGACCGTGGACAGCTCCCCCGTCGTGGCCGCCACCATGACCTCGTCGAAACAATTGACTCCCGCGTCCGTCCGTCCGCTCAGGATCTTGACGTGTCCCAGGCCAAGCAGGGAAAGGGCAAGCAGATCAGGCTCGTCGAACCGAACGGCGATGGCGTTCGCCTGCTCAAAGGTCTGCTTCGCCAACGCGTACTCGCCGCTCTCGATCTGCTGAATCCCGAGCGGCCCGAGTACGTATCCCCGCTCAACGCAGTCGTGCGGATAGGCGTCCAGGATGCTCATGGCTCGGCTCAGCCACCCACCACCACGTGCGAGTTCGCCGGCGTTCAGCAGCTGGAACGCGGCCCAGAAGGCGCATCGCGCTGCACGAGGCACCTCTCCCTCGTCCAGGTGGTGCTGGCACGCCCGGGCCCACACCTCGACGCTGGCGTCGTCCTGGCCGACAAGGTAGGCGGAGAGAGCCCAAGACTCGAGATCGGTGGCGTTCAGCGACGACTCCGCGTCGGCCGCCGCGAACGCCTCGAAGGCCAGCGTCCAATGGCAGTCGTGCACGGCAACTCGAGCCCGCGTCACCTGTGTTTCCCAGTTCACAGTGCCTCCGCTCGAGGGTCCCATGCCGAACTGGCTAGGGGAATGCCTCCGCGCGGGCCGCCGTGACGAAGCGACTAGCGCGCTGGCTCAGGGGGCCACTTCGCGCTCGACCGCAAGGTCGACGAACTCAGGCGGGCCTTCCAGCACGTCTGCCATACCGGCCATGACGGTGGACATGGCCTCTTGACGGCGTGGATTCTGCTCGCGCGCGCGAGCCTTCTCCTCGCTCTCGAAGACGACCAGCACGTAGGAGGCCTGAGGATCCTTCTGGTCCCAGCCAATCGTGGTACGGAGCAGACCCGAGTCTGGCTCCTCCAAGGCCTGGATGCGCTCATGGAGCGCCATCAGGTCCTGTTCTTTCCCTGGCTTCGCACGCATCTTGATGAGTTGGGCCCACATGGCTGCGCCTCCGGTTCGTCGGTGACCTGTCATCGCGTCGGTCCCTGGAGGCAAGTATGGCGGTGGCGGTCGGATTTGAACTCCGGTGGCGATGATCCGCCTTGTCCGACACCGTCATGGCCAGTTCGCTTCCGCGTAGCAAATCATGAGTGGCATGGGCCCGATGTCCTTGGAGTTCGGTCTCGTTCGTCTCGTTTCGTTTGTCGATGGTTCGCACACCCCCTCGATCCACTACGGCAACAGGTGTGGGATTTGGGCGGGCAAGTGAAAGCGACATTCTCGGTGTGGAGCCATCAATGAAGGCGGTACTACACCGCTTAGGTGCAGGTTGGGGCTTCGTTGCCCTCACCAGCAGTAGCCGTGGCGGGCGCAGCGGCGTAGCTAAGGTCCGACATGGACCCATTGTTTGAGTTGGGCACAGTAAACGTGGCGCAGAGGCCGTCCTTGGAGATCGCCACAGTAGCCTTGCCGGCAGTACTCAGGTTCTGAACTTCAACTTCGTAATCGGGCGCTGGGTTGAGCGCAGCGCTCCTCAGTGCCTTGTTCTGCATATTGACGGTAGCTTTTTCGGCCCCGGCCAGGCGGCTAATCTCGAACGCGTAGGACCCCGCGAAAACCACGACGCCGCCGTACTTCAGGTCATCCTTCTCCTCAGCAGGAGTGGAGTCGTCCTGCCAATACTTTGGTGCGCTGACCGTCTCAGATGTCGTCGGTGTAGGAGCAGAGGCCGCAGGCTCGTCGCTGTCACCAGAGCAGCCGGTCAGAGTACCAAGGACCGCCAAAGACAGACCAACAACGGTCAGCGTTACAGGCCGAGACGTGCGCTTCGTACCAGAAGCAGCCATTGCCTTCTCGGCACTCACAGGAAACCTTTCAACGTAGGAAGCAGGCCAGCTGGGAGCTGCCTTGCGCCCGGCGCGCTCCCGCCAATCACCGTTTCAAGCCAGTATTCGTGGATAGTTCTCCATCGTCCAGGGTCCTAGGTACGCGTCGGGGTCGTTAAGCGCTCCTCGCCCACAACTTGTGCGCCCAAATCCCACACCTGTAGCCGTAGTGGCCCCCGATAGACGGCAAGAGTCTGGAGGGGCTGGGCGCCATCGTCAGGTGGTCCCTCGCGATAGGTCCCAGTCGGAGGGCTCTGCGCCTGGGAACGGACGTTGCTAGGTGCAGGGGCTCCTCCTCGGGGTTGCGTTTGTCAGATGTTTGTACATCCAGGAGCAGGTCAGCGTCGACCCCAAACAAAGACCCCTCCTGAAGTGGGAAAACACCAGGAGGGGTATGGCGGTGGCGGTGGGATTTGAACCCACGGAGGAGTTGCCCCCTCACACGCTTTCGAGGCGTGCTCCTTCGGCCGCTCGGACACGCCACCGCGGCAGAGATTACCCGATCAGGGCGTTGCACCCGAATCGCGGTGCTCAGCGAAGAACTGCCGCACCAGCAGCGCACACTCATCAGCCAGGACGCCCGAGACCACCTCAGGTCGATGGTGCAAGCGACGATCGCGTACGACGTCCCACAGCGTTCCCACCGCACCCATCTCATCGTTCCATGCACCGAACACCAGCCTGCGCAGCCGCGACTGCACGACAGCACCTGCGCACATCGTGCAGGGTTCGAGGGTTACGACGAGTGTGCAGTCGTCGAGCCGCCAGGCCCCCAACGAGTCGGCAGCAGCCCGAAGAGCCAGCACCTCGGCGTGAGCAGTGGGGTCGGCATCGACCTCTCGGCGGTTATGGCCGGCGCCAATCACGTCGCCGGAGGCATCAAGAACGACAGCACCGATCGGAACATCGCCATGCTGCGACGCCATGGATGCTTCGGTGAGCGCAACGCGCATCGCGTTCATGTACAACTCTTGCGTGCCAACCATGCGAGAGAGCCTTCAGGCGACGAGTTGCATAGCGGCGTCGTACTGGTCGGAGAACCCAAGGTGCTCGGCGATCTGAGCGAACACGTCGTCGGGAAGGAGCTCGAGATCGTCGCAGAGTTCTGCCATCAGCAGCGGGCTTGCGCCCAGATCCTGCAAGAGGTCTAGGTCTCCGGCCGGCTCGATGTCGTCTTCATCGTCGCCGTCAGGCATTGGCAAGCCAAGGCGGTCAAGCACCTGGCCGGCGAACGGTGCATCGAACGCAGCCGTGACATCGCTGAGCAGCATGCTGACGTCGCCACCACGAATACGAAGAACGACGAAGAAGTCCTCCGAGAACGACAAGAGCCCGACCGATCCGGCATCGCCGGGCTGCTGACGGAGCGCATGAATGATCTGGTCGAGATCGTCTGCGGCTGCAGGTGGCAAGGGAACGACCGACCAGGCGCCATCCTCGCGGGCGGCGCTCAGGGCGAAGTCGGCTGCCATCTCGTCACTCATTGCGGCCTCCTCCTGTTGTGCTCACCACCGAGATAGTCGCAGACGCGGGGCGCGCTGCCTAGGGGTTTCCGCCCTAGGCGCATCAGAGGGATTTGAGAGCGGTCACTGTCTGGCTGAGTGTGTCCTTGGCGTCGCCGAAGAGCAACTGGGTCTTGGGATCGAAGAGCAGCTCGTTCTCGATCCCGGCGAAACCTGGACGCATCGAGCGCTTGAGGAAGACCACGGACTGAGCCTGGTCGACGTTGATGATAGGCATACCGGAGATTGGGGTGCCAGGCGTCCGTGCCGCAGGATTGACCACATCGTTGGCTCCCACCACCAGGGCCACGTCCGTGGCCGGCAGGTCAGGGTTGATCTCGTCCATCTCTTTGAGCTGCTCGTACGGGACGTTGGCCTCGGCCAGCAGCACGTTCATGTGCCCTGGCATGCGACCGGCCACCGGGTGGATGCCGTACGACACTTCGACGCCCCGCTCACCAAGCAGGTCGACCAGCTCTTTCAGCGCGCCTTGGGCCTGGGCCACCGCCAGGCCGTAGCCGGGCACGATCACGACTCGCTCGGCGTAGGCGAGCATCACCGCGACATCGGACGGCCCCAGTGACTTCACGGGCCGGTCCGATGCCTCACCACCGCCCAAGCTCGACGACCCCGAGAGTGCTCCGAACAGGGTCGACCCGATGGGGCGTCCCATGGCCTTGGCCATCAGCAGCGTGAGCAAGGTGCCACTGGCACCGACCAACGTCCCGGCGATCAGCAGCAGGACGTTGTCGAGGACGAAACCGGACGCCGCGACCGCAACACCGGTGGCGGCGTTCAGCAGCGAGATGACGATGGGGACGTCCGCACCGCCCACCGGAAGGACGAACAGCACGCCTAGCACCAGGGACACGGCAGCCAGCGCGTAGATCATCGAGACGGACTGCGTGCCGATCACCGCACCGGCTAGCCCCACCGATACCAACGCCGTCAGCGGCAACAGCACCTGCATGCCCGGGAACACGACGGGCCGCGAAGTCATCAGCCCCTGTAGCTTCAGGAATGTGATGACCGAGCCACTGAACGACATCGAGCCGACGAGCACTGTGAAGGCGGAGGCGGTCAACTCCCCAAAGCCGGCGTCCTGACCGGCTGACAGGAACTCGACCAGAGCGACAATCGCGGCCGCCCCACCACCCACGCCGTTGAACAGAGCGACCAGCTGCGGCATGGCGGTCATCTGCACCCGACGAGCGGCCGGTACTCCGAAAACTGTTCCGATCGCGATGGCGACCAGGATGGCAGGCATGTGGTCGAAGTCCTCGGCCACCAGTGTGACCACGACGGCGATCGTGGCGCCGATCGCGCCCAGCATATTGCCTCGGCGGGCGAACTTCGGAGAGGAGAGCCCTTTCAGCGCCAAAACGAAGCACAGTGCAGCGGCGAGGTAAGCGAGCTGTACCCACGTCTGGTTCACGCGTCGGACCCCTTGGCCGCAGACTGCCGTGGCCGGAACATCTGCAGCATCCGATCGGTCACGACGAACCCGCCGACCATGTTGACCGTCGCCATGACGATGGCGACCAAGCCGAGCCACAGTTCAACGCCGGTGTCAGCATGTCCTGTCACGATGATCGCGCCGACCAAGATCACGCCGTGGATCGCGTTGGCTCCCGACATCAGGGGGGTGTGCAAGATGGTCGACACCTTCGAGACCACCTCGAACCCCACGAAGATGCTTAGAACAAAGATCGTAAGCAACGCAACGCCATCCATCAGCCACTCCCTTCGATCGCTTCGCGGGCCGGCGCGAACCGAACCTGGCCGTCGTGCACCACACACGAGCCATCGAGGATCTCGTCGTCGAAGTCGATGACGACTGCCCCCTCCTTGAGGAAGAGTTCGCTGATGGCCACGAGGTTCGCCGAGTACAGACGCGACGCCGCAACCGGCATCTGCGACGGCACATTGAGGCCGCCCCACACAGACGCATGGCCCACCATCACCTCTTCACCGGCGACGGAGCCTTCGACGTTGCCACCGGTCTCGGCGGCCAGGTCGACGACAACTGACCCCGGCGCCATGGTCTCGACCATCTGACGGGTGACCAGCATGGGCGCCTGCCGTCCGGGAACAGCGGCGGTGGTGATCACCGCGTCGGCCTCAGTGATGTAGGGAGTGAGCAGATCGCGCTGACGCTGTGAGCGATCCTCGGTCATCTCTCGGGCGTAGCCGCCAGCACCTTCGAGTGACTCGAGGTCGAGCTCGATGAACTTCGCGCCCATGCTGCGGATCTCGTCGGCGGCCGCAGCTCTGACGTCGTACGCCTGCACCACGGCTCCGAGCCGTTTGGCCGTGGCGATGGCCTGCAGACCAGCCACACCGGCTCCGAGTACGACGACCTTGGCGGGCTTGACCGTTCCCGCAGCAGTCATGAGCATGGGAAAGAACTTGGGAAGCCGCTCGGCGGCGACGAGTGCGCAGCGGTAACCAGCGACCAGGCCCTGCGATGACAGCGCATCCATCGACTGTGCCCGCGAGATGCGAGGCACCAGCTCCATCGACAGCCAGGTGATCCCAGCGTCCTTTGCAGCCTTGACCTTGTCGAGCGATGCCGACGGTGCAAGGAACGACACCACCGTCGTGCCGGGTGTGAGTGCAGACACGCGGGTGGCATCGAGGGAGTTCACCGTCAGGACAACCTCGGCTCCCGCAAAGACGTCACCGTCGACGACGGACGCCCCAGCGGCGAGGTAGGCGTCGTCGAGGGCGTTGGCGCCAAGTCCGGCGCCCGCCTGAATGCGCACGTCAACGCCCAACGCGGTGAGGCGTGCAACGCTCTCAGGCACAAGAGCGACCCGACGTTCGCCGGGCCGCGTCTCTGCCGGTACTACGACAGTGGTCACGCCCACCACCCTATGACGTCTTCAGCGAAGTTTTGCGTTGCATGGCAACTCCGATGCTCCTCGAAGACGAGCGATGAGGGATCAGTGGAGGACCTTCAGCAACTTGTCGATCGCCAGATCGAGGTCGTGCTGCTCGATCACCAAAGGCGGTGCCAGCCTGATCGTTGTGTCGTGGGTGTCCTTGGCCAGCACGCCGTCGACCATGAGCCGCTCACAGCGAGACCTCGCCGACTCCTGACCGGGGTGCAGCTGGACGCCGGCCCACAGGCCTCGTCCCCTGATCTCGGCCACCGTCGAAGGTGCTTCGGCGCGCAGCCGCCCCAGCATGTGGTCACCCATGACACGCGAACGTTCCTGGAACTCGCCCGTCTTCAGCATCGCGATGACCTCAGAGCCGATCGCTGCACCAAGCGGGTTACCGCCGAACGTAGAACCGTGCTCTCCTGGCTTGAACACACCCAGGATGTCGGCATCTGCGGCGACTGCCGAGACCGGGTAGATCCCACCACCGAGGGCCTTACCCATCACGTACATGTCGGGAACAACGTCTTCCCACTCGACCGCAAACGTCTTGCCGGTACGCCCCATGCCGCTCTGGATCTCATCGGCGATGAAGAGGACGTTGTTCTCGCGACAGATCTCGCGCGCGGCCGACAGATACCCGTCGGGTGGCAGCAGGACGCCCGCCTCACCCTGTATCGGCTCGACCAGGAAGGCCACGGTGTCGGGCGTGATCGCGGTGCGTAAGGCATCGGCATCGCCATAGGCAACGACATCAAACCCAGGGGTGAACGGCCCGAAATCGTCGCGGGCGTCGGGATCTGTCGAGAACGACACGATCGTCGTGGTGCGGCCATGGAAGTTGCCGTCGGCGACGATCATCCGGGCCGAGTCTGCGGCGACTCCTTTGCGGAGATAGCCCCACTTGCGCGCCGTCTTGATGGCCGTCTCGACCGCCTCGGCCCCGGAGTTCATCGGTAGGACCATCTCTTTGCCGGTGAGCTCGGACAGCCCCTGCGCGAAGGCGCCCAGCTGATCGTTGTGGAAGGCCCGACTGGTGAGCGTGATCCGGTCGAGCTGCGACTTGGCCGCATCAATCAGCCGAGGGTGCCGGTGGCCGAAGTTCAGGGCCGAGTAGGCAGACAGCAGGTCGAGGTAACGCTTGCCCTCAGTGTCAGTGACCCAGGCGCCCTCTCCATGAGTAAGGACGACGGGTAGCGGGTGGTAGTTGTGGGCGCTGTAGCGCTCCACCTGTTCGCGTGGATCCATGGCCGCAGTCTGGCACCTCGCAGGCGAAGATCGCATCACCCGGGGGAGGCAATCACCCCGCGGGCGGTCAGGAACTCAAGTTCCAGTTCGGCATGGGTGATCTTCTCGTCGACGCTGTTCGCGTGATGACCCGCGTCGTACACATGGAGCTGCACAGACTGCCCTCGTGTCGTCAGTTCATCGACGAAGTACCGCACCTGACGAATCGGACATGCGGTGTCGTGCTCGCCGGCGATGATCAACACAGGGGTACGCACGGCGTCGAGGTAGGTCGACGGCGAACGTTCGGCGTATCGACCAGGTACTTCGGTGGGGGTTCCGCCCATGATCGCTCGGTCGTAGGCCTGTTGCGAAGGCGAGCAGTCCTCGTGAGTCATAACGGCGTCACACACGGGGATCCCCCCGATCGCGGCGACGAAACTCGTCGGATGCAAACCGATGGCAAGCATGGCGATGTACCCGCCCCAGGACCACCCCTCGATGGCACATCGCTCGGGGTCGGCGATGCCGAGATCGATGAGGTACCCCATTCCCGCCATCACGTCCGACACCTCGGGAAACCCGATGTTGCCGTCGTGGATCGAGGTGCGCCAAGCGACGCCGAACCCCGTCGAGCCTCGGTAGTTCACCTTTGCGACGGCAACCCCGTGATCGACCAACGTCGCGGTCCACGGGTCGTACAGGTCGGGGTCAGCCCACTCGGGGCCACCGTGGACCAGCATGAGGGTCGGAAAGGGGCCGTGACCCTCAGGTGTCGCCACCATCATGTGCGTGGGCACACCAGCAAGACCCTCGAAACGAAGACTTCGATGAGCGGCTCCTGGCGGCGCAACGCGTGGTGTCTGGAGGACGACCCCGCCGCCTACCTCCCGGATCTGCGGTGGGTCTACTCCGGTCTCGTCCCGCAGCCACACCCTTCCGTCCGGGCGAACGGCCGCTCCCGATATGTACCCAGCCGGATCATGGACCAGGTCGTACCGGCCACTATCGAGATCCAAGGAAAGGAGTCGAGAGCGCCCGTCATGCCAGTGCGTGACGAGCAAGGATGTGGCGTCCGGGTACCACCCGGCGACGTCGATCTCGCCAGGTAGGTCGCTCGGGTAGCTGCGGCGCACATTGGAGAGCGGCTGCCAGACGGCTGGCCTGTCGAAGCCGTCACGCTCATGGATGAGTGCCACCCTCTGGTCTCCAGTGATCGGCGACCACGACGCCACGCGCACGTTCAGTCCCTCGTCGACGAGGTCGGCGTGAACCCTTCCCGAGTCGGCATCGATCACTCGCAGTCCGAAGTGCAGCATGTCACCGGCATCGCTGTGACGCAGACACACGAGGCTTCCGTCGGTCGACAATCCTCCTGCTGATGTCTCCCACTCACGACCAAGACCAAAGGGAAGTGTCGACTCATGCATCAGACGGCCAACGCCACCAGCCACGCCTACGTAGAGGCGGTACGCATCACCATCTGTGAGCGCCATGGCCACGGTCTCACCGTTCCAGGCAATGCCCTCACTCCACCCCTGTCCCAGCCCCGTCAGCAGCGGAGCCACTGTCCCGTCCTTCAGCGACGTAGACACCCAGGCGCCGTTCCCATCTCCGCTGTCATCGCTCCACCAGGCCACGGAGTCCCCAACCGGCGACATGACGAACTCCTCGACACCTACCCGTTGGTCGGTGACCGGTCGTCGCCGGCCTGTGTCGATGGTCGTCGTCCATACCTGGGTCGAGCCGCCCTCGTTACTCACGAAGACGAGCTGGCTCGGGTCGGCTGCAGACCACGAGGGGAACTGCACGACCGGCGAGCGGTAGCGGTCGCGCCAGTCCACGGGTTGGTGCCTCACGCGTGTCACGCTATCGGTTGTATTCGGCATCAGACCCAGGAACCGCGCACGCATGCAGAGAGTCCAACGAGGTATGCGAACCAGCACACGAGCCGCGATTGTCGCTGGCCTCCTTGCCTCCGTGGCGGCGCTGAGCGGCTGCGGCTCGTCGGCGCCAGACGTCAGCGAAGACCCCGACCAGATCGATCTTGCCGGCCGCATATTCGTCGCTGACGACGTCATGGTCAACGACGAGCCATACCGCCTGGTGCGAGGCACTGTGTTGCGGGTGAGCTTCGAGGAGGGAACGGTGGGCGCGTCGGCCGGATGCAACTCGATGAGCGGCTCGGCTCAGTGGGAGACCGGAGTCCTCGTCGTCGACGGCCAGACGTTGTCCATGACTGAGATGGGATGCCAAGCGGCGCTGATGGAGCAGGACACCTGGTTTGCCGATTTCCTGACGTCCGAGCCACGGCTCCTGCAATCTGGCACCACGCTCACCATGTCGAACGAGGACACTGTCATCGTGCTCACCGATGAAGCGCGTGCCGTTCCCGACGCTGGTCTGACGGGAACCATGTGGCGGCTCGACGCCCTCGCGACCGCCGGGGCGGTCAGCAGCGTCCCAAGTGGCGTCGAGTCCAGCCTGCAGTTCGACGACAAGGGTGGACTGGCCGCCTTCCTCGGCTGCAACTCCGGACGTGGCACCTACAGCGTTCGCGGTGATCTGATGACCATCGAGGCCCTCGCCACGACAAAGAAGGCTTGCTCCCCCCCGGCTTCGGACGTGGAGTCAGCGCTCTCGGGGTTCCTCGAGGGCGACATCACGTACTCGATCGACAGGGACACCCTCATCCTCACCGCGCAGACAGTCGTCGGGCCCGGGCCTGACGCCCTGGTCTACCGCGCTTCGTAGCAGAATTCCGGGGACCAAAGCCCATCGCGCGGCCGGTACAACGGCAGTGAGATGGTCGTATGCGGAGACAACTGGCAACAAAGGCCGCGTTCGCAGCGGCCTCGGTCCTGGCCTTCGAGCGGACCCTGAGACCCAGGTACGAGACGTGGGGGGCTACCCAGTCCGAGATCCTTGCCGAGCTGCCTGGTGACGACCTCGTCCCTCATCCGAATCGAGCAAGCACTCGAGCCGTCACAATCAACGCTCGACCCGACTCGATCTGGCCGTGGCTTGCTCAGATGGGCCATGGCCGATCCGGTCTGTACAGCTACGACTGGCTCGAAAACCTCGTCGGCTGTCAGATCACCAGCGCCAACCGGATAGTGCCCGAGCACCAAGACCTGAACGAAGGTGACCTGATTCGCATGGGGCCTGAGGGGTACCCGTCCTTTCAGGTGGTCGACATGCGGCCACCGCATGACCTTGTCCTCGTCAGCGCGGACAGCCAGAGCGGGCTCCCCACGATCAAAGCGACAAACTACGGCGCGACCTGGCAATGGGCCTTGAGACCCTCACGATGGGGTTACCCGCCTTATCTCACGTCAGCGACTTTCCTATCCCATCAGTCAGCTGCCCATGTGGTGGCTGGTGCAACCGGTCGCCTTCGTCATGGAGCGGAAGATGCTGCTCGGAATCCAGCAGCGCGTCAGTCGTCCAGCTCTGCAGATCGGCGGTCGATGAACGCCCGCAATTCCGCGTCCACCGACGCGTCAATGCCGGGATCTTCATACTCCTCGAGCAGCTTCTGCCACTGCGCGGTCGCGACGCTAGCGACCGAGGGAGAGCCGAGCTTCACCCATGTCGGATACGCCTGTGACCGGAACATCGGGCTCATGAACGACTCCGTGCGGAAGTGCTCCAGCGTGTGCTCGTGCGCGAGGAACAGCCCGCCGGGGCCGAGCTCTTCGATCACGTCGTACGCGAGCTGGCTCTCGTCGACCTCAATGCCCGCACGCACTCGCTCGAACATCTGGATGACCTCGAGGTCGAGAGCCAGCTTCTCGTAGGACGCCACCAGTCCCCCCTCGAGCCAACCGGCTGCATGGACGACGATGTCGCACTCGGCCAGGTACGTCGCCCACAGTGACATCGCACTCTCGGTCGCTGTCTGCGCGTCTAGCGCGAGGCCGGAGCAGAGTCCGCCGCCCCCACGTAGCGGCAGGCCGTACCGACGGGCCAACTGGCTTCCGGCCAGGGTGCCCAGGATCGACTCCGGTAGGCCAAGCGACGGCCCTCCCGAGCGCATGTCAACTCCGTTGAGAAACGTCCCCAGGATGCAGGGTGTGCCGGGTCGGACAAGTTGCGCCATGGCAACGCCCGACAGTGTCTCGGCCACGAGCAGCGACAGGCCACCGGCAAGCGTCACAGGCGCGGAGGCACCAGCCAACAGGAAGGGCGTGATCGCGACTGGTTGCCCGAACTCGGCGAGAGCCATCAGCTCCTCGACCATCAAGGTGTCCCACACAAGCGGGCTGTTCGGATTCACGATGCCGATAACACCGGGCTGCTGGCGCAGGGCCTCCTCGCCTCCGGCGGCGATGGCAGCCAGCGCCAGGCCGTCTCGGGTTCGAGGGCCTGTCGCACCGTAGAGAATGTACGGACGGCCGCTCCACCGCAGAATGGAGTAGTCCATCTCCATGTGGCGACTCAGGTCCGAAAGATCCTGTGCTTCGACTGTGCCGCTCTGCAGCACCGGCAGGATGCCTGACGCATGCGCCATCTTCACGAGCTCGATGTGGGCCGCAATATCCCCATCTCGCCTGCCCCGGTCAGCGTCGTCAACGAAGGGCGCGCCCCCAGTAGGCACATGGACCAGACTGCCGCCGCCAATCGTCACGTTGTGTCTCGGATCACGTCCCTGCAGGCTGAACTGGGCCGGAGCCTTGGCCAACTGCTCCATGACGAAGCCAGCGTCCCAACGAACCCGGGTACCTTCCACCCGCTGACCAGCATCGTCGAGCAGTCGCAGCATCACTTCGCTGTCGACCTCGGTGCCGATGTTCTCCAGGATGCGCATCGCCTGCGCATGAATCTGGTCGAGGTCGGCCTCGCTCAGCGGAAAGCGGCGAAACACCTCGGGGCGGTCAATATGCGAGTCATCCATTCAACTGTCCTGTCGTGGGGATTCAGACATCATCGCTGACGCACCGCGGGGCGACCCTTGGTGAGGCAGAAATGGAACGCGGCGTTCAGCCTGCAAACCGCTGCTACTACTTGCCGCGCCGCAGGTTCCAGCGCCCCGCGGGCACCGTGGACTGCCCCTTCTGGGTGCCTGCGCCCTTGCCGGCCCTGCGCGAATCCCGTCTTGACATGCCGAGAATCCCGTGGGCCGCTGCCTCCATCAACTGCTCGACGGGAATCGTCGACGGGTCGGTGGTCGTGCGCGAATCCTCAGGTGCGTATACGGGCATCAGTTCTTCGAGGTCACCGACGACGGTCGGGTTCAGCGCTTGTAGCTCCTCGATCATGAGGCGACTGCGCTTGGTCGTCCACTCGTGGAACTCCCGCGGAAGCAACAGGGTCGGCTCTTCAGCCTTGTGCGCGGCCAGAATGTCCTTGGACACGACCTTCTTCAGGTTTCGCCTCGTGGCATCGGAGACCTTCGAGCCCTCAGCAGCGGCTGACACGTAGCGCATGACCTCTGCGGACGCAGCGCCCAACGACTCATTGGCCCGAATCGAGGAGTCAAAACTGTCGGGCGGGATCCCCGCGGACTCGCAGAAGCGTTGCCACAGAAGGCCCTTCGCCGACCCCGACGGCGGAACAGTCACGACCACGACGTCCTCAGACGACAGGAGTTTGGTCCACGGCCTAAGAATCGCGGCGAAGTCTTGCTTGCCCCAGAAGTGTCGGCCAAACCGATTCGCCGCCGGCGCCGTCGAGGTGAGGCCTTCGACATAGTCACGATACGTCCAGCTCGAAGCGTTCTGCACCGACTCCTGCCATTGGGCCGGGATCTGTCGTCCGAGATCTCGAGCAGTGAGAATCACCCTCACCCGGTGCTTCTGAAGAGACCGGAGGCAGTCAGCAACCTGGGCATCAGACAGCAGCGACATGAACTCCATCGACATGACTGCTGAGTCACCGCGCCAATGATCGATCTCGTCGACCAAGTCGGTCCATTTCTCATAGGGCACGTTGCGGTCGTGACGTAGCCCTTTGACTCCCTGAACAACCGACTGCCAATCTGATCCGGGCCAGAGAACCCCGAGATCGGCCAGGGCCCCGCGCCCATTCATCAGGACGGCCTGAATGAACGACGTACCCGTCTTGAAGGCCCCGATGTGCAGATGGACAGTTGTCACGCGAAGTCCTCCCCGGTCAATCGTCGTTGGTCCGCATGCGGAACGAGCGGTAACGGTCGAGAGCCCTGCTTCCTGCTTGTGTGCGATCGGCGACGCTGACGAGCCGACTTCTCACGCGCACCATCGAGGCCGCCTCCCTCACTTGACGGCGCAGTCTGCCCTCGGCCTTTCGCCGGTCGTCACGCATTCTGCCCATTCGAACGAGGAGAGCCGCAATGGCGTCGACACCTGCGTCAAGAATCTCGCCGTCACTGGGAAGGGGATCACCGAGCGCTAGGTCCTCGGTGATCTCGACCTCAGCGGAGATCTCCGACTATGTCGACACCCGAGGCACGTACTCCGTCGATCGACTCCTCCGAACGCTTCAGCACCAGGGGCCGGAGGGGGGCTGGGAGCTGGGGCTTGCCGCCCCTCGAACGCGGACTGAGGATCTTCGTCGCCAGAACGTCACGTCCGAGAAACCGCTGGTGCCAGACGGGAAAGGTCTCGGGCAGAGCGGCATTGACTCGACGCAGGAGCTCGGTCTCAGCAACACCCAGCGAGTCGTTGCCTGCCACTTCGAACTCGCTAGCGGCCCCCGAGTCAACTCCGACCACCGAGCAGAATCGACGCCACAACTCGTTCTTGTCGGCGCCAGGCAGAGGCAGCGTGAGTATGTGAATGCGTTCGACCGGAACGTGACTTGACCACCGCTCGATCACGTCAGCGGGGTCGTGCACGCTCCAGAACCACTTTCCTGGACCTTTGGTTCTGCTGTTGAAGATCTTCTGCGTCCACTCATCGAACGACAGCTGCGAGCCGTGCTTCACGAACTCCTGCCATTCGGACGGGAGGAGTCTTGCCAGGTTGCGGGTGGCATACACGACGTGCACCTCGCGCGCGTCGAGTGAGACGACGGCGCGCTCAACTTGTTCAGGCGTCAGTGCAGCCAGGTGCTCGTCGGACACGACGACGCTGTCGGCATCGCTCTCGTTGACGAGGCCGGCCAAGGAGTTCCACGCTCCATTCCAATCCGGACGTGGATCCTTGGGGTCATACGGGACCCCGCGCAGGTCGTGGCCTCCGCGATAGTGATCGCCGCGACTCGCCCCCACAACATGCAGGCCGGCTTCCTTCAGCGCCGATCGGTTCGACCACAAAACCCCTTGTATGTATGTGGTTCCTGTCTTCGGTGCACCGATGTGCAGAAAGACCCGCTTGCGCCTGCTGGCAGGGGCTGCCGCGGTGGCCGCCATTTGCTCATCCGTCGTCAACGGTCCCCCACGTCTGCTGCCAGGCCTTCGGGTCGGTGAAGTCAGGAGCAGCCTCCCGGTACTGATCGGCGAGCTCAGACCACCGTTGGGTGAGCTGCTCGTGTGTGGAGATGCTGCGCCTCATGATGTCGTTGAACCGCCGACGGTCACGCTTGTACCAGGCCGCACCCGATCCATCGGCTGTCGAAACGATCGCCGAGTCGAACTGGCTGAGGAGGCGCCACTTTGCATCCATCGCCGGGACCCGCGCCTCAGGGTTGATGTGGCTGGTGTCGCGAACTTGCTGCACTTGTCGCACCACACCAGCTAGCGCACCGGCATATCGGCCGAGGATGCCCTTGGGCTCGGTGGGGTCCTGGCCCCTCTTCGGAGGCTTCACCCGCCTGGTGATCGGGAAGGCCTGTGGGTCTTTCCGCACTACTGCGTCATCTTGCGTGGCGCGATACGCACGGATCTCGGGCAACTTCGACTTGATGGTGCGGTGCAAGTGACTCGGGCCCTCAAGAATGTCCTGTAGTGCCCAGAGACGAAGTTCGGCGGCGCTGTACTGCATGGCCAGGGCGTGCTTGACCTGAATCTGAAATGATTCCCACACGACCTTTCCCCCACGCGGGTATGGGGAGTGGAGGAGCGCCACAAGAATGCGGTTGCGGGCGTGGTGATAGGCCTGCCAGTCAATGGCATCGTCCTTGTCAGCCCAGTTCACGTGCCACACGGCTGCACCGGGAAGGGACACGGTTGGGTAGCCGCTCTCTCCTGCGCGAAGTGCATACTCGGCGTCGTCCCATTTGATGAAGATGGGCAGCGACAGTCCGATCTCACGCACAATGCTGGTAGGTATGAGGCACATCCACCAACCGTTGTAGTCGACGTCGCTGCGACGATGCAGCCACCGGGTCGAGCGCAGCGGGTACTCAGCGAAGTTGTGCGAACTGACCGTGTGCGGATCCGAGCCCCACCAGAAGCGGTAGCGGTTCACACGCTCACCAAATGCGTGCAGCGTGGCCTTCATATGCATGTTGAGCATGTGCCCGCCGACGATCGTCGGGGTCCTGGCCAGGTCGGCGAAAGCCACCGCCCGCAGGATCCCCTCGGGCTCGACCAGCGCATCGTCGTCGAGGAGCAACACGTACTTGCTTCCCACTTCGTAAGCGGTCTCGTACATCGCTCGTGAGAAACCACCAGATCCACCAAGGTTCGGCTGGTGGATCACCTCGAGCTTGCCACCCAATGCAGCGGACGCAGCGGCAAAGTCATCATCGTTCTCGACCTTCTCGGTGCCCTGGTCAACGACGAAAACCTTGTCGATGACTTCGAGGACTCCCTCGTCGGACGCCAGCGACCGGAGCAAGAGAACACAGTCCTCGGGTCGGTTGAACGTGGTGATACCAATCGAGATACGCCCCGGATCAACGATGTCCTGAGCCGTCGACCACTCAGCAGCATCAACCTCGGCATCGTCCTGACCAGCAATGACGTCGAACCAGTACCAACCACCATCGCCGAAGTTGCTGAGACCCAGCTCAAACTCGGCGACCCCGTCGGCGACGGTTTCCTTGGCGATACGGTGCTGGTCACCGCGTGCACTCGATCGGTAGACGATGACGTCTGCGGTGCCCTTCACGCTCACCCGCAGCGTCACCCTCTCGACAGAGGTCCAACGACGCCAGTAGCTCGCCGGAAAGGCATTGAAGTAGGTGGCGAAGGAGATTCGCGTACCTGACGGCACCGTGAGACTGCGCCGCCCGAGGACCAGATCCGGGTGGACGATGTTCTCGGTGATTGAGGGCTTCGGACTTTCCTCCTTCTTTCCAGATACCTTCTCCGGGCCAGGGAGTGCCACCCCGGACTCCGCATACAGCGGAAGGGTGTCGAAGTCGGCATCGGCCGGAAGAACCAGGCGCTGCAGCACAGTCTTGGCGGGAAGGGTGGTCGACTCGCTCACTCGGAGACTCCTCCGCTGACGAAGGCCGCGCCTTCGGTGAAATGGGGACGCAGAACGTTGTCGAATCGCGAAAGCGCAGAACCGATTGCCATGTGCATATCAAGATACTTGTAGGTACCGAGACGTCCACCGAAGAGGACATCACGCTCTCCTGCGGCCAGGTCGCGGTAGGCGAGCAGCCGCTGACGATCCTCGGCCGTGTTGATCGGGTAGTACGGCTCGTCCTCGCGCTCGGCGAAACGCGAGAACTCACGCATGATGACCGTCTTGTCATTGGGGTAGTCGCGCTCGGGGTGGAAGTGGCGAAACTCGTGGACGCGCGTGAACGGTACGTCTTCGTCTGCGTAGTTCATGACCGACGTGCCCTGGTAGTCGCTTGTGGGCAGGACCTCCCTTTCGAAGTCGAGAGTGCGCCAGCCCAAGTACCCCTCGGCGTACCCGAAGTACCGGTCGACTGGTCCGGTGTATACAACCGGCACCTGCCCGACGATCTCGTCTCGGCGGTCGAAGAAGTCGACATTGAGCTCAATGTCGATGTTGGGGTGATCAGCCATGCGTTCAAGCCATGCGGTGTAGCCGTCGGCGGGCAAGCCCTCATAGGTATCGTTGAAGTACCGGTTGTCGAACGTGTACCTCACTGGCAGACGAGTGATGATCTCTGGCTGTAGTTCCTTCGGATCGGTCTGCCACTGCTTCAGAGTGTAGCCGCGGATGAACGCCTCATAGAGCGGTCGTCCGATCAGCGAGATCGCCTTCTCTTCCAGGTTGGACGCCGTTGCT
Source organism: uncultured Actinomycetota bacterium (assembly GCA_963706045.1). Lineage (GTDB taxonomy): Bacteria > Actinomycetota > Actinomycetes > JAHEKZ01 > JAHEKZ01 > JAHEKZ01. Next base: position 337,883 of record CAVPLY010000002.1, on the reverse strand, counting down.
GAGTCGAACTCGGTGGCTTGCTCGGCAACCAACGCCCGAGCTTCTTCCGGTGTAAATGCCTTTCCGAAGAAGGAGCACATCGTGCCGAGGTTGATCGGCATCGAGTAGATCTTGTCTTGGTACCTGGTCCAGACCCGGTGCTGGTAGCCGGTGAAGGCCGTGAACCGATTGACGTACTGCCAGACACGCTCATTCGATGTGTGGAAGAGGTGAGCCCCGTAGGTGTGAACCTCGATTCCGGTCTCAGGATCGATCTCGCTGTACGCGTTGCCACCCAGATGGTGCCGGCGTTCGAGGATTTTGACCTTCAGCCCGAGCTCGGTCGCTGCTTGCTCGGCAATAGTGAGCCCGAAGAACCCCGAGCCGACGATGACCAGGTCTGTCACGAAATCTCCACATCCGGTGCCAAGGACGCCGAGCGATGCTCGACCGTGCTCAGCCGTGGTAGGGGCAAGCAGAACGGCGGCCTCAACGGCCCCCGTCAGCCTACCCGGGAGACGGTGTCCGGGGGGCCTCGCCCGCACCGTTCATCCGGCTGAGCGACCATCGCCGCGATGACCCCGAGGCGCGATCAGTCTCCGGTAGGCCGCCCTGCGCAGTCCCTCGGGGACCAGCCGATAGCCACCTCTGACGATCACGTTGCGCGCGTACTGCGCCCGCGTCGTGAAGCCCACGCTGCGGAAGTGGCGCTGAAGCTGCCACTCGCTCCGGAGCAGTTGCCAACCCCCCCTCCGGGCGTAGGCGCCAGCCCCTACCCGGTACTTGACCAGAGGCTCGGGAACATTCGCGACCCGCGCACCCGCGTCGATCATCCGTGCGAAGAGCCAGTAGTCCTCCATGAGGGGCAGATCCTCGTAGCCGCCCACCGCCTGCACGACTGACCGTCGGTAGACCACCGTCGGGTGGTTGAAGGGGTCGTGGAACCGCGACCAGCGACGTATCTCTTCCTCACCGATGGGCGGAGTACGGCGTCCAACGACGTCCTGCTCGTCCTCGTGAAACTCCAGCAGCCCGCAGCCCACGAGGTCGAACCCCTCAGCGATCAATGGGATCTGCACGGCGAACCGCTCAGGAAGGCTGACGTCGTCGGCGTCCATGCGTGCCACGACCTCGTGCTGGCAAGCGGCTAGGCCCGCATCAAGCGCATGGCCCAATCCAATGTTGTGAGCGAGCGCCACCACATTGACGGGGATCGTTGACTCCGCGGCCAAGGAGTCGATCGCCGCCTGCAAACGGGGTGGCACAACTCCGTCACGCACAAGTACCACCTCGTCCGGCTTCAGCGTCTGCTCGTCGACGGCGCTGGCGAAGGCACGGCGGAGGTGGTCGGGATCGTCGGCGTAATAGGTCGGGAGCAGCAGCGAGAAGGGAACATCGTGGCTCATTCCGGGCCTCGCCAAGCATCGTCAATGGCGGGAAGTGGGGCTCCCGCTTCGGTCATGACGTCATGTGAGTCTCGAGGACCACGACGCAGTCCATCGACAACTCCACGCCGTAGGCCGGACAACAGGACCCTTCGCTGGCCCGATGCGGCGAAGGTGCGCACCCATCGACGTACGGTTGATCCGCCGTAGATGACCTTCTCCTGTGGGGCCAAACCGCTGCTTCTCGTGAAAGTCCATACCTTGTTGCGCACCTCGTAGTAGAAGCGTTCCCCAGGGTCGGCATCGGTAGACCCGAAAGTCTTGGTGCGATGCTCGACCACGCTGGCGGGACAGTAGAGGCCCACACCTCGCCGAAGCAGACGAGTGCTGAACTCGAAATCGTCGTTCCAAAGGAAGAAGTCTGCTTCGGGCAGGCCGACTTCTCGCACAGGCTCTGCGGCCACCAGCAGCGACACAAACGACGCCGAACGCACCGGTACACATCCCACAGCAGCAGCACGCGCAAGGTCTGGCCGGGACACCCCAGGGCGCGGTCGCGGCGTATTCATCGGATGGTCGCGACCATCGGTCCACACCACTCGGCTCGCCATAGCAGCCGGCGGGGTACCTCCATAGGCACCGCGCGCCTCGAGCAGCTCCTGCAATGCCGTCGAAAGGGGCACCGTGTCATCGTCCATCAACCAGACCAGCTCAGCCCCCGCCGCAAGCGCATAGGCAATGCCAGCGGCGAATCCACCCGCCCCGCCGGTATTCGACGGCAGGGTGTGCAGCCGCGCGTGGGGAAACTTCTCAGCCACCATCTGCGACGTACCATCAGCTGAGGCGTTGTCTACGACATGGATCTCATCCGGTGGGCGGGTCTGCGAGGAAATCGCGTCTAGAGCACCGCTCAGCAGATCGCGACGGTTGTAAGCGACGACCACCGCTTGGACATTCACCACGCAGCGAGAGTAGTGGACGGACCCTGGGCGTCCTGGTCGCCGGGAGCCAGGTCGGTAACCTTGGGCCCATGGCGCCAACATCCTCAGATCCGTACGTTGAGCACTCGTTGCGCACCTCCATGTACTTCCCCTCAACTCGGCTCTTCGTGGCTGGAAATCCCAAAGCCGCCGGCACCACGCTGCGTTGGTGGCTACTCCAGGCACACGGCGTAGACGTCGCCGCGCGGACGGCGCACTCCTGGTGGGGCGAGTCAGCCCCCTACCAGACCGTCTGGGACTCACGGATCGATCTGGACTATGCCTGGAAGGACTTGTCCGAGCGCCACCGCCACGACGCGCTCTCGGCCACGGACGTGTTGACCGTGCATCCCATTCGTCATCCACTGACTCGACTGTTCTCGGCCTGGTCGGGCAAGTACCTCATCGGCGAGCCCTACTACGAGGAACACCTCCCCGACGGCTTTCCGGTGATCCCGCCCACCGTCGACGACGAGGACCAGGTCGCAGAGCTCTTTGAGAAGTTTGTCGATGCTCTCCAGGGCGCGGTGTCTCAACTGGGGTTCCACAAGCTGGATGTGCACTTCTGGCCGCAGTCCAAACTTCTTGCTCATAGTCCCAACGGCACCGAGCTCGTGGTACGCCAAGAGGCCATGGGCGAGGGTTTTGCTGCGATCGCTCAGCACCTTGCAAGCCACGATCTCGCTGCCGGCACCCCACCCCGTATCAACGAGACGGTGGTGCCTTACCGCGCCGAGTTGTTCACGGAGCGAGCGATGGAGACAGCCATCAATCTCTATGGTGATGACTTCGATCGCTGGCACTACAGCCGCGAGCTACCCCCGAGCGGCGTACGGCAAGTGGACATCGACTGGCTGAATGACGTTCGTGGACGCAATCGCCGATACGGCGTCCTCCACCACGAGCTCAGCCTCATCGATGCCGAGAGGTCTCGGGTTCGCGCTCACGATGCCCGCCTAATCGCGCGAGAACGCGAGTTGCTTGAGAGCACATCGTGGAAGGTCACCGCGCCCCTGCGTTGGATGAGCAAGAACGTGAAGCGCTAGGGGCCCTTCAAGAACTGAGCACTTACGGGCCGGCGAGGAACGCGAGCCCGTTGGTCATGGGCCGCTCGCACGCGCACAGGCTGGTATCGACCTTATAGAGGTCTCGCCGGGACCATTTCCCACTGTTGTTTCGCGTCCAGAGCGTGGTCGAACCGCCGCCGTCGAGCTCATAGGCGTTGACCATGCCCAGCTTCTTCGCGATGTTGGCGGCGTTCGCCAAGCCGAACCCACCATCGCGGAGCCCTGCACCGACAAACGTCTTCCCAGGAACCGTGAAGCTGCGCCAGTAGCCCTTGTCATTCCAGCCGACAAAGGTGCGAGGTCGGGCAGCTTTGGAGTGGTCGTACGCCTTGCACCCGAGTGGGCCGGCAACACCACCCTCAACGAGTGGCACTCCTCGGCCCACAGCGGTGAAGAGGTCTAATCCGGTGCTGGTCTTCTGATTGACCTTCACGACCACTTTGGTGCCGACAGGGACGCCCACGGCACCGAGTGCGGAATCACTGGAGAAGGCCAGCACCTGTGTCCCCGACTTGACCGGGTTACCGAGCTGCCCCTTGTTCGCCGCAGAGGAGCGAATGGTCTGGATCTTGTTGCGTTCGTCAAGAACCCACTCAACAGTGCCAGCCGGTCGGGGCACAGCCGCCTTACCATCGCCGCGAAGCGCGCTGCTCCACTCCGGGGTATAGAGGTTCACACCGCCAGGAAGAACCCTGTGCCAGTTCACCGAGACGACTGGGGTCCGCGCGGAGGTCGACACCCGAGCCTTCACCGACCCGCGAACTGCCAGCAAGCCTCCGAAAGGCTTCTGATCAGTGTCGACACCGACCACCCTGCTGCTCTTGAAGCTGCCCCGCAGGACGCGACCGTCGCGCACCATGGCGCCGCGCGACATCTCGATACTCTTGGCATAACGAATCGTGGGGAAGATGAAGAAGTCGCCGTTGATCGCACCCACAGCCTGCGGCTGCTGGGTTTTCACCATGCCACCGATGACCTTACGTTCGCCCACCTTCTCGTTGATGAGTGCGGGGTACGCCCCAGCCGGGTACGACGTCATGATCACCTTGCCGCGCTGGTTGTAGCCCCCTTTGGGCTCGCCCTCTGCGGTGGCGGTGTAGCGGCGCAAGACGCCACCGCTGGCGAACTGCCGTTTGGAGTCGACACTCGTGGTTGTCGAAACTCGGCAAGGCCGGGCCGCGTCAGCGCTGTCGGCGGGCGCGACGGCAACGGCCAGGGTGGCCGTGAGGGCACTCGCTCCGAGCAGGGCTGCCGTGCGGACAGCCACAGGTGGTGTCAGATGCATAGTGATGTCTCTCCCGACGATGACTGGTTCACCGCTGAACCATCCGTGCGACCGTAGCCCAGAGTGCTGATCCGACGGGACCGGGGGCACGAAGGCGAGCCATAACGGCCACCCCTCTACCGCACTTCAACCACGTAGCGTTAGAGCGGGGCTACTAACAGCCCGTGCAACGGGGCGGCCGATGCGCTGAGGAGCCTCGGGGTCCCATCCGCGGAACGACCGCGGGCGAGCAGCCTTGGCTCCAGCCGTCTTGGCGTACGAACGACGACCAAGGGGAGCTGGCTCGCGGCCGGACGGGCACATCTGGGTTAGTCCTCCGCACCGCCCGATCGGCCCAGCGGCGTGCTCGCACCTCCCTGTGGGGCAAGATCAGAGCATGACGACCTTCCCTGATCTCGCAGCTGTCACCACCGCGGTCGACTCACTGGCTGACACCCTTGTCGAGTTGTCCCACACCATCTCCGCAGACCCCGAGCTCTCGTACGAGGAACATCGCGCGGCTGCACGATGCGCCGACCTGCTCGAAACGCACGGTTTCGCGGTGGAAAGGGCGAGCTACGGCCATCCCACCAGCTTCGCGGCGCGTATCGGCGAAGGACAGACCCACGTGGTTCTCTGCGCCGAGTACGACGCCCTTCCGGGCGTCGGACATGCTTGCGGGCACAACATCATTGCGGCCGCCGCCATCGGTGCCGGCTTGGCGATGGCGCCACTGGTGGACGCCACGAACCTTCGGTTGACTGTGCTCGGCACGCATGCCGAGGAGGTGGGTGGAGGCAAGGTCGAGCTGATCAACGCGGGGGCCTTCGACGACGCCGATGCGGCCCTGATGATGCACCCCACCCCCTTCGACGAGTACGGCTCCAAGGGGCTGGCTGTCGAGGAGTGGCGTGTCGTCTACACCGGCCATGCCTCACACGCATCCGCCGCACCAGAGCTCGGACTCAACGCCCTCGACGCCGTCGTCGCCGGCTACTCCAACATCGCCCTGCTCCGCCAGGCATTCCGCAAGCACCAGCAGGTCCATGGAGTCATCCTGGACGGCGGCAAGGCAGCCAACGTGGTTCCCGAGCGCACCGAGGCCTCGTACTACCTGCGCGCCGTCGACATGGACGACCTCGAGGATCTGCGAACGCGGGTGCGCGCTTGCCTCGAAGCGGCGGCGACCGCCACCGGCACCACTGCTGAGATCACCGTGACCGGCTACGTCTTCGAGCCCCTCAAACCGCACGATGCGCTGGTGTCAACGTTCAGTGACGCATGCGAGGCCATCGGACGCACCTTCTGCCCAGACCCACACGGCGACGAGCTCGGTGGGTCAACGGACTTCGGCAACGTCAGTCAGAGGATTCCTGGCCTCCATGCCAACATGGCCGTGTACTCGTTCCCGGCGGTCAACCATCAGCATGATTTCGCTGCTGCCTGCGTCTCGCCTGAGGGCGACAGAACCATGCTTGAGGCAGCCAAGGCTCTTGCGCTCACTGCGTTGGCCATCGGAGCAGACCCCGACATCGTCCGCTGATCGTCTCGGGGCATTCGGCGTTCGCGCACAGTCCCCGACAGATGGCTAGGCTCAAGCCATGGCTGAGTACCAGATCACCTCGTGGCGAGACATCCCGTCGATGGTCGTCGCCCGCGAGGGCGACGACGTCACCAAGGTGCAACTCGCTGCACGGTTTCAAGAGGCCATCGACGAGGCGGCGATGCGACTTGGCGAGGTCGGCAGCGACGACTACCTCGCAGGCTGGTTGCGATCAAACTGGATGACGGCTGACGGGGACCACGCCTCCGTCGCGGCGGCTGTTTCGGAACGACTCGAGAACGAGTGGACGCCCAGTCGACTCGGCGACTACCTCGAAGCGCTAGGACCCGCCGCCGACGCGTAAGCGTCTAACACCCTGCGCACCGCCGCACGAAGCACCACCTCTGAGGTCAACTCACGGTGCTCGACGACAGACGGACTTCCAGGCACCTCGGGCGTCGAAAGCCAGGGTAGGTACTGGCTGACGAGTTCATCAGGTAGCCCTGACCTCTTCAAGTTCTCGTGCATTCGGCCGACGGCTCGTTGCACGTCTGCAACCGGCCAGTAGTAGCGAGACCGGTCGCTGCGCGAGAAACGTCGCGCGTAGGCAGCCGAGAGTGGGTCAGCGGGGTAGAAGGGCTGCCAGTGGTGAGGATCCTTGAGCATCGCTGTGTCGAGAACCGCACGGACGCCGGACGCGGTCGGACCAAGAAGCTCGTCTTCGATGAACGACAACCCAAAGAGCGCCTCGCGGTAGGCGAAGGTGAGCCCTGGACCCACCTTCAGAATGGCGAAGTGATCGGCAACCAGCCCCTTGAGCGCGGAGCGCGACTGATAGTCGGTGCTGTGGGCCTCGAAGACCAGAGGCACCTCATCGGTGAGGCAAGCCGCGAGATGTGCGGCCTGGCCTGGGGTATAGACGTAGAGCTGCTCGTCGCTGAACTCGACCCCAGGCTGCGCCACCACCGCGCGCACCCGGTCGAAGGCACTCGCTACGTGAGCCGCGGCGAACGCGAGCCTGGTGACCTCAATCGTCTCAGCGACATCGTCAAGTCCGCTCACGTGGATTCCGTGCTCACCGGCCGATTCGCCTCCGGGCACCGGCACCTCGGTGCCAATGACGTAGCGAATGTCGATCGCTGCCGGCGATGCCGTCTGCTCAGCCACGACGGCAAGACGAGCTGCACGTTCGGCTACCAGTGACGGTGCAAGGGCGGCAGGGGGGTCATCGGCGCAACGGATCGACGTATCGAGGTGCAGCTTGGTGAAGCCAGCACTGGCGAAGGCGGCGACCAGTTCCTCGGACTTGGCCATGGCGGTCTCAGCAGGTAGATGTTTCCAAGGGTTTGGCCCCAAGTGATCTCCGCCAAGGACGAGTCGCTCCGACGCCAGACCGTGTCGCTGCGCCATCGCCCGGACATCGCGCATGAAGTCACTCGGCCGAAGCCCGGTGTAGCCCCCGTCCTGATTCACCTGGTTACAGGTGGCTTCGATGAGAACCGTGTGCCCTCCGTCGACACCGTGTCGTACCGTCTCGTCCAGGACCAGCGGGTGCGCAGAGCAGATCGATGCGACGCCCAGTTCGCTGCCTGATCTATGTGCTTCGGCAACCTCGTCCAACAGATGACGGCTCATTCGAGACCCACTTCAATCGCAGCGACGGCGGGCAACCACGACTCCACCGCCTCCATGCTTAGCTCAGCATCGGTACCCCCGACCGCCGCTGTCGACAAGGTGCCCGCGATGACCGCCATGGCCAGACAGGTCGCCGGATCGCGTCCGCGTATCCGCCCAGCGAGAAGACCCGCATTGAACGTGTCCCCGGCTCCCACCGAGTCGACATAGCTGACCGCCGGAACGCTAGTGACACGTACACCTCTGCCGCCCATCACGGCGGTGGCGCCCTGACGGCCCCGTTTCACCGCAACGTCACACCCAGAGCGGCTGATGTCTTTGATCGCCTGTTCGAGGATGGGGGACTGTGAGATCGCTACGACTTCTGCCTCGTTAGGGAGGAACAGGTCGGTCTCGGCAAGCAGCAGCTGCAGATCCCACATCCGATCTGGGTCCCAGTTGGTGTCGACCGAGGTCGCGCTGCCGGCAGCGCGAAATCGCCGAAAGGCGTTCGGCAACGCTGCACGATAGGCGGGCGCCATCAAGTAGTACGAGCTCGCGTGCACATATGCTGCCGGGTGATCGGGAAGCCGATCCAGATCCTCTTCGGACAGACTGGCGATGCTTCCGGTTGCCGTGAGAACGGCGCGGTCGTCGCCTCGGTTGAGGATGACCGACATCCCCGTGTCGATCGATGGATCGACCCGCAGGTAGCGAACGTCGACACCAGCGTCGATCAATCGATGGGTCATCAGTTGACCGAGGTCGTCATCGCCCACGACGGCACACAAACCCACCGCCAGACCTAGACGGGCCGCACCGACCGCCGAGATGGCCGCCGACCCACCCAGCACGAGCGAGGCGCGGTCGACAATCTGCTCAACCTGACCAAACTCGGGAGAGAGCTGAGGGGAGGAGACGATCACATCAGGATTGAGGTCGCCGACAACGAGCAGGTCCAGGTCAGGCACAAGGCTCCTCGTCAGTGCAGGTAGTCAGGGAGGTGCTCACGTTGAGCCGCCACCATCTCGTCGAACATGTCTCTGATCTGCTGGAGCTCGCACGCGGCAGAGGTCAGGGGGTCGAGCATGAGTGCGTGAACAGCGGCCTCGCGGTCTTGTTCGAGGATTGACGTCACTGCAAGGTCATTGAACTCCTGGTGGCGCCTCACCCATGAGGCCATGTGCTCGGGCAGCGCGCCAAAAGGTTGGGGGTGAATTCCGCTCTCGTCAACCAATGCAGCGACCTCGACGGCGTTGCCTTGGTGCAGGTTGTCCACCCAGCCCGAATTCGTCGTGGTGACGTACACCGTCGTCGGCGACCCAGATGTCATTGCCTCGACGATCTGCGACGGATACTCGCCCCCACGCTCCATCGGGAACTCCCGCTTACCGGCGAGGACGGCCTCCAACATCTCGTCGTTCTCACGACGCCATGTGGGCCAGTTGTGGGCGTAGAAACCTGACTCGCCGATGTACTCCTTACCCCGCCACCGATCGACGACCTCCGGGTGCGTGCGGAAGTACGGCAGGTACTCAGAGACATGACCGCTGCTCTCAGTGGGGAACGCGCCAAACTGGTACATCAGCTCGAAACGCACCGGGTCCTGCTCAAAGACATCCCGAATGTGCCCACGCTCGCGCAGCAACGGGTAGAGATCCTCTCCGCCGCGCCGCAGCTGCGTCACCCATGCGAGGTGGTTGACGCCAGCTGCCTCGAACTCGATCTCGCGCTTGTCGATCTGCAAGTAGTCCGCGAGGTTCTCGACGGTGTAGTGCACCGAGTGGCACATGCCCCACACGGGGGTACTCGATGCCCGAGAGGCAGCAAGGATCGTCATCGACATCGGGTTGGTGTGGTTGAGCACGAGCGCGTCGGGGCAGAGTCGCTCGACATCGGCAAGGATGTCCAGGAACGACGGGATGGTTCGCAATGACTTGAAGAGTCCTCCGGGCCCAATTGTGTCTCCGATGCACTGGTCAACGCCATACTTCATCGGAATGGAGTAGTCGAAGTCGACTGTCTCGAGACCAGCGACCTCGATGGTGCTGATGACGACCGTCGACCCCGGCAACAGTTGCGTGCGATCGGTAGATGACCGCACGGTCCACGACCGCCCTGAACGCTCAACGAGCGCATCAGCAAACCGGTGGGCCAGCTCAAGACGCTGGGCATCGAGGTCGACGAGACGGAACTCGCCAGACTCAAGTCCAGGAGTGGTTAAGAAGTCAGTCACCAGCTCTGCAGCAAACACCGTGCTGCCGGCGCCGATGATGGTGACAACGGTCATGTCACTTACCCCCAGTCAGGGTGAGCCCAGCCACGATCCATCGCTGGGTGAAGAGGAAAAAGACGAGGACGGGGACAACGATCAGGACCGACGCCGCCATCACCAAGTTGAGCTGTGCCGAGTGCTGCGTGGAGTAGGCGGTGAGAATCACCGGCAGGGTGCGCTTCTCAGTTTCGGTCAACACGATGAGCGGCCAGAGGTAGGCGTTCCAGTTGAACATGAACGTCAAGAGGCCCAGGGTCGCCAACGCGGGCTTGACCTGCGGCAGCACCACCGAACGATAGATACGCCACTCGCCCGCGCCATCGATTCTGGCTGACTCCAGCTGTTCGTCGGGCAACGCCACTATGAACTGACGCATGACGAAGACGGCAAAGGGGTCGACGATGACGGTGATGATCAGACCCCAGAGATTGTTCAGGAGTCCGAGCTCGCTGAGGATCAGGTAGTTCGGGATCATCAGAACACTGGGAGGCACCATCATCAAAGCCAGGAGGTACCAGAAGAGCGGCTGCCGCCAGCTGAACGAGTACTTGGCGAAGATGAAGCCGAGCAGTGAGGCGACGAAGACGCCAATAATCACATTCATGATGGCCACGAAGAACGAGTTGCCGTAGAACGTGAGCAATGGCAGGTCGGGGTCGCCGAGGATCGTTCGGTAGTTGTCGAGGGTCCAGGTCTGCGGCCAGAACGTTGGGGGTATCTGGCGTAGCTCTTGCCCGGTTTTGAACGACCCGAAGATCATCCAGAGGAACGGCAGCATGGCAACGGCACCCGCGATGCCGAGCACCAGGTAGAGCACCATCTGACCAAGCGGTGTGCGCTTGCGCGGAGGGCCAACGACAGTCACGTTGTCAGGGGCGGCCTGGGCCATCGAGATTGTTGCCATGTCAGTACGTCCACTTCGTGCGCAGCAGCCGTGACTGGGCCAGTGTGATGAGAAGGACGATGGCGAGCAGCACGAGAGACTCAGCGGCCGCCCAGCCCATCGACTGGAACCGGAATGCATTCTCGTAGATGTCCAGCGACAGCACGCGGGTCTGGTTGTCAGGCCCGCCAAGCGTCATCACCTGGAAAAGGTCGAAAGCCTGGAACGACGAAATCATCGTGAGCACGGCTGTCAGCAGGATCGTGGGTTTCAGCAACGGGAGGGTGACGTAGCGGAACCGCTGCCAGGCATTGGCGCCATCGAGAAGCGCGGCCTCAGTCAGCGACTTCGGGAGTCCTTGGAGAGCGGCGATGAAGATCACGAGGTTGTATCCGATGTCCATCCACAGATACGCCATGGTGACGGCCAACAGAGCTACCGGAACCCCAACTACCGACATCGAGGGGTCGTTGAGCCACGCAATAATGGTGGTCTCGCCCGTCACCTTGCCGATCAACGAGTTCGCCAGCCCGTACTGGGGGTGCAGCACGTACTGCCAGATCACCGCAACGGCTACCGCAGACGTCAGCACCGGCATGAAGAAGATGGTCCGCAGGAACGGGCGAAGCCGGCGGGCTGCTGCCTCAATCATGACGGCGAGCGGCAAGGTGATCAGCAGGTTCAGGGGCAAGACGATGAAGGCGAAGATCAATGTGACGACGACGGACGTCTGGAAGGTTTGCGCCAGCTGCGACTGATCGGAGAAGTCGAAGAGCTGCTGGAAGTTCTGCAGGCCGACGAACGGGTTGTCGCCCCCCAGGCCCCCCACGGAGGCACCGTCGCGGCGTGGGCTGTAGTTGAACAGCGAGAGGGCCACGACCCAGACCAACGGCAGCAGCGTGAAGAACGCAAGGTACCCCAGCGTGGGAATGAGAACGATCCAGCGGAAACGTCGCTGGGGCGCGTCAAGCGACCTGGACGACCGAACCCTTGGGGGTTCGGTCGCCCGGTCACGCTCGACGGTGTCGACAGTCTCGAGAGTCATTGCCTATCTCGCCCTCAGAGCGAGTTGGCCTCTTGCTCGATCGCGGTCAGCGCTTCGTCGACGGTGATTTCGCCGCTCATGGTGGCCAGCACGTTGGGCACGATGATCTTGTAGAAGAGGCGATCCCGGTCGGGCAAGCTCCCCACGTACTGAGCGTCCTGGAGGATGTTCAGGAATGGCTCGGTGTAGCTAGCCTCTGCGATGAGCTGGTCACGTGCATCACCTTGCACGTTCTCCTTCAGCGCGGGCAGCGTGCCCGTGCTGAGGTTCCACTGCAGTGCATTGTCAGCGTTCTGTGTCACGTACGAGATGAAGTCCCACGCAAGATCCTGCTCGTCGGAAGCGGCCGAGGTGGTGAGTCCCCATCCGGAGTCGGCCGCGAACTCGCCGTTCTCCAGCGTTGGCAGCGCCACGTACTCGGTGACATCCACGACCTCCGGGAAGTCGCCTGCGTACTCGGGCACTACCCATGGGCCGACGAGGCCCATCGCGCACTGCTCGGTGAAGTAGCAGTCACCCACCCAGTTGCTGACGTCGTCGAAGAGCACCGGGTCGACGATGCCCTCTTCGACGAAGCTGTCCATCAGCTCGAGCGAGGCCTGCGCCTCTGGCGTTGTAAAGGTGAAACTCCCGTCGTCAGCGATGTACGCGCCGCCGTTCTGCAGAATCAATGACAAGAACGTGTAGGCGATCCCGTCATTGGTCGTGAAGTGATACCCGGCACGGCTGATCTTGTCTCCCGACGTCTCCGTCAAAGTCTTCGCATCGGCCATGAACGCGTCGTAGGAGTCCCAGCCTGCCAGCGAGATCCCGGCATCTTCGGCCATCGCCGTGTTGACGAGTGTGGCTCCGTACTCAACGTTCGACTCCTGCGGGAGTCCGTACAGGGCGTCGTCACAGTTGTAGCCGCCCAGTGGGCCCTTGAAGAACTCCTCTTGGGCCTGGTCCACAGTGGCGACGTCTTCAGGAACCGTTGCCAGGTTCGACGAGTAGCTGCACGTCCAGCTTCCGAACATCTGCAGCACATCGGCCTCGGTTCCGGCCGGCAACGACGTCTGGAGCGTCTGGATGTAGGTGTCGTAGTCAAAGGTCGTGAAGTCAATCGAAACACCAGGGTTCTCAGCCATGTATTCATCGGCCAGAGCCTCGTATGCCTTGTTGAAGCTCTTGTTCGTGTGGGTCCATACGCGGATGCTGCCGTCAACTGCGTCGCTCCCTCCGTCGCTCGAAGAGGTACATCCGGTGGCCACAAGGGCCAGCGCCGCAGCTCCAATGGCAAGAGTTCGTGCGCTTCTCATCGATTCTCCTCAGTCACAACGCCTCATCGGAAGCGTCCAAATGGATCACAGCGGTTAGGTGCCTGGGTTGGTCAGGGTTCAATCCCTTGCCGACGGCCCGCTCCAGCGCCAACAGCTGCAGTGGGAGCAGGTAGAGGGCGGGCGACGCCCAACTGGGGATGTCGCCCGGTATCTGGTGATGGCCCTCTGCGCCCACGGTGACAATCTGTGCGCCGAAGGGGGAGATATCCTTGAGAACTGCTTCCTCCAGGGCCGTCCGCTCCGGGGTGATCAGGGCAATCACGGCCCGCGTGTCGTCACACATCGACATGGGTCCGTGCCGGAACTCCATGGCGTGATATGCCTCGGAGTTCGTGAGCGACATCTCTTTCAACTTGAGCATTCCCTCTGAGGCGATGCCATAGAGGGGCCCGGACCCAAGGAAGAAGAACGACTCGATCGCCTCACTGCGGCCTAGATGAGCCATGGGTTCTCTGGACGCCGAAAGGATCTGCTCACCGGCACGAGGCAGCGCCTGCAACGCCGAGAGGTCGGCGCCTGCAAGCGCACCGGCGATTGCGGACGCAATCACCAGCATCGACGAGAACGATCGCGTCTGGGCAACTGACTCCTCGACCGCGTCGGGCGCCGCCCAGACGACATCGGAGGCCGCCGCCAGCGGGGACTCCGGATAGCACGTGATGGACGCAACCGTGCGCCCACCTAGGCGACGGAAGTGTTCGACGGCCATGACCGTTTCGGTCGTGGTTCCCGAACGCGAAATGGCGAGCAGCACAGTGTGCTCCGGCGAGGGCAGCCTGGGTTCGGCCTGCGCGATGAGTTCGGAGGCCGGCAAAGCCCAGGCCCGAACACCAGCATTACGCAGCATCGCCGCGGCAGACAACGCCAGGTAGTGGGTCGATCCGCATCCCGTCACCAGCACATCAGCGGAGAGCTCGCTGAACGGGGGGAGGAAGCTCATCGGGTCAAGTGCATCGAGGGTGGCGCTCCAGACCTCCGGCTGCGACAGGATCTCGGTCTCGGTGTGAGACATCAGGGCGTCACCTCCGCGACGACGACCCGGCTACCAGCCGTTCGGAGGTCGTCGATGACGTCAGTGGACGCCCCCGTGTCGGTGACTACCGTGTCAATGGCCGTCAGAGGAACGACGTGGGTCGTCGCGACTCGTCCGAGCTTGCTGTGGTCAGCAAGGACGATGCAACGCTTGGCGTTGTCGATGAAGGCTAGGTCCGTGGCCGCCTCGACGTCGCCGTCTGCTGTGAACCCCTGCTCGGGATCGAGGGCAGGCACACCGAGGAAGGCGATCCCGGCGCGGTACGAGCGGATCGACTCAACGGCCCGCGGACCCACCATCGACTGCTCAGGGGTGCGCAGCGTCCCCCCGATCACGATGACCTGGCCCTTGCGCCCGCGCGACAGCTCAGTGGCGACTGGCAACGAGTTCGTGACGACGGTGACATCGGTGTCGACCAAGAGCCCAGCCAGGCGCAGCGTCGTGGATCCTCCCCCGAGGAAGAGCGTGTCGCCGGGAGTCACCAGCAGGGCCGCCGCCCGAGCGATCGCCCCCTTCTCGGCTACGCGCCGTGAACCACGGGCGGGGTACGGCAACTCGTGCAGCGGTGCCCAGATTGCGCCTCCGTGCGTGCGCCGCACCAGACCGGAGGTCTGCAGCGCGTCGAGGTCGCGTCGTACGGTCGCCTCGCTGACGCCCAGGTACTCCACCAGGTGGCCGATGGTGACGGCCTCGTCTGCCTCCAGCAGCTCCTGGATCTGCGTCAACCTGCTGACGCGGAGGGTGGACCGACTCATGGGCCGATACTGCTTGCTTCTGATTGTTTCTGTCAAGAACCTTCAGAAAACGCTAGCCATCGGTCACCAGCTGCGGAAGAATCCCCGGTTGAATGAGCGAAACACTCATCAGCTCGTCCGAGGTGGTCATGGCTCCGATCGTTCTTGAAAGCGTCACAAAGGTGTACCCCGACGGCACCACTGCGGTCAGAGACATTGATCTCACGGTGCAGTCGGGTGAGTTCATGGTGCTCGTTGGCCCCTCCGGCTGCGGCAAGTCAACGCTGCTGCGAATGATCGCCGGGCTCGAAGAGACGACCTCCGGCTCGATCGTGATCGGTGATCGCGATGTCACGGCCGCCGCCCCACGTGACCGAGATGTGGCCATGGTCTTCCAGAACTACGCCCTTTACCCGCACATGTCGGTACGCGACAACCTGGGCTTCTCGCTGAAGGTGGGTCACACACCAAAAGCCGAACTACGCCAACGGGTCGAAGCCGTCGCCACCATGCTCGGACTCACCGATTATCTCGACCGAAAGCCCGGGCAGCTGTCGGGAGGGCAGCGGCAGCGGGTGGCGATGGGGCGTGCCATTGTCCGTGAGCCGACCGTCTACTTGATGGATGAGCCGCTTTCCAACCTCGACGCCAAGCTACGCGTCTCGATGCGTGCCGAACTCACCAATCTTCATCAGCGCCTCGGCGTCACCACGGTGTATGTCACCCATGACCAGGTCGAGGCCATGACCCTCGGCCAGCGCGTTGCAGTGATCGAAGATGGGCGACTTCAGCAGGTCGCCCCCCCACAAGAGCTCTACCGATCGCCGGCCAACGTATTCGTTGCAACCTTCATGGGGTCTCCAGCGATGAACATCGCCTTGGCGACCATCGAGTCAGGTGAGTTCGTCTTCGGGCAGTACCGACTGCCGCTGTCTGATGACCAACTATCAGCGCTCGGCGGCCGAACCACGGCCATTGTCGGCCTCCGACCGGAGGCGTTCACCGCCAGCACATCAGGACCAAGCATCGAGATCGACGTGGCTGCCGTCGAGAACCTCGGCACCGAGTCACACGTCTTCTTCGGGGTAGATGTCCCTCCTGTTGAGGTGGCCAGACATCGGAGCGATGACGACGCGCCATCCATCGTCGACGAAGGGTCGGTCTTCGTCGCCAAGCTCACCACTGATGACGTGGTGTCAGCGGGGCAGCGACTCAGCCTCCAGGTCGACCTCAGAAGGGTCTACCTCTTCGACGCCGACACCGGTATCACTCTGCTGTCGTAGGGCAGCTGAGTGGGCTGGCCACTACGCGAGCAGCTTGGCCTTCTGCGCCTCGAACTCAGCGTCGGTGAGGATTCCCTGGGCCTTCAGCTCGCCAAGTTCTTTCAGCTGCGCGATCTTGTCGTCCATGGGGTTGGACGCCGGAGCGGGAGGTGGGGGGGCGGCCTGCGGCTGGGGCTGCTGCTCTCGGCCCACCGGCCGGCCTGACGACGCGACACGTTGTTCGACACATGCGTGGCAGTACCGGCCACCACTGCGGTGCGGGCGACCCCGCGGATGAGTCCTGGCATGAGATGTCCTCCTGGGAGTGGGCTTAGGCGTCGGCGTCGAGGGCCGCGACGAGCGCCTGGATGGGGATTCGACCAAAGGCGACAAGCTGCCCGCCGCCTCGTCGCACGGCGGCCGCAAACGGTGCCGCCCATGTGTTCTCGTAGACCAGAAGAGCAGCGGAGCTACCCCCCTCGATTGCGGCGGCGGCCTCGTTGATGTCGTCCTCGCCGAGAACGCCCGATGACGCCCCCTCGAAGATCGCGAGGTCCAAACTGCCGTCGCCATCAAGGTCGGCGATCTCGACCATGGCCACCGAGCCATCTGCCGCCTTGGTGAAGAACACAAGGTCGATGAGGCGAATGATGCCCCGCTCGACCAGGTCGACCAGGATGGGTAGCCCCTCACCGGTCATGTGGTTCCCCGGGAACTCGATCACGATGTAGTCGATGGGACCCATCTCGTCGAGAGTGACGTCATTCATTGGCTGCTCCCATTGCACTCGGCACTGTCATTCAGACTCTAGCGATGCCCCGTCACTGGACGGTGACCGCCCGGCAAGGAGCACTCTGCGTCTGTCATGGTCACATGGCCAGGCATCCCTGGCTTCATCCCTTTGGCGCGAATCGGCTCGCCGGCACGTTAACCCGGAGGCAGCAGGCCAAGCTCGCGCGCGGTCGTCACCGCTCCGCTGCGCGAGGCCACACCCAGCTTGCGATAGGCCGACAGCGCTTGGCTCTTGACCGTATGGCGCGACAGGTAGAGGCGTTGCCCGATCTCAGGAAAGGACAAGTGGCTCGGGAGGTACTGCAGAACCCTGAGCTCGGCAGTCGTGAGGAGTGATGGGCCAGGCGTCTCATCCACCGCAGCAACCTGGCCCTCAGCGTGCTTCAACATCTGGTCGAGCATCGGGGAGCGCGCCGCCGGCACATAGTGCTCGCGCGCCTCCAAGGTAAGGACCCGCGCCCGCTTGTGGTCACCCAGCTGCCAATAAGTCTGGCCCAGCCTGAGGCGACCTTCGACGGCATGCCAAGGGGCGATCGGCTCCATGAGGGCGGTGAGTCGCAGGGCCCGCGCCGCATCGTCGACGGCTTCCAGGCGACGGCCCGTTGCGAGGAGGACAAGAGCCGACGCTGTGAAGATGGGGGCACTTGTCGGGAGGTGTTCGAGCTTGTTGTCAAAAACCACAGCTCTCGCGCCAACCACAAGCTCTCCGGCCACTCCGGCTTGACCGAGCGAGAGCCGTACCGTCGCCTGAGCAGCCAAGCACTGCGCCCTCACATGAGAGATGTCGAGGTCTTGAGCGATCCGACACCCAGCCAAGAGATCTGCCATACCCTCATCGAGCCTGCCGAAGTGCAGATGCGCCACCCCCCGCATGTAGTGGGCCAAGGAGCTCCACGGGTCGGAGGAGTCCGCAGCTGCCAACGCGGAGTTGCAGAGATCGACGATTGAGGCCACGCCTGCGCGCCCGATCACCGCATCGAGGACGTCGACATGGCTCGCATACGGCTCGGCGAGCGAGTGCTGACTCACGAGGAGGCGGGCCTGGGCGGCGAAGTGGGCAACCTGCGCCATCTCGCCTTCCTGCGTCTGGATCCAGGCCGAGGTGAGGCAGAGCCCGGGATGGGCAAGCACGCGGGACTCTTCGACTCCCTCCAGCCAACTCGACAGCGTAGGCGCCTGCCCCTTTGCCAGAAGTCGCCATGCCCGGCTCCAGACGAAGTCGCCCAGGGCAACGTCGTCGCCGGACTCGCGCAGGTGGACCACCGTCCGGTCATCGTCGCCCTGGGACGCGTACCAGTCGGCGGCTCTCCGGTGACAGCCCTCGAACTCCGACGGAGAGCGACCCTGTAGCTCGGCACGCAGGAAGTCAGCAAAGAGCGGGTGAAGCCGGTACGTCTCGCCGTCACCAGGGACCCTCGTGATGAGCTGGTTCTCGGCGGCCAGTCTGCGCAGGAGTGGGAGCGACTCCGACACGCCAGACGTCGCGTCGCTGGCTCCGGCCGAGAGCTCGTCGAGCACAGACACCCGCAGCAAGACGGTCTGGCTCTCGGGATCAAGCGTGTCGAACAGCTCATCGCGGATGAAATCTGTGATCCACCCTGTACCCAGTCCAGGGACCTCGTCAGACACCAGCAGGTCAGGATCCTTGAGGATCGCTCGCCCGAGAAGGTAGATGCCCACCGGCCAGCCTTCCGTGCGGTCCACCACCTGGGCGAGTTGGTCCTCAGGAAGGTGAACCGTCAGCTCGTCGAGCAGCAGCTTGGCCTCATCGTCATCCATCGCCAGGTCCTCTGCCCTGAGTTCCAGTAGACGCCCTGTTGCCCGCAGTCGACGCAACGCGTGCGGTGGCGCCCCGCGCGTCCCGACGACCAGTTGGGACCGCGCTGGCAACGACGTCACGACCGCATCGATGAGGCTGTCGAACCGCGCGTCAATGATGTTCATGGCGTCGTCGAGAACCAGGACGAACGGCACGTCCGGTGAGGAGATGACCTCCTGCAGGGCAGGCAGTACGACCGAGAACCAGAGCGACTCTTCGTGAACCATGGGGAGCACGTTCGTAATCGGCGACGCGGGTGCCGAGAGTTCTTGGGCGATGCGTTCGGCTACTCCGGCCGAGTGAGAACCTGACGGGATCTGAAGCCAGAACACCCGCTTGGGCGACTCCTTGAGCCACTGTGCAAGCACGGTGGACTTACCGAAGCCTCCGGGAGCTGCCACGACGATCGCGGCCGCGTCCGAGTGATCGAGCTGCTTGAGGAGCGCTCGGCGAGGAACCATGGCGACTGGGGCCACGGGAAACGGCACGGCCCGGCCTTGTCGAAGTGCTTCATCTGACACGCAGTGATCGTAGCCTCGCGACGGGTGCGTCGCCCCATGGTCACATTATATACCCCATGGGGTATGCTGGTCCGACGTTTCGCACCACCGATGGAGGGTCTCGATGTGTAGTCCGGCACGTTGCCGTGGATGTGGAAAGACCACCTGGAGCGGCTGCGGCATGCATGCAGAACAGGTGATGGGTGCCGTCGCGCCCGCAGACCGCTGCGGCTGCAACTAGCCCGCAATCGTCGAAGCACCGCCCCCGGCTGGGGGCGGTGCTTCGACCTCTACCGCTGGCGCTTAAGGCCCTAGGCCAGAGCTTTCGCCTTGATGCTGTCGAACTCTGCCTGCGAGATCGCTCCCGAGTCGAGGAGTTCCTTAGCCTTGTGAATCTGATCCGCCGGCGCTGAGCCAGCCACGTCACGGATGTAGGTGTTCTGAGCTTCCTGCATCTCCTGCGCGGCCTTCATGTTGCGCTCGGCCATGCCCTTGCCGCGAACGATCAGGTAGGCCAGGGCAGCAATCCACGTGAAGAAGATCAAAGCCAGGATCCATACCGCCTTGGCCCATCCGTTCAACTCGTGGTCCCGGAAGAGGTCGGCAAAGATGTAGAACAGCACCATCAGGAAAGTAACGAAGAAGAAGATGGCGATCGTGTACCAGAGGAACTCTCCGAAGGACACGTGTGTACCCCTTTCTGGGCCACCCGACTGGTGGCTGTCGGCGCCTATGGTCGCACAGTCGCCAATGTCGCTCGCATCCTCCCGTTAGCGCCATTGGCCTACCCGAGGTCGCGGCGGTGCCCCTGCTGCTCAAGCCACTGGACGAACTGGCGGTAGACGTTGGGCGCCCCATAGAGGCGCCCCTCGCTGTCGGTGAACTCCGGGTCGATGCTCCACGTGCTCGGATGCACAACCATCGGCTGTGTCTGCCACCCACCGAGCCCGCCGTGGCACCCCACCAGCTCCTCGAAGGCGGCCACCTCGTCGTTGCTCTCATCGAAGAGCGAGTTCAGGTAGATGTCTGGGGCATTGGAGAACTCGGAGATTCTCAGCAGGTCGGTCCTCGCATGCACCTCGAAAGGCGCCAACGGGTCGTCGCCCGTCACGACCCCCGTACGCAGATCCATGGTCCCCGCCGACCCGATCACCACGGGGCCAGATTCGGTCATCACGGTGGCAAACGAGACCCCCGGATGAGCGACCACGGCAGCCAGCAGCCCGGGATATGCCGCCTCGATCTGTGACACCGTCTGGCGGCCGTCGAGCCGCGGGAACCAGATGCCACCCAGGTTGCCCGACCCCACCACCACCAAGGAAGGGCGCTCTTCGCCCGTATCGGCTTCGGCGGCCTCCTTGTCCGCGGCGAGGGGGCCGAGCGCACTCTCGGTGTCTCGGTTGCGGGTGGCCACCTGCGCCACCTTGCCCGTGACCGAACCTTGGGCGGACAGCTGCCCGATCAGCACGTTGACAGGACCCCAGCCCTCGATATCCGAAACGGCCGAGGTGGTGTCGGACTCGCCCATCAGCTCTTCGATGAGCTGCTGAAGGCTCTGGCCGTACCGCTGGAGAAAAGTGGCGCCCTGGCTCTGGCCATGGTCGGAGACCAGGACGATCTCGTACGGCCGCGGCGTGACCCCAGACCTCGCCACTCGCTCGAGAGAGGCGACGACTCGGTCGAGGCCGAAGAGCGCGTCGGTCGCCTCGCGGCGAACCACGCCGGCGTGGTGGGCGATCTCGTCATAGTCGACATAGTCGACATAGATCGCCTTGGAGCCGCGCATCATCGCCTCGACGACCAGGGCGGTGTTGAGGTCGCGCAGCAGGACGTTCGTCGCCGCTCGAAGGAGCACGTAGCTTCCGTGGCGGTTGATCCTTGGTTCGATCCCGCGATTTCGCTGCTGGCGCGCCTGGTAGAGCTCTTTGACGATCTCGGCGATGGACAGGACCAAGGCCCTGACGAGCCCTGCAGGGTGGGTGAAGAACGCAGCGTACGACCGCGAAGGCCCAAGGCCCTCCTTCGGCTGCTTCATGCCGCTCATTGTGAGCAGCGAGATGGCCGCATCGCCGGAGAAGAGGTTGCTGACGCTGACCCCCTCGTCCGCAAGGAGTCCTTTCCCATCGCTCACGCGCGACTCGATCAGCGCAGCGTCCGGCGGGTGGTTGGCAACCACGAGGCCGCCGGTCTCTTTCTCGTACCACCGAAAGGCCGGGATGTTGTCGTTGTTGCCGTGCAGAATCCCTGCCTGGCTGACCGGGGTCGTTGACGGAAGTGCCGCCACCCACGCGTCCATGGTGTGGGTTCCAGTGCGCAACCACCTAGCTGATGGTCGGGACGTTGCCAGCCTTGACGTGCCAACGCAGAACCGGCTCGGGCACTCCGTCGAGCTGGATGAACAGGACCCCTGGCTCGTCGAACTTCTCCGAAGGCATGTCGCGCATGCTCATTCGCGCCGCGTGTACCAAGAGGTAGTCGCGCGAGTTCACCGAGAAGAGCCACATCACCACTGAGGCGATCAGCGCATAGATCCACGAGGCCAGGAAGGTCTCCCAGAAGCTGCCAACGACCATGCCCGGTGTCAGCTGCAAGACCACGTCGATGACGACGGCGTTGGAGAAGATCGCAAGCAGCATCGCGCCTACCCACCCGAAGAGCAGGGCAAATCTGGCGAGCAGCGCCTGCCCGAACGGGGCGAACAACGAGAAGAGGAGGGCCGCGAGCGGGATCGACCACCAGTTCTCCGCATAGATGCCCGGGGTCAAGGCAATCGTGACGGCGAGGACAACCCAGGTCACGACGTAGTTGGCCACCAGCGAACGCACGTAGCCGCGGCGGTCATCAGCCGAACGACCGGCAAGCGATGCAGCGAGCTCGCGCTCACGTCGACGCCGATCAGCGAAGCCGCTCATCTCTCACTCTCCTCGTGCCTTCAGTGCGCCGGATAACGGCCGGTCACTTGTCAACGTAGGTCAGCAACCCATGCAGTCGGTCGTGAAGACCTGAGAACCGGCAGCGGTGCCGACAAAGGTGCCTTGGACTGAACTACCTCCGGGCAGAGACGTGGCTGTGCCGGTAACAGTGACAGCTCGCCCGTCCAATGCCGTACCTGTGCAGGAGACGTCGAACTCGTTCCCTTTCGGAGTTGTCTGACAGGACAGCGGTCCCGACACCTCGACGCCGGCGTCCGCCAGCTCTGCCTGGCCCTGCGTAGACGCTGCCGTGCGCACCAGCGTCTCGGTCATCTGCTCGACCTGTCTTTCTCCGCTGGAGCCGCAACCGGCCACGGCGACGGCAGCCAACGAGAGACAAGCGAAGAAGCGCAGGCGCATCATCGGCGCAGTATGGCAGCCGTCGAGTGAAGCCTCCACCAACAACACGTCTGCTCCCGCGAGGGCCGCCACGGACTTGCTGCGTCTAATGGCTAAAGCCGCCCGCCTCCGACTCGGTCAGCGGACTGGCGATCGGGTGGGCATCGAAGTGGCTCATCGCTGCGCGATAGTCATCCATCAGGAGGCCCGCAAGATCGCGGCTGAATCCGTGCCGGACGAGTATGCGCTGCACAGCCATGTCTTCACGGTTCGCCGGCATCGTGTAGGCAGGGACCTGCCAGCCCTTGGCCCGCAAGCGATCTGCGAGATCGAACAGCGTGAAGCCATGGTCAACGCCTTCCTTCAACTTCCAGGACACGGCGGGGATCCCTGTGTGAGGGTCGCCGTTGCTCAAGATCTCAAACGGACCCAGCTTCTCGATCTCTTCGGCGAGGTACATGGCGATGTCGTAGCACTGCTGGTGGATCTTCTGGTAGCCCTCGTGGCCGAGGCGCAAGAAGTTGTAGTACTGCACAGCGATCTGACCACCAGGGCGCGAGAAGTTCAGCGCGAAGGTTGGCATGTTGCCACCGAGGTAGTTGACGTTGAAGACCAGCTCTTCGGGCAAATCATCCTTGGTCCGCCACACGATCCAGCCCACGCCCAGCGGCGCGAGTCCGAACTTGTGCCCCGATGCATTGATCGACTTCACCCTGGGGAGCCGGAAGTCCCAGTTGATGTGCGGAGCCGTGAAGGGGGCCAGGAACGCGCCGCTGGCACCGTCGACATGGATCGGGATGTCGAGGCCGGTCTCTTTCTGGAGCTTGTCCAGGGCATGGCTGACCTCCTCGACGGGCTCGTAGTCGCCGGTGAACGTGACCCCAAGCGTCGGAACGACGCCGATGGTGTTCTCGTCGACACGCTTGAGAACCTCCTCGGCCGTCATGATGAGACGGTCGCCCTCCATGGGAATCTCGCGGTGTTCGATGTCCCAGTACCGGGTGAACTTGTGCCAACAGATCTGAACCGGCCCGGTGATGATGTTCGGCTTGTCGGTGGGACGGCCGGCGGCCTCCTGACGCGCACGCCAATTGCGCAGCAACGCCATGCCGCCAAGCATCGCGGCTTCGCTCGACCCGGTTGTGGAGGTGCCGATGGAGTTCTCCGTCGCCGGTGAGTTCCACAACGCGGACAACATGTGGACACAGCGCTCTTCAAGCTCGGCCGTCTGCGGGTACTCGTCCTTGTCGACCATGTTCTTGTCGATGGTGAGGTCCATGAGGGCATGCACCTCGGGCTCGAGCCAGGTCTGACAGAACGTCGCAAGGTTCTGACGTGAGTTGCCGTCGAGCATCAGCTCGTCAGCAACCATCTGGAAGGCGTGGCGGGGAGCCTGCTCGTTCTTGGGCATCACGTACTTCGGCAGCACCACCGAGACATCTGATGAGGCGAAGATCTCGTCGACGCCCTTGTTTCGGATCCGATGACGTTCGTGGAGCATAAGAGCCCTCTTCCCGGAAGTGTTCGGTGGCGATAGGCAGCTCACAGGAGCCTAGCGGGCGCCCAGCAGGCGGCAATCACCCTTTTCGGGTTATCTCTGCTCGAACGGTGAGTGCCCCATCCGAAAGCCTCTGTCATGTTCTGTGACTCCGCATAGGGTGAAGGTGACATCGATCGGAGAGTAGGTGCAGGCATGAGCAAGAACACGACAATGGCTGAAGGTCTTGAGGTCATCGAGGCCCAGGATCTGGCAGAGCTCGACGACGCGTCGGGCCACGGCTTCGTGAAGGGGATCGTCATCGCGGTGGGTATCGCCGTGATCGCCGCGGCCGTCGCCACCATCTTCAGTCGTCGCCAGGCATAGTCCCTTCGCTCCCTGAATCCCCGCTGCCGACCCGCAGTTGGTCTGCGCGTTGGAGAGCCCGGCTAAGCGACTCCCCGACCGAATCAGTGGCGCCGAAGATATTGGGCTCGCCTATGAGTTCAACCGCGCCCGTGTCACGCAGCTGACGCTCCACACGATCGCCGACGCCCGCGAGTATCAGGTGCGCGCCCGAAGTGCTCAACGCGGCGTGGTAGCGCGAGATGACGGAGATGAAGGTGCTTCCAAGGTCCTCCTTGCCGCGCAGGCGAATGACGACGACCCCGTTGCGAGAGTTGGCCGTCGCCTTGGGTAGCTGACCCTCAAAGACTGGCGCGGAGGCGAAGAACAGGCTGCCGTACGTCGTGAGGACGACCACCTCGTTGCCCACCAGCTCTGTTGGCGGTGCCACTTCTTTCGGGAACGGGTCATCGGGGGTGAGGACCCATCGATGCACAACCACCTTGTTCGACTGCCTCACCACGAACAGGGCAATGGAGATTCCCACCCCTGTAAGAACGGCGAACTGAAGAGGCGCAGCGATCGTCAGCACGAAGGTCACCACCATGACCGACGCCTGCGTTGCCCCTGTTCGCCACACCATCGCCACGGCGTCAATCCGGAACGTACGGATGCCCACCACGGTCAGGAGGCCCGCGAGAGCCGGCATGGCGATGAGATCCGCAAGCCCTGAGAACAGCACGATCACGAGCAGCATCACCGCACCCGCGACGAGGTTCGCCCACCGGCTGCGCGCACCCGACGAGGTGAGGAGCCCCGTGGCCGTCATCGAGCCCCCGACCGGCATTCCTTGCATCACCCCGGACGCCAGGTTGGCAACTCCCTGCCCACGAAAGTCACCGGAAACGTCGGGGTAGTCACCTCCCGGGTTCGGCACTGACTGGCTGATCGCCGATCCTTGGACAAGGCCGACGAAGGCAAGCGAAAATGCGGGCAGAAGCAGCCCTGCCGCGAGCGACAGATCGGGGAGCTGGGGGGCTGGGAGTCCTGACGGAATCTCGGCAACGTCGGACACCTGACGAACGGTGTCAACACCCAGTACCTGGACGGCTGCAGACACGACCACGATGGCCATCACCATGCCGAACGCACCCAACCTCGTGCGTCCCAGAATGAAGATGAGCGCCACGGTGGCGACGGCAGCGACCACGGTTGGAGCGTCAAACGACGCCACATTCGCGAGCGTGTCGACTGCGCGAGCGACCCGGTTGTCTTGCGGTGAGCGGTAGCCCGTGAACTCCGCGAGCTGCGACAGGACGATGGTGACCGCCACGGCGTTCACGAAACCCGTGACCACTGAGTGCGGCACGAACCGAACCACTGTGCCGGTGCGCGCAAGCCCGAGGGCGAGCATGATCAGCCCGGTGAGGACAGTCAGCGTCACCAGGGCCGTCAGTCCGGCCGAGGTCGCATCGACCCCGGGAACGTCTGACACGAGCACAGCCATTGCCGCCGTGCCTTGCACCGACATGAGGACCGAGCTCGTGGCGATGGCGCCCGCAACGGTTCCGAACAAGTAGGCGTACAAACCGGAGATCGGGCTGACGCCGGCCAGAAGACCCATCGCCAGACCACCTGGCACATTTGACAGACCCAGCAAGAGCCCAGCCGCAGCATCCTTCTTCTTGAGCGGCGTGGGGCGGTAAATCACAAGGGGACTGTAGTGGCAGTTCCAGTCCATGAGCGCCCGACAGAGAACCCTGATGAGGAGCGATACCCTTCGGTGATGTCGGATGCCATGCAGAGACTTGGTCGGCTTTGCGCGCACCACGCGTGGTTGATCGTCATCTTGTGGATCCTGGTTGCAGTCGGTCTCTCTGCTGGCGTCCGCGTGTTCGGCTCCCCCACCGACAACGACCTCTCACTACCGGGTACCGATAGCCAGAGCGCGACTGACGTCCTCGCCAAGCGCTTCCCGCCGCAGCAGAACGGCACCAGCCCGATCGTGTTCTTCACTCCCGAGGGGTCGCTGACCGACAACAAGCACAAGCCGGCGATGAAGGAGGCGATGGCTGGTCTTCGTGCTGCTCCCGATGTCTACAGCGCGCTGAGTCCCGTATCGAGCAAGGGGCAGAGCGCTGGACTGTTGTCGAAAGACAAAGCCACTGGGTACGCACCGGTTCTGCTCACGATCGACTCAGGGATCGTCGACGAAGAGACGGCACAGAAGATCCTGGACGCCGCACGAGTTCCCGCAGAGGCAGCCGGGATCCAGGTCGAGGCCGAAGGATCCATCGGTAGCCGGCTCTCTGAGCCCAAGACCGAGAGCAGTGAGGTCGTCGGCCTCACAGCCGCCATGATCATCCTCACCATCGTGCTCGGCAGTCTGGTGGCAATGGGACTTCCGATCCTGGTCGCCGTGTTTGCGCTCTCTGCAGCGCTGTCCATCATCGGTCTGCTCGGCCACCTCTACGGCATTCCGAGCATCGCGCCAACAATCGCCACCATGATCGGGCTCGGAGTCGGGATCGACTACGCGCTCTTCCTTGTGACCCGGCACAAAGACCAGCTGGCCAGCGGCATGGGTGTTCGAGACTCGATCGCGAACGCCGTCGCCACGTCAGGCAGCGCCATCGTCTTCGCCGGCAGCACCGTCATCATTGCTTTGCTGTGTCTGGTCCTGGCCAACATCCCGCTTGTCACGGCGATCGGAATTTCCGCCGCCATCGCAGTGGTGATTGCTGTCGCTGGAGCCGTCACGCTGCTTCCCGCGCTGCTGTCGATCGTGGGCACTGGCATCCATCGACTGCATATCCCCACGTTCGCCCAACGACGGGCGGCAGGTGGCACTAGCGGCCGATTCTGGCCGGCGTGGGCGCGCACGGTCACCGGACATCCATGGATTGCCCTGGTGGCGTCGATCGCCGTCCTGATACCGCTGATCATCCCGGTCTTCTCGCTGGAGCTCGGACAAGAAGACATCGCCGTGGCCCCAACTTCAACGACCGAGCGACGCGCCTACGACCTCGTGACCGCCGGCCTTGGTGTGGGCTACAACGGACCGCTGCTGGTGGCCTCCACGCTCGATCCGCCCGCCAAACCCAGCGCGGAGTACGAGCGCAAGTACAACGAGGCGATGTCTCTCAAGAAGGAGTTGAAGAAGGAGCAGAAGAGCCTGACAGCACAGCAAGCCGAGCTGGAGCAGCAACAGGCGATTCTCGAACAGCAACAGACGCTACTGGAGAAGGAAGCCGCTGAACTGCAGGTTGCAGAGGAGGTTCTGAAGGCCCAGGAAGCGATTCTGACCAGGAAGAAGGAGGCTCTCCAGGCAGAAGAACTCGACCTGCAGCAGCAGCAGGACGCACTGGCCGTCGACGCATCCGTTCTCCGTCAACAGGCCAAGGCACTCGCCGAGCAGGTGAGGCGCACGGCCACGGTCCTTGTCGCCGTACGTGCTCGCGAGGCCCTGATCGAGGAGCGCCTCAAGAACGCCACAAACCCCAGCACCATCGCGAGGCTCGAGCTCCGGCTGGAGCGCGTGCAGGCTCGCGAGCAAGCACTCGTTGACCGGCTGGCCCAGCTGAAGCGCGAGGGCCTCCAGCTGGAGAAGCAGGCCCGCGCACTCGTTGTTCAAGCCGAACGACTGGCCGAGAAGGCAGCCGCGTTGAATGCTGCGGCAGACACCCTGCGGCAGCAAGGTGCCGAGCTCACGGCAGAGGCGAACGCGCTTCAGCAGGACGCCAACGCCCTCTCGCGCCAAGCCAACCAGCTGACTGCCGAAGCCAACTCGCTCCAGCAGCAAGCCGACCAGCTGAAGCAACAGCAGAAGAAAGCAGAGCAACAGCAGAAGAAGGCAGAGAAGCTCCAACGTCAGTTGACCAAGCAGCTCACCCAAGCGGGCGGTGACGACCGGGCCACCGACGAACGCGTCGTGAATCTGCAGAACACTCTTCTTGCGACTCCCGGCGTGATCGCGCTCACCCCGCCCCAGCTACCGAAGGCCGGGGACGCTCTCATCATCAACGCCATTCCGGCCACCGCCCCGGCCTCGGACGCAACCGCCGCCCTCGTCGAAGAGCTGCGGGCAACGGTGCTTCCGGAGACTGACGCTGACGGTGAACTTGTCTCGCACGTCGGCGGCTACACCGCCAGCTACGTCGACCTGGCCACCAAGATTGCCGACCGCCTTCCGCTCGTCGTTGCAACGGTGCTGGTGCTCAGCTTCCTTCTGCTTCTGCTCGCCTTCCGATCGCTCCTGGTACCGCTGCAGGCGGCCATCATGAACCTGCTGTCGGTGGCTGCGTCCTTCGGTGTTCTGACTGCTGTGTTTCAGTGGGGATGGGGACTATCCCTCGTGGGCCTCGACTCACCAACCGGCACCGTGCCCATCGCCAGCTACGTACCGCTCATGATGTTCGCGATTCTGTTTGGGCTCTCCATGGACTACGAGGTCTTCCTGGTCAGCCACGTGATCTCGTTCCGCGACCAGGGGGTTCCACCCGGGCAAGCAGTGACGGCCGGGCTCGGAGCAAGCGCCCGGGTCATCAGCGCCGCGGCGCTCATCATGATCTGCGTCTTCGGAAGCTTCATCCTGAACGGCGACCCCACCGTCAAACAGTTCGGCGTCGGGCTCTCGGTGGCTGTCTTCCTTGCTGGATTCCTCGTCCTAGTGCTGGCGCCGGCACTCTTGGAGATCTTCGGCCGGCACACCTGGCGACTGCCGAACTGGCTCGATCGAGTTCTGCCTGACATCGGTCTGAAAGAGTGAGCTGTCGATGGCCAGGAGACGATGACACCGTAGCCAGTCAATATCGGATCTGAAGACCACACCCAATAGCTAAGGAGCATCATGGCTGGACAGTCTGACTTCACCGAAGCCGAGTGGAACACCCTGCACAGAGGGCTTACCGGCGCTGGCATGTTGGTCTCCATCAGTGAGCGAGGCTTCACCTCAACGTTCAAAGAGACCGGAGCCATGGCAAAGTTTCTGGCCACGCAGTCGCAGGAGGGCCATAGCCAGCTGGCTCGCGAGCTTGCCGGTACCCACGGCAGCGGATGGAAGGTCAGCTCGTCTGCTGAGGAACTGCAGGAGGGAGCCCTGGCTGCGCTACGTGAGGGAGTGGGAATTCTCACCGCCAAGGACCTTGAGGACCTCGCCGACTATCGCGAACTCGTCCTCTCGCTCGCCAAGCAGGTCTCTGACGCTGCCCCTGAGGGCGAGGACGTCGAGAAGAAGACCATCGAGTCCATTCGCGATGCACTGGGGTCCTAGCCGGACTGGGCGCGAGTCCGGGATAGGCGCACCCGGCGCACCCTGCCAGCCCTAGAGTGGAGTCCTAAGACCACAGTCCCTCGGGCCATGGTTTGACACGCCTAATCACAGGAGGCCGACGGTGAACGACCAGATGCTGCAGCAGATGAAGAGCGGGACCGGCTTCATCGCCGCCCTCGACCAGAGCGGCGGCAGCACACCGAAGGCGCTTAAGCTCTACGGTGTTGAAGGTTCGCAGTACTCCAGCGATGCCGAGATGTTCGACCTCATGCACCAGATGCGCACCCGCATCATGACGAGTCCGGCCTTCACCGGCCAGCGGGTCATCGGCGCCATCCTGTTCGAGATGACCATGGACCGCGAGGTCAAGGGCATGGGATCGGCTGAGTACCTCTGGAACGAGAAGAAGGTTGTTCCGTTCTTGAAGGTCGACAAGGGCCTGGCCGACGAAGCGGACGGCGTCCAGCTCATGAAGCCCATTCCCGGGCTCGACGACCTCCTGGGCAAGGCCACTGGACATCAGGTATTCGGCACCAAGATGCGGTCGGTCATCAAGCTGGCCAACCAGACTGGTGTCACCGCCATCGTCGACCAGCAGTTCGACGTCGGACGCAGCATCATCGACGCCGGACTTGTTCCCATCATTGAGCCAGAGGTCGACATCAACAGCCCGCAGAAGGCCGAGGCTGAGGCTCTTCTGAAGAACGCGATGATGAGGCAGCTTGACGAACTAGCCGCAAGCCAGAACGTCATGTTGAAACTCACGCTCCCTGACGAAGCCGGCTTCTACACCGAGGTTGCTGCCCACCCGCGGGTTGTACGTGTCGTCGCCCTGTCAGGCGGCTACACCAGGGACGATGCCAATGCCAAGCTCAGCGCGAACCATGGCGTGATCGCCAGCTTCTCGCGGGCACTCACTGAAGGACTGTCCGCGCAGCAGACCGACGAGGAGTTCAACGCCACGCTCGACACGTCGATCGAGAGCATCTACCAGGCGTCCGTCACCTGACAACCAGCACCGCCGGCGATCAGGGGATCTGCGGGAGCAGCGCGAAGACGCGGGCCGGGAAGCCGGACGCCCCCGCAATGCGCGGCACACCCACGGCCACCCACGCACCGATGGGCGGGACTGCCGCAAGGTTGGTCAGGTTCTCTACATGCCATATTCCGCGGGGCAACGTCACGTCGCGGTGCACCGGAAAGCCGGCGGCATAGCCGGGGTCGATCCCCAGCGTGTCGATCCCCAGGCCGGCCACCCGCCGCTCCACCGCCAAGAATATCGCGGCGTCAACTCCGAACCCAGGGAATCGAAGGGTGTCGCCGGCACCTGCCCAATCGGTCCGAAGGAACACCGCTGCCCCTGTGGCGATAGTGCCGTGGAGCGCCTCGTAGGCAAGAAGGTCGTCCACCTCGAGCGCTGCATCCGGCCGGTTGACGCACTTCTCGCTGAAGTCGATGATGCTGAGCGGACGCACCAGTGCATCTGCTGCGACGTCGGCCACGTGCGCCGCTCCAGGCGCAAAGTGGCTCGGTGCATCGAAGTGTGTACCACTGTGCTCGTCCAACGTGACGCGTCGCGTGAACGACCCATCTGCATCGATGGTCTCTGACGACTCCACTGCCAGCGGCGGTGTGCCCGGCCACAGAACCGTCGCCTCTTCCAGGGTTCGCGTGAGATCGATGACGCGCAGAGACACTGACTCGAGGGCAAGACGGTCGATCTCCAGGGGTTCCAAAGGATCTCCATTCGGCCAGCTCGCGTTGCGAGCATCTAGTGCAGCCTGCGCCTCACCGTAACAAGCGTGATGCGTTCGAGATCCCTGCGTCGTGTCCACGATCATCTCAGCCGCTCTCCGCCGTATCGTGGGGCGCAGTGAGGCGTCCATCGGGGCGCCCGATGGAACGGAGGACGTATGTCTGCAGAGCACCGCAGCGAGGCCGCAGTGGGTTGGACGTGGTTCGCCGGAATCATGATGCTCTTGCTTGGTCTGTTCTGGAGCTTCGCTGGACTCGTCGGGATCCTCGAGGACGACATCCTGGTAGCGACTCCGAACTACATCTTCAAGCTCGACGTCAGCACCTGGGGATGGGTACACCTCATTCTCGGGATCGTGGTCTTCCTCGCAAGCCTCGCGCTCTTCCAAGGCGCCGTCTGGGCTCGCACGGTCGGCGTGATCCTCGCCGGTCTCAGCGCGCTGGTCGGTTTCGTGTGGCTACCGTGGTATCCCATCTGGGGGATCATCTTCATCGTCACAGCTGTCTTCGTCATCTGGGCGCTCACCGTGCACGGCCGCGACGTCACGAAGTACAACTAGACACACAAATGCGAAGGCCCGGCTCGCGTAGCACGCGAGCCGGGCCTTCGCATTTGCCTTTAGGCGAGGGTGGCGACTGATCCGCCGCTCACCCGGCGCCACGCGTAGGCGATAGCAATCGCCGTCAGCGGGTAGGTGAAGAGCAACCCGACGCCGCAGAGCAGGGCACCACCGATGTTGATCAAAATGACCAGGATGAAGAGCAGCAGCAGCTGCCCGACGTTCGACGACACAATTTTCCACGAGGTTTTCATCGCCTCGATCCCGTCATCGACCCGACCATCGACGATGGCGTATCCGTAGAAGGCAAACAGGAACGCCAGGATCACACCCGGGATGATGCAGAAGATGAACCCCAGACCCACCGACAGACCGACCAGGATGGACGCCACCAGGTAGGGGGCGAAGTTGTCGGTCTGGAAGAGCATGCCGACCTCGGGCGTCCGGCCGTCCACGACCGCCAGTGCTGCTCTGATCAGACCCATGGCGACGATCAGTGACACGCCAATGGTCACGATGTTCCAGAGGAACTGGAGGATCAGGCTGTCGAAGAACAGACCGACGATGTTCATCCCGATCGAGATTGCCGCCACGATCAAGGCGATGAGAACCAGCGGACCTAGGTACTTGGTGAGCCCCTTCCAGCCGTAGGAGATGGCCTCCATCGGGTCGAGGTTGGCGCCGCCAGGGGCGGGCTCCGGAGCACCGTAGTTCGGGGGGCCGTCGCCGGGCGGGGGTGGGGGTGGGGGCGGTGGGGGTGGCGGCGTCATATCAGACATTTCGGTCTCCTTGGGAGGGGCTACCTCCGACGCTATCGGGGCATGCCACCACTCCGCCTCAAAAATCAGCCGAAATCTCGATCAATTCCACGGACCGGGCTGGACGGCACTAGTTCGGCCGTGGTCCGACGACCGCATAGACGGCACAGGCGAACGCCCCGTTGCGCTCCAAGGTCTTCAACTCAAGATCGAACCGCCGAGGAAACAACGGACGACCAGCGCCCAGGGTGACCGGAGCGATCGACACCATCACCTCGTCCAGCAGACCCGATTCGGCGAACTGCGCGGCGAGGTCACCCCCGCCCACGACCCAGATATCCTTTCCTGCGGCGGCCTCCACCAGCGCCGGGTGAACCGTCGCGACGCTGCCCGACACAAAGCGGATGTCAGCGCCTACGACGGCGGGTCGCTCAGCGTGCGTGAAGACGAAGGCCGGCACCCCATAGGCCCATCCCTCGTCGTTACCCTCCATGTGTCCACGGACCCACTCGTAGGTCGTCCGACCCATGACGATCGCGCCGATGCCGCCGATGAAGTCGTTGTAGTTCATCGGTCCCGCGGGGTCGATCTCCTGGGCGAAGAGCCACTCCAGCGAGTCGTCCTCGTCCGCTAGGTAGCCATCCAAAGTGGTCGCCGTGTAGTAGATGGTCTGCGTCATCGCATTTCTCCTCGGCACTAGCCGGACTCAGGTCTAGGGTCGCAGCAATGACGAACCGAGACCCATGGTGACTCCAGAAGTAGCCCGCGGCCGGTCAGCGCGCCCGGTGATGACGCGCACCCTCTGGCTGGTGGGCACGGTCATCGCCTTGTCAGGATTGCTGTTCGGCTACGACCAGGGCGTCATATCGGGCGCCCTTCGCGGCATCGAGCAGTCGTTCGACATCGGCACCACGATGGTCGAGATCATCACCAGCTGGGTCACCCTGGGTGCCCTCCTCGGGGCTCTGACCGCTGGCGCTTTGTTTCCATCTACCAACTGGGCATTACGAGCGGCATCTTCATCGCCTACCTGGTCGACCAGGCCCTGCAGAGCGTAACGCCAGGTGACCGGGCCGCGCTGGGCGAGCTGTCGGAAACCACTCAAGACGACCAGAACTAGGCCTCCTGGGCCGAGGTGGTGAGTCGCCCGTTCGTAGCCTTTGCTGATTGGCACAGCCTCACGGTGGTACCTCACAGATCACCGGGATCAACGCGATCACCCATACGCTCGACCGCATCTCGATGCAGCTGGCTTTGCGACACCCGAGGACGACACCGAGGCGACCACCTGGGCCATCGAGCCGCGTGAACGACCTCGTCACCCTGAACGACCGGACATTCGGGCTTCCTGGGGCGGCGTCCACTGCTGCTGACCGGCCTCATTGGCATGGGGATCAGCCTGGCTGTTGTCGGCTTCGCCTTTCTCAGCCTTGACGACGTCGCAGCCTCAGCCCCAACCGCATCGGCCGGGTCAACCACGTCTGCAGCAGGGGTCCTGACGCTTGTTGCTCTCGTCGTCTACATCGCCTCCTTCGCGTTCTCCATGGGACCAGTCGTGTGGACGATGATCAGCGAGATCTACCCCCGGCAGGTGCGAGGTCGCGCGATGAGTCTTGCGACAGCAGCGAACTGGGCGAGTGCATGGGTGGTCAGCCAGTTCTTCCTTACGTTGACCGACGGGATCGGGGAACCCGCCACCTTCTGGCTGTTCTCGTTCTTCTGCGTCGTCTGTTTCATCTGGATCTGGCTCCGCGTGCCGGAGACTAAGGAGCGGTCACTGGAAGAGATCGAAGCGATGTGGAACCAATCCAGCTAGGCGCCCACTGGGCTGACCTTCCTATTCGTTGCCCGGGTCGGCCCACACGATCGGGAACTTCGGATGCTCCATCGGCGCACCTGCCACGAGCTCAGACTCGAGACCCTCAAACGGCGGCGACGTTCTCCAGCGACGGGGGGCATGCCGTACTTCGTCGGAGAGGTACCGCAGCGAGAGGACGCGGCGACGGCCATCGAAGGGGAACCCAGGTGCCCCGTGCACCGAGAGGAAGTCGAAGAAGATCGCGTCTCCCGGCTGGAGGTCGTACCGCCGAATGGTGAAGGCGTCGCGATCGCCCTCGATGTCGGGCATCTCGAGCAACGCGCCTTCGGGAAACCACTTGGCCTCGCCGCTCAGAAATGTGCGGGGCATCAACCATGGGCCTCGATGAGTGCCCGCAACCACTTCCAGGCAACCGGCCTCAGGCACGGGATCGACGGGGATCCACGCACTCACGCCGCGTCCGTCGACGTTGTAGTACGGCTGATCCTGATGCCACGGCGTCCGCTGAAGCGTCTTGCCCTCCTTGACCAGAACGTGGTCGTGGTAGAGCCGCACCTGCGACGTTCCCATGAGCTGGCCGGCGATCGCCGGCACCGAGGAGTGACGAGCGAGCTGCTCGATCGCGCCAACGTCTGACCACCGACAGAAGTCCTCGAAGAACTCACCAGGATCGTCAGCAGCACTCGCCACCTGGGCCAGGGCACTCGGCTGGGCCCGCACTCGTTCGATGGCCACCCTCGCCGATGCCACCTGCGCCTCGGTAAGCACATTGCGAACACACACGACGCCGTCTTCGTTGAACTGCTCGATCAGATCACGGGCGACCGCCATTGTCATGTCCTGGATGCTAGTGACTCCCCCGTCGGCGTTCGGAGGTCCCCGAGGTCTACGTGCTCGGCGAACCGCCGCGCGCGCAACGGGCCTTGGCACGGAGCGCGAAGGCGCCCGCGGGTGAGCCAAGGCGAACGAAGAAGCCTTCCCGGACAGCAGATCGCCGAGACTCGTCCAGCCCCACGCAGTAGGAGCCCGCTGGCCCGATCCCGGCGAGGAAACCCGACCACAGCTCGTCGAACCCCGAGTAGGCAGATTCGACGTCGAGCGTCGTCTCGGTGACGTCTCTGAACCCGGCATCGGTGAGCAGCTCGGCGATCTCTCCCTGGCGACCAAACCTGAGGGTCTGCGCCTCGTCCGGAGCCTGGGGATCGACTACCAGCGCCGCATCCCAGAAGTGACGCAGCATCTCCATCCCGTCGGCGAAGTCCCACACGCAGGCTGCAGCCACACCGCCCGGGCGTAGCACCCGCCGAAACTCCGCAGCGACCTGCGGAGGGTCGGCCACGAAATGGAGCACGAGCTGGGCCATTGCGTAGTCGAAGCTGTCGTCATCGAAGGGCATCGCCTCTGCCCGGCCCTCCCGTACCGTGACGCCACGATTGCGCGCTGCGCACTCGGCCACGAAAGGGGGCGACGGATCGAACGCGGAGACAGATCCTGCTCCGAGTTGGCCGGCGAGCACTGTGGTCAGGGCGCCGGGGCCGCACCCGACGTCGAGGGCCGACTGACCTTTCGTCACTGTCACGGCACTCGAGAAGGCCAGCGCAAGAGGGTGCGAGTACCGACCCATGAACTGGTCGTACGCCGTCCCCGACGTCAAGAATGATCGTGCCCCGTCCACATCCTCCATCAGGCACCTCCTGGCAGGCCGTCACTCGGAGTGGGCGGCGTTCGAACTGTATCCGAGGCACGCGCGTCCTCGACTGTCTTCGCCTACCTGCGGATAGTCCCTGCGAACTGCCAGATTCTGTCCCCGCCGGTCTGCACCACCTGGTGCCCATGTACGGCAAGCGCGGCGACCATTGCGTCCGGCGAGTGCATGAAGGCACGGAACTGACGCCCACGCAAAGAATGTCCGAGGTTCTCAAACACCGTCGATACCCGATTCACCAGATGCCAGCGCGGATAGCTCAAGACCACCATGTGCCGAGCATGATCGGCAGCTGCGCCAAGAAGCCTCTCGTGGTAGCAGGGCTCCCTCGGGCTCGTAGGCACTCGACAGCTCAAGGTTTGTGGCATTCGTGGCGCCCCCCCCCCGGCGTAGCAGCTCCATGTGAACCCCGCCGACGCCACCGCCGATCTCGAGGACGCTCGCCCCTTCGAGCCCTTGATCCGCCAGGTATCCGACCATCTGCGTGGGTGTTCGGTCCAGCCCAGATTTCTTCAACTTCTGAGCCGTCCGGCGCGCATAGCTCGACGTGAACTCCACGTCGTAGCCACGGGGTCACAACAACCTGACATGGCCCCAGAATCTCAACCGGTTGCCTGCACGAAGGCGAGGCCGGTAGATACCTCGCGTTCGTAGGCGCCCGTCGTGGTGCCGAGTCCGTACAGATCTCGCCTGGTCCACTTTCCCTTGTTGCTCCGAGTTTAGGGATCACATCCGAGCAGTACCACCACCTCGTTCTCGACCAGTAGGAGGCCACGACCGATCGCGGTCGTCAGCCGTGCCCCAGGCTCGTTGACTGCTTGGTTCCGAGACCCGCGCGATTTCCCATCACTCCCCTGGCTGCAATCCCGAATCGCTGCAGGGGATGTCGGCGTACGTGAGGTCGTCCCCGTGGAACCGTGGTTCACCGTGCCGTTGGATGACGGCCAGTGTTGACGTGGCCGCAGAGGACAACGATCACGAGCCGAACCGTCGCTGCAGATCGGCGTAAGCGATCGCACCGTCGAGGAAACCGAGCGTTCCGGAGTCAAGCAGTTCCCGGCCGGCTCGCTCCAACGTGCTGAGCGAAGCTCGGGCCAGGCTGCCACCCAGGCTGACCCGCTTGACTCCAAGCGAGAAGAGAGTGGGGGCGTCGATGATGTTCGCGAGCCCGGCCACCACGTTGAGCGGGCCCGGGATGGCCGCCGCGAGTCGGCGGATCGTCTCCTCGTCAACGACGCCCGGCACAAAGATGCAGTCGGCGCCCGCTTCGAGATACCGAACGGCGCGCTCGACAGTCTCGTCGAATGCGTCGCCACTCGTTCCGGCGAAGTAGGTGTCAGTTCGGGCGTTCAGCACGAAGGTGCCGCTAGGCCCGGCTCTGCGGGCGGCAGCGAGACGGTCGACGGCCTCATCGATGCTGATCAGCCCACCCGGCCCAGCATCCTCGATGTTGCCGCCCACCGCGCCGAGCTCCACGGCCCGAGCGACGGTGCGGCCGACCTCGTCCGCGGTATCGCCGTAACCGGCTTCGAGGTCCGCGGTCACGGGCACGCCTACGGCGCTCACGATGCGACCGATGTGCTCGAGCATCGTGTCGCGGTCCAGCGTTTCTCCGTCCGGGACTCCGCAAGACCACGCGATGCCGGCACTAGTGGTGGCGATGGCTTGGAAGCCGACCTGCTCGAGAATGCGCGCGGACCCGGCGTCCCAGGCGTTGGGGAGCACGAAGCCGGGACCGGCGTGCAGAGCAAGGAGGGAAGCTGCTCTGTCGATCGAAGGTTCGGCGGTCACGAGCTGGCCCGACCGAGGCCGGTGAACGGAACCCCTGCCGCAATACCTGGCGTGACTTGACCCATCCATCCATTGTCGGGAGTCGCGGGCTGTCGCGATACCCCAGTGACGCTCATCTACGATTTCATCCCCGACACTCACCGAACCTTTTTTCGCGATATGTGCCCCGTCTTGTGACGCACGTCACAAGAGGTAGAGACTCCGGCCACCCCCTCCGGAGAGGCAACGGCCATGATCGGATTGCGGCGTACCCCTTGGGTCGCTCTCACGCTTACCTCAGCACTCGTCGCGGGGGCGGTGGCCTCAACGGCAACCGCGAACGCTGATCCCGTGGACACCAGTGCACCGACCAAAGTGCTGATCGTGCTCTTCGACCAGATGCGGCCGGAGTACGCAGACCGCTTCAACATGCCGAACTTCCGCGCACTGCGCGACTCCGGTACCAACTTCAACCAGGCGTACCTGGGCTACATGGGGTCTGAGACCGTCATCGCGCACAACGTGCTGATGTCCGGCCAGACTCCGCGCAACATGGGCTGGGTCGACGAGGCGTACCGCGACCGCGACACCCTGCTTGGCTCCAACCCTGACCAGATGTACATCACTGGCGAGCTCACATACGACCAGTACGGAACCCTTATCCAGGACAAGGGCTATCCGAAACTGGCCGACTACCTGCAGAAAGCGCAGCCGGGCAAGAAGTTCATCGTCGTCGGTCAGAAGTCCTACGCCGTCGAGTCGGCCGCAGCGAAGTCAGCATGGGACAGCTCAGACGCCGACATCGCGGTGCGGTTCAGCGGCCGAACCAGCAGCACCCGCCCGCCCGACACCCAGCCCGCCGATCAGGCGTGCTTCGACGCTCTTGGTGGTCGCTACCGTGGCCCAACCGGCATCAATGTGCCGACGTACATCAATGAGCCGTTCTGCGGCCGGTACTGGGTCAACTCCGGCAACACCTACGGCACCGGCGAAGCGTTCCCCTCGTGGATCTACCCGCTCGACGGCAACCGCTTCGTCCCTGGTGCTGACTCCAGTCACCTCGGTGGTGACACCTGGGTCGCTGACGCCTCGATGGCCATGATGGAGAACGAGGATTGGTCCGGAATGTTCGTGACCATGGGCGGCATCGACAAGGCCGGCCACATGTGGGGCGCGCAGAACGACCGTCAGTCGGTCTCTGGTTCACCTGACTACCAGACTCACGTGCAGTACGCGGCCGAGAACGCCGACGTCCAGCTCGGTCGCATGCTTGACAAGCTCGAGGCCCTCGGTGAGCTCGACGACACGTTGGTCGTGCTCACTGCTGACCACGGCGCCACGTGGGGCGAGGAGTTCTACGGCAAGACGGCGGCAGGAAGCTCAAGCAGCGACACCAACTGGTACTACGGGCCGGACTCGCTGCCAAGTGTCTACAACAACCCGTCACCGGCGCTGCAGCCGCTGATCGACACCGGCAACGTGGCTTTCTCGTACCAGTCGACATCCATCCAGACGTGGCTGAAGAGCGCCTCGCAGCCCAAGCGCACTGAGGCGCTCAAGGCGATGACGACCCTGCCTGGCGTCATCGCCACGTACTGGAAGAACGGTGGCAAGTACTCGCTCTACAAGAAGAACCCCATACCGTCCAACCAGCGGCAGTGGTTTAAGAGCAACGCGCGGGCGATCGTGGACACCATGGCCGACGCCAACGGGCCTGACCTCGTGGGACTGCTACGCGACAAGGTCAGCTACGGGGCGTATGGCGATCATGGCGGCTACGCCGAGTCGAACCAAAGGGTTCCG
Organism: uncultured Actinomycetota bacterium; assembly: GCA_963706045.1. GTDB lineage: Bacteria > Actinomycetota > Actinomycetes > JAHEKZ01 > JAHEKZ01 > JAHEKZ01. The sequence goes on along the minus strand of CAVPLY010000002.1, from coordinate 297,814 downwards.
ATGGTGTTCTGGTCATCTGACGGCCAGTACGCCCAGGACACGTCAGCGACTTTCCGGACCCCTGATGTGATGCCCACCATCCTGAAGGTGCTGGGTATCGAGCAGACCTACCCGTCGGACGGAAGGGCGCGCTCACTCAACTAGGGAATTTCACTCGCCGCAGCTGTGACCATGATCCCTGCGGTGGCTGGCTCGCCCAACCCCCGGACTAGGAGGTGCCCAGTTCATGTCCACGTTCGTCATCGTGCCCGGTGCCTGGGATACGCCCTTGACGATGGAGCCAGTGATCGAACCATTGGGGTCGGCCGGCCACGAGGTGGTCGTCGTCGATCTCCCGTGTGGGGAGCCCAAGGCAACCCTGGATGAGTACGCGGATGCTGTGCGCGCCGTGCTCCCAGCTGACCTGGCCGACGTCGTGCTCGTTGGGTACTCGTTCGGTGGCTTCACCGCTTCGAAGATCGCGGTGGAGAACCCCGAGGTGCCGGTGGTCTACGTCGCGGCTTGGATCCCGCGGGATGGTGCCTCGGTACTCGACCTCTTTGCTGGCGGCGATCCATTCGAAGCTGGCGAGGAGGCAGGATTTGCCGCCTTCGACGGACAGATCCTCAGCGCCGGCCCCGGTCTGTGCGCCCTAAACATCGACCTGTACATCGCCGCGGCCGACCCTGACGAGCGAGACTCGGTGCGGACTTATCTGGAGCGCACTCAGCGCCCACAGGGCATCGGCGTTTTGCGTGAGAAGTGGCACGGCGATCTGCCGGCATCTCGCCGCCGCACCTACATTCTGACGACCGCCGACACGCTGGTGCCGCCGGACACTCAAAGGGTGATGGCGGCATCGGTCGACGCAGATGTCGTCGAGGTCGACACAGACCACGGGGTCTTCCGCGAGCAACCCGTGCGTCTCGCCGAGCTGCTGGTCGCCACCTCCCGCTGAAAAGAGTTGCGCGCCCGGAGAGATTCGAACTCCCAACCTTCTGATCCGTAGTCCTGGTCTTGCGCGTATCGGGTAGTGCGTTGGCGGTGCTGCCCGGGATTCACGAACCGAATCGGACATAGATGTCGGATACTTCGGGCCGGTTGTGCCCTTGGCTCTCCCCGGAAAACGTCCAAAGCGCACTAGTCACACCGAGGATCGCACCCATGCCAGCGAGCCAGCCGAGCCACTTCGGTAGTACTCAGCCCTGGAGGATCACGACCGAAGCGCCAAGCAAGAAGATCGCCGCCGGCCAGCTCATCAGCTCGGAGAAGATCATGGTGTCGAACGCGTCTAGGGTCCGCGGAGTCTCGTCAGACACCGCGGCGAGGATGTCCTCTTACGCAAGTGCCGCCCAGAACGACAGCGCCACGAGCCCTGTCGCGGGCTGAACTACCGCACCGGCGAAGGACAGCCGGGAGCACATCCCCTCGTTTCGGGCGTCCGCTCGCGCAAGGACACTGTGGAGACCCGAGGCGAACAGGAGGAACAGGACGCCAGCTGTCAGGGGCATGACCCAGGGCAGCTATGCCATGGTCGACAAGATCACCACGGTCCGGCGGAGCAGGCTTCGGGATCGAACCGGTCGAGCATCCGCAACCCAGTTGGTCGAGATCGAAAGGGCCCTGCTCGTGTTCCTCGGCGTGGCTGGATACCCCGCGAAGCCCGGCAGCGCCACCATGCCTCTAACTCAGTGCACAACACCTTGAGCAACGCCACAGCCACGCCGTGAACCACCTCGGCGCTGTCTCCAGCGTTGCCCTCGGGATGGTTCCTCTGGAAGACGATTCTGTCGCGGGTCGGGTGTGATCAGTAGACCGCTAGCTGATCGCGCGTCAGGCCGGACAGGCCCATCTTCTCCATTGTGCGGGCACGCTTGGTGGCGAAGTCTTCGCTTGCGACGATCGAGGCAATGCGGATGACGGCGTCCATGGTGGGGGTCGGCACCGACAGGTGCCGAGCCAGGTCGGTGAGGAACACCATTGAGTAGCCCACGTCCTCGGTCAGGTAGCGGTGGTGAAGCTCGTCCTGCGCCTTGATGCCACGAAAACCCGGTGCGGTGGAGTAGCCGGTGGAGTAGTTGGACTCGCTCATGTAGCCCTGCCGAACCCCCAGATCAGGCTCGGCGAGGATTTCCACGCCCAAAGCCTTGGCGACCGATAGCCGCTCGCCGTCGACCGCCTCCATGAGGCGACCGACCGCCTCGGTAACCCCTTCCTCATAGAACATGAAGTCACCACCCGTACGTTCGATGAGGGCGGCGTTGAGCAAGGTGACGGCCGGATGGATGACCGGGTTCCCGTTCTGCAGCGTGGTCTGGAAGATCCCTGCGGCCTCTTGGGTGTTGCGGTATACCTGCCGCAGTATCTCGAGCAGGCGAGGCGTGTTGCTGCGAGGCGCGGCCGCGACCGAGAAGCCGGTGTCGAACCTGTGGAAGATCTGAACGCTGGCGTGCATCGAAGCTCGTGCGGCGTACGGCAACGTGCTGGTCTCGCCTACGACGACGCTCTCGTCGTGGAGGTCCAGTCCCGCGGCGTGCTTGAAGGCCAGACTGCCGACGGACGAACTGGGGCAGACCACAACGGCCATCCCGGGGCGCAGGTGGCCGCGAGTGTCGCGTCCGAATGGCTCCGTGGCATAGGCGGGACCGACGACGAAGACCACGTCCACACCGTCCAGCGCCTCCGCGATGTCGGTGGTGACCGTCGCCAGAGAGGCGAACCCCTCAAGCACGCCTTCGGCCTGAATACCTCCGCGCTCGCGGACCGGCACCAGATGGTGCTCATGGGCATGTTGTGCGTACAGCGCTACTTCATGCCCCTGACTCGCCCACTCGTAGGCGACCGCTAGCCCTCCACCGCCGGCCCCCATCACCGCGATCCTCATCCGACTGACTCCCTTCGTCCGCACGCCTACAGCGTCATCAACTCAACCGTCTCACATACGCCGCGCGACAGGTGACGAAGGCGAACACCGATCGTCTGTGGCACACGGGCGAGGCGCTGGCTGCGGCCACCCGCTCGGGAGGACCGTGCGCCGGCCGTCCGGATGGAGTCATTCTTCCTGGCAAGTAGTTGGCTAGGCCTCAAATAGGTAGCCCAGCCAACGCAGGGAGATTCTCGTGCCCGAGTTCACATTGACCCGCCACATCAATGCCTCTGTCGAGAAAGTGTGGGCAGTGCTGGACAACTTCGGTGAGATTTCGCAGTGGAATCCTGGTGTAAAGCGCTCAAGCTGATGTCGGAGGGACCGGTCAGCCAGGGCTCGACCCGACACTGCGACCTAGCGCCGTTCGGTGGAGTGAATGAACGGATCGAGACCTACCTCCCGAACGAGCGCATGACGGTCGACATCTATGAGGCCTTCAAACTCCCGATCTCGGATGCAATAGCGGATTTCAACCTCACGGAGAAGGAGGGCGGCACCGATCTCACGCTGCACTACAGCTACACGCTCAACCGATTGGGTCGAGTGGCCACAGGAACAACAGCCAAGCAGCTGGAGAAGGGAACTGGTGGGCTCGCTGATTCACTCAAGGAGGAATGCGAACGCGTCGCCAACCACTGATCCATACTCGGCGCACCTCTGGCGACTTGGGCGCGTTGCCAGCGCAACCTCATGAGTCTCCTGCAGCGACGTATGCCGCTTTGACCTGCACTCGCTGGGCGCGCCCGGAGAGATTCGAACTCCCAACCTTCTGATCCGTAGTCAGATGCTCTATCCGTTGAGCTACGGGCGCTCGGCCTTACGGCCGGGAGCAACCATACCGGCCGGATCTGGCGCCCCGAAATCCGTACCGTCTCACCCGGCCACCTCAGCCGTGGACGCTCCCAAGTGGGTCTCCAGCCGTGCCGACGCCACGTACGAGACCACAACCGCGACGATCACCAGCGGCATCAAGGCCACCGCATCGCTGGCCAGCAGCAGAGACGGCAGCAGGACCGAAACCAGCGGCAGACCCAGCATGGCCACGCACATGGCGCCGATCCCCATGGCGACCCCGGCGATCATCGGCAGACCGGGCAACGAGGACAGCGCGATCCCGAGCGCAGCACCGAGGAACATCGCGGGGAAGATGGGTCCACCCCGGAAGCTGCTGAGGGACAGGCAGAACGCGAGGCCCTTGCACACCATCAGCATGACCAGCGCCCCCACCGACCAAGTGGCGGCGTCAGCAACCAGAGTCGGCAGGGCATCCTGGCCGGAGAACAGGACGAACTGGGACGACTTGTCCGTCGTCACCTGGAATGTGATCGCCAGCAGAGCGATTACCAGCCCGACCGCTGGCGTCAGCAGGAGGCGTTGGCGGTCAACGACGTCCTGCAGGGCGAGCGCGCCGCGCTTGATGAACAGTCCGGCGACCGCCGAGACCAACCCGATGACGAGAGCCCAGCCGAACTCACCAAGAGTCGGGGTACCGAACTCGGGAATTTTCGGAATCTCCAGAGCGAAGGTCCCGTAGCCGGTCCATGAGTCAAGGCCCACGAAGATCAGCGAGCCGATACCGGCGGCCATCAGGCCTGGCACCAGGATCACTCCCATCAACGGTCCACCCAGCCCTACGGCCTCCATGAGCAAGAACGCGCCGGTCAGCGGCGAGCCCAACAGGGTGGCGATCGCCGCGAAGCTTCCGGCCGCACCGATGACAAGCGTCGCCTGCTCGGGCGCGTCCTTCTTGATCAGATGTACCGCCAGGACGCCCAGGCCGCTGCCGATGGCAATCAGCGGGGCCTCGGGGCCGAGCACCGCGCCCAAGCACAAGGTCGCAAGAGATGCGACGAATACGCCGGCCAGGTCACGGGGCGCGGTGGCACCAGTGGCCTTCAGACCCTCGGCGGGACGATGACCACTCGTTCCCGGAAGGTAGGTGATCGACAGGGCCACAAGAAGGCCGGACAGCGTCAATGGCAGGACTGGCCACCACAGCGGTGCGCTGTCGAACCCCAGCTCCTTGGGCAGGCTGTCGAACACCCAGGTCTGCGACTTCGAGACGAAGACCAGGAACCAGTAGGCCACGAACGCCACGGGGATGCCCACGAGGGCGCCCATCACCAGCAAGCCCACGTAGCCACGGCTGCGCAGGATCTGGCCAGGGTCGGGCTGAGCAGTACCCGCGGGCGCCGCAGTGGGGTCAGTCACCGGTCCTCCTTACAGGACGGCGGATCCGTCCATGTGCTCCAGGTGACGCGGTGTGTTGATCGGAGTGCTCCAGTCGAGCTCGGACCCCTCATGGGGCCGCGAAGTGGCTGAAGCGCTCCGATCACCAGAACAACGCGGAGGCGGAGGGATTTGAACCCTCGAGGGGCTATAAAACCCCAACCCGCTTAGCAGGCGGGCGCCATCGACCGGACTAGGCGACGCCTCCATGCGGCCTCGCGACCGCCCGAGAAGGGTACCGGGCGCCCACTGACGGCAGCAAAGCGCGTCATGAGCCTGTTCCACGCATACGGTGAGTCCATGGCTGACGCTTGGCAGGTTCATGGTCAAGGCCTGGTGTATCGCTTGGTCGACGTCCCAGAAGCAGCCGAGCTCGCACGTGACTCAAGGTCGCTCACCTGGCTCGAGGTCACCCCCTCGGAGTTCGCTGAGCTTGGGCCGCTGCTCGGCATTCACCCCCAGGCGATCGCCGACGCTGTGCATGGGGCCGAAGGACCCAGCGCGATCGCCCAGCGCACCAAGGTCGAGCGCTTCCCTCAATGTGAGCTCGTCTATCTGTTTCGAGCCACGCTGACTGCCAACGCTGAACTGACATTGACGGCGGCTCCGCTGATCGTTCTTTCACACTGCATGATCGCCGTCGCCCACGACCAGCCGATAACCCAGACAGAGCTGCTACCGCGCTGGGAACGAAACCCGCAGCTGCTCGAGCATGGCGTCCCTGCCCTGATGTACGGCTTCCTCGACCTCGTTGTCGACTCCTACCTCGACACCGTCGACTCACTCTCCGACGCAGTCGACAGGATGGAGGACGACCTCTTCGACGACACCGCTCAACGGGACGTCGACCCTCGCGTCGCTCAGCTCCGCAGCTTCACGACCCGGAAGTCGCTGGTCCGGCTTCGTCGCGTTACCCAACCGATGCGCGAAGTCGTCTCCGGCATCATGCGTCGTGCGGATGCGGACCAGCCGGTCGTCGACCCTTCACTCTTGCCGTACTTCCAGGACGTCTACGACCACGTCCTCCGCGTCAACGACACCGTCGAAGGGCTCCGGGACCTGATCACCACCATCTATGAGACGCGACTGGCCCTCAACGACCACTCGCTCAACACCGTGACCCGCCAACTCGCGGCCTGGGCAGCCATCATCGCCGTCCCAACCGCCGTCACCGGGTTCTACGGCCAGAACATCCCCTATCCCGGATTCGCGGCTCACAGCGGCTTCTGGACGAGCACCGGCATCTGGGTCGGTGTCTCGATCCTTCTCTACGCGATGTTCAAGCGACGACGCTGGCTCTAACCGCCTAGAAGGTCGGGCGCAAGGGGAACCCGGACGTGCCGCCCTTGCCAAGCTTCACGCCCAGCACCTGGTGCAGCTGGATGTTGTTGATGTCGAAGCCAACTCGGGACGCCGCGACGTACAGCTGCCAGACGCGAGCCCGGCGCAGCCCAACCTCCGCAACGGCTTCCTCCCAGTGGGCCTCGAGGTTCGCACCCCAGTCGCGACAGGTCATGGCGTAGTGCTCGCGCAAGTTCTCTTCGTGACGCGGCTCGAAACCGTTGTTCTGCATCGACGAGACGATCCTGCCTACACCCACCAACTCGCCGTCCGGGAACACGTAGCGGTCGATGAAACCTCCGGCGCGTGCACGCTCGCGCGTCGTCGGGCGTGTGATGCAGTGGTTGAGCAACCGGCCTTCTGGACGCAACTTGCTCGCCAATCGCGAGAAGTACGAGGCGAGCTGTCGGCGTCCGATGTGCTCGGTGAGACCGATGGACGACACGGCATGGAAGTTCGTCTCGGGCACGTCGCGGTAGTCGAGGAACCGTACCTCGGCAAGATCAGCAAGCCCCCGCTCCGCAATCGCTTTCTGTGCCCACTCTGCCTGCTGCTCGGACAATGTGACTCCGAGTGCCTTCACGCCGTAGTTCTCGGCAGCATGCATGACCATGCCGCCCCATCCGCAACCGACGTCGAGCAGGCGCTGGCCCGGCTCGAGCGCGAGCTTCCGTGCGACGAGATCGTACTTAGCGGCCTGTGCCTCTTCCAGTGACGACGAGGCCTCGGGGTAGACCGCGCACGTATACGTCATTGACGGGCCGAGCAGCATCTCGTAGAAGCGGTTCGACACGTCGTAGTGGTGCGCGACTGCCTTTGCATCGCGATCCTTGCTGTGGCGAAGCCCGCGCCGCCACGCAGGCGATGCCTCTTCAGGTGGCAGAGGTGGGCGCCGCAACACCCAGCCACCCAGCTCACGAAGAACACCAATCTTGTCGCGCATGGAGGCGTCCTGCGCACTGTCCATGACCAAGGCGGTGAGGGCATCGTGCAGCGAACCGTCAACGCCAAGCGAACCGCTGACGAAGGCGCGTGCCAGACCCAGGTCGCCCGGCGCGGTTGCGAGGTACTGAACAGCCTCAGGAGACCGGATGGCCAAGGTGACGCCGGCGTCCGGGTCGCCGAAACTGCTTCCGTCGAAGGCGGTGACCCGAATCTGCGGTCGGTCACCCAACACCTTGCCGAACGCACTGGCGATCGATGACGTCGTCATGACTCCTCCTCAGCGTCCCTGTACGCACTTGGCGTACAGATCCAGAAGCCGACCGTCTGGGTCGTACTCCTTCTTCAACAGCTTGTACTGCACCCCGTTGTATGTGCGCCAGAAGTCGTCCTCGTCGTAGTACGAGGACGAGTAGAGCGACTTCCTTCCGCCCAGCTCCGCGACGACCTCCTCGATCCGCCGGTTGTGGTGACCCTCCCGCTGGCCGGGCACCTGCTCCACCGATGACCAGAAACCGAGGTTGACGTACGTCGCCTGAGGATCGAGCGCATAGAGGTCCCAGACGAGATCGGGGCTCCGCTGTCGCAAAGGGCAGAGCCACACCGGGGCAATGCCGATCTCGTCGTGGAAGAACTGCAAGAACTCGTCGAGTCTTGCCAACGGCACCTCGACGTCCTGGATGACTGGCTCGCGCGGTGCGCTGCCGCGTCTGGCATCCAGCGCGCTCTTCCAGCCGTGGCGTCGCTCGAAGCCCACGACCTTCCAGTACACGTCGCTGCGGAGCAGCCGACGCGGCAGCAGGGGCCGCACCAGCGGATGCTGCACCCCGAGGGCTCCCGAGCACCAGAACCAGTCGGTGTCCCACCGCCAGATGTAGTCGCGCGTCGTGAGGTAGTCGCTGCTGCGGTGCTCAAGTGACCGGTAGTAGACCTTGGAGCGGGTGTAGTCGGAGAGGTACGGAGCCTCGTCGACGAAACGCCCCACAGTGACGATGACGCGATCGCGGCTGAACACGACTCCGTCGAGGAAGTCGACGCGGCGGCCTCGGTGCTCGCCGGTGCGCGCGATCTCCTCGATAGTGGCTTCGGCGTCGAGGTTGGTGTGGTGCGGGTAGTGCTCCAGTGCGACGAAGGGCTTGACGGGTTCGAGCTCAATACGTAAGCGAAGGGCATAGCCGAGGGTTCCGTAGGAGTTGGGGAACCCGGTGAACAGGTCGGCGTGTGGTCCGTCGTGGGTCACCGTGATGACTCGTCCGTCTCCGGTGAGCACATCGAAGTCGAGGACGGATTCGTGCGGGCAACCATTCCGGAATGACGTCGACTCGATGCCCAGCCCCGTTACGGCGCCACCCAAAGTGATGGTCTTCAGCTCGGGAACCACCATCGGCATGAGACCGAACCGCAGGGTGGCATCGACGAGGTCCTCATACGTAGTCATGCCCAGGACGTCGGCGGTCCGCTCGACCGGATCCACCTCGAGGACGCCGGAGAACGCCGAGACGTCTAGACCGGCGGCGCTGTTGGGATCGCGCATCCGAAAGAGGTTGGACGTGCGCTTGGCCAGCCGCACCGGCGCCTCAACGGGCAGATCCTGGTACTGCGTCTGAAGTCGCTCGACGGACGCCTGGTACGCGGCGCGCGCGACCTGGACGCTGGGGGCGAGGGGACGCTCCATCACACACAGAGCCTAGGAAGGCTGCGCCCAGAGCGCGAGGCTTTTTGCCAAGATCATTTATTCGTGCAGGCCCGCGAGCGACAGTTCAGCGCCTGGTCGCTAGATGCGGAAGCGGGAAATGGACTCGCGAAGGTCATTTGCCAGCGACGTGAGCGACGCAGCCGCATGCGCCGCCTCGCGCGAGCCAGTGGCTGTCTGTTCAGACACGCCGACAACGTCGTTCATCGCCGACGCAACCTCGGCCGAGGCCGTCTGCTGCTGCGCGCTCGCGTTCGAGATCTCACGAGCAGCGGTTGTCGTCTCGTCAGCCACTTCGGATATGCGCTCGAGCACCGTGACGACATCACGAGCCAGGGCCACTCCGTTAAGCACCTCTTCGGCACCCTCGGCGGTCGCCGCAGTCGTCGCACGCATTTCGGCCTGGATCTCAGTCACGATCGTTTGGATCTGCTTGGTAGACGTCCGGGCACGCTCGGAAAGCTTGCGCACCTCTGCCGCCACGACTGCGAAGCCTCGGCCATGCTCACCGGCGCGAGCCGCTTCAATCGCAGCGTTGAGGGCCAGTAGGTTCGTCTGGTTGGCGAGCTCGTCGATCACGTCCAGGATTCGACCGATCTCCCCAGACTTGTCCGCCAGTGCAGCCGTTCGCTCGGCCACCAGCCTCGACCGGTGAGCGATCGCGTCAATAGCGTCCACGGCATTGGTCACTGCCTCTTGGCCCTCTTCGGCAAAGCGATAGGTCAGCGCAGCCTGTTCGACGACCTCGGCGCTGGACGATGCGATTGCCTTCGCCATGTCGGCCAGCTGCTTGAGCGTCACTGTCGACTCGGTGACGGCCCCGGATTGCTTCGAGGAGGCCGACGCCTGCGTCTCGGCGGCGGAGTACAGGTTTTGGGCGCTGTCAGCGATCCGTTCCCCACCGTCACGTACGCGGTCGACGAGCATCCGCAGGGAGACCAACGTCTCGTCGATGTTGACAGCGAGCGAGTGAAGGGCGGCGTCCTCGCCATCGGGGGTTGGGATAGCCACGGCCAGGTCGCCATCGGCCGCTTGACCGAGCGACACAGAGAGCTCTTCGACGCGGCGCTGGAGTCTGGTGTTGTGGCTCTCGTGGATCCCTGACTTCAGCATCTCGTCGAAGCCAACAGTGAGCGGGATGATGGCGGCGGCTGCCACCAGCCAGGGCAACACCTCAAGGCTGAGGGTGCCCGAGGCGAGCGCGGCGGCGAAGAGCATGGCGAGCGCGAGCAAAGTGAATGTGGCGAGGCCTTTGCGCTCCACGACGTCGGCGACGAAGACGGCGACTGTCACGAACAGGACCCACACCGGGCTGCGTAGTCCGCCGGTCAGCGCCACCAGACCGGCCACCCACACCATCTCGGTGGTGATGAGCGCATGAGCCAACTTCCGGTTGCCCTGCGCAAGCTCCATGGCGGACGCACGGTTCGCAAGAACAGTGAGAAACGCGGCAAAGGCCAGGCCAAGGGCGCACCAGATCAATGCCGGAATGAGCGCTACAGGCACAGACTCGTCCGCGACCTGGATGAGCAGTGTGAGCACGAGACCGAGCCCGGCATTGACCCAGGCCGCAAGGGCCCCGGTGCGCGCCAGCTGCTGCGGGTTGTCCATTTCGCCCTTCTGAGTATCGAAACGCCCCCGAGGTCACCAGCCCGCCCGTGAACGTGGGCACCCCAGTGGATGCCGTCGCCCATTGGCCGGCCGAGACATCAATGGTGTCGGCAGCATTGACCCCGTTCTTGATCCGACTGGGTTAGTCAGCGCACGGTGGGCCAAACGGGTGACGATGTGTAACACGCAACGGCGGTGGCTACGCTCCGCACCATGGGTGGGCAGGCGGCCGTTGCCGCGGGTGACCAGCAGACCGTCGAGGCGGCCACCGCCGTGCTACGAGCCGGCGGAAACGCCGTTGACGCTGCTCTCGGTGCGGGCTTCACCGCTGCCGTGGCAGAACCGGGCCTCACGAGCCTCGGCGGCGGAGGTTTCCTGCTCTCACGGATGCCAGGGGAGTCTGCGCGACTTCTGGACTTCTTCGTTGACGCCCCCGGTCACGGTTTGCCCGCGACTGAGCTCGCGCCACACTTCACGCCGGTGACGGTGGTCTTCTCCGACGCCGAACAGGTCTTCCACGCCGGCTACGGATCGGTGGCCGTTCCCGGCGTCCTGAACGGATACCTCGCCGCCCACCAGCGTCTGGGACGCCTACCGCTGGCTGACGTTGTCGCTCCGGCCAAGGATCGTGCCAGGCGTGGCGCAGTCCTGAGCCCCACCCAGGCCGAGGTGCTCAGCCTCCTCCAGGCAATTCTGGCGTTGACCCCTGAGGCCGCACACCTCTATCTCTCGCAGGGAAGGCCTCCCCAGGCGGGCGAAGTGTTCGCCAACCCTCAGTACGCCGACTTTCTCGACCTGCTGGGCACCGTGAGCGTGAGCGGCTGGGCTGACCTCGAGTCGGTGGGCGCTGCCATTGCCAACATGCGCACCCACGACGGGCTCCTGACCCATGACGATCTTCGGCAGTACCAAGTGATCGACCGGCTCCCCCATATGGTCAGCTACCGCGGTGCGCAACTGACCACAAACCCTCCCCCATCGTTCGGTGGGTCCATTGTCTGCTCTGCGTTGACCCGCCTCGACGACGGCGGGGATGGCCTTCCATCGGCGCGTGCCCTTGTCGAGGCTCTGCACGACGCGACGCTGGCACAGAAGGCCCGAACTGCCGCTTCGGTGAAGGGCACCACCCACATCAGCGTTATCGACTCGGACGGCATGGTCGCGTCCATGACGACATCGAACGGATCGTGCTCGGGAGTGCTCGTCCCGGGCACTGGCGTGCAGCTCAACAACATGATGGGCGAGTCAGACCTGCACCCGGACGGCTTCCACGATGCCCACCCAGGCACCCGGGTCGCATCGATGATGGCTCCGAGCCTGCTGGACCTGCCAGACGGCTCCACAGTGGCGATCGGTTCGGGAGGTAGCGAGCGGATCCGCAGTGCCCTGCTTCAGACCGTGGCCCATCTGGTGGCTGGACGCCCCCTCGAGGAGGCTGTGGCAGCGCCCCGCGTCCATTTCGACGGGACCACCAGCCAGCTCGAACCCGACGTCTCACCCGAGATCGAGGTCGAGCTCGCCGCTGTTGGACCCGTGAATCGCTGGAGTCAGGGCAGCATGTACTTCGGCGGTGTCAACGCGGTGCGCCGCCACCCCGATGGCCGGCTCGAGGCCAGCGGTGATGCCCGCCGCCACGGTGCCGGAGCAGTCATCGACCTCTGACCCAGAGCCGCGCTCCAGTGCTAATTCGGAGCTTTTCGGCCCCGCATGCGACACTTTCGCGGTTACCCAGAGAGGAATTAATGGACGGCAACTCCACCTTTCGCCACTCCGGAACGTCTGTGCTCTCGATCGTGGCGATCGAAGCTCCGGTCGTGGTCACCTCGACCGAGCTCGACGAACAGTTGGCCCCTGCCTACGAACGCCTCGGAGCCCGCCCCGGCCTGCTCGAAGGCCTCGCAGGCATTCACGAGCGCCGCTGGTGGCCCGAGGGCATGAACTTTGCCGATGGTGCCGCCATGGCTGGAGCGAAGGCGCTGGCCCAGTCGGGCATCGATCCCTCGCAGATCGGTCTGATGATCAACTCGTCGGTCTCGCGGGCCTACCTCGAGCCCTCGACCGCCGTGGGTATCCACCACAAGCTCGGCTTGCCACCCTCGGCCATGAACTTCGACCTCGCGAACGCCTGTCTCGGTTTCGTCAACAGCATTCACCTGGCCGCCACGATGATTGACGCCGGACACATCGACTACGCGCTCATCGTCAACGGTGAAGATGCGCAGAAGGTGCAAGAGAACACGATTCGTCGGCTCAACGACTCAGACTCCACGACAGCTGACTTCTTCAGCGAGTTCGCCACCCTGACCCTCGGTTCTGGCGCTGCCGCCATGGTGCTGGGTCGCAGCGACCGGCACAGCGAGGGCCACCGCGTCATCGGCGGCGTCTCCCGCGCCGGCACCGAGCACCACGATCTCTGTGTCGGCGACATGGAACAGATGCACACCGACGCCCGCGGTCTCATGGACGCCGGCCTCGACCTGGCAGAAGCAGCATGGAAGACCGGTGACTTCGACTGGTCCGAGTGCGACCGCTTCATCATCCATCAGGTCTCGAGGGTTCATACCAGCGCACTCTGCGAGCGGCTCGGCATCGACCAGAAGAAGGTGCCGCTGTCGTTCCCGTTCTTCGGCAACATCGGCCCCGCATCCGTGCCATTCACCCTGGCGCACGAGGTCGACAACCTGATGCCCGGTGAGCGCGTGCTCTGCATGGGCATCGGCTCAGGCCTCAACACCGCCTTCTGCGAAATCCTCTGGTGACGTCAGCATCATTGCCCCCCACTGACCTACCAGGGCTGCGCCCTGAGTGGTCGCGAATCGTCTCGGTGCCTGACGCGTCCGGTGCCTCACGTGACTGGCATGTGCTCGACACCGCCCCGGACGACCCAGTCGGAACGGTCCTGTGCGTTCACGGAAATCCCACCTGGTCGTACACCTTTCGATCGGTCGTCGCCGAGCTCGGCGACACCTGGCGCGTCATTGCTCCCGACCACCTGGGCATGGGGTTCTCCGAGCGCACTGATCGAGTGCACCTGTTGTCCGACCGCATCGACGAGCTAGGCGCACTCACTCACGAGCTCAACGTGCAGGGACCAGTGGTCGTTGTTGCGCACGACTGGGGTGGCCCGATCTCGCTGGGCTGGGCTGAACGGCACTCAGACCTCGTGACGGGCGTTGTCCTGCTCAACACCGCCGTTAGCCAACCCGCCGATGCAACCGTTCCGCCTTTGATCGCCGCCGCGCGGGCTGGACGACTGCTACGGACCGTGACACAGCGCACCCGCACCTTCCTGGAGGGAACCCTGCGCCTGGCTCACCCAGCGCTACCACGCGATGTCGCCGACGCCTACCGAGCGCCATACCTCGAAGCCGGACGTCGACAAGCCATCGCCGACTTCGTCGCCGACATCCCCTTCGAGCCTGACCATGTCAGCCGCGCAGTTCTCGACAAGATCGGCGATGGCCTCACGTCCCTCCGCAACGTCCCGGTTCTGTTGCTGTGGGGTCCGCGCGACCCGGTCTTCGCCGACCGCTACTTGCGCGACCTTCAACACCGCCTTCCCCACGCGCAGACGCACCGATTCGAAGGCGCTGGGCACCTCGTCATCGAGGACGCCCCCGTCGCCGCCGCCATCGGAACCTTCGTCGACGACCTGGCGGCCGGTCGCACACGCGACCTGCGGGTCGCTCCCGCGCTGCTCTCCACGACCTCCACCGAGCGACGCACCTTGTGGTCGGCACTGGAGGATCGCGCGGGCGAAACCGGCGTGGCCGTGGTCGAGATGGGACGCCGAGGACCTGCGCGGGCCATCACGTGGAAGCAGCTGGCGGCGACCGTCAGAGATGTGTCGGCCGGACTCACGGCGGTCGGAGTTCGCCCTGAAGAACGCGTCGCTCTACTGGTTCCGCCCGGAGCCGATCTCACCGCGGTGCTCTACGCCACCTGGCGGGCCGGGGCGGTCCCTGTCATTGCTGACGCCGGCCTTGGTCTGCCCGGTCTCCGACGAGCGCTGCGCGGAGCGAATGTGCAGCACGTCATCGGCGTGGCTCGGGGTCTCAGCGCCGCCAAGGGCATGGGTCTCACCGGCACCTACATCTCAGTGGGCGGGTTCGCACCCGGCCTGCGCCGGGCGCTAGGTGTCGACTACACCGTGGTCGAGCTTGCCCAGATCGGGCGGCAGCTTCCCACGTCCACCACACCTGCGCTCACCGCCGAGGCCGCCGTGCTCTTCACCTCCGGTGCGACCGGGCCGGCAAAGGGTGTCGTGTACCGACACGCACAGCTGGAGGCGCAGCGCGACATCGTGCGCGACACGTTCGGCATCCAACCTGACGACCGACTGGTTGCCGCCTTTGCCCCGTTCGCGCTCTTCGGCCCTGCCCTTGGCATCACATCGGCCGTACCCGACATGGACATCGGCAAGCCCGGCACCCTCACCTCGCGCGCCCTTGCCGACGCGGTCGCATCCATCGACGCCACGCTGGTCTTCGCCGCGCCCGCAGCGCTGCGCAACATCGTGCGTACTGCTGCCACACTCGACTCCGCACAACGCGAGCGGTGCGAGCGGGTGCGGCTGTTGCTCTCGGCCGGCGCGCCCGTACCTCGCGAGACGCTTCGCGGAGCGTCGCAGGTCTTGGGGGGCTGTGAGGCGCACACGCCGTACGGCATGACCGAGGCGCTGCCCGTCGCCGACGTCACCCTTGACGAGCTCGAGACCTCCGGACGCGGAAACGGCGTGCTGGTCGGCAGGCCAGTTGCGGGCGTGCAGGTGGCGATCAGCCCACTCGACATCGCTGCCGCGGCCACCGGGGCACTCACCGACACCGCCGACATCAGCGGCGAGATCTGTGTGCGTGGACCCCACGTGAAGGACCACTACGACCAGCTGTGGGTCACACAGCGCGACAGCGCTCGCGACCACGGTTGGCATCGCACCGGAGACATCGGTCACCTCGACCCCGACGGGCGCCTCTGGGTCGAGGGTCGACTCGCACACATCATCACGACGCCCGCAGGGGTCGTCACGCCGGTTGGCCCCGAGCAGCGGATCGAACGACTCGACGCCGTGCACCTGGCTGCAGTCGTGGGCGTCGGCCCGCAAGGACGCCAGGCAGTGGTGGCGGTCGTCGAAGCGCCACAGCAGGCCACCGGTGTGGCATCGATCGAGCTCACCGACGCCATGCGGCTGGCTGCAGGGATCGACTTCGCAGCGGTGCTCGTGGTCAAGGAACTACCCGTCGACATCCGGCACAACTCCAAGATCGACCGCCTGAAGGTGTCGACCATGGCAGCGGAGGTACTCGCCGGTCACGGTGGCGCTCTCTCGTGAGGGTCCTCGTCACCGGGGGCACGAGCCTGCTCGGCGCCAGCGTCGCGCGACTGCTGGTCGACCGCGGTGACAGCGTCGTCTCTCTGCAGCGTGGGGAATCCAGTGGGGCATGGCACCAGGTGCGCGGCGACATACGTGACGCCGACACCGTCGACCGGGCCATGCAGGGCGTCGACGCGGTCGTCCACCTTGCCGCCAAAGTCTCGGTGGTGGGTGACTGGGTCGACTTCGAGTCGGTCAACGTTGGCGGCACCCAGAATGTCCTCGACGCAGCCCACGCGCATCGAGTTGGTCGCGTGGTGCACGTGTCGTCGCCATCTGTGGCGCACTTCGGCGACCCGCTCGTGGCTGCTGACGCCGACACCGGCCGACCCCGAACTCGCACACGGTCACTACGCCCGCAGCAAGGCGATGGCCGAACAGCTGGTACTTCGCGCAGCCAACGAGTCCTTGGCAGTCGTGGCAGTGCGCCCGCACCTGGTCTGGGGGCCAGGCGACACCCAGCTCGTCGGGCGGATCGTCGAGCGGGCCGCGTCCGGACGCCTTGTCCTGATCGACGGTGGCACTGCACTGATCGATACCACCTACCTCGACAACGCTGCCGACGCCTTGGTCGCGGCACTCGACCGTGTCGACGATGTGAGCGGTGAGGCGTTCGTCGTCAGCAACGGTGAACCTCGAACCGTCGCTGAGCTGCTCGCGCGGATGTGTCGGGCTGCTGGCGTCCCGGAGCCAACGCGCTCGGTGCCGCGCGCTGTGGCGTCCGGGGCCGGCGCCGTGGTCGAGCGGGCGTGGTCGACCACGGGACGCGATGGCGAGCCTCCGATGACCCGCTTCCTGGCCGAGCAGCTCTCGACAGCGCACTGGTTCGACCAACGACGCACTCAAGAGCGCCTGAGGTGGACGCCGCGGGTCTCACTGGCCGAGGGCTTCGAGCGCCTCTCCGCTGCGTACCACCCAGACCACAACGTGTAAGTTCTCTGGGCCTATAGCCCCAGAGGATTAACACGTTGCATGGGGTTGCGGCGCGTACGGCAGAATGGCGGCCCCGGGAGGGTTGGCAGAGCGGCCGATTGCACTCGCCTTGAAAGCGAGCGATGCGAAAGCATCCGGGGGTTCAAATCCCTCACCCTCCGCTCCGTGCCTGCAGCATGCGCTCCAGGCCATCGAGAATCAGGTCGAGCCCGAACTCGAAGTCCTCTGCTCGACCCGTCATCGCGATGCGTCCCACGACTTCAGCCACGTGCGGAAACTGATCCATCGGCATCCCCTCGAGGAAGTCGGCTGACACGTCCTGGGTCTGCTCGACCTCGAACGGCAGGTTGAGCTCCTGGAGCGTGAAACCGAAGAGGTGGCTGTCGAGGGTGTTCCAAGCGTCCAAGGCACCTTCGATGCTGAACCCACCTTCGCGCAGGCGTCCCAGGGTGTCGTCCAGGTAGCGCGTCATCCCGGGGCCGATGTTGAAGCGCGACATCATCTGGATGGCGGCCCACGGGTGGGCCAGCAGCACCTCGTGGGCTGACAGCGCCCGTCCGCGCATCGCCGTTCGCCATGGCGTGCCCGTCGGTGGAACCACGATGTCGCTCACCACCAGGTCGACGATGCCGTCGAGCACGTCGTCCTTGTTCTGCACGTGGTTGTACAGAGACATGGCCTCGACCCCGAGCTCCTGACCGAGTCGTCGCATCGTGAGCGCCCGGATGCCCTCGCTATCGGCCACGGCGATCGCCGCTCGCAGCACGCGCTCGCGGTTCAGCGGCACGCGGCGCGGGACGGCGGGAATCTTGGTCGTCATGGAACCTCCTGAGCGGGGCAAAGGTACGCGCGGACTTGACGCCGCGCCGGCCTGGGGCTAACTTACATTGTAAGTACCCCGACAAGGAGATGATTTTGATGCAGGCAGTGACACAGGATTCCTACGGCCCCGCCGACGTGCTCGAACTGCGCGAGGTCGTCGACCCAACGATCGGCGACGACGAGGTACGGATCGCCGTGCGGGCCGCTGGAGTCGACCGGGGTGTCGTTCACCTGATGACCGGACTCCCCTTCGTCGTCCGGCTAGCTGGCTACGGCCTGCGGGCACCCAAGACTCCGGTCCCCGGTATGGACGTCGCCGGTGTCGTCACGGCTACCGGGCCGAACGTCACGCGGTTTGCCGTTGGCGACGAGGTACTGGGCATCGGACGCGGCACGTTCGCGGAGGTCGCCGTCGCCCGGGAGACCAAGCTGGTCCACAAACCCGCCGAGCTGTCCTTCCCCCAGGCCGCGGCGCTGTCCGTCTCCGGTCTCACCGCACTCCAGGCGGTCCGTGATCACGCACAGGTCGAGCCGGGCGAGAAGGTCCTCGTTCTCGGCGCCTCCGGTGGCGTGGGGTCGTTCGCTGTGCAGATCGCGAAGGCCTACGGGGCCCACGTCACCGGCGTCAGCAGCGCCCGCAAAGCCTCTCTCGTCGCCGGGCTCGGCGCCGACGAGGTGATCGACTATGCGACGACGGACTTCTCCACCACCGGCATCCGCTACGACGTCATCATCGACATCGGAGGCAACTCCTCGCTGTCTCGCCTGCGGCGAGCGCTCGACCCGAAGGGTCGGCTGGTCATCACCGGCGGCGAGAACGGGGGGCGCTGGATCGGTGGTACCGACCGGCAGCTTCGGGCTATGGCGCTCTCGCCGTTCATCTCCCAGTCGTTGCGCACGTTCATCGCCTCCGAGAACGCCGACGACCTCGCTGAGCTCGTCGGCCTTGTCGAGCAAGGGGTCGTCCGCCCGCAGATCGACCGCACGTATCCCTTGGCTGACGCAGCCGAGGCCGTGCAGTACGTCGCTGACGGACGCGCCATCGGCAAGGTTGTCGTCGTCCCCACCCAGACCGCCGCCTGAACCGGCAAGGAGCTGACATGCCATCGTCCATCTCGTCGCACATGTCCGAGCGCCAAGCCGCGCTGATCGCCGGCTTCGGATACCTGGCGCTCTTCTTCCTCGCGATATTCGCCAACTTCTTCGTCCGAACCGGACTCATCGACCCCGACGATGTGGCCGTGACCTACGCAAACATCAGCGACTCCGAAGGCCTGTTCCGCGCAGGACTCGTGGCGTTCCTCGCGGTTTTCGTTCTCGACGTCGCGATCGCTTGGGCGCTGTATCTGCTCTTCCGACGCCAACGGCCGGAGATGGCGCTGCTGACAGCGTGGTTCCGACTGGTCTACACGGTCCTGCTGGGAGTCGCGCTCATCTTCTTCTTCCTCGTGCTCGAGTTCGTCAACGGTTCGTCCAGCCTCGAGGCCTTCGACCTCGCCCAACGTGAGGCACAGGTGAGCCTGCTGCTGGACGCATTCAACTTCTCCTGGCTCATCGGGCTCGTCGCGTTCGGCATTCACGTGATCCTGCTTGGGTATCTCGTGCTCAGCACCCGCGTCGCCCCTCGTGCACTCGGCGTCGTGCTGGTCATCGCCGGCAGTGCCTACATCGTCGACACCACCGCCAACGCACTGTTGGCCGGCTACGACGACTACGCCAACGCCTTCTTGGCAATGGTGGCCATTCCGGCGGTCATCGCCGAGCTCTGGTTCACCTTCTGGCTGCTGCTCAAGGCCGGCAAGCCCACCACCGAATTGTCCTCGACGAGGTAGCGGGCCCGCCAGACTGGCGCCGTGGACAACCCAGATGGGGCTCGCACCGGAGCTGTCTTCTCGGTGCTGACCGGCGGGTTGTCGCTGCTGACGGCGTGGGGCCCAGCTGTCACGGCGACATACTCCGAGAGCGCAACCTTCTGCCCGTCGGTCCTCGGATGCGACCTGATGGACGAGACGTTCGACGTCTTCTGCTCGTCGATCGTGCGAGAGCGAGCGATGGTGGTCCTCGGGCTCGTGGTCTTAGGAGCGGTGCTCATAATTGCGGGCCTCGTGCGTGGATGCCGCAACCGCCTCCGGTCGAATCCGGTCCCCGAGCCACGCGGTCAGGCCCCGCGCCGTGGCATCCGGCGCCGGTGCGGTCATCGAGCGGGCGTGGTCGGCCACAGCGCGTGACGGCGAACCCCCCATGACGCGGTTCCTCGCCGAGCAGCTGTCGACCGCGCACTGGTTCGACCAGCGACGCACTCAGGAAGCGCTGCAGTGGACGCCTGCAGTGTCACTGGCCGAAGGTTTCGAGCGCCTCTCGGCGTCGTACGGCCGAGACCACACCGTGTAAGTGTTCTGGCCCTATGGCCCCAGAGAATCAACACGTTGCGGGGCGGTGCGGCGCACACGGCAGAGCCAGCGGCTAACCGTTCGGCACGCGCCGGTCCGCAACAACGTACGCAACGATCAGCGCTGCCGGGAAAAAGATCAGGCTGAAGATGAAGTACCCGATGAAGCTATGACCCTTTCGCCCCGCAACGCGTGCTGGCCAGAATGCGATCGCAACCCACACCACGATGAAGAGCAAAGTCCAGAACCAGTTCATACCGCACCCTTCCAGGCTGTTCGGGTGTCGTCAGGACGTCGACCACCTCGCTGGCAACTCAATCACCGACTCAAGGTCGATTCATCGCCCCAACAGCGCTAACTGCATCGGTGTGGATGAATCGGCAGCAGAGCCCTGGGTTTGATGGAGGCTCGAGCCGAGGGCGACGGGCAGCTCGGACCGAAGCGTCCTCGATGGGGTAGCGCGCCTGCGATACTGCTGCCGTGGACAACCCAGGGAGGGCTCGCACCGGAGCCGTCTTCTCGGTGCTGAGCGGTGGGGTGTCGTGGCTGACAGCCTGGGGAATGGCCGTCACCTCGACGTATTCCGAGAGCGCGACCTTCTGCCCGTCCGTCCTCGGACGTGACCTGATGGACGAAACATTCGACGGATTCTGCCAGTCGATCGTGCGAGAGCGAGCGATCGTGGTCCTCGGACTGGTGGTAGTGGGAGCCGCGCTCATCATTGGGGGCGTCGTGCGAGGACGCCGTGACCTCCGCCGGCCTGGACCGGTCCCCGAAGGTCGGATCGGATTCGGCACGACAATCGTGATCGCGGCACTGGGCCTTGCCACATTCGCCTTCACCTATCCGCTCACCCTTATGGCCCTCCTCCTCGGGTCGAGCCGCGAGTTGGTCGACGTCGTCAACTCCCTGGTGCCTGCGTTTGTCGGCATGGCCGCCCTCCTGGTCGCACTCTCGTGCACGTGGATCGGTCGTGGGGCCAACCGGCTCACGTTCGACCATGCCGTCACGGCGGTGAGTCTGGGCGCACCGATCCTCGTTCTCTTTCTCATCGACCTGGACGGCTTGGGCGTCACGCGTCGCGGACTGATCGATCCGGAGCTGACCTTCGACCCGCCCGCTCTGTTCCTTACCGGTGTCCCCGTGGCCCTCGCGTTGGTGGCCTTGGTGCGGCACCAGAACCGAGGGCGACCGGCCCCCCCGGCCATCATGGGCGGGGTCGCCCTGCTGCTGTCAGCCACCGCCATGTTTCTTGCCATGACACCAGAGGCGTTCAGCGGCGGCTGGGGGTCGGGCACCGATCAGTCGGTGGCGCGGTTCTTCACCTTCGTCACGATCGCCATCGTGACGCCGTGGGTCTCCATCGCTCTGTGGGCACCCAGCCAAATGGCTCGCGACGAGGCGAGCCCCAGTCAGAGCGCCTTGGCGTAGCAGCGGTTCTGCGGTTCGTTGCGGTAGTGACCGAAGCCAGGGATGCCCTCGTAGCCACTCGACTCGTAGAGCGCCATCGCCTCCGGCTGCGCCAGACCGCTCTCCATGAGGACACGCGTGAACCCCAGCGCGCGCGCTTCGTCCTCGATCAGCGCAAGCAGCTCTCGCGAGTATCCGCGACCACGAAAAGGCCGGCGGATGAACATCCGCTTCACCTCGACATCGGCCTCTGAGCGTCGGCGCATGCCCGCGCACCCGACGAGCTCGCCGTCGCGATATGCCAAGAGGAATGTGCCGCGGGGCGCGGCGAAGTCGTCAGGATCGACGGGCGTCTCGTCGCGTCCGCCGTAGCGGATGACGTACTCGCCCTGCAGCTCCTCGATCAACATGTGCGCCTCTGGCGAGTCGTAGCGCACCGTCTCCAGCGTGAATGTCACGCCGGTCACCGTAACGACGGCACGATTGCCTCTACGCTCGACCCCCATGGCACCACGACCGTTGACCGAACTCGTAGACGCCTCGTGGCTACCTGCTCTGCAGCCCGAGGCCACGACGATCGCCCACCTCGGCGAGTTCCTCCGAGCAGAGCTCGCGGCCGGACGCGGCTACCTACCGGCCGGAGACCGCGTTCTGCGCGCCTTCTCGTTGCCGTTGGATCAGGTGCGCGTGCTGATCGTCGGACAAGACCCCTACCCCACACCCGGGCATGCCGTCGGGCTGTCGTTCTCGGTCGAACCCGATGTACGTCCTTTGCCCAAGAGCCTGGCCAACATCTTCACCGAGTACACCGATGACCTGGGTCTGCCCCGTCCAACGACGGGCGACCTCTCCCCATGGGCGTCGCAGGGTGTGTTGCTGCTGAACCGGGTGCTCACCGTGCAGCCTGGCGCGCCCGCCTCGCACCGCGGCAAGGGCTGGGAGCAGGTCACGGAGGCGGCGATCAAGACGTTGGCGTCCCGGGGCGGACCGCTGGTCGCCGTGCTGTGGGGGCGGGACGCGCAGTCGGCAGCACCGCTTCTGCAGGGCGTTCCGCAGATCGCCAGCGCGCATCCGAGCCCACTGTCGGCGTCCCGCGGCTTCTTCGGCTCGCGGCCCTTCAGCGGGGCCAACGCGGCACTCGTCGAGCAAGGAGGCGACCCCATCGACTGGCGTTTGCCCTGATCAATGGGCTCCTCCCCCTGTGACGCACCGTGAGGAGTCACTCACCCTCAGTGTCCGTATTGTCCAGAACCTGGGGATAAAGTGTGGAAATCGCTGAATAAGGGCAAACGGGGTGCGCCATCCCCTGCGCCGAGGTCGTGGTCTCTCGGCAAACGACTCATCACCCATAGGGGTGCACCGGGCAGCGAATCTGCGACGAACGCGGGTTCGCCTGTGGTGCAATACGCCGCGGGAGAGTCAAGGTGAGGGGGGCTATGAACCAAGCACGGCAGCGGTTCGTTGCGTCGTTCAGCGTCCTCCGCATTCGCGACATGCGGCGCTCTGGGGCTCGCAGGTGCTCAGCGAGGTCGGCGACTGGGCCGCCCGGTTCGCGCTGGCCGTGCTCGTCTTCGACCGCAGCGGATCGCCATTCCTGACCGCGGCGACCCTCGCCGTCACGTACTTGCCGTACCTGCTGAGCCCGATCATCACACCCATCGCGCAGCGCTACTCCTTGCGCGGCATGATGATCGGCTCGGACTTCATCCGCATGGTCCTCTTCGCGCTCATCGCGTTGCCACTCCCCACCTGGTCGCTTCTCGTACTCGCCTTCGTGGCAGGCGTCGCGTCACCGCCTTTCGAGGCCGCTAGGACCGCGATCATTCCCGAGGCCGCTGGCGAAGACCGCATGGCTGACGGCTACGCGCTCAGCAACGTGACCTTCCAGACCGCCCAAGCTGCAGGGCTCGCCGCCGGTGGTGCGCTGCTCTTGCTTCTCGGCCCAGAAGCCGCTCTCATCATGAACGCGGCAACATTCGGCATCTCCGGCGTGCTCCTGATTGGCATCTCCGCCGGACGCCAACCACCGCCGCCTGAGCCCCCGATCACTCGTACCCGCAACGCCTTCACACTGATGTCGCGTCGCGGCCTGCTGCGTCAGATGCTCGTCTTCTTCCTGCTCCTGGCGTTAGCGGACGCCGCAATTAGCGCACTGCTCCCGGTGTTCCTGCGCAGCGAAGACGTCAATCCGATCGTCATGGCAGCGTTGATTGCCACCGCGCCCATCATCGGTGCGTTCAGCGGAACGGTGGTGCCCCGTGAGGGCTCCCCCACGCGGCTGCTCCGCATCTCGTGCACGATCACAATCCTCGCCGCCAGCCCCGCCGCGGTCTTCTTTGCGCTGGCAGGCACCGGCCGAGGCTGGACGACGGTGATTCTTGCCTTCATTGCCATCGCCGCCTTCGGCGTCACGATCGCCGCAGACGTCCCCACCATGACGGGGTCGATGATGATGGTGCCCGACCAGCTGCGGGCGCCGTTCGTCTCGATCGTGCAACCCGGGCTCATGGGCATACAGGCGTTCGGCGCACTGGGGGCAGGCGCCGTTGCCACCCTGCTGCCCACGACGTCGACCATGGCGATCGCCCTGATCCTGCCAGTGGCCTACAGCTCGTGGGCATTGGTTCGCACGCTGCCGCCGTCTGTGATCGACCTGCGAACAACGGCCGAGGCCAAGGCGTCCGCGCCTGCCCAGGCAGAGCAGGCCAGCGACACCTGGCTGCCGTAGCCTTCGGTCTCGTGAAAGCACTGGTGATCGCCAACCGCGGCGACGATGACGCCGGCCATGTCGGCGAACGACTGCAACAGCGGGGCTTTGACCTCGAGATCTTTCACCGAGACGGCGACGGTGAGATAGCGCTCGATGGTGTCGACCTTCTGGTGATGCTCGGGTCCGACTGGTCGGTGTACTGGGAGAAGGTGGCCAACCACGTCGAGCGCGAGTCCGCTGCCGTTCGGGCGGCCGTCGACGCCGACACTCCCGTACTGGGAATCTGCTACGGCGGTCAGCTGATGTCGCACGCCCTCGGAGGTTCAACAGAGCGAGCCGAGCGCAGCGAGATCGGCTGGTTCGAGATCGACTCAGACGACCATGAGCTCGCTCCGACCGGGCCTTGGTTCGAGTATCACGTCGACAAGTTCACACCGCCCGCTGCCGCCGAGGTCCTTGCGTCCACGGCCGCGGGGCCTCAGGCATACCGTCTCGGCCGCATGCTCGCCCTGCAGTTCCACCCCGAGGTCTCGACCGAGATCATTCGCCGCTGGGGCAGCGACGCCACCGCCGACGCGCAAGAACATGGCGTCGACCTCGAGGCGATGTACCGGCAGAGCGAGCAGCTCGCCGATCAGAACCGCACCCGGTGCTACGCGCTGGTCGACGCGTTCCTCGACAAGGTGGCGTTCCCTTCCAGCTAGCCCTGCTTCATCGAGTACACACCCCGTCGGTCCCGGTTGATGTCGGGACGATGGTCAGAGCGTGATGTCACAGCCGAGCGCGATCGCTGAGTGCAGCGAGGTCATCCCCACCGAGTCATACAAGCGCGTGGCCCCGGTGGTGTTGCCGGTATCCACCCCGAGCTGGACGCCGCTACGGCCTCGTCGTTGGTAGTCAACAAACGCAGACAGCAGAAGGGCTCGCGCGATCCCGCGTCCCCGCAGGTGCTTCTGGACGCCGATGGCGGGGACGTAGCCAACGCCCTGCTCAGCGCGCCGATTGTCACCGATCAGCAGGCCGACCGGCGTATCGCTCTGCCACGCGAACCACCACGCCTCGGGGTCGAACGACTCCGCACCGCGGTGGTCCTCGACGAAGTCGGCCAGCGTCTTCTGGGGGCCCTCATGTCCGTGATGTTCGCTGAAGGTTTCGTGGAACAGGTGATACGCCTGCTCAATGACCTCGTCGTCCCCTGGGTCAACCTTCGCCACCGAGAACCCAGGGGGCACTACTGGCTGCTCCAGAACCTCGTCCGAACCGAAGGGGCGCTGCAACCGCCAGTAGACCGTTTCGACGACGAGCCCGGCTCGTTCGTAGGCCGAACGCATGCGCGTCTCTGTCTCGTACAGGTTGGACGTCACACGCACAGCCGACTCGCCCCTCGACTTTGCCGACTCGGCCACGCGCGCGACGGCAGCAGCAATCGCGGCGTCAGCGGTCGCGTAGAAGAACTCGTCCTCGATCGCGGGATCGATGTAGACGTCCACCCAACCGGTCCCAGTTCGCTCGTCGTATCCCTGCCCGTACGCCGTCGCACGGCCATCAGGAGCCACGGCGATGAAGGTGTCTTTGGCGAGGTCGAAGTGCGCTCCGGTGAGGTCGTCGCGCATCTCCGCCTCGCTGGCATCTGGCTCACCGAGGACAACGGTGGTCAACCGCTCGACCAGGTTGAGCAAAGCCGGGACGTCGTCCATGCTCACGGCACGGACTGTGTGATCGGGAAGCACGCCCTGGATGCCAGTAAGATCCATCCGCACACTGTGCCGGACCACCCGGTCGGCGTCCACCGGATTACTAGGCCAAGATGGAGCTATGACGCAGCCCGAGGACGAAACCCCCAACCGCATCGTGATCGTTGGCCCTGACGGCCAAGCCGTCGGCGAAATGCCGACCCCAACCGGTGATGGTGACGACGAGGGCCAACCGCCCATTACCGACCTGGTCGAGCAGCCCGGCAAAGTGATGCGGATCGGAACAATGATCAAGCAGCTCCTTGAAGAGGTACGGAGCGCCCCCTTGGACGAGGCCGGGCGCGCGCGGCTCAAGGAGATTCACCGTCGGTCGATCGCCGAGCTCGAAGACGGCCTGGCACCTGAACTCACCGAAGAGCTCGAACGCATCTCTTTGCCCTTCACAGACGACGGCATCCCGAGCGAGGCCGAGCTACGCATTGCCCAGGCCCAACTGGTCGGCTGGCTCGAGGGGCTGTTCCACGGCATCCAGACTGCGCTCTTTGCCCAACAGGTCGCAGCTCGCGCACAGTTCGAGGAGATGCGCCGACGCGCTGCCCTGCCGGCCGGACCGGACGGAGCGGGCATCTCACCCGACCTCGATCAGAGTCAACGCACCAGCGGGCCCTACCTGTAGGACGTAGGACTGGCGGGGGCGTCAGACGGTCGGGGGCGGCGTCACCAGATGGCAGGCAGCCTCGTGGCCGAGCTCGGCAGCTCCCACCGGGATCTGCGCCGACAAGATCGCCGGCGAGATCGATGTGCACGCTTCGAGCACGCCAGCCTTCTCGGCTACGCCGCTGCGAACCTCTTGGCATCGCGGGTGGAATCGGCAGCCACTCGGGATCTTGGTGGGGTCAGGTGTCTCGCCGGTGAGCACGATCTGCTCGGTACCGTGCATCTCGGGAACGACTGAGAGCAACGCACGCGTGTACGGGTGCTGCGGGTTGTTCAGCACCTCTTCTGTGGGTCCCTGCTCAACCACGCGCCCGAGATACATGACCACGATCCGGTCAGCGATGTTCCAGGCCAGACCCAGGTCGTGCGTCACGACGAGCAGCGTGAGCCCGAGGTCTTCGCGCAGCTTCAGCATCAGTGCGAGGATCTCGCCCCGCACCGACGCATCGAGGCTGCTCACGGGCTCGTCAGCGATGATCACATCGGGGTCGAGCGCGAGAGCCCCGGCGATGACGACGCGCTGCCGCTGGCCCCCGGACAACTCGTGGGGGTAGCGCAGGTAGAACCGTTCAGGCGGTCGTAGTCCGGCCATGGACAGGGCGCGGCTGACGCGTCCGGTCTCGTCGTCCATGCCGTGGGTACGGGGGCCCTCTGCGACAGCTTCGTACACCGAGTGCCGTGGATTGAGCGAACCTGTGGGGTCTTGCAGCACCAGCTGGATGTTCTTGCGGTAGGCCTTCAGCGCCCGCCCGCTGTACTGCAGCGGCTCGCCGTGGGTCAGCACCCGTCCAGAGGCAGGCTTCTCGAGACCCAAGATGGTGCGGGCCAGCGTCGTCTTTCCACACCCTGACTCACCGACCATGGCGATGATCTCGCCCTTGCGCATGGCTAGGTTGACGCCGTCAACGGCTCGGGCGGTGCCACCCTCGCGACCTTCGAAGGTGACGCTCACGTCGTCCACCTCGACGACCGTCTCGGCGGCCTCATCGAAAGACTCGGCTGCGCTGCTCATGCTGCCCCTACCCCCTGGTTGACGTGGATACAGGCAGCATCCCGACCTGGTGCCACAGGCTCAAGCACTACATGGGCGGTGGTGCATTCGTCGGTGGCGATGGGACAGCGCGGATGGAACGAGCAGCCACTGGGCAAGTCGCCGGGGAAGGGAGGGTCTCCAGGAAGCCCACTCGGGGCATACCGCGACTCATGGTCGCCGATCGTCGGAAACGCACCCATCAGCGCGCGCGTGTAGGGGTGCGCAGGGTGTTGAAAGAGGTCGAGAGCCGGCCCCTGTTCGACGACCTGTCCGGCGTACATGATCGCGATGCGGTCGCAGTTGGTCGACAAGACCGACAGGTCGTGACTGATGATGAGCATGCCCATGGAGCGCTCGACGGCGATGCTCTTCAGCAGGTCGAGAATCTGAGCCTGCACCATCACGTCCAAGGCCGTGGTCGGCTCGTCGCACAGCAGCACCTTCGGGTCGCACGTGAGTGCCAGCGCGATCATGATCCGCTGCTTCTGTCCACCGGACAACTGATGCGGATAGGCGTTCGCGTGGCGGGCCGGAAGCCCGACTTGCTCGAGCAGTTCTCGAACTCTCTTCATGGCCGACGCTTCGGTAGCGCCCTTGTCATGCACCAGAATCGGCTCGACGAGCTGCTTGCCGATCCGCTGGATCGGGTTGAGTGAGTGAAGCGCGCCCTGGAAGACAACGGCCGCCTCGCCCCATCGCACTGCCCGCATGCGATTCCACTTCATGTCGAAGATGTTCTCTCCGTCAATCAGTACCTCGCCATCAACAGTGGCGCTCTTCGGGTAGAGGCGCAGGACCGTCGAGATCAACGTGGACTTGCCACACCCCGATTCGCCGGCAACACCGACGACCTCGCCGGCGTTGACGCTGAGGTTGACGCCACGGACGGCCGGCACCGGACCCTCGGCTGGGTGATACGTCAGGGAGACGTTACGCATGTCGAGTACGGCCATATCAGTTGCTCCCGAGGCGCGGGTTGAGGACGACTTCGAGGGTACGGCCGATCAGCGTAAATGCCAGCACAACGCCAATGACGCAGAGGCCCGGTGGGATCAGGAACCACCACGCACCTTGGGCGGCTGCACCGGTGGCGTCAGCCGCATCGAGCATGCCACCCCACGAGATGATGTTGGGATCAAGGAGTCCGAGGAATGCCAGCGTGGTCATGGACAGAATCACGATGGCCACCGTCAGTGTGGTGTTGGCGATCACGAGCGGCATCACGTTGGGGAGCACGTGCCGGACCATCTGCGCCCAGTCGCCGTTGCCCAAGACCTTCGCCCGCTCGATGTAGGGGCGCGCCTCGACGCTGAGCGTCTGTGCTCGCACCAGTCGGGCGGTACCGGGCCAGGATGTGATGCCGAGGACGACCACCGTGATCCAGATCGACGTTTCGCCCAGTACCGCTTGAAGGACGATGACCGTTGGGATGAAGGGCAACACCAGGAACCAGTCGGTGAGCCGCTCCAGCGATCCGCCGAACACGCCACGGAAGTGGCCGCTCGCGATTCCGACCAGGGTGCCGATGATCATGGCCATGATGGAGGCCAGGATGCCGACGACCAGCGATGGACGCGTCCCCCACGCAAGCTCAGCCAGCACCGATCGTCCGAGGTCTTCAGTGCCGAGCCAGAAATCGAAATCGCTGCTCGGCGGTGCGTAGACGGGGTTGCTGAGGGCGGCGTTCGGATCGAGGAGCTCCCTCGGGAAGAGCACCGGAGCCAGCAATGCCACGATCACGAACGCGAGCAGGATGCCGACGCCCAGAAGTCCGGGACCATGCTGAGAGAAGTCACGGAGGAAGCGCGTGGTGGCGACCTTGCGTCGCTTCCATCGGATGGCCCTGACCGACGGGATTTCGCCGACGTCGGCGACGTCGGCGCTCACAGCCGGATCCGGGGGTCGATGGCCGCAATCACGATGTCGGCGATCATGTTGAACACGATGACCGAGACGCTGAAGAGCAGGAACAACGCCTGCAGCAGAGGCAAGTCGTCAGCGGTGATGGCGTTGAACGTCAGCAACCCCAGACCGGGGTAGGAGAAGACGGTCTCGACGGTGATCGCACCACCGATGATGAAGCCGATGTTGAGGAAGATCAGGGTGATCGTCGGCAGCGAGGCGTTGGGGACTGCATGCCCACGCCGAATCGCTCGGTCCATCAGTCCCTTGGCGCGAGCGGTCATCAAGTAGTCCTGGCCCAGCTCATCCACGAGTGACGCGCGCATGATGAGTGAGTAGTCGGCCAGGTAGACAGCCGCTAGTGCGCAAGCAGGCAGCACGGTGTGCCAGGCGATACTGATGACGCCTTCGACGGTCCACGGATCGAGGCCGGATCCGATGTTGGACCCGCTCGGGAAGATTCCAGGGAAGATCCAGAACCCCGTCGAGAAGAACAGGATGAGAAGCAAGCCCAACCAGAACTCGGGCGTGGCATAGAGGAACAACGTGATGCCGGTCGACGTCTTGTCGAACCGACTGCCCCGGTTCCACCCGGCGCGAATGCCGATCCAGATTCCGATCACGGTGGCCAGCAGCGTCGATGTTCCGAGCAGGATCAACGTCCACGGAATCGCCTGGCCGATGACATCCCAGACCGGGTTTCCCTGGATTGTTGAGAACGAGTCAAGCTGCAATGGGTCTTTGAGGTAGTTGAAGAACTGCTCCCAGAGCGGCGCGTCCAGCTCCTCACGCAGGGCCTGCAGGTCTTCGGCTGAGATCTCGCGGGCTCCCTTGTAGCGGGCAAGTGGGTCGCCCGGGAGCAGCTGGAAGAGGAAGAAGTTGAAGACAAGCACAAAGGCGAGCGTGCCTAGGCCCGTCAACAGGCGACGCCCGGTGAACCGCCAAATACCCCCCACGCGCGACGGGCGCTGGACCCGGCCACTTTCGGCCGGGTCCAGCGCACCTGCGGAAGATCCCGCTGGTTCGATCTGCGCCACGAACTACTCCACGTCGGCTTCAGCGCCGCGGCGTCCTCGCGTCGCGAACCACACAATCAGTCCGACCAGCACGGCGGCAGCGGCAACGCCACCGACGATCAGTGCCGTGTTGGAACTGCTCGACGCGCTGGAACCTGAGTCGGCGGTTACCGGCTCGATGTTCTCGTACGAGTAGGTGCCGTACTGGAAAAGGATCGCTCCGTTGTCGGACGGCTGCTCGACGAACCCGGTGTAGCGGTCGCTGCGGTACGCCTGCAGGTAGTCGTAGTACTCAGTGACGATGTACGCATTGGCGTCGTACACCTTCTGCTGTGCCTGCTTGACCAGGTCGGCGCGGGCGTCACGATCGATCTCGACCGCCTGGTCCTGGTACAGCTGGTCGTACTCGCTGTCGCAGAAGAAGCTGTCGTTCAAGCCCGCGTAGACCTGCCCGCTCTTGGTCTCGTAGCTCATCTGGTCGCACGTGAACACCGAGACCTGGTAGTCGGGGTCTGGTTCAACCACCCAGCCCCACTCGTACATGTCGAAGGTGCCGTCACCAGCGATGCCGTAGAGGCGTCCCTCGGAGACCGTCTCTGACTTCGAGTCGATGCCGATTGCCTTCAGCCAGCCCTCGAGCAGCTGGATCGTCGTCTGCGACGTCTTGGAGTTCTGTCGCGAGTAGAGCTGGTACACGAGCGGGTCGGAGCCATCGGGCATCGTGCGGATGCCGTCATCGCCCATCTTGTAGCCAGCGTCATCGAGCAATGAGTTGGCCTTGTCGACGTCGTACGTGATCGGGTCTTCGATCGTCTGGTGGAAGTCACCGTAGATCGGCGGGATGAACGTTTCGCCCACGCTTCCTCGGCCCGACAACGTGCGGTCGACCAGTGCTTCCTTGTCGATCGCGTAGTGGATCGCCTCACGCACAATCGGGTCCTTCAGCGACGGGTGCCCGTCGCCGATCGGCGTTCCGTCGGTCAGCTGCGCACCACCGTTGAAGGTCAGGTAGTTGAATCCCGAGTACTGCGACGACTTAGCCGTGATGTCGGGGTTGTCCTCGATCGTGTCGAAGAGTGAGGCCTCGATGTCGTCGGCGAAGTCGATCTCGCCGTTCTCAAGTGCTGTCACCAGGCCGTTGTCGTTCTGGTAGATCTTGAACTCGACACCATCGATGTTGGGCCGGTCGCCCCAGTAGTCCTCGTTCGTCTCGAACCGGTAGTACTGGCCCTTGACGGCGTCGGTCATGACGAACGGCCCACTGCCCACCATGCCTGGCGGGTCGGAGTCGGGCTCGTTCGTGTACTTGCGGAGCTCGTCGGGGTCAATGTTCTTCCAGATGTGCTCAGGAAGGATCGGGATGGTGAGAGTGTCCATGATCGGTGACGGCTCTTTCACGACAATCTCAACCGTGTAGTCGTCGACGGCTGTCACGGACTCGATGTTCTTGACGTACGAGCCCCAGTTGGTGCGCTCGATCGACTTGCCGTCCATGATGCGCTGGAAGGTGTAGACGACGTCGTCAGCGGTGAGGGCCTCCCCGTCGCTGAACGTGGCGTTGTCGACAAGGTTGTACGTCCAGGTGAGGCCGTCCTCGGACGCGCCCCAATCCTTGGCAAGTTGCGGGACGGGCTCGAACCGATCGGCGCCGTAGCCCGTGAGGCTGTCGTAGCTCAGCGCCCAGGATTCGTACGCCGCAACCGTGATGCCCTTGAAGGGGTTCAGGTTGTCGACGTCCTGGAGCACTCCGACGACAAAGATGTTCTTGCCGTCCTGCTCCAAG
Source organism: uncultured Actinomycetota bacterium (assembly GCA_963706045.1). Classification (GTDB taxonomy): domain Bacteria; phylum Actinomycetota; class Actinomycetes; order JAHEKZ01; family JAHEKZ01; genus JAHEKZ01. The sequence continues at coordinate 265,312 of CAVPLY010000002.1, read as the reverse complement.
GCCTGTGCTTGGCCACCGGTCGTCGCCATGGGCAGCAGTCCTGCCACCATCGCTGCGCTCGCCACGGCCCCCACCCGCAAGCTTCTCCGCGTCCTTGCCATGCCAAATCCCTCCTGGCGCCGCACTCTGCGACCGCCGGCCGCCCAGGCCTCTGATGTGAATTCGGGAAATCTTCCGGAGTCCGACCGTCTGTGTCGCACTTCTTCCGGTTCCCAGCAAGAATCCACCCAGCCATGCCTGCTGCGTGCGCTGAACCTAACCGGTGCCGTCGTCGCACGTCTACCGTTTGTGATCGAACCGTGTCACCACGAATCCATCACGGCCATAACGGTAGCGGCCGACTCCCGGCGATGCCATCGCCTCTCGCTACCCTCACCGGAACGTCGAATCCGGCGTCATCGCATTCGAGGGGTCTCATGCCCGACCGCGCCGCGTTCGTCGCGCACACGGTGCTGCCGCGCGTCCGCGACCTCCTTGACCTGCCGGAGCTGGCCGTCGGGTTGCCGCAGGTCGACGCCGGACGCCGTGGCCTGGACGCTCGAGTTCGCTGGGTGCACGTCAGCGAGCTGCCGGACATCGCGGGCCTGCTTTCCGGTGGCGAGGTCATCCTGACCACCGGAATCGCGCTGCCCGACACCGACGAGCAGCTTCGCGCCTACGCCGACGGTTTGGCCGCTGCCGGAGCCGTCGCCCTCATGGTCGAGCTGGGTCGCCGTTTCGACGCGCTCCCGCGAGCCCTGGTGAAAGCGTGCGAGGGGCACCGCCTGCCGTTGATCTCGCTCCGGCGCGAGCTGCGCTTCGTCAAGGTGACCCAGGCTGTCCACTCGCTGATCGTTGCCGAACAGATCAACGCCCTGCACGCGTCCGAGTCGGCGCACCGCGTCTTCACCCGTCTCTGTGTCGAAGGGGCGTCCGCATCGTCGATCGTGCACGAGGCCGCCAGACTGTCGGGATGCGCCGTCGTCTTTGAGAATCTCGTGCACCAGGTGGTCGCCCACGCACCAGCTGGTCGGTCGACGAACGACGTACTGCGCGACTGGAGCACCCGGTCACGGGCGGCACAGACGTCTGCTCACAGCGACGTGTGTGGCCCGGAGGGCTGGGTCGTCGCGATGGTCGAGGCCAGGGGTGAGGTGTGGGGACGCCTCGTGCTGCTCCCCGATGGTGAGCCCAGCGCGTTGCAGCTCATGGTGCTCGAACGGGCAGCCACAGCCCTCACGCTGAACCGGTTGCTCGAGCAGCAGCAGGATCCGATGGAGCTGCAGGCGCACCGCACCACACTCGCCGACATCATCGACCGGCGCTTTGAATCCTCTGAGGACATCCACGCCCGCACCGCCGCACTCGGCGTGCCGACGGCGCGGCGACAGCTGGTGGCGGTCGTCGTCGAGCTCAGCGCCGACCGCGCCCACCAACCGCATGCCAGGCCGCGCGACCTGGAGGCCGAGCTCGTGGCGTCCGCTCTGCGTGCTGCTGACGTCAAGGCGTTGGTGGGGTCGCTGCGCCCTGGTCGGGTCGGCGTCCTGCTGCCGCTTGCTGACGGGGCCGACGCCTCCAGCGTGCTGACGAAGGTCGCGCAGCACGTGCTGGCCAAGGCTGACTCGGCGAAGGTGAGTAGGCCGGTGATTGGCGTGGGGTCGGCCGTGCACGACCTGGACGCGGTACGGCGTTCGTTCGCCGAGGCCTCCCACGCTGCAGAGGCGGCGCAGGGATCACCGGAGGACAAGCCCTACTACGAGCTGCCCGATGTCCAGCTGCGCGGGCTGCTCTACGTCCTTGGCGGAGACCCCCGCCTGCAGGCCTTCGTCGAGCGGACCTTGGGGCCGCTGCTCGACCACGATGCGAAGAACGGCACCGACCTGGTGGGGGCGCTGCAGATCTACCTGACGCACGGGCGCAACAAATCGGCCGCGGCCGACGCAGCCCACCTGTCGCGTCAGGCCTTCTACCAACGACTGACGACGATCGAGAAGGTGCTCAAGGTCGACCTCGACTCAGCAGAGGCGTGCACGAGCCTTCACGCCGCCGTGATGGCCTACGAAGCCCTCCGCCCCACCTAACCCCGAAGTGGGGCCATGTCACACCGGTTCGAAATGACCGAACCATCGGCGTCCCCATTCACTCGTGCATCACGAACTGGAGCAGTCAGACCACGACGTTGATGACGGCAGTGGTTTGAAATGACCGAACCCATGTGGCATGGCCCCATTACGGTGGGCGGGTGTGCACCGTGATCGTTGCGTGGAAGTGCCTGCCTGACGCTTCCCTGGTTGTCGCGGCCAACCGTGATGAGTTGCTTGGACGCCCCAGCGATCCGCCCACGCTGTTGGAGTCGGAGCCCCCCAGATGGGGAGGACGTGATCGCCTTGCGGGTGGAACGTGGCTGGCGATCGATCCCGCTGGACGCATCGGCGCCGTCACCAACCGGCACCCGGGCGGCCAACTTCCGGTCCGCGACGCCGACCGACAGTCGCGCGGGGGCCTGCCGCTCGACGTACTGAAGGGTGGGGACGCCGAGGCCCACGACGTCATGCGAGGACTCCAGGCAGGCGACTACAACCCCGTCAACGTTCTCTACGCCTCGCCGGACGCCGCCTACTGCACGTCGATCGACGATGACCAAGGAACGCGCACGATCGACCTCACACCGGGCATCCACGTGCTCACCGAGCAGGACCTCGATGACCCCGCCGACCCCAAGGCAACCCGAATCCTGGCTCAGGCCCGACAAGCTCTTGAGGCAGCGCCCGACGCGGCGGACCTCGTCACCAGACTGCGCGACATCCTGCAGTCGCACGAGCCCACCGACGGTGCCGCCCCCGCCTGTATCCACGCCGAACGCCACGGCACCGTCTCAAGCGCCACAGTCGTCGTCGGCACCGATGGGGGGGTCCGCTACGAGCACGCCGAAGGCCCTCCCTGCACGGCTCCGTTCGCGGAAATTCTGCCGGTCGACAGCGTTTGACGTGGAACAGCAACGCCAATATGACTTCTGTGAGGCACCATGGAGCCATGGGACGCCTTGTTGACCGACGCCGCATGGTGCGGTTGCGCGATGGCGTCGCCACCGAGGTCGTCGACCAGCTGGCCGTCGAAGGACCGCTGACCATCCGGGTGAATGGCGTGGACACCGCCACCACCATGCGCACACCCGGTCACGACATCGAGCTCGCCCTTGGGTGGCTCATCTCCGAGGGTGTTGTCCACACTCCGAGCGACCTCATCGGCGCGATCGCGTGCGACGAGAACACCGTCGAGGTGCGACTCGACCCCTCGATCGATCCCCCGTCGCCCCGGCTGACGATGACGAGCAGCGCGTGCGGCATCTGCGGCGCCGACAGCATCACCGAAGTGGTGGCGCGGCGTGGAGCCATCGCGTCCACCGACTCGATCCAGATCTCTCCGGCCGTCATCTCCCAGCTCCCCGACAGACTGCGCGCAGCCCAGTCAGCATTCGACCGAACCGGAGGCCTGCACGCCGCCGGACTGTTCACCCTCGACGGTGACCCGGTCTGCATCCGCGAAGATGTCGGACGCCACAACGCCGTCGACAAGGTTGTCGGCTGGGCGCTGCAGCATGACGCCCTACCCGCTTCACGATGGCTGCTTCAGGTGAGCGCGCGGGCATCGTTCGAACTGACGCAGAAGGCCGTCATGGCCGGCATCCCGCTGCTCGCAGCGGTGTCGGCTCCGTCGACCCTGGCAGTTGATCTCGCACGCGACGCCGGCCTCACCTTGATCGGCTTCTCACGCAACGACTCGTTCAACTGCTACGCGTGCAGCGACCGCCTCACGCTGGCTGAAGCTGGCGCACAGCACGCAGTGCAACCTCATTGAGGTCGGCCTCGCCCGCATCAACTGCAGTCACGAGCTCATTCCGCATGGACGGCGCCCAGAACATGGTCAAGTGCGACGCAACGATGTCGGCCGCCTGGTCGTCGGGCAGGTGAGCCTGGTTGACGGCGATCTGATTGGCCATGCGGACCAGATCCTTCGTACTCATGCGTCAGCCGACACACGGAGCGGGTCGACGGCGTTCGCGGGTCGAATCTGAACGGCCGTGACCTTGTACTCGGGGCAGTTGGTGGCCCAGTCGGAGTTCTCCGTGGTGACGACGTTCGCGCCGCTCTCCGGGTGGTGGAACGTCGTGTAGACGACACCTTGCGGGACGCGGTCGGTGATCCGTGCCCGCATGTGCGTCTCGCCCACACGGCTGTTGAGCGCCACCCAGTCACCATCGCCAATGCCACGCTCGGCGGCGTCGGCCTCGTGAATCTCAAGGAGGTCTTCAGGGTGCCACTCCACGTTGGAGGTGCGCCGAGTCTGTGCGCCCACGTTGTACTGCGACAGGATGCGTCCGGTCGTCAACAGCAACGGGAACTTGCGGTTCGCCTTCTCGTCGGTGGGGACGTAGGGCGTCTGCACGAAGTTGCCCTTGCCACGCACGAAGCCATCGACATGCATGATCGGGGTGCCTTCTGGAGCAGCGTCGTTGCAGGGCCACTGAAGACTGCCCGCTTCGTCGAGGTGCGCGAACGAGACACCAGCGAAGGTGGGGGTCACCTGGGCGATCTCGTCCATGATCTGCGAAGCGTCGTCGTACCCCATCGGATACCCCATCGCTGTCGAGATATCGCAGGCCACCTGCCACTCGTCCTTGCCGGTCTTGGGGTCCATGACCGGACGGACGCGGTTGATGCGGCGCTCTGCGTTCGTGAACGTGCCGTCCTTCTCCAGGAACGAGGTGCCCGGCAAGAAGACGTGGGCGAACTTGGCGGTCTCGTTGATGAACAGGTCTTGCACGACCAGCAGGTCGAGAGCCGTCAGCGCCGCGGTGACGTGACCGATGTTCGGGTCGGACTGCGCGACGTCCTCACCCTGGACGAACAGCCCGCGGAACGTGCCGGCAACAGCGGCGTCGAACATGTTGGGGATTCGCAGCCCTGGATCGGCCCGCATCTCGCGACCCCACACGTCCTCGAACAGCACGCGGACGGTGTCGTCGGACACATGGCGGTAGCCACTGAACTCGTGGGGGAACGAGCCCATGTCGCAGGATCCCTGCACGTTGTTCTGGCCGCGCAAGGGATTGACGCCGACGCCGTCGCGACCGATGTTGCCCGTAGCCATCGCGAGATTTGCCATGCCCATGACCATGGTCGAACCCTGGCTGTGCTCGGTGACGCCAAGCCCGTAGTAGATGGCCGCGTTGGGCACGCTGGCGTAGAGCCGAGCAGCAGCGCGGATCTCGGACGCCGGAACGCCGGTCGCCGCCTCCATTGCCTCCGGGCTGTTCTCCGGACGCGCGATGAACGCCTCCCAGTCGGCGAACGAGTCGTCCTCGCAGCGCGCTGCGACGAACTCGCGGTCGACCAGGCCTTCGGTCACGACGACATGGGCGAGCGCATTGACGATGGCCACGTTGGTGCCTGGCAGAAGCTGCAGGTGGTGACTGGCCTCGATGTGCGGCGTACGCACGAGATCGATGCGGCGCGGGTCGATGACGATCAGCTCTGCTCCCGCGCGCAGACGCTGCTTCATGCGAGAGCCGAAGACCGGGTGCGCATCCGTGGGGTTGGCGCCAATCAGCAAGATGACGTCGGCGTCATCGACCGACTTGAAGTCTTGGGTGCCGGCCGAGGTGCCGAACGTCTGCTTGAGCCCGTACCCCGTGGGCGAGTGACACACGCGCGCGCAGGTGTCGACGTTGTTGTTGCCGAAGGCCGCCCGCACCATCTTCTGCACGACGAAGACTTCTTCGTTGGTGCAGCGTGACGAGGTGATGCCGCCGATCGAGTCGGGGCCGTACTGCTGCTGCAACTCGGTGAAGCGCCGGGCAGTGAACGAGATCGCTTCGTCCCACGACACCTCACGCCACTCGTCGGTGATCGACTCGCGCACCATCGGCACCGTGATGCGCTCGCGGTGCGTTGCGTAGCCCCAGGCGAATCGCCCCTTGACGCACGAGTGCCCCTCGTTCGCGCCACCTTCCTTCGACGGCGTCATGCGCACCAGCTCGTCGCCCCGCATCTCGGCGTCGAACGAGCACCCCACACCGCAGTAGGCACAGGTGGTCTTGACGGTGCGCGTGGGCATGCCGAGCTCGATGATGCTCTTTTCCTGCAGTGCCGTCGTGGGGCAGGCCTGCACGCAGGCGCCGCACGAGACGCACTCAGACTCCATGAACGATGTGCCGGACGCCGAGATCAACGACTCGAAGCCGCGTCCTTCAACAGTCAGCGCAAGGGTTCCCTGGATCTCGTCGCACGCACGGACGCAGCGCGAGCAGACGATGCACGCCTTTGGGTCGAACGTGAAGTAGGGGTTCGAGGCGTCGACCTCGATGTTGAGGTGGTTGTGGCCCTCTTGGCCATAGCGCACATCGGACAGCCCGACGGTCTCTGCCATGGCGTGCAGCTCACACGCCCCTGCAGTGCACGAGTCAGCCGGGTGGTCAGACAGGTAGAGCTCGACGACGCCTTGGCGAAGCTTGTCGACCTTCGGGCTGGTCGTCGCCACCTTCATGCCGGGCGCGACAGGCGTCGTGCATGACGCCGGAGCTCCCGGACGTCCCTCGATCTCGACCAGGCAGACGCGGCACGAGCCGAACGACTTCAACGAGTCGGTGGCGCAGAGCTTCGGGACGTCGATGCCTGCCTCGGCCGCGGCACGCATGATCGACGTGCCCTCAGGCACGGCGACGGCGACGCCGTCGATCTCGACCTCAACAGTGCGCTCGCCGGGCATCGCCGGCGTCCCGAGGTCGGGCGCCACCTGCCCCGTTGGTTCATGAAGCAGTGTCATGAGCTGACCTCCTGCGCCGTCAGGCCGAAGTCTTCGGGGAACTTGGTGAGTGCGCTGCGCACGGGCATGGGCGTGAGCCCGCCCATGGCGCAGAGCGATCCGTCAGTCATCACGTCACACAGATCGAGCAGCAACGTGAGGTTGCCCTGCCGGTCGTCGCCGGCGGTGATCTTGTCGATCACCTCGACGCCACGCGTCGAGCCGACCCGGCACGGCGTGCACTTGCCGCATGACTCCTCAGAGCAGAACTCCATGGCGAAGCGCGCCAGACGAGCCATGTCGGCGGTGTCGTCGTGCACAACGATGCCGCCGTGGCCGACCATCGCGCCGGCCGCGGCGAAGGTCTCGTACTCGAGCGGCAGGTCGAGCTGGTCGGCGGTGAGGTACGAGCCGAGCGGGCCGCCCACCTGAATGGCGCGGATCGGGCGCCCGGACGCGGTGCCGCCACCGAAGTCTTCGACGAGCTCGCGCAACGTGACGCCGAAGCCGAGCTCGACCACGCCGCCCTGCTTGATGTTGCCGGCAAGCTGGAACACCTGTGTGCCCAGCGAGCGATCGAGCCCACGAGATGCGTATGCGTCAGCGCCCTCGGCGAGGACGAACGGAACGCTGCCGAGAGTCAGCACGTTGTTGACGACGGTCGGTTTGCCGAACAGGCCCTCGAGTGCGGGGAGCGGGGGCTTGGCGCGCACCATGCCGCGCTTGCCCTCGAGGCTGTCGAGCATTGATGTCTCTTCGCCGCAGATGTAGGCGCCGGCGCCCATGCGCACGCTGATGTCGAACGCTCGGCCACTGCCGAGAACGTCGTCACCCAGCCAGCCGTAGCCACGCGCGATCTCGATCGCCTCGCGCAAGATGTCTCGGGCGTCGGGGTACTCAGAGCGCAGGTAGATGAACCCCTGCGTGGCGCCCACCGCGAGGGCCGCGATGGTCATGCCTTCGAGCAGGGTGAAGGGATCGCCCTCCATCAGCATGCGGTCGGCGTAGGTACCGCTGTCGCCTTCGTCGGCGTTGCAGCAGATGAACTTTGTGTCGCCTGGAGCGTCGAGCACCGTCTGCCACTTGCGCCCAGCCGGGAAGCCTGCGCCGCCGCGTCCCCGCAGACCGGACGCCGCCACGACATCGACGACACCCTGCGGGGCGAGCGCGATCGCATTGCGGAGGCCGGCGAGCCCGCCGTGCGCCTCGTAGTCGTCAAGGTCGAGCGGGTCGATGACGCCCATGCGGGCGTAGGTGAGCCGGTCCTGCCGCTCTAGCCAGGGCAGTGCGTCGACGGCGCCGTGCTTGAGCGCGTGGTCGGCACCGGTCAGCAGCCCGGTGTCCAACAAGGACGCCACGTCTTCGGCCTGCACCGGGCCGTAGCCGACGCGGGTGCCGTCGACGTCGACCTCGACGAAGGGCTCGAGCCACAGCATGCCGCGCGAACCGTTGCGGACGATGTGGATGTCGTCCCCACGGCTGGCCGCTTCAGCGGTGAGGGCGACCGCAACCTCGTCGGCGCCGACGGCGCATGCCGAGGAGTCGCGGGGAACGTAGACGGTGGTGGTCACGGGGTGGAACTCCCTGCCTGCGCGTCGTCGATGAGGGCGTCTAGGCGCTCGGGGGTCACCCGGCCGTGCAGGCGTCCGGCGACCGAGGCGGTGGGCCCGAGCGCGCAGTTGCCGAAGCAGAAGATCTGCTCGAGGCCAACGGATCCATCTGCGGTCTGCTCTCCGATGTTGACGCCGAGCCGATCGGCGGCGTGCGTCACGAGAGCTTCGGCACCGACCGCCTGGCAGGCCTCGCCGCGGCAGATCGCGACGTCGACATCGGCGGCCGGGCTCGTGCGCAGGTCGGAGTAGAACGAGATGACGCCGTGAACCTCAGCGCGGCTCAGGTTGAGAACGTGGGCGAGCGCCGGGACGGTGCTCTCCGGCAGCCAGCCGAACTCGTGCTGGACGTCGTGCAAGATCTCGAGGAGCGGACCGGGCTCACCCGCACGGGCCTCGGCGATCTCGCCAATACGCGCGGAAACCGGGTCGGCGGCGTCAGGAGGCACGCCGCCCGGGATTTCACTGAGCGACCGTTCAGTCATTTCCCCGAGGGTAAGCCTCTTGACGTCGAAACACCACGCTCTGAACGGGGACGATCCACCTTGTGGAACGCTGGTTTCACGGGGCGACCTCAGTCGTACTTGGCCATGGTCCTGATGTTCGCGAACACAGTGATCAACACGAAGCCCGCCACGACTGCGAAGCCCTTGCCGACCACAGCCCAGTCGAGGTCGACGAGAATCAGCGACCGCAGCGCTTCCATCATGTAGGTGACCGGGTTCAGGGTCGCGGCGATCTCCATCGGACGCGCCAGAAGGTTGCGGGGGACGAAGTTCGGCGTCAGGAAGAGCAGCGGGAAGAAGATCAGGCTTGCCGAGTTGGTGGCCGCGGCGTTACGCGTCTTGAGCGCCACGAACTGCAGGAACCCCGAATACCCCACAGCCCAACCAGCGGTCAGCACGACCAGCAGGACAACCCCGATGGGGCCGCTCGCGATACGGATACCGAACGGCAGCGCGATCAGCAGGATGACGATCGTCAGCAGCGACGACTTCAGCGCCTCAGCCGACAAGCGCCCCATCGCCAGCGAGCCGCGAGAAATCGGGGTCGCGCGAAGCTTGTCGAAGTACCCGTTCTCGATCTCTTCCACCAGGTAGAGGGCTGCAGTTCCGAACGACGCCGCCAGCAGCAGCGTCGCAGGCAGCTGGAAGGCCGCATAGCTCTGGCCCTCGAGGAACGGCGTGCTGCCGGTCGGGAAGATCTTCGCCGCCTGACCGGTGTTGACGATCAGGAAGAAGATCGGGATGAGCAGGGTCGGCAACAGCGCGTCCGGCGTCCGCTTGGCTTCGCGGACGGCGCGTTCACCGAGGATGAGGACGGTCTTCACGACGCCACCTCGCTGACCTCGCCGGCCCGCCGTTCTCGCTGGCGTCCGGTGACGTCGAGGAAGACGTCGTCGAGCGTGGGGTCGGAGTCGAGGCCGCGCCGCGCCCTGAGATCGGCCTTCAGACTGGCCGGTGTTCCCTCGGTGACGATGGTGCCGTCGTCGATGATCGCCAGGCGCTCGCAGAGCTGGTCGGCCTCTTCGAGGTACTGCGTCGTGAGGAAGACGGTGGTGCCCTTGGCGTTGATGCGACGCACTTCGTCCCAGACGACGACTCGGCTGGCCGGGTCGAGCCCGGTGGTCGGCTCGTCGAGGAAGAGCACGTCGGGCCGGTGCACCAGCGCGGACGCGAGGTCGAGGCGTCGCTTCATGCCGCCCGAGTAGCCCTTGATCAGCCGGTCGGCAGCCTCGGTGAGCTCGACGAGCTCGAGCAGTTCTTCGGCGCGCTGACGGGCATCGGCGCGTGAGAGCCCGAAGAGCCTGGCCTGCAGGACCACGAGCTCGCGACCGGTCTGACGCATGTCGAGGCCGGCTTCTTGCAGAGCGACGCCGATCTTGTGCCGGACGCCGTCCGGGTCGTTGGCCACGTCGACGCCGGCGACGGTGGCCGAGCCGCCCGTGATTCCCGTGAGAGTGGTCAGCATGCGGACCGTCGTCGACTTGCCGGCTCCGTTGGGGCCGAGGAAGCCGAACACCTCGCCTTGGTTCACCGTGAGGTTGACCCCGCGCACCGCCTCGACGGTGCCGGATCGGCCGGTGAAGGTCTTGACCAGGTCGCGCGCCGTGATGGCTGGCTCGGAGCTGGGAGTGGGGCGGGATTCGTCAGGAGTGGGAGCAGAGTCCGTGGGGGGAGTCATGCGCGCGACCCTAACCCCAACCCCCGACAGTCGGGCAACCCAGATTTCCGCGCCGGCCCGGCAGACCTCTTGTGCCACGCTCACCAGATGATCATCGGCCCCATCGAGACCGAGCGCCTCATGCTGAACCCCCTCACGGTGAGCGACGCCGAAGACATGGTCGCGGTCCTCGGCGACGAGTCGCTCTATGCGTTCACCGGCAGTCAAGCTCCGACGCTCGACGCCCTCACCGAGCGCTACCGACGCCAGACGTCGGGGTCAGGGGTCCCTGATGAGCAGTGGCTGAACTGGGTCATCCGCACAGCTGTCGATCAGCGCGCGGTGGGCTTCGTCCAAGCCACTGTCTACGCCACTTCGCCGACATCGCCTGGCTCGTCGGCGTCCAGGACCAACGGCGCGGCATCGCCACCGACGCGGCACGGGCAGTCAGCGATTGGCTCGCGGCGAACGGTGTCCGGCGGATCGAGGCCCATGTTCCCCCGTCGCATGCAGCGTCCCAGGCCGTCGCCCGCCGCATCGGGCTGTCACCGACGTGGGCCCTCGACAGCGACGGCGAAGAGATCTGGGCGGCCAGCATCGCCGCGTGAAGAGGCCACGTGAAGACGTAGGTGCCGTTGACACGCCCTCAGCCGTCAGAAACGGCACATAGGTCTTCACGGCCCGCCGAGCGGCGCGACCCGGCAACCGCCTAAAGGCGCACCAGGGTGCGGCCGGTGTTGGCGCCGGCGAGCACGGCGTCCAACGCGTCCGGCAGCTCGGCCAGCGACACCTCGCGCGAACCGATGTCGTCGAGGCCGCGCGGACGCAGGTCGGTGGCGATGCGCTGCCACACCTCGCGGCGCGCCTCGATCGGCATCGCGACCGAGTCGATGCCGAGCAACGCAACGCCGCGCAGGATGAACGGGAACACCGTGGCCTCAAGACCGATGCCGCCGGTGTTGCCGGACGCCGCAACCGCGCCGCCGTACTTCAGCGTGCGCAGGATGTACGGCAGCGTGGATGCTCCGACGCAGTCGACGGCGCCGGCCCAGCGCTCACGCTCAAGCGGCTTGCCGGGGCCCGACGTCTCGTCGCGGGTCACGATCTCGGTGGCGCCGAGGCCCTTCAGGAAGCCCTCGGCGTCTGCCTTGCCGGTGGACGCGGCCACCTCGTAGCCGCGGTCGGCGAGGATGCCGACGGCCACCGAGCCGACGCCGCCAGTTGCGCCAGTCACGAGCACCGGACCGGTGCCGGGCCTGAGGCCGTGATGCTCAAGTGCGTGCACCGACAACGCGGCGGTGAACCCGGCCGTGCCGACGGCCATCGCCTGCTTCGCCGTCAACCCGTCAGGCAACGGCACCAGCCACTGCGACGGAACGCGTGCGTACTCGGTGAATCCGCCGTGGTGGGCGACGCCGAGGTCGTAGCCGTGCGCGATCACCTCGGTGCCGACCGCGAGGCCGGAGTCGCCGGGCTCGACGATCTCACCCGCGAGGTCGACACCGGGGATGATCGGGTCGATGCGGGCCACCTTGCCCTTGGCCAGCGTGGCGAGGCCGTCCTTGTAGTTGACGCACGACCAGGTGACGCGGATGACGGCGTCGCCCTCACCGAGATCGTCCACCGAGATCTGCCGTACCTCGCGGACAACGGCGTCGCCGTCCTTCTGCGCAACAAGGGCAGAGAACGTTGTGGGAATGCTCGACATCAAGAGACTCCAAAGCTCGGGGACGCAACCAGTCTTGTAGAAGTTCCACCAGCAGCCAACACGCAAAGTGTTCACACCTCTCACCGAGGTCGGAACACTTTGCCGCTGGCCGAGCAGGCGTCGAATCTCGACCCTAGAGGCATGGACGCCATCCGCCCCTCGCACCCGTCGCAGACCGCGCTTGCCGCGACGCTGCGCCCCCGGTCGATCGCCGTCGTCGGTGCGAGCCCGCGTTCCTTCGCGGGCCAGATCGTTCAGCGCAACTGCGCCGATCACCGGTTCGAGGGGCTCGTCGTCCCGGTCAACGGCAAGTACGCCGACGTGGCCGGCGTCCCCACGGTGGCATCGCTCTCAGATCTCGCAACCGCGCCGGACGCCGTCGTCGCACTGGTCGGCACCGCACGTGTGCAGGCGATCGCCGAAGAGGCGGCCGCCATTGGAGCCGGAGCAGTCATCGTGCCCGGCGGCGGGTTCACCGACTCCGGCGGCGCAGCCACCGATCTCGGTGCCTCACTCGCGACGCTGTCGGACGTCACCGGCATCTCGGTCGTCGGCCCGAACTGCATGGGAGTGGTCGACCTCGTCACCGGCGCCATGCCCTACATCGGCACGGTTCCGCGCGACGCCCGACGCGGCGGGGTGGCCGCGATCGCCCAGAGCGGCGCAGTGATCGAGGCGCTCGTCAGCGCCGGGGGACGCATCCCGTTCTCCACGCTCGTCAGCAGCGGGGCTGAGGTGGTCACCACCACCGCCGACTACCTGCGCTTCTTCGCCGCCGACCCCGAGACCAACGCGGTGCTCGTCTTCATCGAAGGCTTCGCCGACGCCCAGGACGTACTCGCAGCGGCACGCGAGGTGGCGGACGCCGGCAAGACCGTCGCTGCCTGTTTCGTTGGCCGCTCAGCCAAAGCGCGCGACGGAATCCTCGCGCACTCGGGCAAGCTCGCACCGAGTGCCCGCGTCACCGCGGCTGCACTTCGCCAGGCGGGCGTGGTGCTCGCCGAAGACCTCGACGAGCTCATCACGATCGGCGAAATCCTCGGCACCGGGCGCCGGGTGCGCGGCGCCCGCACGCACATCGTCACGAACTCAGGGGGCGAGGCGAACCTGCTGAGCGACCTCGCCGAGGACGCCGCCCTCGACCTGCCAGACCTCACTCCCACCGCGTCGGCGCCGCTCAGCGAGCAGTGGCCCGCGTTCCACACCGCGAACCCGCTCGACCCCTGGGGCGTCGACGACTACACCGCCGTCTACCCCGCCGCCATCGACTCGCTCGCGCGCGAAGGTGGCGACATCGTGATCGTGTCGCAGGACCAGCAGCGCACCGCCGGTGAGTACGAGCGGCAGCTCGGACTCGACCTCGCGCAGTACCTCGCCGACGCCACGCACGCGCGCGACACCGTTCCGGTGATGCTGAGCCCGACGAGCCAAGACCCCGACCCGCGACTCACCGCGTTCTGTCGTGACAACGACATTGCTTTGCTACGAGGAGCGCGCGGTGCCTTGCGCGCCCTTGGATCGCTGGCGCACCGGACGCCGCCGGCGCCTGTCGTGTCACGGTCGCCTGCACGCGTTGCCGCGATCACCGACGCCGCTGAGCTCACCGAAGACGTCGCACTCGAGATCCTCGGTGCGTGCGGCATCCAGACCCCGCGGCAAGAACGGGTGAAGACCTCCGAGGAGGCCGCTGCCGCCGCAGCCGGCTTCGGCGGTCCGGTCGTCATCAAGGCCGTGGCCGATGGTCTGCTGCACAAGAGCGACCTCGGACTGGTCGTCACCAATGTCGTCGGCCGGGAATCGGCCCGGGACGCCGCACGCCAGGTGCTCTGCGCGGCGTCCGCCGCTGGGGTCGAGGTCGAACTGCTCGTCGTCGAGCAGATCACCGGGTCGCTCGACGTGGTCGTCGGCTACAAGCGCGACCCGCAGTTCGGACCGACAACGATCGTCGGGCTCGGCGGTGTCTGGGCCGAGATGCTCGACTCGGTCAGCGTGCACGTCGGTGCACTCGACCTCGATGCTGCACGCCGGCTACTGGAGAACAGCCACGTCGGCCGCATGATGCGCGAGGCCCGTGGGGGAGCGCTCGACGTCGATGCCGTGGCCCGCGCGCTCGTAGCGGTCAGCGACCTCGGAATCGCGCACCCCGAGATCGTCGCCATCGACGTCAACCCGATCATCGTCGGACGCGACCGCGCGGTCGCTGTCGACGCCGTGATCGAGCGTGTCCACGCACCAGACCCTGAGTCGATCACCATCGACTCGACAATCCCGGCTCACCCCGTCAACCAAGGAGCAACACCGTGACCAGCGATATCACCTCCACCCTGCGCGTCCGTATCGGCCAGGAGGAGGCGCACTACGGGGGCAACCTCGTCGAGGGTGCACGCATGCTCAAGCTCTTCGGCGACGTGATCACCGAGATCGCGGTCATCACCGACGGCGACGAGGGCCTGTTCGTCGGCTACAGCAACATCGAGTTCACCGCTCCGGTGTACGCCGGCGACTTCATCGAGGCGACCGGCCGCGTCGTCAAGATCGGCAACACCAGCCGCACGGTCGAGTTCGAGGCGAAGAAGATCATCGCCTCCCGCTACGACCTGTCACCCAGCGCTGCCGACGTGCTGAAGGAACCGATCCTGGTCTGCCGAGCCACAGGGACCACCGTGATCCCCAAGGAGCACAGCCGCAAGAACCCCGACGCCTGACCCCCCAGCCCGCCGAGTGCTCACCTGGTTGCCGATTTCTTGCCTCGAGTGCACAACGAGTCGACGCGGTGTGCTTGACTTCGGCCGTCACCTGAGTCGTGGAGGATCCATGAGCACCGTCGTTGTCGTCACCAGCCATCCGCTCAGCACGCAGGACGCCGCTGACCTCGTCGAGACCGCCGGCGGCGACGCTTCGTCCTCCACCTTCTACATCGCCGTGCCCGAAGAGCCGACCTCCGCCTCGATGGACGCCGTCATGAATGACTGGGAGCTCGGCGTCGCAGCAGGACGCGGTACCGGATCGCACGCGATCGCCGACAACGAGACCAACCCAGGCGCCATCGCCCGACACGAGGCCGCCGCGGTGCTCGCCGAGTCCGTGAAGGCGCTCCAGGCCGCAGGTGCCACCGCCGATGGCACCGTGACGCCGAACCACCCGCTCGACTCGATCGGCGACCTCGTGGCGCACCACAACCCCGACGAAGTAGTCGTCATGATCCGTCACCGCCACCTCAATGCGGCGACGCACACCGACCTTGCCAGCAAGATCCAGCGCAAGTTCGACGTCAAGACCCTGCGCGTCAAGGCCCACTAGCGCGGTCGCGTACCCGGCTAGAGCGCTAGCAGGCGCTCCACCACCTGCGCCACCCCGTCGTCGTGGATCGACGGCGCATGCTCGTCTGCCACAGCCAGAACTGACGGGTGCGCATTGCCCACCGCGTAGCCGCGGCCGGCCCACTTCAACATGTCGAGGTCATTCGGCATGTCACCGAAGGCGACAACCTCGTCCTGCGCGATGCCCCAGCGCGCCGCCAACATCGCCAGCGTCGTCGCCTTCGTGACGCCGAGGGCGCTCAGCTCGAGCAGCGAGTCGTTGGCGTCGGAATGCGTCACCTCCACCACGCCGGCCACCGCGGGTGCGGCAGCAGCGAGCATGGCGTCGCCCGGAATCTCGTCGTCCCGCACCAGTAGCTTCGCGATGTCACCACTCAGTAGACCGTGGATGGGGCCGACGGTTGTCGGCTCGTGGACGTCCCAGCGCGGCCGGTAGGCCGGCTCGTAGCTGAACCCCGACAGTGCCTCGACGGCGAACGCCGACGTTGGTAGCACCTCCTGCACGCGCCCGACGGCGTCAACGGCCACCTCTGCCGACATCGCGAAGGTCTCCAGAACGAGCTCGTCGTGCATGTCGTAGACGAAGGCACCGTTCGCGCAGATCCCAACACCCGCGTGGCCCGTCACGTCAGCCACCTCACCCATCCACCGCGGCGGGCGGCCCGTGACGAAGACGATGCGAACGCCGGCGTCCGACGCGGCCGCGAACGCCTCAAGGACACGTGCCGACACCGACCCGTCGTGATGCACGATGGTGCCGTCGAGATCGGTGGCGATCAGCCGAGGTACCGAGTTCACCTGACCATCATCGCCCCTCGTCGCTAGGGTGCGACAGACGACGTGACCAGGTGAGAGAGGCAACTAGCCCATGGCGGAGCCGAAGCAGCACAAGATCACCCTCGACGAGTCCGAGATGCCGACGCAGTGGTACAACATCGTGCCCGACCTGCCGTCCCCACCGCCGCCGCCTCTGCACCCGGGAACCCACGAGCCAGTCGGGCCCGACGACCTGGCGCCGCTCTTCCCGATGGACCTGATCCTGCAAGAGGTCTCGTCCGACCGGTACATCGACATTCCCGACGAGGTACAGGACATCTACCGCCTCTGGAGGCCGTCGCCGCTGTTCCGCGCGCACCGCCTCGAAGAGGCGCTCGGGACGCCGGCGCGTATCTACTACAAGTACGAAGGTGTCTCACCCGCCGGCTCGCACAAGCCCAACACAGCAGTGCCGCAGGCGTACTACAACGCCAAGGCCGGTGTCACCAAGATCACCACCGAGACCGGCGCCGGCCAGTGGGGGACCGCGCTGGCACTGGCCTGCTCGATGTTCGGCATCGAGTGCGACGTCTGGCAGGTGGGGGCGTCCTACGACCAGAAGCCCTACCGCCGCATGATGATCGAGACCTTCGGCGCCAAGGTGCACCGCTCACCGTCCGAGCTGACGCAGGCCGGACGCGCCTACCTCGCCGCCGACCCCAACCACACCGGTTCGCTCGGCATCGCAATCAGCGAGGCCGTCGAGGTGGCAGCAACCGAGCCCGAGACTCGCTACGCCCTCGGCTCTGTGCTGAACCACGTGCTCATGCACCAGACGATCATCGGTGAAGAGGCACTGCTGCAATTCGCCAAGATCGGTGAGACACCAGACGTCATCGTCGGATGCACCGGGGGCGGATCAAACTTCGCCGGGCTGTCGTTCCCGTTCCTTCGCGAGAAGCTGGCGGGGAACATGAGTCCGCACATCCGTGCAGTCGAGCCAGCCTCATGTCCCTCCCTGACGCACGGCACGTATGCGTACGACTTCGGTGACGCCGCGGGTATGACGCCACTCATGAAGATGCACACCCTCGGTCACGACTTCATCCCTGACCCGATCCACGCTGGTGGCCTGCGCTACCACGGCATGGCGCCGCTGATCTCCCACGTCTACGAGCTCGGGCTCATGGACGCCGTGGCGATCGGCCAGAGCGAGTGCTTCGCCGCCGGCGTCCAGTTCGCGCGGACCGAGGGGATCGTGCCGGCACCCGAACCGACACATGCGCTCGCCGAGACGGTGCGAGAGGCATTGCGGTGCAAAGAGAGCGGCGAGGAGAAGGTCATCCTCACCGCGCTCTGCGGCCACGGACACTTCGACCTGGCGGCGTACGACGCCTACCTCGGCGACCGCATGACCGACGAGCCGGTGTCGGAGGAGCGCTTCGCGGCCGCCCTCGCGACAGTGCCAGCCATCTAGGCCAACATCGTGAAAGTCCGCTAGGGCCATCACCCCACAGAACTTTCACGCTCTGGGTCCCTGGCAGCAAAAGTTAAGTATTCTTGACATAGAGTCCGATTCTCTTTACTCTCGCGGTGTCAAACATTCTTGACCCGAGGAGAGCCATGGGAGTCCGTGAGAAAGACGCTTGGGCGTTGCAGTCCTCGCAGGGATCACTAGTCACATCGTGATCTCGATCCGCGCCGGTATC
The DNA here is from genome assembly GCA_963706045.1 of uncultured Actinomycetota bacterium. Lineage (GTDB taxonomy): Bacteria > Actinomycetota > Actinomycetes > JAHEKZ01 > JAHEKZ01 > JAHEKZ01. The sequence continues at coordinate 247,263 of CAVPLY010000002.1, read as the reverse complement.
GCCGGCGAGAGCCAGAACCCGGATGAGCGCGATCGCGACATCGATCGGTTCGGCACCAACATCGGACAGGCGTTCCTTGTTGTCGGCGGCCTCGCCGGCCTGCTGATGGCCATGGCTGAGTGGGAGTGGTTCTGGATCGCCAACGTGCTCTACCTCGGCTTCGCCTTGTCGGCGATTCTCGAGGGAGTGGCCGAGGTCGTTGCCTACCGCAGGGGCCTGCCGTGGTGAAGCCGACGACCGTCACAAACCGCATCCGCGCCCTGCGGTTTGCGCATGGCGAGATGACCCAAGCCGAGTTGGGCAGGCGGATCGACATGACCCGCCAGAGCGTGATCGCCATCGAGCAGGGCCGCTACTCACCATCGCTCGAGACCGCCTTTCGCATCGCTCGCGTCTTCGGCGTCCCCCTCGACGACGTCTTCCAGTTCACCGAAGGAGAAGCCACATGAGAGCCATCGTCCAAGACGAGTACGGCCAGGCCGACGTGCTCGAGATACGCGACGTTCCGATACCGACGCCAGATGCCAACGACGTGCTCGTGCGCGTGCATGCCGCCGGCGTCAATGCTGCCGACTGGCACCTGATGACCGGCGAGCCATACATCAGCCGGCTCGCCATCGGGCTACGGCGTCCCCGCAACCCCATCGTTGGCAGCGACTTCTCCGGCGTTGTCGAGGCCGTCGGCACCGACGTCACGAAACTGCGTGTCGGTGACGAAGTGATGGGTGAAGCCGACCGAGGCTGCCTTGCCGACTTTGTTTGCGTCCCTGAGAAGTACGTCGTCGGCAAGCCCACTCACCTGACGCATCAGCAGGCGGCTGCGATCCCCATGGGGGCGCTGACGGCGTTGCAGGCGGTTCGGGACGCGGGCCAGTTGAAGCCGGGGCAGTCAGTGCTCGTCATCGGCGCGTCAAGCGGCGTCGGGATCTACGCCGTCCAGATCGCCGTAGCGATGGGCGCCACGGTCACAGGCGTGTGCAGCGGACGAAACACAGACATGGTCACGTCACTCGGCGCCACCGAGGTCGTCGACTACACCCGGGAGGACTTCGTCGACGCCGGCGAACGCTACGACCTGGTCGTCGACATCATTGCCAACCGGTCACTTGCTGAGATTCGGAGCGTAATCCGGCCCAAGGGCCGGTATGTGATGGTCGGTGCTGCATCGATGGGCAGGGTGTTTGGACTGGGGCGCCAGGTAAGGACCATCGTCACCTCGCCGTTCGTCAGTCAGAGGCTGCGGCCCATGCTCGCGAGGCGCACCCAGGAAGACCTGGAGCGTGTACGCGAGATGGCAGAGGCCGGTCAACTGGTGCCGGTCATTGACCGCGACTATCCCTTTGAGGACTCAGCGGCCGCTATCAGGCAGGTGCAGGACGGTCACGCGCGCGGGAAGGTGGTCGTCACCGTGGTGCGATGACGTCGGTGCCGAGCGTTGCCTGCAGCGGTGCAGGCACACGCACAGAACCGTCCGGCTGCTGGTGGTTCTCCAGAATCGCCACGACAACGCGCGGGATCGCCACCAGGGTGCCGTTCAACGTGGCGACCGGCGTTGTTCCCTTGCCGTCGCGCATGCGGACGCCGAGACGTCGGGCCTGGAAGTCGGTGCAGTTGGACGTCGACGTCACCTCGCGGTACTTGCCTTGCGTCGGGATCCACGCCTCGATGTCGTACTTGCGCGAGGCGCTGGAACCGAGGTCGCCGGTGGCCACGTCAATCACTCGGTAGGGCAGCTCGAGCTGGTCAAGGAACTGCTTCTCCCACGCAAGCAGACGCTGGTGCTCGGCGACGGCGTCATCGGGGTGGCAGAACGAGAACATCTCGATCTTGTCGAACTGATGAACCCGGATGATGCCGCGTGTGTCCTTGCCGTACGTTCCGGCTTCGCGGCGGAAGCAGGTCGAGATTCCGGCATACCGCAGTGGCAGGTCGGCGACGTCCAGGATCTCGTCGGAGTGGTACGCCGCCAGCGACACCTCTGACGTGCCAACGAGGTAGAAGTCGTCCTGCTCGAGGTGGAACACGTTCTCGGCCGCCTGGCCCAAGAATCCAGTGCCCTCCATGGCCGGGGGCTTCACCAGCACGGGCGTCACCATGGGTGTGAAACCGGTGGCCACCGCCTGCTGCACGGCGACGTTGATCAGTGCCAGCTCGAGCAGCGCGCCAGGGCCGGTGAGGTAGAAGAAACGCGCACCCGACACCTTTGCACCACGTTCGACGTCGATGGCGCCGAGTAGCTTTCCGAGGTCGACGTGGTCGCGCGGCTCGAAGCCTTCGGCGGCGAAGTCGCGCGGCGTCCCGACGTGCTCGAGGACGGTGAAGTCTTCTTCACTGCCGACGGGGGCATCCGGTTCGACCAAGTTCGACAGCTGCAGCTGCACGGCGCCCAGCACCTCTTCGGCGTCACGGGCCGCAGCTTCAGCCTCCTTCACCTGGTTCGACAGCTCTTTGGTGCGTGCGAGCAGCGCGCTCTTCTCATCGCCCTGTGCGGTCGCCACCTGCTTCCCGAATGTCTTCTGCTCGGCGCGCAGCGCTTCGTAGCCGCTGATCGCTGCCCTCCGCTCCTCGTCTGCTGCGAGGGCGGCGTCAACGAGTGAGGCATCCTCACCGCGGGCGGCCTGCGAGCGGCGGACGGCGTCTGGGTCTTCCCGAAGGAGTTTGAGATCGAGCACGGGGGGAGCCTATCGACCGCAGGACGTGCACTCGACTGACTTTTGCAGCAACCAGGTGAGCACTCAGCCCGGTTTCGGCGCAACCACGTGAGCACTCGGCGCACCTGGAGCTAGGCGGTGGTGCCTCTGAGGGCAGCCACGGTGGCCGCTGGCTTCTGCGAGGCAGGGCTGCCGGCCCGATTGACCGTCGTGCCGACGGCGGACCTGCGGCGGAACGAGAGCTGGAGGAGCACATCGGGAAGCGCCTCGGACGTCACGGGCCGTGACCAGAGGAACCCCTGACCGATATCGCAGCCGAGCTCGCGGAGTCGATCGGTGACCTCGACGTCTTCGACGCCCTCAGCCACTACCTCCAGGCCGAACTCGTGCGCAAGGTCGACCATCGCCTTGACGAGTGTTGCCCCTGCCGGGTCGTCGGCGAGCCGCTGGGTGAACGATCGGTCGATCTTCAGCGTCGACAACGGCATCTGCTCAAGCTGGGACATCGACGTGTAGCCGGTACCGAAGTCGTCGACGGCCAGCGTGACGCCTAGGCCGGCGATCTTGTGCAACATCTGATGGCTGCGAACCGGATCCTCGATCAGCGCGCTTTCGGTCACCTCGAGCTCAAGTCGGTCGGGCTCGATCAGGTGGCTGGCAAGGATGTCCTCGAGAAACTCGTCGAAGTTCGTCTCCAGCAGGTTGCGCGCAGACAAGTTGACGGCCACGGGCAGGTGAGCGAACTCCGTGCCAAGTCGGTCCCACTCAGCCATCTGCGCGCACACCATCTCAAGCACGTACCGAGTAAGACCTTGGATCAGACCGGTGTTCTCGGCCAAAGGGATGAAGTCGTTGGGTGGAATGTTGCCGCGATCTGGGTGCATCCAACGGAGCAAGGCCTCGGTGCCGATGACCTGACCCGAGGCCAGGTCGATCTTGGGCTGGTAGTTGATCGAGAGCTGCTTCGTTCCGAGTGCTCTCCGCAGATCTCCGAGCAGCTGCAGCCGTTCCGCTGAGCTGCCTTCGTCACCAGGTCGGTAGAGCAGAGTGCCAAGGTGGGTCGATTTAGCGGCGTACATCGCCGTATCGGCACGCTGCATGAGTTCGACGCCGTTCTCGGCGTGGTCGGGAAGGAGCGCGATCCCGATGCTCGACTCGACATGCAGATGCAGGTCGCCGACCTGGAAGGACTCGTCGAAGGCCGAGTGGACGCGACCGGCGAGTCTTTCGGCATCTAGCTGACTACCGACCTCCGGGGCCAAGACGGCGAACTCGTCGCCGCCAAGTCGCGCAACCGTGTCGGCGTCGCGCACCACATCCAGCAGGCGGTTCGCCACCTCCTTGAGCAAAGCGTCTCCGCGGTCATGACCAAGGGTGTCGTTGACCTCCTTGAACCGGTCCACGTCAAGAATCATCAGCGCAAGGGTCTTGCCTGATCGTTCGGACGAAGCAACTGCCCGATCGAGGCGGTCCTGCAGCAGGCGGCGGTTGGGCAACCCCGTGAGCGCGTCGTGAAGAGCAAGGTGCTTGTTCTCGGCCGACTGCGAGCGCAGGCTCGAACTGGCCCGGTGCACAGTACGGAAGAGCAGCAACCAGGCAAGCAGCACCATGATGGTGATGACGGCCGCAACGGTCACGACGGTGCGCGCGATGAAAGCTTGTGTGGAGTCCCACGGAATGTCGACCTGGGCGTATCCGTAGATCCCAGCGAGGCGGTCACCGTAGACGACGGGCACTGTGACCTCGAGGACACTGCCCTTGTCCGTCTCCACCACCGTCGAACTCGGACCAAGTATGTCTGCTGCTTCGTCGACGCGATCCGGGTCGATCGCCGGGGCATCGGTGGGCGCACCCCGGCTCGTCCAGAGTGGCTCACCTTCGTTGGAGTACAGGGACAGACCATCGAGCACCTGGACGCTGTTGGCGCGGACGATGGTGTCAAGCGAGTCGATGACGGGAGCCGGGATAGAACTCGGCCTGCTCCAGAAGCTGACCGACTCGGAGTCAATCCTCGACTGGACGCCCTGGGCCACGTAGTTCTCGGCCAACTGCTCACCGTCGCGCACAGCTTGCCGCTGCAGCGAGGTCGAGACCACCCAGGTCACGACCACGGCGAGGAGCACCATGGTCATCAGACTGACCACAGCGAACGTCCCAGTGAGGGTTACACGGCGCACAAGGGGGCCATCGGCACGAGGCGGGGGCGGGTTGAGCCCCTCAAACCCCCGAGGATCAGGGCCTGCCCTCGCGAATGCGGGCCAACCAGGCCTGGGCCTCACGGAACTCCCCATCAGCCACCCCGCGGCGAACAACCGGCGGTCGGCCGTCAATTCGGGGGTAGGAGCCCAGATATCGCACCTCAGCGCAGACGCGTCGCAGCCCCATGAGCGCTTCGCCGACCCTCGCATCGTCCAGATGGCCCTCGGCGTCCACCGAAAAGAAGTAGTCACCCATGCCGCCGCCAGTAGGCCGGCTCTCGATGCGCGTCAGGTTGACCCCTCGCACAGCGAACTCGGTGAGGATCTCGAGCAGCGCACCCGGATGGTCCTCGCCCATGAACAGCACCAGTGACGTCTTGTCGGCTCCGGTTGTCGGCTGCGGCGCCTGGGGGGTGCTGATCAGGACGAACCGCGTCTCCGCGGGCCGGTCGCCGATGTCGGACGCAAGCTGGTCGAGCCCGTACACCTCCGCAGCCAGGGGGGCGGCAATCGCCGCATCGTGCTCGCCGTCGGCCACCATGGAGGCGGCCATCGCCGTCGACGGCGCGAACGTCACGGGGACATCGGGCATCTGTTCGGCCAGCCAACGCCGGCACTGGGCGTGCGCGTGCGGGTGTGTGGTGACCCCGGTGATCTGCTCGAGGGACGAGCCGGCCCTGGCCACCAGCGAGAACGAGACGGGTACCTGGGCCTCAGCGATGATCGCCAGGCCCGGGCCTCCCGCGAGTGCGTCGATCGTTGCAGTCACAGACCCCTCGACCGAGTTCTCGAGCGGCACCATCGCTCCCAGCACCTCGCCCGCGCGCACTGCGTCCACAGCCGCGTCGACCGATGCGTAGGGCGCTACCTCGGCGCCTCGGCCATCAAGCCACTGCAGCAGCGCGGCCTCGGTGAAGGTTCCAGCGGGACCGAGGAAGCCGTAGCGGGGCTGACCGGGTTCAGAAGACACGACGGGCAGCCTATTGCAGGACGAGGCGGTTACCCGCTACGAACGCGGGTGACTGGCGCGGGCGTACCCGATCACTTGCACCTCTTCTGGCGAGAGGTCAGCCTCGCTGCTGCCGCCCTTCACGCCCTTGGCATAGGTACGTGTCTCGCTGCGTCCATTGATCGAACTGATCACGACGCCATCACCGGCGTCGTCCAGAAGGGCCGCCGAGAACGACATCCGGCCACCCATGTCGTTGAACGCGTCATAGCGAACGACGGCAACGTGCCGGATCGCGTCGGCGAGATCGACCCGCAGCGTGTCCACCGAAGTGCTCAGAGACGCCACCTCCGAACGCAGCTGGACGACCTCGTCGTTCTGTCTGGACACGGCGTCCAAGAAGGACTGGCCGTCGTCGCCTGCCTGCAGGACAACGTACTGGCGGCGCATCCGTCGAATCCGGACCGCCAGTACCACCGCAAGAACCAGAACAATGAGGGCAACGGCAGCCGCGCCGATCGCAATGATGGCAACCAGGTCGGGATCGAGGTCGAGCGCAGTCACGGGGGTCCCAGATGTCGGCGGACGGGGGCCCCAGGCTAGCGATGCCTGAGCCGCTGCTGCCTGGCGGTCGGCACTATCGTCCACGTCGTGAACCTGACCGCGTTCTTCGTCACGTTGGCGTTGATCATTCCGGCCGAACTCCCCGACAAGACATTCATCGCCACGCTGGTCCTCTCGACGCGGTTCCGACCGGTCATCGTGTGGCTCGGGGTCAGCGCCGCCTTCGCGGTGCAGACCACCATCGCGGTCGTAGCCGGCCAGGTGCTCTCGTTGCTTCCTGAAACCCCGGTTCTGCTCGTGACAGCCGGGCTCTTCGCTCTTGGCTCAGCGCTGATGTTTCGCGGCGCCGGCGGCATCGACCCTCAGGGAGAGGAGGTCGACGAGGCCGAAGCGGTGGACGCCGTTGTGCGCAAGGGCCATGGCCGCGCCTTCACGGTGTCGTTCCTGGTGCTCTTTGCCGCTGAGTGGGGCGACCTCTCACAGCTGACGACGGCAAGCCTCTCGGCGAAGTACGACTCCCCCGTTGAGGTCTGGCTCGGGGCCTGGCTGGCGTTGTGCGTGGTGGCGGGTCTCGCCGCTCTGGCTGGTCGATCGCTGGTTGCCAGGGTGCGGTTCTCGGCGGTGCGCCGAATCTCCGGGACGCTGCTGGCTGTGCTGTCGGTGGTAACGCTGGCTGAGGCCGCCGGCCTCTGGTGACGGCCATCATCAGAAATCGCCATCGACGGCAGATTTCACGGTGTGGAGCGAGTTCTGCAACAGAATTGAAAGGTCCGAACGTCGCCGACGGGGGATACAGCGACGTTCGGACCTGTCCTACTGTGCCCACGCCCCAGACCTCCGCGCAACTTCATCCTGAGGGGTTGACCAAACCTTGACGAATGAGCATTCAGCGTGGTTCTCCGGGCCAGAGATCGACCCGGCTGCTGCGGCCCGTGGGCGCCTAGTGCACCGTCAACTGCCGGGCCCGGAGCGACTCACGGGCCCGGCGCTGTGCGCCGGTCAGCGAGGTCTGGTCAGCCAACGCCTCGTCCAGTCGGCTCCGGAAGCTGGCGGCGTCGTCCTCCACCTCATCGACCTCGGTGCCGGCAGGCAGGTCCCACACCGGTACGAGGAGTCCGCTGGCCCTGAACGACCCTAGGTACCGGGTACCTGACGCCAGCTCGAGACCGGCGTCGACCTGCAGTCGCGCCATGGCGTCCACCAGTGGTGCCTCGTCCTCGGGCAGTACCCAGCGCACCTGCCGGCGTTCACCCAGCTGCATCCAGTACGCGCCCTCGACTGAGGCAAGTCGCGCCGTCGGGGTGGCAACCTCGTTGGCCCGTTCAAGACCCGCGCGAGTGCTCTCGTCTGCTGAGTCGAGGTCTTCGATCCAGAAGTCGAAGCGTTGGTGCATCAGCACCTGGAGCGGCTGTTCGACATCTACGAGGTCAGCCATGCGTGGTGCATCCGCAGGCAGCGGTCGTGGCGGGACCGGCGTGCCGGCCTCGGCACGCAGCGCGCGGTCGAGCGAGTCGGCGATATCGCGTGCCACGTCACCGGACGACGTCTGAGTCTGCGCGGCCAGCATCACGTCACCGTTGTCTCGCACGAGAGCCGGCCACGCCATCGGAAGCAGGGTGCAGAGCGTCACAGATCGGTCGGAGTTCTTGGGGGTGAGCGTCGCGGTGGCGGCCGGAATCAGGTCGTGCATCGCCACCCAGTCGGGCTCGGACGCCATGCCGGCGAACGGCCGCACCACGCGGTGCTGCGTTGCCGCAGCTTTGCCATGGCATGCCTTGTAGCGGCGGCCGCTGCCACAGGGGCACGGTTCACGTCCACCGACGACAGGCACTTCGGCGTCGGAGGCTGGCTGACTGGTTGAAGGGCTGGCGCGGCGTTTGCTCACGGGGACGAGCCTAGTGATGCATCGGCGGCTAACGGGCAGCGGCGGCCAGCACGTCGATCTGCTCGCGCACCTCACGTGGCCGGTTGGTGATGATCGCGTCTACACCCATGCCGTAGACCAGTTCGACGTCATCTGGCTCGTCTACCGTCCACACGAATACACCGGCGCCGGCGTCCCGGACTCGCCGCACGTAGTGGGGATGCTTCTTGACGATCGGTAAGCCCGGCCCCGAGATGCGCACGCCCTTCGGCAACATGCCCGAGCGGTAGGCGACCGGGACGCGCTCCATCAAGATGACGAGCGGCACCCCAGGGGCGAGGCGACGGACACGTCGGAGCGCCACTTCGCTGAAGCTCATCACTGTGACCTGTGCACGCTCAGGTGGCGCCCATCCATCGAGGCCGAATCGTCTGAGAGTCTCGACCAGGCGACGTTCGACGAGACCCGCATACCGTGTCGGGTGCTTGGTCTCGACCATCAGCTGCACCTGCTGCGGTGAGTCGACGATCAGCTCGAGGAGACGCTCGAGCGTGAGCACCTGTAGGTGATCGGCGCTCACCTGGTCAGGTACTTCCACGGCGCCAGCTGCTTGCTGCCAGCCGCCGAAGTCCAGCGACTCGAGGTCGGCCAGCTCGAGGGTCGACAGCACGCCCTCGCCGTTCGACGTGCGGTCGATGCGTCGATCGTGGACGCAGACCAGATGGCCGTCAGCAGTCAGCCTCACATCCGCCTCGAGACCGTCCGCACCATCCTCGATCGCCTTCACATAGGCGGCGAGCGTGTGCTCAGGCATGTGTTCGGACGCGCCGCGGTGCGCGATCACGAGCGGGCGGGTGTTCGGCTCGGTCATGGCGTGCCTATCGTGGCATCCGCTGGCGTCTCCGTGGTGAAAAGCACGCCCGGATTCATCAGATGGCGTGGGTCGACGGCGTCCTTGATGGCGCGCATCGCACTGATCTCGGCCAGGTCACGCGAGAGGTGCAGGTAGGCAGGCTTGTCCCGGCCGACGCCGTGTTCAGAGCTGATGCTTCCGCCTCGCTCCGTAACAGCAGTCAGCACCGCATCGGTTGGCCCGTGGTCTGTCGGCTCGGGGCCGTTCACTTGGATATGCACGTTGCCCTCGAGGAGATGGCCGAACGTGAAGACGTGGTGAGGGGTCACCAGACGGGGGAGCCGCGCGAGGAAGTCGTCGAGCTGGTCGCCAGGGAGAGCGATGTCGAGTGAGTGTCCGGTACCGAGAGTCGAGGCTGCCTCTGACTGCCGTTCCCGGTACGACCACAGCCTGCGGTCGACCGCCGCGTCGGCGTCCTCGGGAAGGTACGGCGTCCGGGTCGTTTCAATGAGTAGGTAGTACGGCCAGCGATCGGTGACCGGTTGGGGCAGGCCGGCGACGTCGCAGACGAGCTGCATGCCGGCGTCGTCGATGTACTCGGCAGCCAAGAGCTCAGCGTGGTTCGCGACAGCAGCATGGGCGAGTTCGGTGGCTTCGGCCAGCGACGACACGCCCACCAGTGCTGTGACTCGGTCCGCGGGCAGCTGGTCGTGCAGGCGTACGCGCACGGCGGTGACGATGGCGAGCGTTCCCTCGCTGCCAATGAGCAGCTGCGAGATGTCATAGCCCGCCGAGTCCTTGGGAAGAGCGTTCGTCCGGTTCACGATCGAACCGTCGGCGAGAACCGCCTCGACGCCGACGACCTGGGCGCGCGTATCGCCGAACCGCACCACGCGAACGCCCCCGGCGTTGGTTGCGACAGTACCGCCGATCGTTGCCGAGTCGCGCGAGGCGAGGTCGACGCCGTACATCAGGCCCACGTCGGCAGCAAGTGCATGCACGTCGGCCACCGTCATGCCCGCGCCGACGGTGACCTGGCGGCGTCCCTGGTCGACCACAGAGTGCGCCGTAAGGCGCCCGGTCGACACGACGACGGCGGCAGGGCCGTAGGTTGCGGGGACCGAACCGCCGACGAGGCCGGTGTTGCCGCCCTGCGGCACCATCGGAATGCCCGCGGCTGCACACAGGCGCACAGTCGCAGCCAGCTGTTCCGTCGACGCCGGACGCACGACCGCGAGCGGAGCAACCGACCAACGACCGGTCCAGTCGGTGCCGAAGGGGCGGGTGATGTCAGGGTCGGTGAGGACATGTTCGGCGCCCACGGCGTCCCGTACCTGGTCGAGCGCACTCACGCTCTGCAGCCTAGCCATCACACAGCGAGGTAGTTGGCGAGTTCTGCATCCACGCCGGCCGCCCAGGCCGAAGGAGGTGCATCTGAAACCCCTCATCCATGGGAGTCATCATGCGCGTTCTACAACGGCTGGCCGTCTTCGCCAGCGCCGGGGCCCTGGCCGCCGGCCTCAGCATCGTTCCTGCTCAGGCAGCATCTGACACAACGATTCCGATCACGGGCGGCGTCACGTCGGTGACGGTGAACCCGGCTGTGACGCAGGCACTGCTGAAGAACAAGATCCTTCCGTACGCCACCGATGCCACGACCAGCCTGAAGTGGACCAAGCGGGGTCCGACCGTGAAGTACGGCTTCCCCATCACGTCCGACTCCTTTGTCACCGCGGCCGGTGACCCACTGACGCTGACCGGAGGCGAGATCGCCCACACTGGCGGCGTGCGCTTCGTGAACCTGCGCAACTTCAAGGCGCTCAAGGTGAGCGACTTCGACATTCGCCTCGGCGAGGGCCTGCTCTATGCCACCAAGATCAACAACCAGCCTGCTGAGGTACCGATCTTCAAGGTCATCCCCACCTCGCTCGAGCCCAGGCTCACCTCAGGTGGCTTCGCAGTGCTCACCGGCGTTCGTCTAGAGCTCACCGCGGAGGCGGCGGACGCACTGAACACCACGCTGAAAACCAGCGTGTTCTCGGCGGGGCTGCCGTTCGGCACCGCCAAGGTGCGCGCCGCCCTCTAAGGGATCGGCCCCATCCCCCCCGGGGCCACCCTTGCCACTGATCGGAGCGTTTCCGTCACTTAGTACGACCGGGTATCCAGAACTGGGCCCGACAGTGACGGGAACGCTCCGATCACGCGTGTGGGGGACGCGGCGCCTTTGGGCGGTAGAGCAATACCCGCTGGCGCGGCTACTTCAGCAGGCGCGACATGCGCCGGTCGGCAAGCGGCTTGCCGCCGGTCTGACACGTCGCGCAGTACTGCAGCGACGAGTCGGCGAACGACACCTCGCGGACGACGTCACCACACTCCGGGCACTCTTGGCCGGTACGTCCATGGACGCGCATAGCCGCGCGCTTGTCGTCCTTCAGCTCAGATGCCGGCAGCCCCTTCGAGCGGTCGACGGCGTCGCGCAACGTTGATCCGATCGCCACGAAGATCCGTTCTCGGTCAGCGTCATCGAGGCGTCCGGCCAGTGCGAACGGTGACACGCGTGCGGCGTGCAAGATCTCGTCGCTGTAGGCGTTTCCAATGCCCGCGATGACCGACTGGCTGCGCAGCAGCCCTTTGACCTGTGTGCGCGCGTGCTCGTCGAGGAGGGCGTCGAACGTGGCGCGGTCGAGAGTCAGCGGGTCTGGGCCGAGCCGCGCGACACCTGGAACGTCGGCCAGGTTGCGCACGACGTAGACGGCCAGCTTCTTCTTCGTGCCGGCCTCGGTGAAGTCGATTCCCGACCCGTCGTCGAGATGGACGCGCAGCACGATAGGGCCTTTGCCTGGTTTCAGCGGCGTCGTCGGCAACGACTCACGCCAGCGCACCCAGCCCGCTCGAGCCAGGTGCACGACGAGATGGAGGCCGTCGACGTCGATGTCGATGAACTTGCCTCTGCGGCCAACGCCGCTGATCGTGAGCCCGCCGAGCGAGGTGACCGGTGGGTCGTAGGTCTTCAGCGCCGCGATGCCCGCAACGTCGAGCCTGGCCACGACGCGTCCGGTGAGGTGGTCGCTCAGGAACCCGACAAGCGCTTCGACCTCGGGCAACTCGGGCACTCAGCCATTGTGCTGACGCAGCATGCGGAATGGGTTCGAAATGACCGAACCTGTGTGGCATGGCCCCGATTGGGGGGTGGGAGGGCCCACGTGGGGACGTGGAGTGGCATTTTTGCGGCTACCTACGGTACCGTAACTTGCACATTATGAGCGTTTCAGACCGTGAGCCGGCCGCCCGCGCAGCCCAGCTCCCCCCGGTCATCCAAGGCGGGATGGGCGTTGGCGTCTCCAGTTGGCGGCTCGCCCGCCAGGTCGCCCAGAGCGGCGGTCTCGGCGTCATCAGCGGTGTCGCGTCCGACCTGTTGGTCGCCCGCTGGCTTCAGGACGGCGACGACGGCGGCCACGTGCAGGCAGCCATGGCTGAGTACCCCGACCAGGACTTCGTGGCGGCCACGCTCAAGCGCTTCTACCGCCCGGACGGGCGCAAGCCCGGCGCCGCCTACCGGCCTATTCCGCGCCTCGACCACCACCAGCGCCTCGACGCCGTCCGCCTCGCCGTGCTGGGCGCCTTCGTGCAGGTGCGTATGGCCAAGCAGGGGCATGACGGTCCGGTCGGCATCAACCTGCTCGAGAAGATCCAGCTCTGGTCGCCGGCCACGTTGTACGGCGCAATGCTCGCTCACGTCGACGTCGTGCTGGTCGGTGCCGGCCTGCCTACGCACATCCCCCGCCTGCTCGACGGCTTCGCGAACGGCCGCGAGGTCTCGTTGCCGATCGATGTCGCCGGCTCAGAGTCAGCCGATGAACTGGTCATCACCCTCGACCCGAAAACCGTTGTCCCCCCGGCGCCCGACACCCTGCCGCGACCGGTCTTCCTCGCCATCATCTCCTCGCACATTCTTGGCGCCTACCTCGCGCGCGACGACGCCACCAAGCCCGACGGATTCGTCGTCGAAGGCCCGACCGCTGGTGGCCACAACGCTCCGCCGCGACGCAACGAGCTCGACGAGGGCGGCGAGCCGATCTACGGTCCGCGCGACGTCGTCGACCTCGACAAGCTGATGAAGGTCGGCCTTCCCTATTGGCTTGCCGGCGGCCAGGCGTCACCCAAGCACGTGGTTGCTGCTCGCGCGGGCGGTGCACAAGGCGTCCAGATCGGAACAGTCTTCGCACTCTGCACCGAGTCGGGTATCACGGCGCCGCTTCGTACAGCGCTCCGGAAGTCATTGGACGCCGGCACCGTCGACGTCCGTACCGACCCGCGAGCGAGTCCCACCGGGTTCCCCTTCAAAGTCGTGCAGATGCCCGGAACGATTGCCGACCCCGTGGTGTCGGCCGCCCGCGACCGCATCTGCGACCTCGGCTACCTCCGTACGCCTTACCGCCGCGACGACGGAACGGTCGGGCAGCGCTGCCCCTCTGAGCCGATCGACGCCTACCTGCGCAAGGGCGGCACGATCGAGGAGACCGAAGGGCGCAAGTGCCTCTGCAACGGGTTGATGGCATCGGCTGGCGTTCCCCAGCTGCGTCCAGGCGGGGTTGTTGAGCCACCGCTGCTGACCCTCGGGCAAGACCTCGAGGCCGTTCACGCGCTCCTTGAGATGTTTCCCGAAGGCTGGTCGGCATCGGACGTCATGACCTGGCTGCTCTCAGAGCTCGACACGACCGCTTAGGTCAGCTCGATCCCTGGCGTACCAAGGACATCGCAACGGCCTCTTCGTACAGCTCGTCACGGACGTCTGGATGGGCCGCATGATCGATCAGATTGAGTGCCTGCTCCTCCTGTGAGTAGCCCCAGATGGATGCCGTGCCGTTCTCGGTGACGACCGCGCTGTGCTGAAACGACGTCACAGGCTCATCCACCAACGGAACAATCGTCGACACGTCAGCCTTGGGATGCCACGACCGCATCGCGATCAGCGCCTGCCCCCCGGGAGAGTGCAGAGCACCAACAACGAAGTCGGTCTGACCGCCGAAGCCCGAGTAGATGCGGCTGCCGATCCGCGATGCGTTCGCCTGTCCGAAAAGGTCGACCTGCAGAGCGGCATTTACCGACACCATCTGTGGCCGTGCCGAGATGTGCGCCGGATCATTAGTGGTCTCCGTGCGCAGCAGCCGCACACCACGGTTTCGATCCACCCAGTCGTACAGCTGCTGCGAACCGAAGACGAACGACGCGACCACTGGCTCGTCCATGTCGAGCGCACCTTCAGCAAGCAGAGTGAGCACGCCGTCGCTCACCATCTCTGACCAGATCTTCAGGTCACGATGCTTTGCGGCTCCGGGCAGCGCTGCATCCGGGACAGCACCGATGCCCAGCTGCAGCGTCGCGCCGTCTGGGATCCGGTGCGCGACGCGTTCCCCGATTGACGCGGACACTGCGTCGATCACTGGCGGGCTCAGGTCGGCCAATGGTTCGTCCACCTCCACCAGGTAGTCGAAGTCGTCGACGGCGTACTCACCGTCACCCAACGTGTAAGGCATGTGCCGGTTGACCTGGGCGATCAGCAGACCACCAGCCGCGCGACACTGCTCGATCGCGGCAGGCAGGACGTTCACCTCTGCCCCCAACGACACCTTGCCGTCGACAACGCGTGAAGTGTGGACGACCACGACGTCCGGGCGCAGTCGCTCGCGAAAGAGCACGGGCACCAGCGACAACCGGGCCGGGATGTAGCGCAACCTCGAGCTCTTGCGCATTCCCGCTCCGACGAAACAGGTCTCAAGGGTGATTCCGTCGCGATCGGGCATCTGCGACTGCGCATTCAGCGCCCACAGGCCGAACTCCGGGACGCCGGCATCCAGAGCGGCGACCATTGCGACCGGCGTCGCATGGTTGCCACTGACCACGATGCGCGGCTGTCCGCCCAGTGCCTGCACTGCTGTGGCGGCTTGCGCCGCGCTCACCCACTTCACGCACTCACCCTAGACAAGGCGATAGTTCACCCACATGGCGGAACACATCCGGCCCTCGCACTCCGATGTCTCTTGTGAACGGCGAGGCCGGTGCCACACGAGGGGGTGGCATCGACCGCGCCGTTCCTCGTTGTGAGGAACTACATCAACCCGGGGTGCGGCAGAAGGCGCTGCGGGTCGATGAGGTCGGGCTCGCTAGCGCAGTAGAGGTCGTGCTCGATGTAGCGCCAGCCCGATTCGATCAACATGGGCACGGTGGGGTTCTCGCCGGGAACCGAGATCATGACGTCGCCCCCACACCACTGAGCGGCCGCCGCCAGAGCATCGCAGGCGTCTGACGGGTCTCCGCAGGCCAGCCGACCCAGCGAGTGCACACCGCGACTGCTCACCGCACAGCCGACGGCGATCGTCGTCGTCCCGTCCAGCACGCTGAACATCTGTGCCTGCGGACGCCTCGACCAGTAGCCGTACTCGATCCGCCGATCCCAGCCCAGCCACTCAGCCTCGTGGCCGGCCGCGACGGCGGGGTTGCACGGCTCGACGACGAGTGAACTGGCAGGCAGCAGCTCGGGGGCTCCGTGCAGGTAGAGCAGCGGCCACCGCGGGGTCATTCCGGAGCGGACGTACAGAGACAACGCCGCGGGATGCAGTGACGAGAACGTCTGTCGCGGCACGGTCCCGTTCTTCCACACTCCGTCGAGCAGCTGGCGTCCAACGTCGTGACCGCGAACGTCTTGGTGAAGAAAGAAGTCGCTGAGGTGCTGCGACCCGTCGACATCGATCACCGCGGCGTAGCCGACCACGACATCTGACGCCTCTGCCACCACGACGCGTCCGTGCTGCAACAGATGTCGGTAGTAGACGGGGTCGAAGTCGGCGCCGTCGTGCGGCGGGTCAACGATCGACGCGATGTCGCAGACAGAGTCGAGGTCATCGATGCCTGCGGAGCGGATATCCACGAGCGCAGCCTACGAGTGGCGGCCTCTCCCGCTCAGATGGCGAGGCCGGCCACCATCATGACGGCCACGACCACCCCGAGGCCGATCCAGAGGAAGAGGTCGGTGCCGCCCCGCACCAGCCAGCCAGCGGCGTCCAGAAAACGGTTGCCCTCGAGATATCCGAGCCGGTGTCCGATCCGCCACCACGAGATGTTGATCAGAAGCACCATGGTGCCGATCACCAGGCAGTAGAGGCACACCGCGCTGATCACGAAGGCCGTCTGGGCCAGGAACCACACCGTGAAGGCGGCCATGAAGCCGGCGAAGAAGGTCGCGACGCCCCACGCAGCCTTGGAGAGCCGCGAGCCGAGCACCCCTGCGCCGGCGACACCGAGCGTGAGCGCGAACACGCTCAGCCCGATCGCCGAGTTGGGAATCGGTCCGAAGACGCTCGACTGCCATGCCGTGAGGACGTTGCCGCACGAGAAGGTGCCGTTGATGTCGCAGAGCAGGTTGGCGTCGGCATTCTCGGCAAGGGTGACCCGCTCGACGATCTGGATGATGGTGGACGCCATGCCGACAACGGCAGCCAGGGCGACGACGCCGAACCAGGCGCGAGGGGGAGGCGTCAGACGCAGTCATGTCTTGATGATCGGCCGCGCGGCATCGGTGGCCCACGGCCGAAGGTCCTGTGAGCGTCAGAGGGTGTGGGCGCCAGCAGGCTCCTGCTGCGTGATGCAGTGGACGTTGCCGCCGCCGAGCAGGATCTCGCGCCCAGGAACCGTGACGATGCGCCGGTCGGGAAAGAGCGTGCCGTAGGTCTTGATCGCCGCCTCGTCACGAGGGTCGTCGAACACCGGCAGCACCACGATGCCGTTGGCGTAGTACGAGTTCACGTACGACCCAGCCAAACGCTCCCCCGCGACTCTCGGCTGAACGCCCGGTACCTGGTCGACACCATCGAGCCTCGTCCTCGGTGATGAAGATCGGGCCCGGTTGGTGGAGCAGGGTGATCTCGAGCTCGCGACCTCGCGCGTCGCGTGCGGCGCGCAGGATCTTCAGCGCTTCGACGCTGATCTCGTACTGCGGGTCAGACTCGTCGTCGGTCCAGGTCAGCATGACGTGGCCCGGGCCGACGAACCGGGCGAAGTTGTCGACGTGGCCATTGGTCTCGTCGAGGTAGACACCCCTGGGCAGCCAGATCACCGTGCTCGACGTTCAGGTACTCGCGCAGGTGCCACTCGATCTGTTCACGACTCATCGCAGGATTGCGGTTGCCGTGCAGCAGGCACTCCTCGGTCGTGAGCACCGTGCCCTCACCGTCGACGTCGATCGACCCGCCCTCGAGCACGAAGTCCGGTGCGTAGCGCTGGTCGCGTTCGAGGTCGAGCACCTTCTCACCGATCAGGTCGTCGGCGTCCCACGGGAAGTACAGCCCCATCTCGAGCCCACCCCAGGCGTTGAACTTCCAGTCGACTCCGCGCACGCGTCCCGCGTCGTTGACGAGGAACGTCGGACCGCAGTCGCGGATCCACGAGTCGTTCGACGACATCTCAACGAGCCGCACGGCGTCGGACAGCTGCTCGCGGGCGTTGACGTACTGCCCCGCAGACACACACACGCTCACCGGCTCGACCGCTGCGATGGTCTCGGCAACGTGAGCGAAGGCTGCTTGCGCAGGCTTGGCTCCGTTGCGCCAGTTGTCGCTGCGCTCTGGCCAGATCAGCCACGTTCCCTGGTGTGGTTCCCACTCACCAGGCATGCGGTAGCCGTCACTGCGTGGAGTCGTGGTCAGCGGGGCAGACATAGCTCCTCCCTAACGGTTCACGCTGGCGGGCATGTCAAGGACGATCACGTCGTTCAGTGACGCCGCGTCGTCTGGTGCGATTCCTTCCAGCGTCACGTCAGCATCCGCCTCTGGGTGTCCGAACTCGTCGGAGCCGTCAACCCTGCGGCGCCAACGCGGGGCAAGCATCGCGAAGATGACGCCGATGACGAGAACGATCGCCATGCCGATGCCCACCTGCATGACGTAGTTCTGGTAGCCGACTGCGGGCCAGCGAGGCACCGGGCCACCACATGAAGAACACCATCGCGGCGGCGATGAACCCGAAGACCAAGTCGACGTGATCCACGCCCCGACCATTCCTCCGGGAACCCGGTATGGACGCGTGGCGTCCGCATCGCTGTAGCGCAGCTTCAGGAAGGCAGCTGCCATGACCAGGTACGAGAGCAGGAACACCAAGGTGCTGAATGCGAAGAGGTTCCAGAACAGCGTCTCGACCCTGGGGCTGGTACTGAGCTGCATGACGATCCCATATCCCACGATGAAGAGCGTTCCGACCACAGCCGTCGCTGTCGCAGCCGCCACCGGAGTGCGGAAGCGCTTGTTGGTGCGACCCAGCACTGGCGGCAGGTCGCCGCGTCGTGCCGCTTCAGCAGCGGCGCGGTTCGCGCCGATTGTCCACGGAACGAGGGCTGCGAAGAAGCAGTACAGCGCGCCGATGCCAATCAGGGTCACGAGCACCGCCGCGAAGCCGGTCGAGCCGATGCCCGCCTCGAGGACGCGGAACAGGCCGTTGGTCCGGTTGAACCCATCGGTCGGGAGCAACAACAGCATGCCGACGATCGCGATCAGGTAGAAGACGGCGATCATCAGTCCGGCAGTGAAGATCGACCTCGGCACATCCTTCTGCGGGTCTTGCATCTCTTCACTCGCCGAACTCATCAGCTCGAATCCGAGGAAGTTGTAGACGATGACGCCCAACAGCACCATGCTGCCCCAGCCGGGAAGCATGTCGGTGGATGTCCACTCGGTAGCCGACCCGTCGGTGAACAGACTTGCCACGCCGGCGATCCCGATGATGATCATGATCGTGACGGTGACGATCGCCGCGATGTTCGTCACCCACTTGCTGGTGTCGAGCGTGATCACGTTGATGGCGAAGTTGATCCAGATCAACGCCACGGCCATCGCAACCGTCCACCAGAACCCGACCTTGAAGTCGAAGGTCTGGCCAAGCAGGGTGGCGAACATCAGGTAGACCGACGGCAGCCAGATGCCGACGTTGATCCAGTACCACCACGACACCTGCGTGCCCCAGAATCCCCCGAAAGCACGCTTGACCCACGAGTAGATGCCACCCGTGTCGGCGTAGGTGGATCCGAGCTCGGCGGTCATCAGGCCATACGGAACGAAGAAGAACACGAGGAGCACAGCAGTCCAGAACAGGACAGCCGGACCCTCCTTGGCGGTGATCGGTATCTGCGTGAGCAGCATGATCGCCGCAACACTGAACAGAATCATGTCGAATCGGCGTAGAGCCCCCAAGCGCTTTCTTGTCTCAGGCGCACCGCTCGTCGTTGTCGCTGACATGGTGACCTCCTTCGTGGCCGTCTCGGGGTGCGCTACGTCGCCGCGACTTCGGCGAGGTAGTCCTGCACCTTGGCTTCGTGGTGGGCCTTGACTGCTGGGGTCGCTCGCGCGATGCGCGGGTAGACGTACCAGGCCAAGAGGCCCTTCTCGGTGTGCAGTCGGTTCTCCGACTGGTCGTAGATGATCGACTGCGGACCATCCATCACGGCATCGGTCACTTCAACGCCGCGCGACGCAGGTAGGCAGTGCATGAACTTGACGTGGTCAGGCGCGCGAGCCAACAGCTCGCTCGTCACTTGGTATCGGGGCATGAATGCTGCCGTACGGTCAGGGATCTCTTCCTCCTGGCCGAACCACCACCACAGATCGGTGTAGACGAAGTCTGCCTCGCGGACGGCGTCCTCCACCTCGGTCGTCGACCGGTAGACGCCACCGCAGAGCGCCTCGTTCTGCTTGACCTCGTCGATGACCTGGGGCCACTGGCGCTCGATGCTGTACGCCTCAGGCCTGGCGTGAACGAATGTGCCGCCCAGCATCGTCACGATCATCGCGGTCGACGTGCACACGTTCGTCGCATCGCCGATGAACACGACGGTCAGGTCGCCGAACTCCTTGTCTAGCACCTTGTGCTCGTTCATCGTGAACACGTCGCAGAGTGCTTGCGTCGGGTGGTTGTAGTCAGTGAGCCCGTTGATCACCGGGACCGACGCGTACTTGGCGAACGACGTGACGGTCTCGTGGTGGAAGGCGCGAATCTCAACGACGTCGACCATGCGCGAGAGCACCCGAGCCGTATCAGCGATGTTCTCCTTCTGCCCGAGGTGGATCTCGCCCGGCTTGAGGTAGAGGGCGTGGCCGCCCAGCTTGGTCATCGCGACCTCGAAAGACACGCGTGTGCGGGTGGACGCCTCTTCGAAGATCATTCCCAGGCTGGCGTCCCGCAGAAGCTCGGGGCACGCCCTTCGCCGATCGGCGTCCTTCAGCAGCCGGACCAGGTGCAGCTGCTCTCGGAGTGTTTTCGGTCCGATATCCTGGGTGTCCAGGAAGTGGGCGGGTGCGGATGTCATGGCGACAAACCTCCTGTCGCCCCTATACAACGCCTCCAAACCTCATAGGCCTAGCGGCGAAGGTCCCCCGATCTGCTGTGCTTTCACCAGCTTTCGCCAGCCGGTCGTACCCGAGGGCGTGGGCACGCTGACTAGAACGCCGAGCGGTACCGCTCTGGAAGACGCAACAACGGGTTCTTGTCCATCTCCGGCAGGTGCGGCCCCCAGGCACGGTAGATGCCCTTCTTGCTCAACCGAACTACCTCACTGAAGTCCACGGCCGCCGGATCAAGCTCTTCCACTGTCTGACCCTCCGGAACCGTGGACCAGGTGCGCATCCTCGACGTCAGCTCGTCGGCGTCCAGAGCCCACGCACTGAGCGGATTGCCCCTCTCCTCCTCCTGGTGCATCTGATGGCGATGAGTCGCGACGCCGGCCAAGCTCGGCAGGTCGAAGTACTTCAGGTGGATGAGGAGCAGATCCGGGTCGATGGTGAACTGCACGGTCGATCCGTGAAACGCCGTCGACCAGTTCGCGGTGGAGCGCTTGATCAGCGGCTTGCACATCCCGGGCGCGAATTTCACGTAGGTCCGTTGCTGCAGCGTCGGACGGTCGTCATCGAGGTCGGGCTCGACATCTGCCTTGTGGATCACGTTCATGCCCAGCGGAGCCATGACGTCAGGGTCGGGGTTGGAGGCAATGTAGTCGACCAGGCCGTCGTACTTTGCGGGGTCGGGGACGAGGAACTCGTCGACATCGGTGAAGATGATGGCGTCGTAGAACGACAGCAGTCCCTCGGCAATGCGGTTGGCAAGCCCCACGCGCGCGATCCCCCATGCCTGCTTCCACGGATGTTCTGGCAGTTTGATGACCGGACACGGGAGGCCATTGGTCGAGTCGTCGCTGCTGTTGTCGTCCAGCACGAGCAGGTGATCGATGCCAACCTGCTGCCCGTAGTACGAGATCCACCGGGGCAGCATGCGGGCTTCGTTGTGCACCATCGTCATCACGGCGACGCGCGGAGGTCCATCGTGCGCTGCTGGTCGCCGAACGACCGGCGTCGACTGTCCGCGCGGAGTTCTTACCTGCTTCGGCTTTCCCCCCTCCTGAGCCTTCTTCTGCTCTATCTTCTTCGCGAATGCTTTGACCTTGTTCCTGGGCCGGTCAGGCACCTGCGGTGGCTTATCGGCCGACGTCCGCCCGCCGAGCTCGTCGGCAGCGCCCTTGCCCACTTTGCGACCAGATGCCGTGGGTACCGGCTTCACCCCTGTGGATGGGTTGGGTCCGTGCCCGATCGTCAGGGTCTCGCGGAGCTTGCCGAGCAGCTGAGGGGTAAGTGGGTGCCCCAGTGTCTCGACGAGCCGCTGCAACACCAGGCGCGACTCTTGTTCATCGGTGGACGTCAGCTCTTCGTACGACGTCCAGCAGATGCGATCGGGGCATGCCTCGGCCAGTGCATCCTGGAACTCTTCGACGCGGACCACCGCCGCGCGAGCCTGCTCGTCGTCCCACTTCTTCCAGAATCCCGACACCAGCACTGCCTCGTGATTCCGCCGATGCAGGACGTACCGCGCATCCGGGAACACGGCGTTCAGGAACTCGATGAAGCCTGCTGTCTCTTCGCGGGAAACCTGGTGCCACAGCACCTCCTTGAACCCAAGCCAACGAGCATCCTCGGGATCGGCGGACCCCAACAGCTGGCGATCCACCAATCGACGCAGGTCTTCGTCGAAGGCAGGCAGGTCAATGACGTCCGCGCCGTAGAACGCTGATGCGGGTCCCTTTGTCTTTGCCGGGCCCGACCACCTTTGCTGGACTTCGGCAAGGGCTGCGTGACCCTTGAAAAGACCGTGGAGAAAGAACTCGCTCTCGCCACGGACCAGAGTGCCGGGCAGAGTATTGAGCAGGCCCTGTAGCAACGTCGACCCCGAACGCCCATACGTCACCACGAAGACGTGGCCCAAAGGTTCAGCGACGTTGGGTGACACAGCTGACTGTGCCGCACCGCGACGAGTTGATCGCCCTATCAATGCCATGGCCGGATGTTATCGGACCGAAGCACCCCTTCTTTGAGGCGGATCGTGCGTGCCAGTCGATGAAAAAAAGCCAGGTCTGCGCTTGCTAGGGTTCGAATCCAGACGAGAGGTGCCAGCCCACGATGACGACAACGCCGCTGTTCCTGCACATCGGAGCTCCGAAGACGGGCACCACCTACCTGCAGACCCTCATGCGCGAGCATCGTGAGCAGTTGCGCCAGCTCGGCCTGCTGGTGCCAGGGCCGAGGGGCAACCAGAAGAACGCGTCCCGCGACTTCGTTCGTAACGGAGACCGCAACAAGAAAGCTCTCGAGGGCGGCCCGTGGAACCAGCTCGTCGACGAGGTCCGCGACTGGAGCGGCCCGGCCGTTGTCTCGAACGAGACATTCGGGGCTCGGCTGACGAGTCGCCACCTCGCCCAACTTTCCGAAGACTTTGCCGGTCGCGACCTGCATGTCATCTTCACAGTGCGCGACCTGCAGCGCCAGCTCCCCGCGGCGTGGCAAGAGGCCATCAAGAATGGGTCGACGCTGGGATTTGCCGAGTACGTGGAGTTGATCTCCACGGCCGACCTGCAGGAGGACGACGAGAAGGCACGTCGGTTGTGGTGGGCCCAGGACGCGGCCGCGATTCTCGCAAAGTGGCGTGACGTCGTCGCCAACGACCACGTTCACGTCGTGACGGTTCCGCAGCGGGGCGCTCCGCCCGACCTCCTGTGGAGACGGTTCGCCAGCGTCCTCGGCGTGGATCCCGCGGCGGTCGACGCAACCGCGATCCGACCCAACGCCTCCCTCGGGAACGTCGAAACGAATGTTCTTCGCCGGATCAATCAGGCCATCGCTTCGAGCCCAACTCCGCTGAGCGGAGGCGAGTACATCCGCAGCGTGAAGACTCCGGTCGGCAACGGCGTCCTGCAGTCCCCCGGCTCACGGAGGCCGATCCACCTCACGGCCGCACAGGCAGAGTGGGCCGCCGCCCAGTCTGTGCGCATAGCCGATGAACTGAGCACGCTGGGCTACCAGCTCGTCGGAGACCTCGATGACATGCGGCCACCGCCCATCCCAGCACCGGCTGAGTATCTTGACCCGGACCAACCATCAGCAGCCGATGAGCGTGACGCCGCCATTGCCACGCTCGCCGGACTCATTCAACGCAACGCGAACTCGACGCGGAACACCGACTAGAGCCCCAAGCTGACCTCGCGGGACGCCGCGGTAGCCACGCCGCCGCTGCACCACTGTGAAGTGGGTCTTCCCGGTGCGCGAGGGGGGAGTTGAACCCCCAAGCCCTTTCGGACACACGGACCTGAACCGTGCGCGTCTGCCAATTCCGCCACTCGCGCGTGCCCCAACAGGGCCCGGAAAGGCTACCACCGGAGACCACTGCCCCCGAATCGCCGCCAACGGGTGGCCGAAGGTCGAATGCGGCGCCGATACGATCGGGGAGCGTCCTGCGTGACGCCCGGACAGGGCCCGACGCCCGCGGCCACGACGCTGGGAGGTGCGGTGGGCATTCTCGACCGCTTTGAGCGGCGTCTCGACCGCATGGTCAACGGTGCCTTCGCCCGCGCCTTCAAGTCTGAAGTTCAGCCAGTCGAGATCGCCAGCGCCCTGCAGAAGGAGTGCGACGACCGCGCGGCCATCGTCGCCCGCGACCGCACCATCGTCCCCAACGCCTTCACGGTCGACCTGTCGTCGACCGACTTCGAGCGACTCACCGTCTACCGCGAGGCCCTCTCCCGAGAGCTCAGCGACGTCGTGCGCGAGCACGCCGGCGTCCAGGGATACGCCTTCGTCGGCCCGCTCAGCGTCGACATCAAGCAGGACGAAGACCTCGAGACGGGACTGTTTCGCGTGTTGGGCGAGGCCGAACCAGGTGAGATCCCCCCGGACACGCACCTACCGCGGGCCTGGCTTGACGTCTCCGGTCAGCAGATCCCGCTGTCGCAGGACGTCAGCGTGATCGGCCGGGGCAGTGAGGCCGATGTCCGGATCAACGATCCGGGCATCTCCCGACGCCACGCGATGCTCCGACTACGCCCTGCCCCTAGTGTCGTTGACCTCGGATCGACCAACGGCACCATCGTCGACGACGTGCGCTCTGAGCAGGCCGACATCACCGATGGGTCGATCATCACTCTTGGCAGTACGCGCATCGTGTTTCGAAACCAGGGAGGGTGATGTCAGAGCTCACCCTCACCGTCCTGAGGCTCGGCTTTCTCGTACTGCTGTGGACCTTCGTCCTCACGCTGGCTGGCGTCATGCGCTCTGACCTCTTCGGTCCTCGCGTCACGAAGAGCCGGGCTCCCAAACCTGCCGGCCGTCCGGTATCTACCGCCAGGCCATCCAAGGCCTCCAAACCCAAGGGAAGTCGCAAAGGAAGCGCCCGCGTCCTCACGGTGGTCGAAGGCTCGTTGGCAGGCACGTCCATCACGCTCGGTACGACTCCCATCACCGTTGGGCGTTCCTCTGACTGCACAGTCGTGATTGACGACGACTACGCCTCAAACCTCCATGCACGTATATCGCCACACGAGTCGGGCTGGATCATCGAAGACCTGGGATCGACGAACGGCACGTACCTGCGGAGCACCCGGGTCAACGGCGCCATGAGCGTGCCCCTGTCGACACCGATTCGCGTTGGCAAGACTGTGATGGAGCTTCGCAAGTGATGCGGCTGGCCGCGCCATGGCGCTGACCCTGCGCTACGCGGCGCGTTCCGACGTCGGTCTTCTTCGCGATGGCAACGAGGACAGTGGCTACGCCAGCCCTCATCTGCTCGTCGTCGCTGATGGCATGGGGGGAGCAGCTGCCGGCGAGGTGGCCAGCTCTGTGGCGGTCGCCGCGCTCGCCTCCCTGGACGAAGGCGAACCAAGTGGTGACCTGCTCGAGGTCTTCGGAGACGCCATTCGTCGCATCGAAGACCAGTTGGGCGGGCTGGTCGACGCCGAGCCGCGTCTACGCGGCATGGGCACGACGCTCACCGCCCTGGTGCACGAAGGGCCGCGACTGGCCCTCGTTCACGTCGGCGACTCACGCGCCTATCTGATGCGGGGCGGGGTCCTCGAGCGGATCACGCGAGATCACACGCTGGTTCAGTCGTTGATAGATGCCGGACGCCTCACCGAGAACGAGGCGGTCACGCACCCACAGCGCAACGTCCTCACGCGCGTCCTCGATGGTGCCCACCCCACCGAGGCCGATCTCTCCATCCGCGAGATCAAGGCGGGCGACCGCATCCTGCTGTGCAGCGACGGACTGTCGGGGGTCGTGTCTTCGGAAACGATCGCTGCCAGTCTGCTCGCCACCGACAATCCCCAAGACACCGTTGACGAGCTGGTCGACCTGGCGTTGAAAGCCGGCGGTCCCGACAACATCACCTGCGTCGTGGCCGATGTTCTCGATGACGACGACGAAGCCGACGGCGAGGACGCCTTGGTGGTCGGCGCTGTGGGGGTCCAGCGCCACTCGCGGCGCCTGCACCTCCCCGACACCCCAGCCGGCCGGGCCGCTCAGCTGGCACGCGACGATGACCTCGAAGACCATGAGCCCAGTAGACGTCTTCGCCGTCGCGTCCTTTTTCTCACCGCACTTGGGATGCTGCTGCTCGGGCTCGTGGTCGGTGCCGTTGTCGGTTGGTACACGTGGTCGCAGGGTCAGTACTTCGTCTCGACCACACCGGGAACGACCGGCGACGTCGTCGCTGTATTCCGCGGCCCCACCGATCCCTTGTTCGGCCTCGACCTGTCGCGTCTGGTCGAGACCTCGACCGTCGGCATCGACGAGCTCCCCGAGTTCGAGCAGGAGCAGGTGGCAGAGGACATCGTCGCCGAGAACCTCGAAGACGCGCGCGTGATCGTCGAGCGGCTCGCTGAAGAAGCACAGCGCTGCGCCGCGAACAACCCACCGGCCGGCTGCCCGGGGACGCCATGAGCGCCCTGGACGTCAAGCCGGCTGCCGTTTCACAGAAGTCACCCCGGCAACGCCGAGGCACCGAGGTGTGGCTGCTGCTCTTCGCCTACGGCATCGCGGTCGCGGCCTTCGCGCAGGTCGACATCGTCCTGCTCGATCAGCTCAGCTCCGACTTCACCACCTTCGCGGCGGTCTTCGGGGGCGGCCTCGTCGTCGCCCACGCGAGCCTGCGATGGCTGGCACCGCACGCCGACCCCGTGCTGTTGCCTGCAGTCTCGCTGCTCAACGGTCTTGGGCTCGCGATGATCCACCGGCTCGATCTTGCCGACGACCTCGACCCCGTCGACCCCGACTACGTCGCACAGCTCGGCTGGTTCGTGCTCGCGGTCGGGCTATTCGTCGCCGTGCTGCTCCTGGTCCGAGACCACCGCGTCCTGCAGCGCTACACGTACACGGCGATGCTGATCGGTCTACTTCTCCTCGTGCTTCCGCTCCTTCCCTTCATCGGCACCGAGATCAATGGCGCACGCATCTGGGTGCGAGTGGCCCTCGGCCCGCGCACGTTCAGCTTCCAACCGGCAGAGATCGCCAAGATCGTCCTGATCGTATTCTTCGCCGGCTACCTGGTGGTCAAGCGCGATGTGCTCGCGCTTGCCCGCAGCCGGGTGTTCGGTATCGACCTTCCCCGTGGCCGTGATCTTGGCCCGATCCTTGTTGCGTGGGCGGCGTCCCTGGGCGTGCTGGTCTTCCAGCAAGACCTAGGCACGTCCCTCCTCTTCTTCGGTCTCTTCGTCACCATGCTCTACATCGCGACGGAGCGGCGGTCTTGGATCTTCATCGGAGGCTTCCTCTTCGCAGCTGGCGCCCTCGTCGCCTACCAGCTGTTCGACCACGTTCAGCTGCGCGTCCGTATCTGGCTCGACCCCTTCGCCGACGAGGCGGGCGACGGATTCCAGATCGCCCAGAGCCTTTACGGCTTCGCGAGCGGAGGGGTCTTGGGCGTCGGCTTCGGTCAGGGGCACCCCGACTTCGTGCCCTTCGCCAAGACCGACTTCATCATGGCTGCCTTTGGCGAAGAACTTGGTCTCACTGGTGTCATGGCACTGCTGGCGCTCTACGCCATCATCATCGAACGCGGCATGCGCACAGCCGTCGCGTGCCGCGACGGCTTCGGCAAGCTGCTCGCTGCCGGCCTGTCAGCAGCGGTCGGCATCCAGGTGTTCGTGGTGATCGGGGGGGTCATGAAACTGATCCCGCTTACCGGTCTTACGACCCCGTTCCTGTCGTACGGTGGATCGTCGTTGGTCGCCAACTGGGCCCTGGTGGCCCTACTGCTACGGATCAGTGACGTCGCACGTCGTCCACCTGACTCAGGGCGCCGTGAGGTCTCGTCATGAACGCGACCATTCGACGTACGTCCGTCGCCCTCGGGATCTTGATCCTCGCCCTCATGGTCAACGCCAACGTGATCGCCATCATCCAGAACGACACCCTTCGCGCGCAGGATGGCAATCGGCGTCAGATCATCGACGAGTACGACCAGCAGCGCGGATCGATCCTGGTGGGACGCAAGACGGTGGCGAAGTCGGTGGCCACCGATGAGCGCCTGCGCTACCTGCGCGTCTACAGCGACGGGCCCACCTACGCGCCGGCGACGGGCTACTACTCGGTGTACGGCGCGACAGGTATCGAGAAGGCCGAGAACGACCTGCTCGCCGGCAGTGACGACCGGCTCTTCGTCGACCGGCTCACCACGCTCTTCTCAGGTCAACAGCAGCAGGGTGGCAACGTCGTCCTCACCCTGGACGCCGACGCGCAGGCGGCGGCCTTTGACGGCTTGGACGGCCAGGAAGGCGCTGTTGCCGCGATCGATCCACAGACCGGAGCGATTCTTGCGATGGCTTCGTCGCCGTCTTTTGATCCGAACCTCCTGTCGTCCCACGACCCGACCGAGGTCAGCGACAACTACGAGAAGCTGCGAAAGGATCCCGGTGATCCTCTGCTCAACCGCTCGATCCAGCAGGTCTACCCGCCCGGTTCGCTGTTCAAGGTGGTCGTGTCAGCAGCCGCCCTCAGCAGCGGCGACTACACACCCACCACTGAGATCCCGGGGCCGGCGTTGCTCAACCTGCCCGACACGTCAGCCACGATCGGCAACTACTTCGACGGTGCGTGCCTCGGCGGCTCACTCACCCTGACTGAGGCACTGGCCATCTCGTGCAACACCGCCTTCGCCAAGGTGGGGCTCAAGCTCGGCGACCAGGCGATCAACCAGCAGGCAGAACGTTTTGGCTTTAACAAACAGATCGACATTCCGTTGGATGTTGCGCCCAGCGTGTATCCCGATGATCTCAACGCGCCGCAGACCGCCCAGTCAGCCATCGGCCAGTTCGACGTGCGCGCCACCCCGCTGCAGATGGCCATGGTGGCGGCCGGCGTGGCAAACGACGGCGTCGTCATGACGCCCTATCTCGTCGCCGAGGAACGCGCGCCTGACCTGGCCGCTCTCGACATCACCGAGCCGAAACCTCTGTCCCGGGCCGTGTCGCCCGAGGTGGCCGGGGAGTTGCAGGCGATGATGGTCACCGTGGTGTCCAACGGCACCGGTAGTGGCGCTGCGATTCCGGGTGTCAGCGTGGGCGGCAAGACCGGCACCGCCCAGGACGGCAAGCGTCCCCCACATGTCTGGTTCATGGCCTTCGCGCCCGCGGAAGACCCGCAGGTAGCGGTCGCTGTGATCGTCGAGAACGGCGGCCGTCTTGGAGACGACGCCACAGGTGGAGCGGTGGCTGGACCCATCGCCCGAGATGTGATGGAGGCGGTGCTCCCGTGAGCGGCGACAGGACGAACGGAACGCTTGGCGGCCGCTACGAGCTTGGCGAACTGCTCGGGCACGGCGGCATGGCCGACGTGCGCAAGGCCACCGACCTGCGTCTCGGACGCGCGGTCGCCGTCAAGATGCTTCGCACCGACCTGGCCCGCGACGCAACGTTCCAGGCGCGATTCCGCCGAGAGGCTCAGTCGGCCGCATCCCTCAACGCCCCCTCGGTCGTCGCCGTCTACGACACCGGCGAGGACGAGCTCGAAGGTGTCCGCGTCCCCTACATCGTCATGGAGTACGTCGAGGGTCAGACCTTGCGCGAGCTACTGCGTCAAGGCGAACGCCTCATGCCGAACCGTGCCCTCGAGATCACCACCGGCGTGCTGGGCGCGCTCGAGTACAGCCACCGGCAAGGGATCGTCCACCGTGACATCAAGCCGGCCAACGTCATGCTGGCCACTAACGGTGACGTCAAGGTGATGGACTTCGGCATCGCGCGAGCGGTTGCGGACAGCGGCGCGACCATGACGCAGACAGCTAACGTCCTCGGCACTGCCCAGTACCTGTCGCCCGAGCAAGCCAGGGGTGAGACCGTCGACGCACGCTCCGACGTCTACTCGACCGGGTGTCTGCTCTACGAGCTGCTCACGGGACGTCCCCCGTTCCAGGGTGAGTCGCCCGTTGCCGTGGCCTACCAACATGTGCGCGAGAACCCGCTGCCACCGTCAACGCTGAACCCCGACATCAGTCCCGAGGCCGATGCCATCGTCATGAAGGCGCTCACCAAGAACCCGGCCAACCGGTATCAGTCAGCAGCAGAGATGCGCACCGACATCAACCGTGCGCTGCAGGGGGCCACTGTTGCCGCGCCACCGGTCATGGCCGAGCCGCCCACGCAGGCTCTGACAGCCATCGCTGAGCCCGAGGAGGAGGAGAAGAGCCGCAAGGGCGCGTACTGGGCCCTCGCCATCGGCGTGATCCTGGCGATCGCGCTCCTAGGCGCGGGTGCCTGGGCTCTGCTGGGTGGCGACTCCAACACCGTGACGGTTCCGAACGTGGTCGGTGACAAGCTGGCCAATGCTGAGCAGACCCTCGATGACGCGGGGTTCAAGGTCGACGTCGAGACACAGACCAGCGACGTGAAGAAGAACACGGTGCTGACCCAAGACCCGCTTGCCGACACCGAGGCCGACGAGGGCTCGACCGTCACGCTGGTGGTCTCTGCCGGACCAGAGCAGGTCGAGGTGCCCAACGTGGTGGGGCTGTCCCAGCAGGTGGCGATCGCCCAGGTGCAAGAGGCGGAGTTCCGCGTCGAAACAGAGCCGATCGACGATGATGCCGCCGCGGGGACCGTCGTCCGCACCGACCCGGCGGGCGGCACCTTGCAGGATGCCGGATCGACGGTCGTCCTGTTCGTGAGCACTGGCGAGGTTCAGGTGCCGAGCGTGATTGGCGACAGCGTGGCGACAGCAACAGCCACTCTTGAGGCCGCCGGGTTCACCGTGACTCCTGTGACCCAAGAGACCGACAGCGCGCCTGCTGGGACCGTGCTCGACCAGTCACCGGAGGGAGGCAGCCTGGCTCGCCTCGGTACGACCGTCGTGATCACGGTGGCGGCCGCACCCCCTCCACCCACCGAGACGGCGTCCCCCAGCCCGTCACCCAGCGACACCACGACCAACAACGGCAACGGCAACCCCCCCTAGACGCAACCCCCACCCCATTTCGGGGCCATGCCACACCGGTTCGGTCATTTCGAACCAGCTCCGCACGGGATCCCGAGTTACGCGCCCCCCGAATCAACGCCATGTTGGATCGGTTCGGTCATTTCGAACCGGTGTGACATGGCCCCTTAATGGTGGAGGACGACTGGGGCCAAGCCGCTCGACCGCTCGACCGCGTCGGCGTCGCCGCAGACGGTGAGCCAGTTGGCCAGCATCAGATGGCCGCCCTCGGTCAGCACGGACTCGGGGTGAAACTGCACCCCCTCCACCAACTGCTCACGGTGCTTCATCGCCATGATGACGCCGGACGCCGTACGCCCCGTAACGTCCCAGTCGACTGGAACAGTGGCCTCCTCGACCGCCAGTGAGTGGTAGCGCGTCGCCGTGAAGGGGTTGGGCAGACCGGCCAGGACGCCGACACCGTCATGCTCGACGAGACTCGTCTTGCCGTGCAGCAGCTCTGGCGCGCGGCCAACCGTGGCACCGTATGCCACCGCCATCGCCTGCAAACCCAGGCACACCCCGAAGATCGGCACCTGACCAGCCAGTTCACGCACCAGGGGGACGCAGACTCCGGCGTCCTCGGGCGTTCCCGGCCCCGGGCTCAGCAGGACACCGTCAAAACGAGCCGCCTCGCCCAGGTCGACCTCGTCGTTACGTAGAACCGTGCAGTCGGCATCGAGCTGCGCGAGGTACTGCACCAGGTTGTAGACGAACGAGTCGTAGTTGTCGACGACCAGGATCTGGGTGCTCACGCGCGCAAGCCTAGGCCAGCCGCCGAGGCTGACTCGTCGACCGTGACGTCGGTGAACGGCAGCCGGGGCTCAACCCAGGGAAACACCCACACGAAGAGCACCGCGACGACCGCGACGAACAGCGTCAGCGCGATCACCACGCGCACTGCAGTGGGGCCTGGAAGATGACGCCAGAGCCACGCGTACATCAGGCCTCACCCCCTAGGGCCGCAGGACGCCCTTGCCCTTTCGGCAGCTCGTCGGCCAGCTCTGCGTGGAAGATCAGTCGCTCGTACGACGCCCACCGCGGGTTGCAGGTGGTCAGTGTCATCAGCGCCTTGCGCGGCTTGGCGAATGGCTCGTTGGGAACGGGCAAGATCACTCCCACCTGAGTGGGCTGCACGATGTACTCGTCAGTGACCTCGTAGGTGTACCAGGTGGTGCCGGTCTCGACGACCACAGCATCGCCCTCGCGCAGCTGGTCAAGGTAGGCGAACGGCTCGCCGTTGGTCGCCCGGTGACCGGCGACCGCGAAGTTGCCGACCTCACCGGGCATCGCTGTGTCGGGGTAGTGCCCGACACCGGTCGCAAGGACGTCGAGGTCGACGCCCTGCACGATCGGCACCCGGAACTTCTCACCCAGCCGCGGGATCCGAAGGATGGCGAAGGCTTCGCCGTTCTTCAGGTCGGGCGCGATCTCCGGTGCCGCCGGCCCCTCTTCCTCCCACCTCTGCTCCAAGTCGTTGGCCTTGGCGGTCGCGACGCGATCGGCTTGGACGTTGGTCCAGACCAACTGGTACCCGACGAACAACAACACCACGACGCCAGCGGTGATGAGCAGCTCGCCCACGACTCCGGTGACTCGCCGTGCGGCGCTCACCCGACCACCTCGGCGTAGCGGGCTGCCACCGGGCCTTGGTACGCCGGAATCGTCTCTGAATTGGACACCTGGACGTCGAGCCTCAGCCCCAGCAGGTCGACGTACTGCTGGTAGAGGCCAACGCGCGGAGATGCATCCAGCGCACGCTGCATGCGCTCAGGGGGGCCCACAGCCGTCACCGTATACGGGGGGGCATACACCTGACCGTGCAGCAAGAGCGTGCTCCCCACACACCTCACGGCGCTTGTTGCAATGATCCGTTGATCCATCACACCGATAGCGTCGGCGCCCCCAGCCCACAGAGCATTGATGACGGCCTGAACATCTTGTTCGTGGACGATGTAGTCGTCGGCGGTATAGCCCTCGGCCACACCCTCGACCGGAATGGGCGCGTCGGCCAACTCGACCGCGAGGCCCGGTCCCTCTACCTCGGCGATCAGCGACTCAAGCTCTGGGTCTGACGGGGTGGGCGCCCCCGCCTCAGCAGCCGCTGCCACTGCCGCCTGAAGAGCGGTCAGCTGCGCGGTCTCGGCCTCGACGCGGTCCTGCTCGGCTCGGATCAACCCCACGAGGTCGGTGCGACGCTCCGCCCTCAGGTCGGTACCCGCGGCCAGCCGTGCCGAGGTGGCGAGCAACAGCCCGATCACGAGCAGCACGACGGGCACCAGGACGCGCCACACCACTGTCGACCGCATAGCAACTACGCTACGGGGCAGATAGATAGTCCCGGGACACCCGGGCGTCAGACAAGGAGTGGTTGACGTGCCCAAGTCGCGGTCTCGTAAGAAAGCTGACTACATCCCTCCGCCCGAGCGCACCGACAAGTCATCGGCTGTCAGCGGCCGTTGGGTGGTGCCGACGATGGTGGCCCTGCTGATCATCGGGCTGACCTGGGTCGTCGTCTACTACGTGGCGGCCAGCTCGATCGGCTTTGTCAGCGCTCTTGGCGCATGGAACGTCGCCATCGGCTTCGGCTTCATGTTCGCCGGCCTGATGGTAGCCACCCGCTGGAAGTAACAGCGGTAATCACAGGCGTGTAACTCAGTCCACAGTGGGGATAACTCCTGTGGATGACGTCATGGGTCGACCGCAGGAGGTGTGGTGCCGAACCCGGCTGAGGAAGCAATCCACTGGGCGCTGCGGTGGCAGGCCGAGCGCCGGATACCGGGGATGGCCGTGGTCATCACCGACCGGAGCAAGACCCTGCATGTCGAGCTGTCGGGCGTGGCCGACCGGGCCGGTATGCGACCGGTCGATGCGACACAGCGCTGGCAGATCGGGTCGATCTCAAAGGCGTTCTCCAGCATCGTGGTGCTGCAGCTGCAGCGAGTGGGCACACTCTCGACCGAAGACCTCGTGGTCGAGCACCTTCCCTGGGCCTCTCACCTGAACCGCGACACCACCTTGCACCATCTGATGTCGCACACGGCCGGGCTCCCAGGGGGCAGCGAATGGACGCCGGACTCGGTGCTCGAATCGGCGCGTCAGGGTGCGGTCGGAGCGCCCCAACCACCGGGCAGCCCCTTCTGGTACTCGAATCCGGGATACGAGCTGCTCGGTGACGTGATCGAGGCCGTCGACGGCCAGCCACTCGAAGCATCCCTCGAGGGACGGGTCCTCGGCCCACTCGGCATGACGCACTCAGCCGCCTCGGTGGTCTCGACCGACCATGGCGTCGACGTGCGGGGCCATCGCCCGCCGCGGGACGATGTGCTGTGGCGAGCGGACGGCGAGCAGACGCCCGATGTCCTCTTCCCCACCTGCACCGCCGACGGGGCAATCACGGCGACGCCGGACGACATGGGCCACTACCTTCGCTTCCTGCTCAACAGCGGCGCCGATGACGTGCTCGGTGTAGAAGACTTCGAGATCCTCGCCGGGCGCCACGCCCGCACCGACGACGGGTGGTACGGGCTACGGACTGGACACCATCGAGTCCGAGGGCCAGGTCACCGTGGGGCACAGCGGCGGGATGGTCGGCATGTTCGCCGACGTGCTGGTCGACCGCGAGCGCGGCATCGGAACCTGTCTGCTCATCAACGGGTACGGGGAGGTGTCCGAGGCAAACCGACATCTGCTGCGCCTGCTGTGCGACCTGCCGTCCACAGAGCACGTTCGACCACGCCCCGAGCCCGTGGACGACGGCAGCGAGCATCCGTACCGAGCAGCAGTCGGCCTCTACCGCTCGTACAACCCGTGGGCGTCGACGCTACGAGTGCTCCACGCCGACGGCGAGCTGCGTCTGGCCGACCCCGTGGCGGGCAGCTTCGAGGTGCTGTACCCGGAGTCCGACACCCGCTTCCGGGTGGGACGGGTCGACTCACCTGATGTCGTCGAGGTGAGCGTGGAGGTGCACGGCGCTTTCCAGCAGCTGGCCCTATCGGGCTGTGTGTACGGCCGCGCTCGTCGAGATCCTGCCGCTGTTCGCTGATGCCGGTGCCCCCACCAACGTGATGTCGTCGAGGCACGTGTTCGGGTTCTGGGTGCCGTCGAGACAGGCGTTGATCTGATCACTACGCCATACCGTCACTCCGGTGCAGCCAACCAGCACGACGACGGACGCCACCACTGAAGCCACAAGGCGTCGAGGCTGCGGCGTGTAGACCATGACAGCGGTCAGCACGGTACCGATGATCAGACCACCGAGGTGAGCCCGCCAGTTGATGTTCAGGCCAGGGACGAATCCGATCACGACGTTGATCACGATGATCGAGATCAGGCCGCCCACTTCGAAACGTAGCCGGCGCATCAGGACGAACAGCGCACCGAAGAGCCCGAAGACGGCACCCGACGCACCGACCGATGACTGCAGGGGCGAGTCGACGGCGTACGAGAGCACAGATCCGCCAAGGGCGCTGAGCAGGTAGACGGTCAGGTACCGCCACCGGCCAAGACGCGGCTCGACGGCGCCACCGATCAACCACAGCGCGAGCATGTTCAACGCGATATGCGTGATGCCGGTGTGCAAGAACGCCGACGTCATGAGACGCCACCACTCGCCTTCGAACGCGACGGCCAAGCCCTGCATGGCAAAGCGATTCGTCACGCGGTCGTTGGTCGCCACCTGCAGCATGAAGAGAGCAACGTTGATCCCGATGAGGATCTTGGTGACCAGAACAGGGTCACCGTGGATCACGCCACCGGCCAGGGTTCGTGCCTCACGCGTCGTCTTGCGCCCGTCGTCAACGCACTCCGGGCACTGAAAGCCGACGGCCGCGCTCACCATGCAGTCGGGGCAGATCGGACGCTCACAGCGGGCGCAGCGGATGTGGCTCTCGCGCTCTGGGTGCCGGTAGCACGTCGGCGGCTGCGACGCCGCGCCGGCCCGACGGCTGCTCGGTCATGCCGGACGCGTCAGGCGCCGACGCGCTCGATCGTCACCGACTCGACCACCACGGGGTCGACAGGTCGGTCCTGCGCGCCGATCGGCGTCTTGGCAATCGCGTCAACCACGGCTCGCGAGTCATCGTCGACGACCTTGCCGAAGATGGTGTGCTTGAAGTTCAGCCAGTCGGTGGCGCCGACGGTGATGAAGAACTGCGAACCGTTCGTGCCGGGGCCGGCGTTTGCCATGGCCAGAAGGTAGGGCTCACTGAAGGTCAGCTCGGGGTGGAACTCGTCACCGAAGCGGTAGCCGGGCCCACCGGTGCCGGTGCCCAGCGGGTCTCCACCTTGGATCATGAAGCCACTGATCACCCGGTGGAAGGTCGTGCCGTCGTAGAGCTTGTCGGTGCTCGTCACGCCGGTGCCCGGGTGCTTCCACTCGCGCGAGCCCTCGGCCAGGTCGACGAAGTTGGCCACAGTCTTGGGGGCGTGGTTGGGGTACAGCTCGATGCGGATCGCGCCACGGTTGGTGTTCAGTGTCGCGAACATTTGCTCAGCCACGGTCGGCCCTTCTGATGTGCGGTCGTCGGCGTCCCGATCCTTGCACACCCGGCATCGCTCTTTCGTGCCAGGATCAGGCATGGACTCAGTGATCACCCCCACGACCCGGCGCACCCTCCAACGGGTACGCGACGAAGAGACCGCGGCCTTCCACGCGGCCATCCCTCGCAGCCTCGAATGGCTCGCCGAAGCCAGATCGGTCATGCCCAACGGCGTCCCCGTCTCGTGGATGTCGGGCTTCTGGCGCCATTCGCCGGTCGTCGCCGTCTCTGGCAGCGGAAGTACGTTCACCGATCTCGACGGGCGCCAGTACCGCGACTTCAACCTCTGCGACCTCGCCATGGCGGCAGGCTTTGCCCCAGAGCCCATCGTCAAGGCAATCTCCGAGCAGGCGGCGCTCGGCAATCACTTCCTGCTCCCCACACAGGACGCTCTCAGCGTCAGCAAGCTGCTGCGCCGAGCGTTTCCACCTGCCGGCATGGCAGTACACGCTGTCAGCGTCAGGCGCGAACGTCGACGCACTGCGGGTGGCACGGGCCTTCACCGGACGTCAACAGGTGCTTGTCTTCGACGCCAAGTACCACGGGCACATGGACGAGATGCTGTGGTCTCACGGCGAACCAGACGGCGTTGGTCTGCCGACGGGGTCTGGTGACCACGTGACGACCGTGCCCTTCAACGACATCGAGGCACTAGACGCCGCACTCGCCGGCGACGATGTCGCAGCCGTGATGCTGGAACCAGTGATGACCAACTGTGGCCTGGTCATGCCAAGCCCTGGGTTCCACGAGCACCTGCGCTCGTCGTCCCGCCGCCACGGAACGCTGCTGATCGCCGATGTCACGCACACACAGTTCGCCAGGTACGGGCGGCGGCGCACACGAGTTCGGCCTCGACCCCGACATGATCACCGGCGGCAAAGGAATAGGCGGGGGCGTGCCGGTCGGGGTCTTCGGCATGACCGACGATCTCGCGCAGTTCATGGCCGGCCATGTGGAGGGCGACTTCGTTGACGGCCCCGTCGGTACCCACCGGCGGCACGCTGTATGCCAACGCGCTCTCGATGGCTGCGGCTCGGGCCGGTCTGGCTGAGATCTTCACAGCGTCCGCACATGAGCGGGTCGATGCACTCGGTGCCAGGCTCCAAGCCGGGCTGCAGCAGCTGGTCGACGATTCCGGGCTCGGCTTCACCATCGACCGTTGGGGCGGCCGCTGCCAGTGGCGCCTGTCGACGGCGCCGCCGGTCACCGGACGCGACGGCTACGCCTCCGTCGACGAGGCATTTGCCGACGCCCGTAAGGCCTTCTTCGCCAACCGCGGAATCTGGGACGCCATTGCCACTGCCGGACCGGCCATCTCGTTCGCCGCTGACGAGGCGGACGTGGACGCCTACCTCGATGTCTCGAGGGAGTTCCTGGCCGCCATCAGCTAGGCGCTGTGATGTTCGACTACTTGCCGAGGTGGGAGCCGAGGAATGTAAACGCCTCAATAGTCTGGTCGTTCCAGTAGATGCGCGTGTGCCCGCCTGGGCCGGACGAGTTGATCTCCGGATCTTCCGGCAGCGCCGCTACGAGTTCTTGCACCGGTTCGTAGAACGAGTCGTCGGTGCCCACCCAAAAGCCTAGGGGCGTTCCGGCGAGCTCCTCGACGTTGGCGAACACCTCGTCGCCTTCGGCGATCGCAGGAGCGAACGCCGCAACGGCTCGGGCCCAACCCGGTTCGAGCTCGGCCATCCGCAAGATCCCGTACCCGCCCATCGACCATCCCCAGAGAGCACGTCGGGAGGCGTCGAAACCCCGCTCGTCGATCCACTCGGGCATCTCGTCGAGAACCATCGCGCGGGGATCGTCACCGCTCGGCTGCGGCTCCCACCGGAGAGCGCTTCCGTACGCCCCCACCAACACGAACGGTTCGGCGCCTGCGTCGACCGCCGCAGTCAGGAATTGCGGCAGGCCAAAGGGCTCATAGCTGGCCGGTGTTGCCGTCGCTCCATGGCAGATCACGACGACTGGAAGCCCCTTGCCCTTCCCGTAGCCAGCGGGCACGGCCGTAAAGAGGTCGACATCCATGCCGCGCGACTCCGAGTACACGGACTCAAGCGTCACTCGCCCTACCTCGGCGTCAGGGATGAAGGCAGACGGAGGGTCGACGAAGACGTTCTTGACCCGGGTCGGCAGGAACGGCCAGGAAGCTGCGGCGCCAAGAGCTACTCCGCCAACGACAGCTCCACCCAGCAGCAGCCGGCGCCGCGTGAGGTCTTCAGTCATCGCGCGATCGTATCGGGGGCCTTCGCCCACTCGCCCGAACCTTCGCTACCCGCCTTACCACCCGATGGCAACGCAAGCGATCGCAGCTGTTGTCAGCCAGACGAGTGAGGCAACGTACAGACTGCGCTCGACGAGGCCGAACACGTTTCGCAAGGGAGCGACGAGGGCGGCGGCCGCCGTAGCGAGGGCGGTCACCACCACGAGTGTTCCGAGGGCGTTGAGCAGATCGGCCCAACTCGCCCACGGCGAGTCTCCTCGGAGGTCGTTCGGGATCGTGGACGTGGCGACGGCGATGCTAGTGAACGCCACAACAGCCAGCAGTGCGTGCACGCGTCCGGTCCGCGTACGCTCCGCACCGGGCAGGTCAGTCGGTGCCCAGGCGATAGCGACCCGACTGACCGCGTACACAACTAGCCAGACAACCCCTGCAGTGCCGGCGGTTGCGTCGCGGCCGAAGGCTAGAGCTTCGAGCGCCGCCGCCACCCCGATCGCCACGACCTGGGTTCGATACCCCCATGCGTATCGACCAACCCCGTAGTTGCTCACCGCGTCGCGCACGGGTGAATAGCCAGTCGAGGAGACGTGCAGGACAACGAGCGACGCCACTCCTACCGAAAGCAAGGCGAAGGCAAGGAACCCGTATGCGACTAGCGCACCATCAGTCAACGAGCCTCCTCAAGGATCGCGATGCTCAGCCAGGCGAGTTCGCGCTCGTTTGGACAGTCTCACTCTGTGACAGTGGTGGAGACGAGGGGAATCGAACCCCTAACCCCCGCCTTGCAAAGGCGGTGCTCTGCCAATTGAGCTACGTCCCCGGTGCGCCTCACGGCGCGCGGGTGCGGCTAGCGCAGGTCGACGACGGGGGCGTCGGGATCGAGGTCAGCAACGGCCTCGTTCCACAGATCCTGCTCAGCCTTGTCGTTGGACACCTTGCGCCAGACGGCGAACGCGCCAGCGGCTGCAGCAGCCAGGACGAGCAACTTCTTGAACATAACTCCTCCAAGTGGCCGGGGTGTCGACCAGTGGGCCTAGATGGACTTGAACCATCGACCTCTTCCTTATCAGGGAAGCGCTCTAACCGAGCTGAGCTATAGGCCCGTGCCGAACGTGAAGGCTACCTGACCGCCAGATGCCTCCCAAACCGGGCACCGCGCCCTCAGCTCTCATCAGTGACGGACACCTCGAGGCCGCCGACCAGGCTGGCAGCAAGGTTGAAGAGAAAGGCGCCGATGGTGGCCAGGGCCGTGATCAGGACCACGTCGATCGCCCCGATCAGCAGCGACACCGACAGGACGCGGCCGAAACTGAAGTACTGCGTGACGGTCAGCGCGCCGTCGCCGAGCACCGAGTCGAGCGTGCCGTCGACCGAGTCGAAGACCCCCGCGCTGGCCAGCATCGACCACAGCACCATCAGGGCGACCACCGTGATGACCGCCGTGGCAATACTGAGCAAGAAGGACAGTCGCAGAACCGTCCATGGGTCGACGCGTGTGACCGTCAGTTTCAGACGCCGCTGCCGTGCAACGGGGGTGCCAGACGACGGAACGACGACACCCGAACCGGAGACGGCCGGGCTTTGAGCGGCCGGCTGCGGACTGTTGGCACCACCCGGACGCCCACTGCTCGTCGTGGTCATTGGGTCGGTTCTTCCTCTAAACCAACCTCTGCTGAGGACTCAGCAAGCAACTCACCTTCGTCGCCGATGTCAGCTTCGGCGTTGCGCGTGACCGCGACCACTGCGTCTCCGTCGCCCACCGAGGTGAGCGTGACGCCCATGGTGTCGCGTCCGGTCGCTCGGATCTCACCGACTGAGGTACGGATGACTTCGCCACTGGACTTGATGGCGAAGACCTCGTCGCCCTCGTGTGCCACGAGGGCACCCACCAACGAGCCGCGCTCGGCGTTCGCCAGTCTCATCGCCTTGACGCCCAGAATGCCTCGCCCCTTGGGTGTCCACTCCGTGAGGGAGGTGCGTTTGGCAAAACCACCGTCTGTGACGGTCACGAGATACGAGTCGTCGCGAGCAACATCCATCGCAAGGAGGTGGTCGGCACCGCGGAACTTCATGCCGATAACGCCCTGGGTCGCCCGAGCCATAGGCCGTAGCGTGGCGTCATCGGAGTGGAAACGCACGGACTGGCCCTTGCGCGACACCAACATCAGGTCGTCGTCAGCACTACACAGGAGTGCGGAGATCACCTCGTCGTCGTCACGCAGATTGATGGCAATCACCCCACCGCTGCGGTTCGAGTCGTACTCGGAGAGCTTGGTCTTCTTGACCATGCCACCACGTGTGCCCAACACCAGATAGGGAGCCTGCTCGTAGTCCTTGAGGTCGAGAACCTGAGCGATCTGCTCATCGGGCTGGAATGCCAACAAGTTGGCGACGTGTTGTCCACGCGCATCGCGGCCGGCGTCGGGAAGCTCAAAGGCCTTGGCGCGGTAGACACGACCCTGATTCGTGAAGAACAGAATCCAGTGATGCGTCGTCGTCGTGAAGAAGTGCTCGACGATGTCGTCCTGTTTGAGCGCTGCGCCGCGGACACCCTTTCCCCCGCGGTGCTGAGCGCGATAGAGGTCGGCCTTGGTGCGCTTGGCATACCCGTCGCGGGTGATCGTGATGACCAAGTCTTCTTCGGCAATGAGGTCCTCGATGGACATGTCGCCGTCGAACGGGATGATTTCTGTGCGCCGTTCGTCGCCGTACTTGTCGACGATCTCAGCAAGCTCGTCGCCAACGATCGAACGCTGCCGGGCTTCGTTGGCAAGGATGTCGTTGTAGTCGGCAATTCGCGACATCAGGTCGTCGTACTCGTCGGTGATCTTCTTGCGCTCAAGCGCCGCGAGGCGACGCAGCTGCATGTCGAGGATGGCCGTGGCTTGCACCTCGTCGATCTCGAGCAGCTCCATCAGCCCAGTGCGGGCATCATCAACGGTGGCGCTGGCTCGAATCAGCGCGATCACCTGGTCGAGCGCATCGAGGGCCTTGAGGAGTGCGCGCAGGATGTGTGCGCGCTCTTCGGCCTTGCGGAGCCGGTAGCGGGTGCGCCGTTGGATGACCTCGATCTGGTGCGCGACCCAGTTGGTGACGAACTGATCGAGGGTCAACGTGCGAGGAACGCCGTCGACGAGCGCCAGCATGTTGGCGCCGAACGTCTCCTGCAGCTGGGTGTGCTTGTACAAGTTGTTGAGAACAACCTTGGCCACCGCGTCGCGCTTGAGCACGACAATGATGCGCATGCCGGTGCGGGACGACGAGTCGTCGCGTAGGTCGGCAATGCCCTGAAGCTTCCCAGTGTTGACGAGGTCGGCGATCTTCAGCGCGAGGTTGTCTGGGTTGGCCTGGTACGGCAACTGCGAAATAACCAGGCAGACCCGGTTCTGGATCTCTTCGACCTCGACGACCGCGCGCATGGTGATGAGTCCGCGGCCGGTGCGGTAGGCGTCGTCAATGCCGCGCTTGCCAACGATGAGGGACCCGGTCGGGAAGTCGGGTCCCTGAATCCGCTCGAGCAGGGCCTCGAGCAGCTCTTCGCGCGAGCGCTTGCGGGTTCTGGAGCGCCCACTGGACGCCCGACGCGACCTCGCGCAGGTTGTGCGGCGGGATGTTGGTTGCCATACCGACGGCAATGCCGGCGCTGCCGTTGACGAGCAAGTTGGGAAATCGACTTGGCAAGATGGTGGGCTCTTGCGTGCGGCCGTCGTAGTTGGGCGCGAAGTCGACGGTGTCTTCGTCGATGTCGCGGACCATCTCCATGGCGAGCGGTGCCATGCGTGCCTCGGTGTAACGCATCGCGGCGGCGGCATCGTTCCCCGGCGATCCGAAGTTGCCCTGCCCCTGGACCAGCGGGTAGCGCAACGCCCACGGTTGCGCGAGGCGCACCAACGTGTCGTAGATCGCGTTGTCGCCATGGGGGTGGTAGTCACCCATGACGGCACCCACTATGCGCGCGCATTTGCTGAAGTTGCGGTCTGGACGGTAGCCACCGTCGTACATCGCGTAGATGACGCGGCGGTGCACGGGCTTGAGCCCGTCGCGCACGTCGGGCAGCGCGCGCGACACGATCACGCTCATGGCGTAGTCGAGGTACGAGCGCTGCATCTCGACCTCAAGGTCGACAGGCTCGATGCGCCCGCCCGGGCCTGGCATGTCGGTGGTCTCAGTCACCTGGGGTCCTTGTTCGGTGGGTGTCGATGGATGGGGGAGCGTTTGGGCTAGATGTCGAGGAAGCGCACGTCGCGGGCATTGCGTTGAATGAACTTGCGTCGGGCCTCGACGTCTTCACCCATCAACGTCGCAAAGGTCTCGTCAGCCTGGATGGCGTCTTCAAGGGTCACTTGAAGGAGTACACGGCGGTCGGCGTCCATAGTGGTCTCCCACAGCTCGTCGGCATTCATCTCACCGAGGCCCTTGTAGCGCTGAATGCCCTCTTCTTTCGGAAGCTTTCGTCCGGCTGCAACGCCAGCCTCCATCAGCGCTGCGCGTTCCCGGTCGGTGTAGGCGTAGTCAGCGTCTTCACGTGACCACTTGATCTTGAAGAGCGGCGGCTGTGCAAGGTAGACGTATCCCTCTTCGATGAGCGGCCGCATGAATCGGAAGAGCAGGGTCAGCAGAAGCGTACGAATGTGCTGCCCATCGACGTCGGCGTCGGCCATCAGCACGACCTTGTGATATCGCAGCTTCGCGAGATCGAACTCTTCGTGGACGCCCGTGCCGAGCGCCGAGATCATCGCCTGCACTTCGTTGTTCTGCAGAACTCGGTCGATGCGGGCCTTCTCGACGTTGAGGATCTTTCCGCGGATCGGCAGGATCGCCTGCGTCTGTGGGTTGCGCCCGTTCCGTGCGCTGCCACCGGCTGAGTCACCCTCGACGACGAAGAGCTCGCACTCTTCCGGCACGTTCGACGAGCAGTCGATCAGCTTGCCGGGAAGTCCCCCGCCACCCAGCAGCCCTTTACGGTTGCGCGCCAGATCGCGAGCCTTGCGGGCCGCAATCCGAGCGGTCGCCGCGTTGATGGACTTGCGCGCGATTTCTTTGCCCTCAGCCGGGTTGGCGTCGAACCAGGCCGACAGCTGCTCATTGGTGACCTTCTGCACAAAGGTCTTCGCCTCGGCATTGCCGAGCTTCGTCTTGGTCTGTCCCTCGAACTGGGGCTCGCGCAGCTTGATCGAGACAATCGCCGTCAGACCCTCGCGAATGTCTTCGCCCGACAGGTTCGGGTCTTTGTCCTTGAGCAGGTTCCATCGCTCACGCGCATATCGGTTGACGAGCGACGTCAGCGACGTGCGGAAGCCCTCTTCGTGAGCACCACCTTCATGGGTGTTGATGGTGTTGGCGAAGGTGTGCAGACCCTCGATGTAGTCGCCATTCCACTGCATGGCGACTTCAAGACTCATGCCGAGATCGTCGTCTTCGGCGCCGTACTCGACGACCTTGGAGTGCACGGGGCCGGACTTGCTGCGGGCGTTGATGTGCCGCACGAAGTCGGCGATGCCGCCTTCGTAGTAGTAGACGACGTGGCGTGAGTCTTCCTCTTCTTCGTCAACACCTTCGACCGCAGTTCCGTCAACAGCACTGACCGGATCGCGCTCGTCGATCAGCTCAAGCGTGAGCGCGCGGTTGAGAAAGGCCATCTCTTGGAAACGGCGCGACAACGTGTCGAACGAGTAGACGACGTCGTCGAAGATCTCGTCGTCGGCCCAGTAGGTGACGCGGGTGCCCGTGATGTCGGTGGCCTCACCCTTTGCCAGGGGAGCGGAGGGAACACCGTGCTCATACGTCTGGCGCCACACGTGTCCGTCGCGATGCACCTCGACTTCGAGCTTGGTCGAGAGCGCGTTGACCACCGAGACGCCGACACCGTGCAGCCCGCCAGACACCGAGTAGCCGCCGCCGCCGAACTTGCCCCCAGCGTGCAGAACCGTGAGCACGACCTCGACTGCCGGCCGCTTCTCGACCGGGTGCTCGTCGACCGGAATGCCGCGGCCGTTGTCGACGACAGTGACTGAGCCATCACGGCGCAGGGTGACCGAAATCCGGTCTGCGTACCCCGCCATCGCCTCGTCGACGGAGTTGTCGACCACCTCGTAGACCAGGTGGTGAAGACCACGCTCACCGGTGGAGCCGATGTACATGCCGGGGCGTTTGCGTACTGCATCAAGACCCTCGAGGACCTGGATGTCAGTGGCGTCGTAGGACAACGGTGGACTCCGTTCAAGGGCCACTCCGTGCTCAGCGGGAGTGCTGCGGAGCGGCCCAAGGTGAGGGGTGAGGCGGTGCACAAAA
Source organism: uncultured Actinomycetota bacterium (assembly GCA_963706045.1). Lineage (GTDB taxonomy): Bacteria > Actinomycetota > Actinomycetes > JAHEKZ01 > JAHEKZ01 > JAHEKZ01. Next base: position 202,311 of record CAVPLY010000002.1, on the reverse strand, counting down.
CCGGTCAGATCAAGGATCTGATTCTACCTGGTATCACCGTCAGAATGCCTATTCGCAGCCCGTGGCGCCCGTCTGGTGAGGCCTGCACGCGGGGGGACGACCCTCCATACGCGGATGGCTGAAAATGCGCGTTCTGCTGCGTCTGCGGCGGTCGCGGCCGACTAGCCGTAGGTGTCGCGCGGCCCGCGTCCTTTGACCCGCAGCTTTCCCTTTTTCCAGGACGGACCCTGAGGCCCCAGCACCTGCAGATGAGTGACCGTGCCAGCGCCAAGGTCGTCGTTGAGGCGAGCGAGCAGAGTGGGGGCCAACATGCGGACCTGGGTCGCCCACGCCGTCGAATCTGCACGAACCGTGAGCTTGCCGGCCTCGAACTGCTCGGGGATGCAGTGCTGGGCAACATCGGCTCCGACGATCTCGGGCCATCGCCCCTCGACGCCGCCGACGGCCAGTGGTGCCGTCCAGCCACGCTCTCCGACCAGATCATCAACCGATCGTGCGATCGACTGCGGGTCGCGGTCATCAGGAGCGGCCCCTGAGTAGTCACCTGGGTCAACGGGGCGCCGGCGCCGCGGTCGAGCATGTGGACGCCGGGGAGCAGCCTTGGACGCGGCTCTGACCTGAGCGAGTAGCGACACCGACAGATCGGGCTCGGGATCAGCCCCCTTGGGGGCCTGCGTCTCGTCGACTGGTCGGTCAGCGTCTGCCGAGTCGCTGCTCATGCTGACCCCCGTCCCTCGGATTGATCCGCAGTGATGTGTCCAGAGTCGACAGTAAACCGATCCCCGGACAAGGTGCGAGGGATGTCGTCAGCGACCGCCGCCGTCACGAGAACTTGCTCGGCACCAACCACCATCTGAGCCAGTCGCTCGCGACGCGTCGAGTCCAGTTCGGCGAACACGTCGTCGAGGATGAGCACAGGATCGTCTCCATCGATCCGTAGAAGCTCGAACGAGGCCAGCCGCAGCGCAAGAACCATGGACCACGATTCACCGTGTGAGGCATAACCCTTGGCCGGGTGGTCGCCCAGCAGCAGAACGAGATCGTCGCGGTGTGGTCCGACGAGTGTCACTCCGCGCTGCAGCTCATCTTTCTCAACTCGTTGCAGCGAATCACGAAACTCCTCGGCGATCGCCTCTCTCGATCGCTGAGGGTCGAGGGGAGGCGCACCGGTCCACGACGCCCGGTAGTCCAAGCGGGCCTCTCCTCCAGCCGGAGCGAGATCTGCGTACGCATCGCGTACCGGACCGTGAAGGTCGGACACGAGGGTCAGTCGCTCATGGAGCAACTCGCTGCCCAGCTGCACAAGGTGGTCGTTCCATACGGCGAGAGTGCTCGCGTCGAAGGAACCCCTGGTTCCCATGGCGCTCTTCAGTAGTGCGTTTCGCTGCTTCAACGTGCGTTCGAAGTCGGCCTTGACTCCTGCAAGCCGCGGCGTTCGGAGCGTCATCAGCTCGTCCAGGAAACTCCGCCGCGCGTCTGGGTCACCTCGCACCAAGGTCAGGTCTTCTGGCGCAAACATCACGGTACGAAGAACACCCAGCAGTTCGCGAGGGCGAGGCAACGGCGACTTGTTGATGCGAGCTCTGTTGCTCTTACCTGGCACGACCTCAATCTCCAGCAGCAGGCGTCGACCCGTGCGTTCTACGGCTGCACGTACCACTGCGACCTTTGCATCGTGGCGGACCAGGGGCTGGTCGGACGCCACCCGATGGCTGCTGAGTGTGGCCAGGTAGCCGAGTGCCTCGACGACGTTCGTCTTTCCCTGACCGTTACGGCCGACTAGGACGGTGACCCCAGCGTTGAGTGAGAGTTCAACATGCTCGTATGACCGAAAATCGACCAGTTCGATTGCCGTGACGTACACCGCTGTCAGATCAGCCGGACAGACGCACCGGCATGATCAGGTACCGATAACTGCCGTCGCTTGGAGACTCTGGATCGATTCGACCAGCGATGACTGCGGGCTTTGTGGACGTGGTGAACGAGATCTCGGTATAGGCCGTCCCCAGCGCGGCGATGCCCTCTTGCAGGAACTGGGGGTTGAACGCAATCGTGAGCTCATCGCCGGTGTACACGCAGTTGAGGCTCTCGACCGCTTGCGCCTCGTCGCCGGCTCCGGCCTCGACAACCAGCTGTCCGTCGGCGAACGCCAGTCGAACTGGTGTGTTGCGGTCTGCCACCAAGGCCACACGCTTCACCGTCTCGAGCAGAGACGCAGACTCGATGACCGCCACCGAGCTGGACTCCGACGGCAAGAGTGCGCGGTACTTCGGGAACTCGCCGTCGAGCAAGCGGTTGGTGGTGCGTCGGCTCTCTTTGCCTGCCGATCCCTCGAAACCAATGAGGCCTTCTCCAGAACCGCTACCGGTCAGAGCGATCGTGACCGAGTCAGCGTCACCGAGGGCGCGCGCCGTGTCAGCCAACGACCGACCCTGGACGAGTGCCACGGTCGTCATGTCGGTGCGTCCCGGTGCCCAGTGAAGTTCACGCACGGCCAGCCGGTACCGGTCCGTGGCCGCCAGCACTAGGCGATCAGCTTCGAACTCGACCCGGATGCCGGTGAGCACCGGCAAGGTGTCGTCGCGACCGACCGCCACAGCAACCTGCGAGACCGCGGCCGCGAAGACGTCGCCCGGCAAGGTGCCGGCGGGGTCAGGCATGACCGGAAGTGAGGGGTAGTCCTCTCGTGGCAAGGTCTGCAAACTGAACTTGGAGCTTCCACACAGCAGCTGTGCCTTGCGGTCGCCCTCATCGGTGGTCATGTCGACCGGGCGGTCAGGGAGGCTCCTGGTGATGTCGGCGAGAAGCCGACCCGAGACCAGGATCGACCCGGGTTCGCTCACCTCTGCCTCAACCTCGACCCGAGCAGAGACCTCGTAGTCGAACGAGCTGAGGATAAGCCCGCCATCCTGCGCGTCAATGAGCAGGCCGGCGAGCACCGGCAGCGGCGGACGAGCGGGCAGGCTGCGCGCAGCCCAGGCGACGGCCTCGGCGAAGACGTCGCGTTCGACGCGGAACTTCACGAAAATCCTCCGGAACAGAACGGTTGATGCAAGACGCACGAGCGTACGTGCGTCAAGATCGTCACCCTATGTGATCGATAATGGGCCAGCGGGATGTGACTTACTGCGGTGTTTGGTAGGTGTGAGGAAGATATACTCGTCGTCGTAGTCGGTGCGGTGGAAACTGGGGACGACGGGCATCGACGCAGGTCAGCGCGGTGAGTGGCGTCCACAGGAGGATGTGTCGTTCGGGTGTCACGAAGGTGGCCGCCTGTGGGCAGCGAGGTGAACGCCTGGCGACATCCACCGTCCGTCCCCAGGAAAGCCACCGAAAGTAGCGTGTCATCCACAGGGTTGTCCCCAAGGTGTGTACCCAGCGTGATCGTCGTCACGTAAGGGAGTTGATCGCGGGTCATCCTTGCCGCGCCTGAGACTTGATTCGGTTGGTGAGCTCGGTCACCTGGTTGTAGACACTGCGCCGCTCAGCCATCAACTGCCGAATCTTGCGATCGGCATGCATGACGGTGGTGTGGTCGCGACCCCCGAACTGCTGGCCGATCTTGGGCAGCGACAGGTCGGTGAGCTCTCGACACAGGTACATCGCGATCTGGCGAGCGTTGACCAGGACTCGGCTGCGGCTTGAACCACAGAGATCGTCGAGGGTGAGCCCGAAGTATGCGGCGGTCTGAGCCATGATCAATGCGCTGGTGACCTCCGGACCACTGCTCTCGGGGATGAGGTCCTTGAGAACGATCTCGGCGAGTGACAGGTCGACGGGCTGACGGTTGAGACTGGCGAACGCCGTGACGCGGATCAACGCGCCCTCGAGCTCGCGGATGTTGGTCGCGATCTTGCTGGCGATGAACTCCAGCACCTCCGGGGGTGCCTGCAGCTTCTCTTGGGCGGCTTTCTTGCGGAGGATGGCGATGCGGGTCTCGAGGTCGGGGGGCTGGACGTCGGTGGTGAGTCCCCAGGTGAAGCGCGTGCGCATGCGATCTTCGAACCCGGACAGCTGTTGGGGCGAAACATCGCTGGTGATGACGATCTGCTTGTTGGCGGTGTGCAGTGTGTTGAACGTGTGGAAGAACTCTTCCTGGGTCTGAACCCGGCCCTGGAGGAACTGGATGTCGTCAATGAGCAGCACATCGATGTCGCGATATCGGCGTTGGAACGCCTGGGCCTTGTCGTCGCGGATCGAGTTGATGAAGTCGTTGGTGAACTCTTCGGAACTGACGTAGAGAACCCGGGTTCCGGCGTAGAGGTTGCGTGCGTAGTGGCCGATGGCATGCAGCAGGTGAGTCTTGCCCAGGCCCGAACCGCCATAGATGAAAAGGGGGTTGTAGGCCTTGGCGGGTGCTTCGGCCACGGCGACGGCTGCGGCATGCGCGAAGCGGTTGCTGGCTCCGATCACGAACGTGTCGAAGGTGTACTTCGGGTTGAGCCGGGAGTCGGAGTCGAAACGGGGGACGGGAGTGCCGGTTCCCGGTCGACCCGATGGGTCGTTGGAGACCCGCGTGGCGTCGGCGGCGAGTGTCTCGGCGTCGAGCTCGTCGTCGTCAGAAGAGGCGGTGTCACCGGCAAGCTCAGGTTCAACGGTGACGGCGATCCGCACCTCGCGGCCCAGCTCACGCGAAAGCACCTCGGTGACATGTGGTCGGAGCCGGCTCTCGATGAGGTCCTTGGTGAACTCATTCGGGGCGGCGAGCAGAGCGGTGTCTTCGACGACGCCGACCGGTCGGGTCAACCGGAGAAAGGCGCCGGCCTGAGGCCCCGCTTCGTCCGCGAGGGTGTCGAGCACCCGGTTCCACACCGTGGTCAGGTCGCGCGTCTGCGTGGTCACAGGTGCCTTTCCACTTCTCCCCGAGTTGTCAGCGGTCGGTTGTCCACAACCAAAGATCGCAGGTCAGAGCCTAGATCCACACGTTCATCCACAGGGTGTGGGTGATGCGTGACGACGCCTGGAGGTCGATGGGCTCCGAGGCCCGCACGTTCTGACGACGCGGGCGGACGTTACCGGTCTCCTGAGGTTGCGTCTAGCGGTTGTCCACAACGAGCCACCACCGTAGCGAGGGGTGAGCGGCGTGTCTCCCCCGCCCCCAGATCATTGTCTGAGACGATGGGGAGTTATCGAAATGTGTGTCCGGATCGGGCCCGGTTTGACCTGGCCCGGGTCGTCCGTTGTACCGTAGGCTGTTCTGGGCGCCGCTGGCGTCCAGTTGCGTGCTACTGATCGACCCACTCGTCTTACCCCACCGCCCAGCGGGGGCAGTCCCCGCCTTGCCCGACCCGTCATCACCGGAGCTCCTCGTGTCGAAGCGTACGTTCCAGCCCAACAACCGTCGTCGGGCCAAGACCCACGGCTTCCGACTTCGTATGCGCACTCGCGCTGGTCGGTCGATTCTGTCCTCGCGCCGCCGTAAGGGCCGCGCTCGCCTCGCTGCCTAGCCGGTGCTGCCTGCCGTTCACCGGATGCGACGGAGCGTTGATTTCACCGCTGCCGTCCGTGGCGGCCGCCGTGCGGCCCGTCCGACCCTGGTTCTCCACGTGAGGTCAAGGCCAGCGTGCCCAGAACCGCCTCGGGTGGGTCTGATCGTCAGCAAGTCGGTCGGCAACTCGGTGGCCCGGCATCGGGTGGCGCGCCGCCTCCGGGCCGTCTGCAGAGCGCACATCGAGGCTTGGCGGGCGGGTGACCTGGTGGTCGTTCGTGCGTTGCCACGAGCGGCATCGGCGACGTTCGCCGACCTCGACAGTGATGTCGCGCACGCCGCCGGCCAGCTTCAAGGCACTGCCGATCCCGTGCAGGCGGAGTCATGAGCGTCAGGCGGATCGCCGTCGTCATCGCGCTCGCGCCGATCTGGGTCTACCGCCGGGTGATCTCGCCCCTCACCCCGCAGACGTGTCGGTACTACCCTTCGTGCTCGGCGTACGCCGAAGAGGCTCTGAAGACGCACGGACTTTTCCGCGGCTCATGGTTGGCGCTGCGCCGACTCGCGCGGTGCCACCCGTGGACGCCGGGGGGCGTCGACCACGTGCCCCCGCCCCGAACCTCGCGGAGCAGCGACCTGCCCGCGTCCCCTGTGACAGGAGCGTAGCCCGTGGGTCTGCTTGATCCGCTCTATTGGATCGTCGCCTGGGTCCTGGTGACCTGGCACTCCTTCTGGAGCCTCTTCCTTCCGGCCACGAGCGGCGCCGCCTGGGCACTGTCGATCGTCGGGCTCGTCGTCGTCATCCGGATCCTGCTGATCCCGCTCTTCGTCAAGCAGATCAAGGCGCAACGCGCGCTGCAGATCCTGCAGCCAGAGATCAAGGCGATCCAGAAGCGGTACAAGGACGATCGTCAGAAGCAGTCCGAAGAGATGATGAAGCTGTACCGCGAGAACGGGACGAACCCCTTCTCGTCGTGCCTGCCGATCCTGCTGCAGATGCCGATCTTCTTTGCGCTCTTCCACGTTCTGCGCTTCGGGGTGGCCGAGGACAACCCGATCGGTCCGATGACGCAGCCGCTCGTCGATCAGGCGGCGCAGGCCACGATCTTCGGGGCGCCGATCTCGGCGAGCTTCATGGATGCCGCGCAGTACGTGGACGCCACCCTTAACATCCGAATTGTCTCACTTGTTCTAATCGCCTTCATGACGCTGACGACCTTCATCACGCAGAAGCAGCTGCTCGTGAAGGGCATCTCGAACGCAGACTCCAACCCCTTCCTGCAGCAGCAGAAGCTGCTCGTGTACGTCTTCCCGCTGATGTTCGCCGTGTTCGGGATCAACTTCCCGATCGGTGTCCTCATCTACTGGTTGACGACCAACCTCTGGTCGATGGGCCAGCAGTACTACGTCATCCGGAACAACCCAGCACCCGGCAGCCAGGCGTTCACCGAGTGGGAGGAACGTCAGGCGAAGAAAGCGGCACGTAAAGCCGGCCACAGTGGCGTTGCCCCCACGGTGGTGGAGGAAGCTCCCGAACCCGAGCCCAAAGTGGTCAGGAAACAGCCCAAACGCAAGCCCAGAAGTCAGCGCAAGGGGCGAGCGAGCGGCCAGGAGACCACCCCAGATCAGGAGGAATCATGAGCGAGGCGACCGAGGCAGTAGCCGAGAAGTTGGCTCCGGAGCCCAGCGACGCCCCCACGCTCGCCCAAAAGCTCGAGCGTGAGGGGGATGTGGCAGCCGACTACATCGAGGAGCTGCTCGACATCGCCGACCTCGATGGCGACATCGACATGGATGTGGAAGGTGAACGTGCCATGGTCTCGTTGGTCGGCGGTGACGTCGACCACCTGGTCGGTGACGAGGGCGCGGTCGTCGATGCCCTGCAAGAGCTCACCCGCCTCGCTGTTCTGCGTGAGACCGGGGAACGGAGCCGACTGATGCTCGATGTCGCCGGATGGCGGCTGGCCAAGCGCGCGGCACTGACTGAGGCGGGTGCAGAGGCGGCAGAGAAGGCGAAGGACTCCGGGGAGCCGGTCAAGCTCGATCCCATGACGCCGTTCGAACGCAAGATCGTGCACGACGCGGTCGCCGCCGCCGGGCTGACCAGCGAGTCCGAAGGCCAAGAGCCCCACCGCTATGTCGTGGTGCAGCCGTCCTGACGGAGGCCCATGACCGGCGCCTGCTCCCAATGTTTCACGTGAAACCGCGTGAAGCTCCGGCCTCCGCGGTCGCCGTTTTTGGTAAGGCCACGCCCGATGCCGAGAGGTTTGCCGGTTGGCTCGCGGGACCAGGCGTCGAGCGAGGCCTGCTGGGACCCCGCGAGGTGGATCGCATCTGGTCGCGGCATGTGCTGAACTGCGCTGTTCTCGATCCCTTCATCCCCAAGGGGGCGAGCGTCTGTGATCTGGGTTCTGGTGCTGGCCTGCCAGGGATCGTGGTGGCGCTGCTCCGGCCGGACGTACCGATGACCCTCCTCGAACCACTTCTCCGGCGGGCCACCTTCCTCGAGGAGGTCGTGGCCGATCTCGGGTTGGCAGGGGTCACGGTGGTACGTGCGCGCGCCGAGGACTACCGCCGCCAACTGCCTCGCCACGACGCCGTTGTGGCGAGGGCAGTGGCCCCCATCGATCGGCTGGCGGGCTGGGCGATGCCGCTGCTGCGGCCTGGAGGTGTGCTGCTGGCCCTGAAAGGGTCCACAGCCGAGGACGAACTTGCCGCCGCTGGCCCAGCTCTCGATAGGCTCGGCGCGGTCGGCCGGGAGGTCGTGACCGTAGGGGAGGAGGCAGACGTGACGCAGGTTGTGCGTATCGTCAGAGCCCCAGGCTCGGCACGGGAGAACAGATGAACGAAGACCAGCCGGCAGCCACGGAGATGATCTACCCCTTGACCACGGCCGATCCTGATGTTTCACGTGAAACAGACGAGCCCAGCGACCCCGACGAGACTCCCATTGCCGCCGCCGCGGCGGCGGCTGCGCGGATACGTGGAGGCCGCACGGAAGAGTGGCCGCGTCCGCCCTCCACCAGGGTGCTGACCGTGGCCAATCAGAAGGGCGGGGTCGGAAAGACGACGACCACGGTCAACACTGCAGCGGCCTTGGCGTTGCATGGGCTCCGGGTCCTGGTGATCGATCTCGACCCCCAGGGCAACGCGTCGACCGCGCTCGCGGTTCCTCACCATGCTGGGGAGCGAAGCGTCTATGAGGTGCTCGTCGACGGGGAGCCACTCAGGTCGGCGATCCACGAGGTCGAGGCGGTGCCCGGGCTGACCTGTGTGCCGGCGACGATCGACCTGGCAGGGGCCGAAATCGAGCTGGTGTCGCTGGTGGCCCGCGAGAGTCGACTGCAACGCGCCCTGAGCGCCCTTCTGGACGAGGAAGACGGGAATGGGCGCCGCTTCGACTACGTCTTCATCGACTGCCCACCCTCCTTGGGGCTGCTGACGATCAACGCCTTCGTGGCGGCCCAGGAAGTCTTCATTCCCATCCAGTGTGAGTACTACGCCCTGGAGGGTCTGGGCCAGCTGATCCGCAACGTCGAGCTGATCCAGGCGCACCTCAATCCCGACCTGGCCGTCTCGACGATCCTGCTGACGATGTACGACGGGCGGACGCGTCTGGCGGCGCAGGTGGCCGAGGAAGTACGCCGACACTTCGGTAGCGTCGTGCTCGCGACGGCGATTCCGCGGTCAGTGCGCGTGTCGGAGGCGCCCAGCTACAGCCAGACGGTCTTGACGTACGATCCCGGCAGTAGTGGGGCGCTGTCCTACGTGGAGGCGGCCCGCGAAATGGCCCATCGGGCCCCGAGCGCAGAGAGCGGTGCCTCGCAATGACCGACAAGAAGCGTGGACTCGGACGGGGGCTCGGCGCCCTGATCCCGAGCGCGCCAGGTACTCGCACAGGGGTCGGATCTGCAGGAGGCGGTTCGCAGATCGTGGCGGACGCCCTGCTCACCCCATCGGCGTCACGTGCCGACGACGCCGAGATCGAGATCCTGCACAGGCCGGACCCCAGTGATCATCCCGTGGCCCACTACGCCGAGATACCGGTCGGCCATATCACGCCCAACCCGCGTCAGCCGCGCCAGGTCTTCGAGGAGGACTCACTCGCTGAGCTGGTGTTCTCGCTCGGTGAGGTGGGTCTGCTGCAGCCCATCGTCGTGCGCCCGCTTGGCGCTGAGCGCTTCGAGCTGGTGGCGGGCGAGCGTCGGTGGCGGGCCGCCCAGCAGGCGGGCTTCACGACGATCCCGGCCATTGTGCGCGAGACAGGTGACGACGTCCTGCTTCGTGACGCACTGCTCGAGAACTTGCACCGGGCGCAGCTGAACCCCTTGGAGGAGGCTGCCGCCTACGGTCAGCTGCTCAGTGACTTCGGCTGTACCCAGGAAGAGCTGGCCGAGCGGATCGGCCGGTCCAGGCCCCAGGTGTCGAACACCCTGCGGCTGCTGCGCCTCCCCGTCGGCGTGCAGCGACGGGTGGCGGCCGGTGTGCTGTCGGCCGGTCACGCCCGGGCCTTGCTGGGGCTGGATAGCGCTGAGGACCAGGAGCGGCTGGCGGGGAAGATCGTCGCGGAGGGACTCTCGGTGCGAACGGTCGAAGAGCTCGTCGCCCTTGGGGAGGTCGGTGACGATGACAAAACACCACGAAAGCGGGCAAAAGGGCCACGAAACCCTGCTTTGGCAGACCTGGCTGCTGCTCTTTCAGACGCCCTGGAGACGCGCGTGACCGTCGACCTCGGGCGTACGAAGGGCAAAATCACCATCACCTTTGCCTCCGTCGATGATCTGGAGCGGATCGTTGACGTCATCGCTCCGCAGACGGCGCAGGCGCTGCGCGGCGACTCGTGACGCGCCGGACGTTCGCTGCGGTGGCCATCGGTTTTGGGTTGGGAGCGCTCGCTGCCTTCGTGGTCTCGTTGGTGAGGCGTCCGCGATCGATCGACGCCACCGGATACCAGCCGCCCACTCCGGCACCGGGGCCCGACGCCGCGTAGGCCTCGCGTGCTCGGCTTCTAGCTCACGGCAGTCGGCACCTGGACGACATTGGGACGCAGGTCGGTGGTCGGCTGGTAGAGCTGCTGCAGCGCCACGAGGACCGCGGCCGCGATGGTGTCGCGCAAAGAGGGATCGGCCAGGCGGGCGGCGTCGCCGGGATGGGTGAGGTACCCGACGTCGATACGCACCGCCGGCATGCGCGTACGTTGCAGAATGTCCCAGGTCTTGGCGTCAGAGCGACCGTCGAGCAGGTCGGTGCGTGCCACGATCTCGCGTTGAACGAGATCAGCGAAGGCCTCGCCAATTACCGAATGCGTTGAGGTCGCGCCGCTGCTGCCGTAGTAGAAGGTGGCCAGGCCTTGAGCATGCGGGCTATCGTGCCCGTCGGTGTGCAGCGAAATCACGAGGTCGGCGTCGACATCGTTGGCGAACGCTGCCCGCTCAGGCTCGCTCAAGGTGGGGGCGTCCTCGCTGGTGCCCCTGGTGAGGAAGGCCGTCACGCCGACGGCACCAAGACGCCCCTCGATGCGCGCGGCGATGTCGGCAACGATGTCGGCCTCGGCGAGCCCGGCGGCGCAGACGCCCCGATCGGGGCCGCCGTGGCCTGGGTCGATGACGATGACCTTGCCGGCTAGGCCAGGGCCGCGGTGATGCAGTCGTTCGGCCTCGCGGATGCGCTGCGGCTCGCCTCCGACGACGGTGCGGGCGAGTCGGTCCAAGGAGCGAAAGGTGACCGGCCCGCAGAGTCCGTCAGTGGGTATTCCCAGATTGCGCTGCAGCTCCCTAAGTCCGCGCTCGGTGTCCGGACCGAAGATGCCGTCGATGCGGCCGGGATCGAAGCCGAGATCGAGAAGGCGCTCCTGGAGGGCCGTGACATCGTCGCCATGTTGCATGTGGCGAGTGCCGTAGCGAAGAACCCGGTCGCCCAGACCCCACCGAGCCCCGTCGAGTCGGCGCCAGGTCGATGGCCCGACCACGCCGTCGGAGATGAGCCCGCGTTGCTGCTGGAAGGCGCGAACGGCCGACTCGATACGCGCGTCGAAGATGGCGTCCCAGTTGTCGTCGGGTCGATCCGCCGGCTCGCCGGGCAACAGACCCAGCAGCCACAGGTGGTTGCGGATCTGTGTGACGGCGGGACCGTGGTCGCCGATCCGGTAGGTCTGTTGTGTCACGAGACCTCCGGCTCACTCGGGCGCTGGCAGGACAGGGTCGAATCCAGGGTAACCCTGCGAAGCCGCGACCCTAGCGCGACCTGGCCGCAGCGGGCGAGCCCGCCGGCTGCCTAGATGAAGTCGGCGAGGTCTGAGAGCAGCGACTGCTTCGGCTTGGCACCGACAATGATTTTGACGACCTCTCCGCCCTGGTACACCGCGAGAGTGGGGATGGAGGTGACGCCGGCCATGGCCGCGGCCTGCGGGTTCTCATCGACGTTGAGCTTGGCGATCGTGAGCTTCTCGGCGTGCTCGGCGGCGATCTCTTCGAGGATGGGTGCCACCATGCGGCACGGACCACACCACTCAGCCCAGTAGTCGACAAGCACTGGCTTGTCGCTCTTGATGACGTCGGCGTCGAAACTGGCGTCGGTCACGGTGATGGTGGACTGGCCCATGATGGTCTCCTTGCGGTCGATGGTGGAAGTCAGGCGGTGGCGTCAGCGAGCGGGCGCTCGCCTGCGAGTGCGGCGTCCTCGAGCGCTGCAAGGTGGCGCTCAGCGTCGAGCGCAGCCGCACAGCCGCTGCCGGCGGCGGTGATGGCTTGGCGGTACGTGTGGTCGACGAGGTCTCCGCAGGCGAAGACTCCGGGGATGTTCGTCAGAGTCGAACGCCCCTGCACGAGCACGTAACCTTCGTCGTCGAGCTCGATCTGTCCTTGCACGAGCTCGCTGCGCGGGTCGTGTCCGATGGCGACGAAGAGGCCGGTGACATCGATGTCGCGCTCAGCCCCCGTAGCGGTGTCGCGCAGCCGCAGCCCGGACACCTTGTCGTCGCCGAGGACGTCGGCCACCTGGCTGTTCCAGGCGAACTGGATCTTGTCGTTGGCGGTGGCTCGGTCAGCCATGATCTTGCTGGCCCGCAGCTCGTCACGGCGGTGAACGACCGTGACCGAGTCGGCGAACTTGGTGAGGAAAGTGGCCTCTTCAAGTGCTGAGTCGCCGCCGCCGACGACCGCGATGTTCTGGCCGCGGAAGAAGAATCCGTCGCAGGTTGCACACCACGAGACGCCGCGCCCCGAAAGTCGCTTCTCATTGTCGAGGCCGAGCTCGCGATATCCCGAACCCATGGCGAGGATGACCGACTTTGCCTGGTGCGTCGCACCAGACCCGACGGTGACCTGCTTGACGTCGCCGCCCAGATCGACCGAGACGACGTCGTCGCTGACAATCTCTGCGCCGAACCGGACCGCCTGCTGTCGCATCTCTTCCATCAGGGCCGGGCCCATGATGCCTTCAGCGAAGCCGGGGTAGTTCTCGACCTCGGTCGTGTTCATCAACGCGCCGCCCGCGGTGACCGACCCTTCGAACATCAAGGGCGCGAGGTTGGCACGCGCGGTATAGACAGCGGCGGTGAAGCCGGCGGGACCGGATCCGATGATGATGACGTCGCGGATCTCGCTCACCGCTGTGCTCCTTTGGGTGTGATGGAGGTCTGACGGCAGGTCGCTGGGCCAGGGCCGTCCACAACCTCAACCGAGTTTAGGGGCGCAGACATTCCCGTCCTGCTCTCGGGTGAGGTGTTGCGCACCCTCAGCGGGTGACGGTCGCGAAGTAGAACAAGGGATCGTCGGGCCCCGTGCAGTCGGGATCGATGACCCACACCTCCGCCGAGCTGGGGTCGGCAGCGGGGAGCACGATCACTGCGGCTGGCTCGCCCAGCCACGTACCGATGTCGATGGCGAGCGGCTGGACACCGGGAACCTTCAGGTATTCCTCAAGGCACGCCTGCGCAGCCGCCGGATCGGTGGCCATGGCCGCGACCGAGGTCTTCCCGCCCGGCGTTTGCTGCTCGGTCGGGATCGTGCTGCTGGTCGGGGTCGACGAAGGCGACCCCGTGGTCAGGTCATCGCCCGAGACCTCACCGGCGTCGAGTGTGGAGCGCGCAGCGACCAGCTGGGTGACCTGCGTGTCGAGTGCCTCTTCTTGGTACTTGGTGCCGGACGTGGTGGCTGCGTATGCCTCCATCGGCACGGTCGCGCTCTCGCTGTCGGCGGTGGCAGACGCTCCACCGTCGGCTGCCGTGCTGGCGACGTCACCGGAGCTCGTCAGGCTCGGCACCACGATGGCGCCGACCAGGGCCACGCCGGCTGCTCCGGCGACCAGGCCGATACCTGGTCGGGTCCAGCGACGCTTGCGGTCGGTGTCAAGGGGCACAACTGTGGCTGAGCCGGCCGGGGTGGCCACGGGCTCGGCGTCGAGGGTGGCCGACAGCGAGTGCCAGACGTCGTCGGGCATGGGCTCGGGCGGCAGGTGCAGCAGGGCGTTGGCGAGCTCGGTGAAGTCGGCGTGCAGCTCGGCACACGCGGTGCAGTGGGCGAGGTGCTGCTCGGCGTGTGCTGCTGACGCATCGTCGAGGAGGCCGAGGTCGAGATCGGCGAGCACCTCAGGGGTGAGGTGGTCGGAGTCCGGGTGCACCGGGTCGTGGTGCTGACTCATTGTTCGGCTCCGGGGGGTTGCTGGTCGGTCTGGGGCGGAGAGGGGTCTTCGTCCGGTAGTGGGACGTCGTCGGACGGCGGCCGGTTCCGCAGGTGCCCGAGCAGCGGTACGAGCTTGGCCCGTCCCCTGGCGCAGCGGCTCTTGACCGTTCCGGTAGGGATCTTCAGGAGCTGGGCCGTTTCGTCGACCGAGTAGCCCTCGACGTCGACGAGGACGAGGGCCGCACGTTGGTCGTCCGGCAGGGTCCTGAGGGCCCGGTCGATCTCCCAGGCGAGCTCGCGGCGTCCGAGTGGATCGCTCGGCTCGACCGGGTGGGCACTGTCATGTTCGGGGAGCGGAACCGTGGGCCGCGCCCTCGTCCTTCGCATCCGGTCGAGGCAGGCGTTGACGACGATACGGTGCAGCCACGTGGTGACCTGCGCGTCTCCGCGGTACGAGTCTGCCGAGCGGTGGGCTTTGAGAAGGGCATCTTGCAGCGCGTCGGCGGCCTCCTCGGGGTCGCCGGTCGTGCGAAGCGCGACGGCCCAGAGCCGGTCGCGGTGGCGGCGCACCAGCGTCGCGAAGGCTGTGGGATCGCCCGCGACGTGAGCAGTCAGCAGCTCGGCGTCGGGTCGCGGGTCTTCCAGAGTCACGGGGGCAGCGTATTCAAGTCGGTCAGCCAATCGTGGGCGCCCTGCCGGACAGCCGTCAGGACAGAACCGCGGCTTCGGCAACCCCGCCTTGGTAGCCATCGCCGGCGGGGGGCAACGCGGTGAACCAGATCAAGACCCGGTTGGTCGTGACTGCTGGTGAGAAGCGGAGGCTGACGAGGTCGCTGGCTCCGCGGACGCTCGCCAGCTTTCGATAGCCGGCCAGTGGCTGCTCAGGGTCAGGCTGCTTGGGTGGCGCCCCCTTGGGATCGGTTCGCGGACGGGCCACCCACACCTGAATGTCACTACCGCGTCCGACCAGCCGCAGCTCGACGCCGCTGACTGGCTGGTCACCGATCGTGAGCGTGAGCCCGACTCCAGGCTTGAGGCCGCCGAGGTCGCGGCTGGCGTAGGTGACGGTCGTCCACGCAGTTGACGGGTCACCGTCGATGGCCAGCTTGGTGTCGGCGTCGTTCTCGCTGTTGTCACCGAGGGGATCGAAGACTGTGGCTCGCCGCACGGGAAGGGGGCCGCTCTCGCTGTTTCCGGTGTCAGGGGAGGCGGCCGAGGGCGATGCACTGGTATCGGTTCCGGTGGGCTCGTCGGGCCGGTCCGCCCTCTGCCAGAACTGCCATGCCACCAGGACTGCGCCGAGCGAGAACAACATCAGGACGACGACAAGGCCCAACCAGCGCCAGGCGGCACTGGGTGCTGCTGGAGCTTCGGTGGGCTCGACCTCCGGCGAGTCGATCTGGTCGAGAGCGTCGGCAATGGCGGCCGGGGACTCCAGAGGGTCCGGCACATCGGGCTGTAGCGCCCGCCAAGCCACGTCGTCGAGATCGTTGGGTACCCCTGCCCGCACCTGCCGAGGACGTGCAACCAGTCCAGCCACGACAGGGGCACCAGGGAGCCCGGCGCACGGGTAACCCGGCCACTTGGCGGTGAGCGCGGCGTAGAGCAGCGCACCGACCCGCCACGCATCGACCTGCTCAGCATTGTTGCCGGGGTCCACGCCCTCGAGGGCCGCTCGGACGCCGATGCCCGCGACGACCACGCCGTGGTCGGTGATCAGAACGTCGCGGGGGTCGAGCACCAGGTGGTGCAGGCCCTCCTCGGAAGCGGCGGCGAGGGCACCGGCAACTGTCTTGACGACCCTGCGTGCTTCGTCGCCTTCGAGGGGTGCAACCGCGAGCTGTTCGCTGAGCGGCGATCCCGCCAGCCACCGGGTGACGACGAAGACGCGTCCTTCATCTTCAGCGGTGTCGATCACCCGGAGGAGCCCAGGGTGCTCGACAGATGCGGCGCGGAGAGCGGCGCGATGGACCGCGGCGGAATGGGGGTGTCCGGCGTCCAGCAAGAGGACGCCCACAGGTCGATCGAGGACGATGTCGCGGCCGCGCCAGAGAGTTCGTCCACGGCCACGCGCCACCTCGGAGTCGAGGTCGTAGCGGCCTGCTAGGCGTTCCATTGGGACGAAAGTACTGCCTGTCTGGTAGGACGTCAGAGACCAGGACGTCCGACGCCGAACAAACCTTCGTGATACACGGGCACGACGCGTACGACGTCGCCGGTCCGCGGAGCGTGGACCATCTGACCGTTGCCAATGTACATCGCAATGTGATGAATGGTGCCGGCGTCTGTCGGGTCGTAGGCGTACACCAGCAGGTCACCCGGTTGCATGTCATCGACCGGCACGGGAGCCGTTGCCGACCATTGGTCGCTCGAGACCCGGGGCAGCACCAGTCCGGCCTGCAGGTAGGACCACTGGATGAGCCCGCTGCAGTCGAACGTGGAGGGGCCTTCGGTGCCCCATACGTACATAGAGCCCACCTTGCTGAGCGCGGCTGCGATTGCCGGCCCGGCGTACGGGGTTGGACCCTCGGGAACCGGACCGGTCCAAGGCACCGCTGTGGTCGAGGCCTGATTCTCGGCCCGTCGCTCCATCGCCTGCACGAGGTCGGCCACCCGCACATCGGCCGCGGCAACGAGGGCTCGTTGGTCGGCGACGAGAGTGCGGGCCTGTTCGGCCAGAGCTCGGGCCCTGGCCGACAGCTGCGCGCGCTCGTCGGCGATCTCATCGAGTCGGCTGCGAACACCGGCCATCTGGTTGCGAGCGGTCTCGGCGTCAGATGCCCGGACCAGGTCGGTGGCGAGTACTCCGTTCAGCGCCGCAACGTTGCTCGTGACGTCGGTGATGGCCTCTGCATCCAGGGCCTGAGTGAAGAGGGCGGCCGCCCCTCCCGACTGCTCGATCGCCCGCACCCGGTGTGCGATGTCGGTCTCGGCGTCAACGCTGGTGCCCTGCAGGGTGGCGAGCTGTTCGTCGGCTGTGATGGCGTTCGAGGCAGCTGCCGCCAGCTGGTCGCGAGCGTAGGCGAGGCGTTCCTCGGTCCAGTCGGCTCGATCGCGCAGGTCCTGAAGCTGACCCCGAAGCGCCTCGGCTCGGTCGTGCAGCGAGTCGAGGTCGGGCGCCGTGCGGACGGCGCCGATGGTCGGCGTTGGTGCGGCCTGGGCATGGCCAGCGGGGACGACCAACGTGAGAACAAGTGCGGCGCCCAGCGTCAGGCGAAAGCGACGGGTCACTGGCTCGAGCTACCCACGATGAACGGTTCGGCATAGATCGTCGTGTCGACCTCGGCGAGGTCGGCGGTGGCGTCGAAGCGGAAGAGCAGCAAGGTGGGTGCTGTCTTCTTGAGATCGAACGAGACCGCCTCGTCGGAGACGGTGAATGACTTCTTGACGAGCTTGGCGCCTTGACTGGCTGCGTACTGGTCGGCCGCAAGGTAGGACTTGGTCGTGTCACCGGTCTCGGCATACACCGTCAGGGCCCGGTCGCCCGCAGTCTGGCCTATGTCTTCGACCCCAACCCGGGTCACCACGATGGACAGGACCTCAAAGCAGATGAGGCCGAGCAGGCTCAGCGTCAGTGTGAGGCGACCTAGCCAGCCAAAGACGATGCTGCCTGTCTCGTCGGCGCCAAGGCGAAGGCGTGCAGTCGTCATGCATGGGTTTCGACAGATGACTAGCCCGTCTTGAGCAGTCTGAACGGGCTACTCGGGTCAGCGGCGTCCGATGAGGAGCCGAAGAACGTCGCTGATCTCGGTGATCCGGAAGAGCTTGACCCCCAGGAGGTAGCCGGCTGCGCCGGTCGCCAGGCCGGTGAGAACGATCACGAGGCTGCTGGTCAGGTCGACAGCTCGCCCCACCAGTGCCTCGGCCAGCAAGACGCCTGCCACCATGGCAACGGCGGCCAGCACCGATGCCATGGTGACGCGCACGTATGTGCGGATGACGAGGTAGCCGTCGAGTCCCCCGAGTCGGCGTCGCAACCGCGGTGCCAGGGTGGCCAACCCGATCCAGTACGAGAGCGCGTAGGCGACGCCGAGAGCCGGGATTGCGATCTTGGCCGGCACCCAGGCCACGGCCGAGATCGCAAGCACCACGTTGGACCCGTTCAGGATGATCGCGTTCAGCGTGGGGGTGCGGGTGTCCTCGAGGGCGTAGAAACCGCGCATGAGGACGTAGTAGGCGCTGAAGGCTGGAAGGCCGATGGCGAAGGCACTCAGAGTGAGCCCCAGCAGACGTGCCGCCTCGAGGTTCAGTGAGCCGTACCGGAAGAGAAGCACCGAGATCGGGACACCCAGGACCATGAAGGCCGTGGCGGCTGGGACAACCAGCGAGCCGGAGGTGCGAAGCGTCCACCCGACGCGCTCACGCATGACGTCGAATCGACCAGCCGCCGCCTGTTTGGACAGGTGGGGCAACAGCGCAGTGACCAGTGAGACGGTAATCACCGACTGCGGCAGCATGAAGATCGCGAAGGCCATCTGATACACCGCGGCACCGGCGTCGGTGTCCGACTCGGTGTTGATCCCGGTGGCCAGGCGAATGATGACCAACGTGCCGAGCTGGTTGACCAGAACCAGCAGGATCGCCCAGCGGGCCAGTGACCACGCAGTACCGAGGCCCTGCCCCTTGAGGTCAGTGCGCAGGCGCAGCCGAACTCCGCACCGGCGCAGCGACGGCCAGAGAGCAAGAGCTTGGGCAACGGCACCAAGGGTGGTGCCGATGCCCAAGATCAGGATCTCGGTGTCGGTGACAGTCTTGGTGCTGGTGCCCGTTCCGGCGACGACCAAGAAGGCGAGCGCACTCGCGATCGTGACGACGTTGTTGAGCACAGGGGCGAACATGGGGGCGCCGAAACGCCCACGGGTGTTGAGGATCTGCGAGACGAGCGCGAAGATGCCGTAGAAGAAGATCTGGGGAAGCAACAGGCGGGCGAAGGCTGTCGCAACCTCGATGTCGTTGCTGTTCCAGCCGGTTGAGTACAGCTGCACCAACCAGGGCGCGGCGATGACCGCCACGACAGTGATCAGGGCCAGAGCGAGCACCACGGCGCTGAAGAGTCGCTGAACATAGGCGAGGCCAGCGTCGTCGTCGGACCCCATGTGTCGAACGAGCTGCGGGATGAACACCGCATTGATTGCTCCACCGACGAGCAAGATGTAGACGATGGTGGGCAGGGTGTTGGCGACCGAGTAGGTGTCGGCGAAGACTCCACTCCCGACGGCCGCGAGCAGCGCCGTGTTCTTCAGCAGCCCGGTGATTCGCGACGCGATGGTGCCGGCCGCCATCACCGAGCTCGAGCGCAGCGCCGATCGGTTGTCGGAGGGGACGCTCGTCATGCATCCACCCGGCGGGCGGCACGAATGCGTCGGATCACGCGGATCGTTGCGGCCAGTACCAGCAGGGCGACGGCCGCGCCGAACACGACGAAGGTGATTTGCCCAAACCCCTTGACGTCAACAGCAAGCGTGACCGGTTCGTTGTAGGCAACTCCCTTTGGCGTACGTAGCTGGGCTTCGAACGAGAGCCGGCCACTCGTGACGGCGTCGAGCTCGACCTCGACGCTGACTGAACGTGCGGGGGCAATCCGGATCCGGTCTTCTGGACCCGTGACGCGAAGGCGCAAGGGATCGGTTGACGTGGCATCGAGCCGAACGACGACCGCCTGATCGAGCTGGTTGCGAACGGTTACAGGGAATGAACCGCTGTCGTCTCCGAGGATCCCGCCCTCCGAGACGATCCGCACGCGGCTCCGCTGAGCCGCGAGGCGGTCAAGGGTCGCAGCTTGAG
Source organism: uncultured Actinomycetota bacterium (assembly GCA_963706045.1). Taxonomy (GTDB): domain Bacteria; phylum Actinomycetota; class Actinomycetes; order JAHEKZ01; family JAHEKZ01; genus JAHEKZ01. The sequence goes on along the minus strand of CAVPLY010000002.1, from coordinate 182,478 downwards.
CGGCCTCGGCGGCTCCTACGTCCGATCGCCAAGCCGTACTCACGGAGGTGAAGAGCGCATCTTCGATGGGGGCGGACAGCTGACGTGGCTGCGTGAGAATGCCCGCGAGTCGGTTGTTGTCGGATAACCCGCGTCGCGCTGAGGTCACCATCGACTCCGGCAGCTGACGGTCCAGAGAGAGCTGAGGGATCGAGGGATCTACCCGCTCCACCGTGGGGGCATCAGGGCGTACTGCTGCATCGAGCGACACCGGCTTGAGCCACGGTGCCCGGCGGATAGCCAGGACCAACTCGTCGGACCACTGCGCGGAAGGGTCCCAGCGGCGGGGCGGTGCGATCACCAGAAGCCGAGGGTCGTTGGGGAGCTCAAGGGCGTGCAGAAGTGTCTCGGCCAGGAACCGCTGCCTGGTCAGCAGGACGTCTGAGGTGGTGTCAGCCGGGCTCGCCACAAGGGCGCTTGCAGGACCATCGGCGAGCAGAAGATCGAGAGCAGGCTCTTCCCAGGCGACCCTTCCCGAGGGGGTGTAGAAGAGCGTCTCGGCGAGCGGCATGTTTTGCTCGTCGAGCAGGACGAACACATCGCCAACGCGCCCCGACGTGCCGATCACTCGCTCGTCACCGGCACCATCGGCTGGCCATGACAGGTCGGAGCGGGCCGTCGCGCCGATGACGCGCCGATAGACCCGATCGCCTTTTCGTTGCCCCTGTTGCAGGAACCCAGGTCGCCCTGCCGCCGCGACGGCAGCGATGTCGGGATCCCCAAAGGGGAGGGCGACAACTTCTCGCTGGGTGGCCGCAGCACGGAACGACTCGATCCATGCGTCGGCGCTGGGCTCGTCGAGGGCGGAGACGGCGTCGAGCAGTGCTGGATCGACGACCCAGGTGACCGGCGCGTCTGCTCCCGTGCGCACCAAGGTGGACAGGCGCCCCCCTGGGGCGGTCGATGCGGGAAGAGTGTTGGTGACGAACGAGCCGGTCGAGTCGCGGGCGGGTTGGCCGACCATCGGCCAGAACATCAGTAACCGGCTCTCTGGCACGCCGACACCCTCCGGCGCCCAGGGCAGGAAGGTATCTGTGGCCGAGAGCTCGGCGCCGGTGTCTCCATCGACGGCCACGATGCGTAGCGGGTAGACACCGGCAAAGGCAATGGGCAGTGCGTCCGCGGAAACAGCGACGGTGAACTGCTCGCGTTCGCCGCGGCGCACCTTGCGTAGGTCGTCCTCTGCGCCGGGCACGGCCGTCGTGAACGGCGGGTTGGCGGCTGCCTCGGTAATCGAACTCCTGGAGACGAAGGGCGTGGTGCCGACCTCGAGACGAATCACCACGTTGCCGAGCGAGCGGTTGGACACGAACGTGCCCTTGGCCCGCAGCGTGTCATCACCTTGCGGGGAAATGGGGGTCAGGGAGGTCAGTTGCAGCGTGGTCTTCAAGGGTGCGGCCGCGGCGCCACCCGGAGTCACCAGCAGTGCTGCCGCCGAGCCGACCAGCAGCACGCTGAACCATCGCCAGACGCCGCGCGCCGGACGACGACGGGTGGACGTCATGAAGCGATCGTAGCCAGCACCGTGGGATGAACAGGCCGTCACGTGTCTGCGGAGCTGCGGGTCCTCAGCTGTTGTCGAAACGGAAGGAGCCGATGCTGCTACGCAGCTCACCGGCCATGGCATCAAGGCGTGAGAGCGTCTCGGCGCGCTGGCGCTGACCATCGGCCTGTTCCGTGGCGACCGTGGCAACCTGCCCGATCGCGCCGACGACCTGGTGTGACGCCGAAGTCTGCTGGTTCGTGGCGAGCTCGATCTGGCCGGCCGCCTGATCGGCCTCATCAGCCACCTCACTGATCCGACGCAGAACGGTCTCCATCTCTGCCACATGGGCCCGCCCGGCGGTCGCAGCTTGCTCTCCGGCCTCTGAGGCTTGCAGCGTCGAGGCAGTTCCGACCCGGATCCGCTGGACTATCTGCTCGATCTGGTACGTGGACTCCTGCGCCCGCTCAGCCAGGGTGCGTACCTCGGCGGCCACGACGGCGAAGCCCCGGCCGTGCTCTCCGGCACGTGCTGCCTCGATGGCCGCATTCAGTGCCAGAAGATTGGTCTGGTCAGAGAGCTCGTCGATGACAGAGGTGATCCTGCCGATTTCCGCACCCGCCACGTCGAGGTCTCGGGCTTGGTCGGCTATCGATTCAACGCGAGCGGAGATGTGGGTCATCTGGGTTGCAGTGCTGGCAACGACCTGCTGTGCCTTGGCCGATGCGTCTGTCACCTCGGCGGCCGCCGCCGACACCGATCGGGCCGACTCGGCGATCTGATCCGCGGTCGCTGCCAGCTCTTGCATGCTGGCGCTGGTCTGCGAAATGGCGGCCGCCTGCTGCGAGTGGCCGATGGCTGCGTTTGCCGCGGCGTTGTGAAGCCCGTGAACGTTGGACGCCAGCTCGTCTCCAGCGGAATGCACCCGACTTACCAGGCTTTGCATGGCGGCGAGTGCCGTGTCGAGTGACACCCACACCTCGACAACGCTGTGGTCGTCGGCCCGAGCTGCTTGCCTGGTCAGATCCGCAGCTGTGGCCAGGTCCCCCTGGGCCAGCTGTGCAAGAGCGTTCGTGAGCCCGTCAACCTCCTGGGCCAAGGCTCGGCGCTGGTCGTCCACCTGCTGGCGGGCCTGCCGGAGCGCCTGCGCGAGCAGGGCGGAGAACGCACTCAGAAGTCCGATGCCGAGCACGGCCGCAACGTTCTGGTAGGCGTCCTCGCGCTGCAATGTGCCAGTGACACCGGCGGCTGCCAAGAAGCCGGCGATCGACAGCGCCCCGAGCGCTGCTGTCCACGTGAACGACAGCGAGACGGCAGCCAGGACGATGACGAACACGAAGAAGAGCCACTGCCAGCTCTCCGTACCACCGGCGGCCACCGTCAGCACCGAGATGACGGCGACGAAGAAGACCAGCTGGACGCCGTCCACTGACGTCGCATGCCGACCGAGCCACGGAACAGCTTGGTCCAAGCGCGGTCGGGCCAAGAACCAGAGCGCACCTGCCAAGGCAAGGCTGGAGCACACGACCAGTGTCAGGGCCTCCCCCCTCGTGGGGGCGGGCTCGGCGTACTCAGCCCGCAGGGCCAGAGCCAAGGGGTTGAGCACGGCGTACACGAGCGCGCACCAGCCGGCGACGCGCTGTACGGCAGTTGCAAATCCCGTCTGCTCGCCGTCGGTTGTTTGCTCAGGTGGCTGTGATGTCACGTGCGCTAGATCGGCATGTCGGGATCGGGGCTGAACCAAACGTTAGGCTCGCCTCTCGTGTCCTCCTCCTCCTCTTCGGCTTCCCGTGAACGGGCCATCGCCGAGCTGGTCCGGGTGTCACCGGTCGTCAAGGCACTCGGGGAGCACTTCGCCGAGGCCGGTCACGAAATCAGCCTGGTGGGGGGTTCGGTGAGAGACGCGCTTCTGGGCCGCCTCGGCAACGATCTCGACTTCACGACGTCGGCACCACCTGAGGAGGTGGAGCGCCTGCTCGCCGGCCACGTCGATGCCCTGTGGGACATCGGCAAAGCCTTCGGCACGATCGGCTGTCGCATCGGACAGCTGACCTGCGAGATCACGACCTACCGTTCCGACGAGTACGACGGAGCGTCCAGAAAACCAGTTGTGGCGTATGGCACGTCCCTGGAGGGAGACCTGGGGCGTCGAGACTTCACGGTGAACGCCATGGCCGTGGTGCTGCCAGAGCTGCGGTTCGTCGACCCGTACGACGGCGTCGAGGCCATGGAGTCACGGGCTCTGCGAACCCCCGGGCGCCCCGAGGACTCCTTCGACGACGACCCCCTCCGGATGCTGCGGGCCGCCCGGTTTGCCGCCCAACTCGACTTCGAGGTCGAGCCGTCTGTGCTGGTCGCCATGACGTCGATGGCGGAGCGACTGGCGATCATCTCCGCCGAACGGGTCCGCGACGAGTTCAGCAAGCTGGTGCTGTCGGCGAACCCACGCACGGGGCTGCGCATACTGGTTGAGACCGGGCTCGCCGACCAGTTCGTCCCCGAGCTCCCTGCCTTGAAGCTGGAGATCGACGAGCACCATCGGCACAAGGACGTGTACGAGCACACGCTGACCGTCGTCGAGCAGGCGATCGACCTCGAAGCGAGCGGTCCCGACCTGACCCTGCGACTGGCCGCCCTCTTGCACGACATCGGCAAGCCGGCGACCCGACGATTCGAGGCCGGCGGCGGGGTCTCGTTCCACCACCACGAGATGGTGGGGGCCCGCATGACACGCAAGCGCATGAAGGCGATGCGCTACCCGAAGGACCTGATTGATGACGTGGCACACCTCGTAGAGCTGCACCTGAGATTCCATGGCTATGCGGAGGGCGAATGGACCGATTCCGCGGTGCGGCGCTACGTGCGTGACGCCGGACAGCTGCTGCCGAGGCTGCATGCCCTGACGCGCGCAGACTGCACGACGCGAAATCGGCGCAAGGCCGCGTCGCTTGCTGCCGCCTACAGCGGCCTCGAAGAGCGGATAGCTGTCCTCGCCGAGGCCGAGGAGCTTGCGGCGATCAGGCCTGACCTCGACGGAAACGACATCATGCAGGTGCTGGAGATTCCTGCCGGTCGCGCCGTCGGCGAGGCCTACAAGTACCTACTTGAAGTGCGGCTCGACCGAGGCCCCCTCGACCGCGACGATGCGATAGAGGTACTTCGCCAGTGGTGGGCAGAGCGCCCCACCGATTCCTAGGGGCGGGGGTTTCGCCAGGCGGCGGCTGCTCCAACGACGTAGGCCGTAGCGACAGCAACGGAGACGCCGGCCGCTGCCACTATGTGGGGCGGCAGCAGCGCGACAGCGGCGACGCCCATGACGAACGCGACATTGAAGACGATGTCGTACGCGACGAACACACGTCCGCGCACGTCATCGGGAAGGGCTCGCTGGAGGACCGTGTCGACGGTGATCTTGAGAATCTGCGCACCGGCACCGATGAAGGCCCACGCGAGCAGCAGTGCGCCGAGTCGAAGTGAGAGCAACGGCAGGGCGCTGCCGACGGCCGCCATGGCGAGGGCGACCGCCGCTGATCGGCGAGGACCGTGTCGTCGTACAAGGGGAGGCGCCCCGAGAGCTGCAACGACGAGTCCGAGCCCGAGCGAGAGCGCAACCGCACCCAGCGCGGCAAGAGCGTTTTTCTCGTCGGCGTTCGTGGCGGCGAGGTGGAACCGGATCAAGAGCACCGTCCACACCGTCATACAGCCGAAGAGGACGCGATTGCCGGCCATCACGGTCAGTGCCCGGCGCGCGGGACCGGATGCGGCTATCTGGCCGGCCCCTGAGCGCACATCTGCCCAAGCGGTGCGCATTGCACGTGGAGCCGAGTCAGGAGATTCGTGCGGCTGGAGCACCGGACCCAGCTGCCGCGAGCTGAAGGACCGGGTGGCGAGCGCGGCCATCAAGTAGCCAACCGCGGCGGCCAGGAAAGGGGCTGGGGCACCGACCGGATCAAGCCAGCCGCGCAGTCCGAGCCCCGCCGCGGCGCCTACGACCGTAGCGGCCGTCCCGAGGGTCGGAGCCAAGGCGTTCCCCGATACCAGCAGGTCGGCAGGGACAGTGCGTGGAAGTGACGTACCGAGCGCCGCCAGGACGAGCCGATTGACGCCGATCGCGACGAGTGCGCAGCCGAAGACAATGACGTCCAGTGAGGAGCGAGTGGCGGCTGCCGCCGTCATGGTGAGCAGGAGAGCGCGAGCGACGTTCGCCCACGCCATGACGCGCACCCGAGACCACCGGTCGAGTGCGACCCCGGCAAGTGGCGCAACGAGGGAGAAGGGCAGTAGCAGGACAGCAAAACCGAGGGCGATCCGACCCGGCGACGCTGCACGCTCAGGCGCAAAGAGGACGACACCGATGAGCCCGGCCTGCAGCAACCCATCGGAGACCTGTCCCACAAGACGGACGCGCAGCAGGGCCCGAAAGGCGGGCCGTTCGGCGAGCGCGCGGAGGTGGGGGGCCGTCATCGCCGCGAGCCTAGGGCCGACGTGAGATGTCTCCTATTTCACGCGGCGCGACTGGACCCCACTTCTTGTCGCTCTGTCTGTCAGGCGCTGCCTGCGATGAACTCCTCGACGGCGTTACGTGCATCGTCGTCGTAGTACTGCACCGGCGGCGACTTCATGAAGTAGCTGCTGGCTGACAGAATCGGGCCGCCGATCCCGCGGTCCATGGCGATCTTGGCGCAGCGCACGGCGTCGATGATGACACCGGCAGAGTTGGGTGAGTCCCATACCTCGAGCTTGTACTCAAGGCTGAGCGGAACGTCGCCGAAGGCGCGACCCTCGAGGCGTACGAACGCCCACTTGCGGTCATCGAGCCAGGCGACGTAGTCGGAGGGGCCGATGTGCACGTTGTCCTTGCCGAGGTCGTGCTTGAGCTGCGACGTGACGGCCTGGGTCTTCGAGATCTTCTTCGACTCGAGGCGCTCGCGCTCGAGCATGTTCTTGAAGTCCATGTTGCCGCCGACATTGAGCTGCATGGTGCGGTCGACGATGACGCCGCGGTCTTCGAAGAGCTTGGCGAGCACGCGGTGCGTGATGGTGGCGCCCACCTGCGACTTGATGTCGTCGCCGACGATCGGCACTCCGGCGGCGGTGAACTTGTCGGCCCACTCCTTGGTGCCGGCGATGAAGACCGGCAGGGCGTTGACGAAGCCGACGCCGGCGTCGATGGCGGCCTGGGCGTAGAAGCGCGCAGCGTCCTCGGAGCCGACGGGCAGGTAGCAGACGAGCACGTCGGCCTTGGCGTCGCGCAGGGCCTGAACGACGTCCACGGGTTCTTCGTCAGACTCGGTGATGGTCTCGAGGTAGTACTTGCCGAGACCGTCGAGGGTCGGACCGCGCTGCACCGCGATGCCCGTGGGCGGAACGTCGGCGATCTTGATCGTGTTGTTCTCGCTCGCGACGATCGCGTGCGCGAGATCTTGGCTGACCTTCTTGGCGTCCACGTCGAACGCAGCAACGAACTCGACGTCGCTGATGTGGTAGTCGCCGAGCTGCACGTGCATCAAGCCGGGGACGCTCGCCGCGGGGTCGGCGTCCTTGTAGTACTCGACGCCCTGCACGAGCGACGCGGCGCAGTTGCCTACGCCCGCGATGGCTACGCGTACCGAACCCATGGTTACTCCTTTGTCGTGTCCCCGAGGCTGAGCGCCTCAGAGCTTGATGGTGTGCTGGTCTGCTTGCGGTTGGTCTCGTCGTCGATCAGTTCGTTGAGCCAGCGGACTTCGCGCTCAACGGAGTCGAGTCCGTGGTTCTGCAGTGCGGTGGTGTAGTCGTCGAGGCGCTCGCGGGTGCGGGCGAACGAGCCGCGCAGGTTGTCGAGTCGTTCCTCGAGACGGCCCCGACGTCCGACCAGGATGCGCATGCGCGTGTCGGCATCGGTGCGGCCGAAGAAGGCAAAGCGGACGCCGAAGCTCTCGTCGTCCCAGGATGCGGGGCCCGACTCCGCCAGCAGCTGCTGGAAGTGCTCCTTGCCGTCGGCCGTGAGCTGGTAGACGATCTTCGACCGGCGGGTGCTACTGGCGTCAGGGTCAGTCGACTCGGCGATCAGCCCCTGTCGCATGAGCTCCTTCAAGCACGGGTAGAGCGAGCCGTACGAGAGAGCCCGAAAGGCGCCGAGGTGGCTCGAGAGCCGCTTGCGCAGCTCGTAGCCGTGCATGGGCGACTCGTGCAGGAGCCCGAGCACTGCTAGCTCGAGGACGCCGCTGCGCTTAGCCACGAGGCTCCTTCAGGGTGACGAGATGATGTATCGGCTCGATACATCGAGACGATGCGTCGGAACGCTACCTGGGGCAGCGGAACAACGCAAATCCACGTCGACCCACCCGCCACCCACCCGAGGCGGGGCGGGGTTGGGAGGCGTTGCCGCGTGGTGCGATCTACCCTCGGGGGATGCCGCGATCAGGGCCGTCGACCGCTCCGTGGTCGCAGCGCGCCGTCATCGACTACGCCCTGCAGCGTCGTGCCGCCCTCGCCGACCTTCGGCGGGGTCATGCCTTCGTCTCCGACCTGTGCGACGCCGACCCGTACCTGCTGCGCGCTGCCGAGAACCACGGGATGCCGGCTGGTCGACCGTGCCCCATCTGCCGCGGCAGCGATCTGGCTGAGCTGAGCTATGTGTTCGGCGACGAGCTCGGCCCCTATCAGGGACGAATCCGGGCTCCGCGTGAACTCGAGGTGATGGCGCGTGAGTTCGGCGAGTTTCGCGTGTATGTGGTCGAGGTCTGCCGTAGCTGCTCCTGGAACTACCTCACGACGACGTTCGTCCTCGGCGACGGAACGCCGCGGGCACCATTGCGCGCGCACCGAGGTGATCCAGTCCTGTGAGTAACGCCTCAGATCGGCGGGGCGCGGAACGCTGAGCGCCCGCAGTCCGTCAGACTGTGCGGCGAACCCTGTCGCGATCGACCGGTTCGCTCCCGTCACCATCCCCTCGAGAGGCCCACGTGCGCATCGACTACCCGCGCCGCGCCAAGACTGGCTGGCGGCGGTTCGTCCCGTCCGGGCGTCAGGTGCTGGGTCTGGGGGCACTGGGCCTGGCCGCTCTCGGGGCCGCCTTCATCGCTCTCTATCTCATGGTCGATGTACCGGCTCCCAACGATCTCGCCACCGCTGAAACCTCGGTCGTCTACTACGACGACGGCAAAGACGTCATCGGACGCTACGCAGAGGTCAACCGCGAGATCGTGACGCTTGACGAGGTGCCCGACCACGTCGAGCTGGCAGTGCTGGCGGCCGAGGACCGGAGCTTCTACGAGAACGAGGGCATCTCGCCCGTTGGTATCGCCCGCTCGTTGTGGAACAACATCCGTGGGGGAAACACCCAAGGTGGCTCGACGATCACGCAGCAGTACGCCCGCAATGCCTATCTCACCCAGGATCGAACTCTCACGCGCAAGGTGAAGGAGGCCATTCTGGCCATCAAGCTGTCGCGGGATCAGACCAAGGAGCAGGTGCTCGAGAACTATTTGAACACCATCTACTTCGGACGCGGTGCCTACGGCATCCAAGCGGCGAGCCAGGCGTACTTCGGCAAGGACGTGCAGGATCTCAACGAGGCGCAGGGTGCTGTGCTCGCAGCGGTGATTCGGGCGCCGAACAACTACGACCCCGATGACGGAAAGGTCGAGAAGCAAGCCCTGAAAGCCCGCACCCTCGACTACGTGATTCCGGGAATGGTCGAACAGGGATGGCTCGACGAGGCAGATGCCGCAAAGATCAAGCGGCTGCCCAAGATCGCTGATCCAAAGTCGCTGAACTCGTACACGGGTCAGACCGGGTTCATGCTCGACATGGTGCGCGACGAGCTCATTGACCTTGGGTTCTCAGATCAAGAGATCGACGGCGGCGGACTTCGGGTCGTCACAACTTTCGACGAGCAGGCCCAGGCCGCCGCACAGACTGCGGTCACCGAGAACTATCCGCCACCTCCGAACAATGGCGTTGAAGTCGGACTGCTCTCGATCGACCCGCGGACCGGCGGAATCGCAGCTGTCTACGCCGGGAAGAACTGGGAGAAGAGCCAGTTCAACAACGCACTGGCGCCTGTTCCGGTCGGATCGACGATGAAGGCGTTTACCGTCGCTGCCGCACTGCAGAACGGCTTCACGTTGGAGAGCACCTTCAACGGCAACTCGCCCTTCTACGTGGATGGGGTCGATGAGTCGTTCGAGAATCAAGGCGGGCAGAGCTACGGCTCGGCCATCTCGTTGCAGTACGCGACCCAGCAGTCGGTGAACACTGCGTTCCTCGACGTCACCCAGCAGATGGGCGCCGACCAGGTTGCTGAGGCAGCCAAAGCCGCGGGCCTTGCGACGGGATCGCTCGACGTCAGCCCCCAGATCACACTCGGCTCGGCCGCGTACTCACCGCTGGCAATGGCGAGTGCCTACGGCACGTTCGCCAACGAGGGCGTCGCCACTGCGCCCTACACCGTTCAGCAGGTGACGGACTCCGACGACAACGTGCTGTACGAGTCTGACGTCCAGGAGCAGCGAGGTTTTCCCTCCGATATCGCGAACGAGGTGACGTACGACCTGGCGTCAGTCGTGTCGGGTGGTACCGGTGCCTATGCGTCCAATCTCGGACGACCGGCTGCCGGCAAGACGGGCAACCACGAGGGCAAGACGGCCTGGTTCGTGGGCTACACCCCCCAGCTCGTCACCGCCGTGGCGTTTCACCGTGAGCTCGGCAAGGACAAGCTGGCCCCGCTCAACGGGGTCGCCTACCAACCGGTATTCACCGGTGCCGGATTCCCCACCCAGATCTGGACCGCCTACACCGCGGCCGCTCTGCTCGGGCAAGAGGTAGTGAACTTCCCAGGAAGGCCGATACCGACAACATCCCCGAGCCCGACTGCGAGCCCCACGCCCTCTCCGACCACGGCCTCGCCTTCGCCGTCGCCGACGACGTCCTCACCGAAGCCCACCAAGACGCCCACGCCGTCGCCGTCGCCGTCGTCTGCCTCCCCTTCGCCATCGGATCAGGGACAAGGCGGCGACGTGGGTGCGAATCCCTAGGCGGCTGAGCGTGCTTGCGCCGTCTGCTCACCGAGCACGGCACAATGTCGGTCGTGCCAACGTCTGAAGAGATCGTCCTGCCCTCGCGGGACGACTCGATGGCGTCCGGTGCGAGCCAGGTCATCGGCGGCCCCATCGGTCGCCATGCGAGTCCCAAGCGGGCCTGGTGGAGCCCGCTGCGCATCATGCTGCTCTTTGCGATCTGTGCCTCGGCGCTCGGCGCTGCGATCGATACTCCTTGCTCGACCAAGGCGTGGGGAGACGGGTACGAGATCTTCACGCGGGGGTGCTACAGCGACATCCCGTTGCTGTACACCGGTCGCGGGATCGATGAAGGCGTCATCCCGTATGTCGAGGACCCGGCCACCACTGGAGACTCAGAAGTCGAGTACCCGGTACTCACCGGCGCCGTCATGTACGTGACCGGGCTGCCGATCAGTGAGAACTGGAGCGATGCGACCCGCATGCGGGTGTACTACGCCGTCAACGCCATCTTGATCGCGCTGCTGCTGGCGCTGACGGTATGGGCCACTGCGCTGACGGTCCGGCGACGCCCCTGGGACGCCGCGATGGTCGCGGTGGCCCCTGGCATGGTCTTGGCATCGACGGTCAACTGGGATCTGTGGGCGGTCGCGACCGTCGCGTTGGCTTTGCTGGCCTGGGCGCGCCGCTACCCGGTTCTTGCGGGGCTGCTCATCGGGCTCGGGGCATCCTTCAAGTTCTATCCACTGCTCGTGCTCGGCCCGCTCTTCGTGCTCTGCCTGCGCGCCGGGCGCCTGCGCTACTGGGGTGTCACTTTCGGCGCAGCCGCTGTGATGTGGCTCGCCGCGAACGTGCCGATCATGCTGGCCAGGTTCGACGGGTGGGCCAGGTTCTATCGGTTCTCCTCCGAGCGGGGCGCCGACTACGGGTCACCGTGGCTGGTGGCGAGAGACGCGTTCTCCTTCGACCCACCCATCGAGCAGCTCAATCTGTGGGCGACCGGCATCTTCCTCGCGTTCTGTGTGGGGATCGGTCTGCTCATCCTGGCCGCGCCGCAGCGCCCGCGGCTCCATCAGGTGGTCTTCTTGACGGTGGCTGCCTTCGCCGTCACCAACAAGGTCTACTCGCCGCAGTTCGTGGTGTGGCTGATCCCGCTAGCGGTGCTGGCCCGCCCCCGTTGGCGCGACTTCCTCTGGTGGCAAGCGGCGCAAGTCGTCTACTTCTTTGCTGTCTGGTGGTACATCATCGGGCAGGCAACGCCTGAGAAGGGCTTGCCAGAGAGTTACTACTGGGCTGCCATTGGCCTACATGTCTGCGCAACGCTGGCCTTGGGCGGATTCGTGGTTCGCGACGTGCTTCGTCCAGCACACGACCCAGTGCGTAGCAGTCTGGGTGAGGACGATCCGGGCGGCGGGGTGCTCGACGGCTGTCCTGACAGGGTGGCCCTGCGCCGCAGGTCACCGGTGGTGGATGAGGGGCCGCGACATGATGTCGTGGTCGTACACGGTGGTCATCCCCACTGAGCGGAAGAACCCGCCGGCATCTTCACCGCCGACTCCACTCGCTGGCGTGATGGTGGTGAGTCGGGCGTGGGTCCAGTCCTGTTCGGCAAACTTCGCGAGTGATGCTGCGAGAAGGGCACGCCCTATTCCGGTACGTCGCTCGGCTCATGCGACCCCAACATGCCGATGTGACCGGCCTCGGGCCGCATTGTGTCGACGAAGTTGATGCACACGCCAACAGGCGTCTCGCCCCTGGTGGTGATCAGAGCTGCCCTTATCTCGTCAACGCTCCAGAGCGGCTCGCCGGTGAAGGCTGCGTGATGGTCATCGACCAGCCCGGTGAAGATCTCTGCGTCGGCAAGGGATCCTGGACGAATGCTCAGGGCCACGGCATCTCGCCCTTGGCAAGGACAAGGTCGTCAAAGATCGGGCGCATCCCTACGTCGGTGTAGAGCGAGTAGTCGGTGTCGTCAAGATCCATTCCGAGCACGGTCGCCAACCGAGCGTGAGCCCAGCCCCGGCTGCGGAAGCGACCGAACGACTCAAGGAGCAGTGCGTGACCGAGGCCTTGATGGCGGCGCCGCTCGCAGACGCCGAAGGACCCGGTCAACCCGGTGTTCGACCTGGTGGTGTCGAGGAAGTTCAAGGCAATGGCTACCGGGCCCTCGGAGTCGCGCACGATCACCGAGATTCCTGGCAGGGCAGTGGGATCGTTCTGCATGCTGTACTCGTAGTCGTCCTGAGCGAGGTGCCACCCCCCGAGCTTCGGGAGGAAGGCCTCTTTGATGACGGTGTAGCCGTCGCCGAGGTCGCGCGTCACGCTGAAGGTCGCGACCTCGACGTCGGAAGGCCATAGGGGCGCCGGGGCATCGAGGATGTCACCCTCCAGGGTGGTCATCTTCTGGACGACCCGGTAGCCGAGGTCCTCTGCAACCGCGAGGATCTCTGTGTCCTCGCGGTGAACGTCGATCTGCAGGGCTGCGTTGGGCATGGTGTAGTCGCTGCTCCGAACGATGCGCTCGGCGGCGCCGATCAAGGTGCGGGCATGGTCGGCGCGCCCCTTGACGGGGGGCAGAGCGAGCGTGATGGTGCCTTTGGCGAATGGCTCGCTCATGTGCACGTGCACGGCTGCGATCGTCTCGCCGCCCACTTCGAGGTAGCGGTCGTTGTCTGCGGGTTCGCCGGTGGCGCTGATCAGGATCGCGGCGAGCTCGTCCTCCTGCCAGGCGTCCTCACCGCGCAGCCACTGGCTATGGGCGTTCGAGAGCCGCGTAAAGGTGGTGACGTCGCGGGAGTTGCCGGGTCTGAGCCGCAACGTGACCCCCCTTCGATTGACCCCACTGACGGCTCGTCAACTTACCTCACGGCTCAGTGCAGGACGACGCGATCAAAGGTGGCGGTGGTCATGCGGACGTCGACGGCGACGGAGTCACCTATCACCGGTGCGCTGACACCGGAAGGAAGCCAGACCATCGAGACCTGCATGTGGGGTGGCTCGGCGAACCATCGGCGCCGGTCCCCGACGTAGAACGGAGAGAGCGCGCGCCCAGCAGCCTCCAGTCCACCTTCGGCGACGAGCTTGATCCTGGGCAGTGCGCCGACAACCGAGCGCGGAGCGGCGAGGGCGACGCCGTGCGACGTTCCCCCTCCGATGATGAGCAGGTGCCCGTCGCCCGCAGCTCGTCGTTGTCGGTAGCCAAATCGCTGACCACGTCGGACGAGGTGTGAGGCGAGTACCGTTCCGCGCGCCCGGTAGGTATCGCGAGCTCCGAGCCAGAGCGCGGTACCGATGCGTGGCCGAAACACCGTCTGTGGGTGGAGGCGATGCAAGGTGGCCAGCTCGGCGTCGGACACGTGGCTGACCCACAGGGTGTCTGTCGGTAGGCGGTGGCGGCGCAGCGTGGTCACCCAGCTGCTGATCTCATCGACGCGCGAGAGCTCACCGTCGTCGATCGGAAGGTGGAGGGCGAAGCCGGACAGGTTGAGGCGCCGGATGTCGGGCAGGGCGACCGCGATTGCCTCCTCGTCGAGCCCGAACCGGCGCATCGACGTAAGAAGCTCGACCACCACGCGCCGACCGTGACCGGCAAGTGCCCGAACTGCCTCGAGTGAAGAGGCCGTGAGCACGAGCCGCTTGTCGTCATCTGGCTCCGGGTCGATGGCCGGGTGCCAGGGCGTGAGCACGAGCACGTTGCCGCGGAACGCCTCGTGGACCATGGGAGCTTCATCGAGGGTGCCCACGGCGATGGTGTCGCATCCGAGTCGCTGCGCCTCGCCGCCGAGCATCGTGAGCCCAAATCCGTAGCCGTTGCCCTTGGCGACCGGCACGATCGTGGGGAGCTGCTCGGTGAGCGCCTTGGCGTGGGAGCGCCACGGTGCTGACTCGATGTGCAGAGAGAACACGACTAACGGCGTCCCAAGTAGTAGGTGAAGGCCTTATGGAGCATTCGGTTCAAGGGATAGTCCCATTCACCCACGTACTCGACGGCCTCGCCTCCTGTTCCTACCTTGAACTGGATGAGTCCAAAGAGCGGGTCGTTGGTGTCGACCGTGTCGGTGATGCCTCGAAGGTCGTACACGCTGGCACCCGCACCATGGGCGTCTTCGATCATGCGCCACTGGATCGCATTGCTCGGACGCAGCTCGCGACCCTCGTTTGACGACGCTCCGTAGCTGTACCAAACATGGGCGCCCACCCTGACCCAAGTAGTGGCCGCGAGCAGTCGTCCCTCGTGGGCGGCGAGGTACAGGCGAAGTCGGTCGTCGCCCCCCTCCGTTCGCATGGCCTTCCACATCCGCTGGAAGTAGCTGAGGGGACGAGGGGTGAAACCGTCGCGCTCAGCAGTCTCGACATAGACCTCGTGGAATGCTGGAAGGTCGTCGGCCTCACCTCGGCGCACCTCGACGCCCGCCTTCTGCGACTTGCGAACATTTCGTCGCCACAACTGGTTGAAGCCACTGAAGACGTCGTCCAACGTGCGGCCGGCTAGCGGCACCTGAAAGACATATCGGGGTTGGAAGTCACCGAAGCCAGTACCAGAGCTCTGGCGTGTCCATCCTCCTTCGGTGAGGGCGTCGACCACGTGATTGGCGGTGTCCGACGTGGAGTCAGGGATCAGGTCGGAAAGCCGGTGCGACTCGTCGTCGGCAATCCCAGCCTTGAGAGTGGTGGCCTTCCATCGCCGGGACTCGACGGGAGGCCCCATCTTGACCGAGAAGACCTTCTGGCCGCGGAGATGCTCGAGGAGTGGCGTGGTGATGCTCGTTGTCCGGTACCGGTCCCAGTCAACGACCGGTCCTTCGGGCAGATAGGCCAGAGCCCGACGAGTGCGTGGCACCGTGCGGTAGAGAACGAGGGCGGCGCCGACAAGGTCAGCTCCTTCGAACCACCCCAGGCTTTCGTGCGTCCAATCCGACTTGACCTCACCCCAGGCAGGGGTCTGCAGGAACGAGCCGCTGCGGTCGGTGACCACGGCGAGATGTTCCTCCGCAGTGATCGGGCGGACCACGAGGGACTGGTTCACGGCGGCCAGCCTAGTGCGGAAGTCGGCGCCCCCTTGGGGCACCGACCCGGCACACTCAGAGGTCGAGGTCGACCACGATTGGTGCGTGGTCACTGGCACCTTTGCCTTTTCGCGCCTCGCGGTCGACGTACGCGTCGGTCACTGCGCGCTTCAGCGTCTCGTTGGCGAGGACGAAGTCGATGCGCATACCCATGCCACGATGAAAGGCGCCGTCGCGGTAGTCCCAGAAGGTGAAGGGGTGGTCGCCCTTGAGCGCCCTCGGGAAGACGTCGTTCAACCCGAGCGACGTGACCGCCTTGAACGCAGCCCGCTCGGCGTCCGTCACGTGAGTGGCATCAACGAAGCTGGCTGCATCCCACACATCATCATCGGTGGGGGCGACGTTGAAGTCACCGACGACAGCAAGGGGTGTCGGTGAAGAGACCTGCTGCTCCAGGTGGGCGGTGAGCGCAGCGAACCAGGCCAGCTTGTAGGTGTAGTGCGGATCGTCGGGAGTCCGACCGTTCGGCACATAGAGCGACCAGACGCGGACGCCGCCACACGTGGCAGCGATGGCGCGGGCTTCCAGGGTGGCGGCATCGGGAAAACCTGGGTCGGAGGCAAACCCCCGTTCGATGTCAGTGATCCCCACCCGGCTGATCACCGCGACGCCGTTCCAGCGGCCCTGACCGTGGTGGGCCACCTCGTAGCCGATGTCGTCGAAGGCATCGGAAGGGAACTTGTCGGCCGCCACCTTGGTCTCCTGCAGACAGAGGACGTCGGTGCCGGTCTCCTTCAGCCAGTCGATGACTCGCGGGAGGCGAGCAGTGATCGAGTTGACGTTCCAGGTGGCTATGCGCACCGCGTCAGCCTATGCGGGTCCGTCCACAGTGGCGCCGGAGTGGCCCGGTCCACAGCCGATTTCGTCGGACGCCCCTCTGGCCGGTACCCTTGCCAGGCTGTTCCCGGGCATCCGCGCTCGCCGACCAGCAACGATCGCATAGCCCTCCTGTCACGGAACGTCCGTGACCGCTTCGAGTCCGAAGGAGGTGGAGAACGCATGCGTCAGTACGAACTGATGGTCATCCTTGACCCCGATGTCGAAGAGCGCACCGTCGCTCCGTCACTTGAGCAGTTCCTCAACGTCATCCGCAATGACGGCGGCACTGTCGACAAGGTCGACATCTGGGGCCGTCGGCGTCTCGCGCACGAGATCGCCAAGAAGAGCGACGGCATCTACGCAGTCGTCGACATGAAGGCTCAGCCCGACACGGTCAAAGAGCTTGACCGCCAGCTGAACCTCACCGAGACCGTGCTGCGGACCAAGGTCGTCCGCAAGGACGGGAAGTAGGGCGTCATGGCCGGAGATACCGTCATCACCGTCGTCGGCAACCTGACCGACGACCCCGAGCTGCGGTTCACATCGTCCGGCGCGGCCGTTGCCAACTTCACGGTGGCGTCGACCCCGCGCTTCTTCGACAAGAACACCAACGACTGGAAGGACGGCGACGCCCTCTTCCTGCGCTGCTCGATCTGGCGTCAGGCTGCTGAGAATGTCGCCGAGACCCTCACCAAGGGTGCCCGTGTCATCGTGCAGGGCCGCCTCAAGCAACGGTCGTACGAGACCCGTGAGGGCGAGAAGCGCACGGTGTACGAGCTCGATGTCGACGAGGTCGGCCCGTCGCTCAAGTACGCGACCGCCAAGGTCACCAAGGTCACTCGCGGTGGCAGTGGCGGTGGCGGCTTCGGTGGAGGCGGCGGCGGTTCGCAGCCGTCAGCTCCTGCCGCTGACCCGTGGGCGTCCGCGGCGCCAGCTGACGACGAGCCACCCTTCTAACCCGCTGTCGGGACCAATCCCCATTCACCCCATCCCCGCAGCTGCGGGGCCCTGAACACACAGGAGCACCACGATGGCCAAGCCTCCGCTCAGGAAGCCGAAGAAGAAGGTCTGCCAGTTCTGCAAGAAGAACCCGCAGACGATCGACTACAAAGACACCACCTTGCTGCGCAAGTTCGTGTCAGACCGTGGCAAGATCCGCGCTCGCCGCGTGACCGGCAACTGCACACAGCATCAGCGCGACATTGCAATGGCGATCAAGAACAGCCGCGAGATGGCCCTGATGCCGTACTCGTCAACGGCCCGCTGACAACGGCGAGACGCTCAAGAAAGGGCTACGAGATGAAACTCATCCTCACCCAGGACGTCAACGGACTCGGTGCGCCGGGCGACGTCGTTGAGGTCAAGGACGGCTACGGCCGCAACTTCCTGCTGCCCCGAGGCCTGGCGCTTCCATGGTCGCGCGGCGGCGAGAAGCAGATCACCACGATCAAGCGCTCGCGCGACGCCCGGGCGATCCACGACCTCGGCCACGCCAACGAGGTCAAGGCGGAACTTGCCGCACTGTCGGTGACCCTTGAGGTCAAGGCCGGCGATGCCGGACGCCTCTTCGGAGCCGTTACCGCCGCTGACATCGTCGGAGCCGTCTCCGCAGCTGGCGGGCCGACGCTCGACAAGCGGTCGGTGCAGGTAGCCGTACCCATCAAGTCGGTGGGCGCCCACCAGGTCACGGTGGCGCTCCACCCCGAGGTCGACGCCGACGTCGAGGTCAACGTCGTCGCTTCTGCCTGATCTCCGCTCTCCCTGAACGCGGGAGTGAACGCCTCATCTGGCGCTCACTCCCGCGTTCAGCATCTGGGCCTCCCTGGGTGTCCAACATGTGAGAATGCGGGTTTCGATCTTCTGTCCACAGGGGTGGATACCGATCGTGCAGGTCAGCGGCGGGGTGTCGCCGAGCCACTCAACAATCCCCAACGGCGTCCCCAGGTGCTTCCCCGTTCTGAGGCGGGATTTCCCCAGGGTAGGGCCGGTTGTCAACAGTTTTGTCCACAGGCAGGTTTGGGGACTGTCGGACCCGCCCGGTAGAACGTCCCTTGGCGTCGGCGGGCCCTTGGCCCATCGGAGCCTGCAACGCCGCGTACGCCATCCAGCAGTCAGATCTAACCGAGAGCGAGGTCGCCGGTGACGGTCGCTGAGTTGCCAGGCCGACGAGAGCACGACACTTCCTTCACCTCCTTTGACCGCACCCCTCCGCAAGATCTTGAAGCCGAGCAGAGCGTGCTTGGCGGCATGCTGCTCTCCAAGGACGCGATCGCCGACGTCGTCGAGAGTCTTCGTGGCGGAGATTTCTACAAGCCCGCACACCAGACGATCTATGAGGCGATCCTCGACCTCTATGGGCGTGGTGAACCCGCTGACGCCATCACACTCTCCGGAGAGCTGACCAAGCGTGGCGAGCTCGGACGTGTCGGCGGCGCCCCCTACCTGCACACGCTGATTTCGTCAGTGCCAACGGCCGCAAACGCCGGCTATTACGCCCGAATCGTGTCTGAGCGCGCGATTCTGCGCCGCCTCGTCGAGGCCGGCACCCGCATCACGCAGATGGGGTACGCCGATACCGGTGAGGTCGACGAGGTCGTCGACCGCGCTCAAGCCGAGATCTACCAAGTCACCGAGCGTCGCACCAGCGAGGACTACGCGCCGCTGGCCGAGATCATGGAGGGCACGCTCGACGAGATCGAAGCGATCGGTTCCAGGGGCGGCACGATGGTCGGGGTCCCCACCGGCTTCACCGATCTCGACGGTTTGACCAACGGCCTGCACCCAGGGCAGCTCATTGTGGTGGCAGCACGGCCCGGTCTGGGAAAGTCCACGCTCGCGCTCGACTTCGCCCGCGCGGCGTCCATCAAGGGCGGACTCACCAGCGTCATCTTCTCTCTCGAAATGACCCGCCAAGAAATCACGATGCGACTGCTCTCGGCCGAGGCGCGAGTCGGTCTGCACCACATGCGCACCGGCGGACTCGGTGACGACGACTGGACCAAGCTCGCCCGCAAGATGTCCGAGGTGGCCAGCGCCCCGCTCTTCATCGACGACAGCCCGAACATGACGATGATGGAGATCAGAGCCAAGTGTCGACGGCTGAAGCAGCGCCACGACCTCAAGCTGGTCGTCGTCGACTACCTGCAGCTGATGAGCAGCGGCAAGCGGGTCGAGAGTCGCCAGCAAGAGGTTGCTGAGTTCTCGCGCGCCCTCAAGCTGCTCGCCAAAGAGCTCGAGGTGCCGGTGGTGGCCCTCAGCCAGCTCAACCGCGGGCCTGAGCAGCGCACCGACAAGAAGCCGATGCTCTCCGACCTGCGTGAGTCCGGCTCGATCGAGCAAGACTCAGACATGGTCATCCTGCTCCACCGCGAGGATGCCTATGAGCGTGAGTCTCCGCGCGCAGGTGAGGCCGACTTCATCGTTGCCAAGCACCGCAATGGCCCCACCGCCACCATCACCGTGGCGTTTCAGGGTCACTACTCACGCTTCGTCGATATGGCGCACGGCTGAGAAGCGTCCCTCGCCGATCGCTCACTCGATGTCCCGTCTCATCACCACCCGCGGTACACCGCCAGTCCTGCTTGTGGTGCTTGCGACCACCGCGAAACCCACCCGCTCGAAGAGTGAACGGGTTCCGGTGTAGGCAAGGGACCCACTCAGCCGTTTGCCCGCGTTGTCGGCCGGGTAGCCCTCGAGGATCGTTGCCCCGTTGTCCCGTGCGAAGGCAACGGCCCCCTCGAGGAGCTCCACGGCCACGCCCTGACGACGGAATCCGGGCCGAACCACGAAACAGACCACGCTCCACACTGGCTGGTCGTCGACTGTCGGAATCACTCGCGAGTGCACCAGGCGGTGGTAGCTGCTACGAGGACTCACCGAGCACCAGCCAACGACCTCGCCTTCGAGGTAAGCGAGAACACCGGGTGGCACGGGCACCGAGCAGAGCTCGCGCATGACGGCTCTGCGGCTGGTTCCGCTCTTGAGTCGTGGGTCGCCACTGCTGACGCGGTAGGACAGGCACCAGCAGGCGGGGGCCTCCGGGTCCTTCGGGCCCAGGACGGTCTCGAGGTCGCCGAACAGCTCTGCGGTCGCGGGCCTGATCTCGATCGGCATGACGCCAACCTATGCGGCCTGATGCTGGGGGACCGACGGCTCTGCGTCGTAGTGTTGACGCAGCGCCTCATGCGCTCGGAAAGGCTGGGCCCCCACATTGAGTGACCGTCTGAGCCTAGCCATCGTGCCGCTGGTCCGGGCCTGCCATCCAGGGCCCACGGCCGCGGTCACGACGATCGCCGTGATGCTCGGTCTCTGGCCGGGCTCGAGGTTGTGTGGTTGGTCGTCGTGGGTACGACGGTGCTGGTTGGGCAGGTGTCGATCGGCTGGTCGAATGACTGGTGGGACGCCGCGCGTGACTCCGCGGCCGGACGGCTCGACAAGCCAGCGGCACAGGGCGACGTTGCGGCAACGACCTTGCGCACTGCCGCCCTTGCCTCAGCTGCAGCAGCTGTGCCGCTGTCGTTTCTGGCTGGCTGGGTGGGTGCGTGGCACCTTGTCCTGGTCACGTCTGGGTGGGCCTACAACCTCGTTCTGAAGTCGTCACCGTGGTCACCGCTCCCGTACTTCGTCGGCTTCGCCTCACTGCCGCTCTATGCGGTAGGTGTCACGGGTGTGGCTGTCCCATGGTGGATGGCGGTTGCTGGGGGGCTGCTGGGTGTGGCGGCGCACTTTGCCAACGCCGCCCCTGACATCGACCACGACAGAGCAGCTGGCGTGCTCGGGTTGCCGCAGCGCCTGGGCGCTCGCCCATCGGTGGTCATCGCTCTGGTGGTCCTCGGTGGTGCCGGGATTCTGCTGTTGAGTCAGCTAGGCCTCAGCGGGTGGGCACGCTTCGCAGCCATCGCCGCGGTGGCGTTGCCCCTGATCGCCGGTTCGGCACTTGTCATCGCCCATCGGATGGACCGCCCCGTCTTCGTTCTTGTCATGACGGCGGCCGTTACCGACGTCGCCCTCCTCACTGTTGCTGCATGACGATCTGGGGCACACCTGCCTGGCGAAATCCAGGTAATCGGCAACGTGGCCATGGGCTAGAGCAGCTGCAGCGGCAGGACTTCCATCGATACTGCCATGGCGACCCCGAGCTGGGTTCCGGCTTGGCGGGCCATGCCTTCGAGCATCTCGGTGGGGTCGGGTGCCTCTGGACCCAAGCCGTCGAGGTAAGCGCGGTGCTCGCGGAGCGACGCGACGCCGGCCTCGAACGAATCGGTGACGTCGACCGCATGGCGACCATCTGGTGACCCGGCCGCCCAGACCTGACGGACTCCCGGCCACGGCTCCAGCCCGGCGGCAAGCAGGTCAGGGAACACCCAACGGTTACCGGCGTCCCGGGCGGCGTCAAGAGTCGCCCGGCCTCCGGCGATGTGGTCGGCCTGGTTCAGCATCATGCCGCCGTACGTCTCCCGGAAGTTGGTGGTGATGACGATCTCTGGCCGGTGCCGCCGAATCGCTGCGGCGATGGCGTAGCGCAGCGGCAACCCGTACTCGAGGGTTCCATCAGGAAAGCGAAGGAACTCGACCTCGCTGACGCCGACCGCATGACAGGCTGCGCGCTGCTCGGCTTCACGAACCGGCGCACATTCGTCAGGAGACAGGCCGTCGATACCTGCCTCGCCGCTGGTGATCAAGCTGTAGACCACTTGCTTTCCCTGGGCTGTGAACTTGGCGATGGCGGCCGCACCGCCGTACTCCATGTCGTCGGGGTGAGCGACAACGACCAGGGCGCGATCCCAGTCTTCGTCAAGGGGTTCAAAGGGAGGGGGCTTGTCCATGGGATGAAGGTATCGGGCAGCCCCGGCGTCTCCCGAGGGACACCGGTGGTGGGGTCGCCGGGTCAGGAAAGCGGGACGCGGGGGGCCATCTGGAGATGAGCCACAAGACCTCGGCAGGCGGGCTCGAGCTGATCGAGGACGAGATCGAAGTCGGTGGACGCGCCGTAGTAGGGGTCAGGCACATCCATCGATTCGGCGTCGGGATCGAACTCGAGCATGAGTCGAACGGTGTCGGCGTAGGCCCGCGTGGGCGCCAGTCGTCGGAGGTCGCGCAGATTGTCGCGATCCATGGCGACCACCAGGTCGAAGTCGTGGAACCAAGCCGACTCGAACTGCTGGGCAGCATGGTCGTCGGCGTACCCCCGTCGAGTCAGTGCGGCTCGTGCCCTGCGGTCGGCGGGGTCGCCCACATGCCAGCCGCCGGTGCCTGCGCTGCTCACCCTGACGTTGGACAGACCCGCCAGCTCCAGCTCGCTGCGCGTCACGGACGCGGCCATGGGGGATCGACAGATGTTGCCCATACAGACGAAGATGACGGTCAGGTCGGACACGAGCAGCGATGGTGGCAGGATGGCCCCGTTGCGGCAAGGGCGACACGGCTTCCGGGCCTAGAAGTCCTCTAGGGCGATCGAAATCAAAGAAGAAGCCTTGTTCAACCATCGAAAACATCGTATGGTGACGATGTCTCTTCCGAACACTCTCCTTCTGCGGGGTTGCCATGACTGCTCTTGACCGCGCTCGACTCGCCAGCCTCATCGCGCGTGAACGTGCGACGCACGCCGCCAACAATCCCCGCAGCAAAGCAGCTTTCGAGGCCGCCCACGCGAACCTCTTCGGCGGGGTTCCGATGACGTGGATGACCAAGTGGTCCGGAGGGTTCCCCCTCTATCTCGACGAGGCGCACGGCAACCGCATCAGCGACATCGACGGGCACACCTACGTCGACTTCGCCCTTGGTGACACCGGCGCCATGGCCGGCCACTCCCCCGACGCCACCGTTCGTGCCATCAACGACCGGATCGGCCCCAAGGGTGGCTTCACCACCATGCTCCCCAGCGAGGACGCAGCATGGGTGGGGGCCGAGCTCACTCGCCGCTTCGGGCTTCCGCTCTGGTCGTTCGCGCTGACCGCCACTGATGCCAACCGCTGGGCGCTGCGTCTTGCCAGGCTCGCCACCGGCAGGTCCAGGGTGCTTGCCTTCTCGTACTGCTACCACGGAAGCGTCGACGAGACGGTGGTCGTGTTGGGTTCGGGCGGTGAGACTCTCCCCCGCCCAGGCAACGTCGGTCCGCAGGTCGACCCGTCAGAGACCACTCGCGTTGCGGAGTTCAACGACCTCGACTCGGTCGAACGAGCGCTCGCCCACGGTGACGTCGCGGTGGTGATCACCGAGCCGGCCCTGACGAACATCGGCATCGTCCTTCCTGAGCCGGGTTTCCTTGAGGGACTACGCGCCCTGTGCACCAAGTACGGCGCGCTGCTGCTGATCGACGAGACGCACACCTTCAGTGCCGGGCCAGGTGGCATGACGCAGGCTGAGGGGCTCGACCCGGATATCGTCGTGATCGGCAAGTCGATCGCTGGTGGTATTCCGATCGGCAGCTACGGCATCAGCCAGAAACTGGCCGACCGCATCACGGCGCATCCGGAGGCCGACCTCGTCGATGTCGGAGGTGTTGGGGGAACGCTCGCTGGCAACGCGCTGTCGATGGCGGCGGCGCGCGCCACGCTGGGCGAGGTGCTCACCGATGAGGCGTTCGGCGAGATGATCGCGCTTGCCACCACGTTCACCCAAGGCGTCCAGCAGGTTCTGGACGCTGCCGACGTCCCCTGGACCATCAGTCAGCTCGGGGCAAGGGCCGAGTACCGGTTCGCGAGGCCAGCCCCGGTGAACGGCACCGAGTCGAACGCAGCTGGAGACGATGATCTCGACGAGTACATGCACCTGTACACGCTCAATCGTGGGGTTCTCATGACGCCCTTCCACAACATGGCCCTCATGTGTCCGACGACGACGAAGGCCGACGTTGACCTTCACACAGAAGTTTTCGGTCAGGCGATCAACGAGCTCTACGGCCAATGAGTCAGCAGGTACCGATCGACGCGATTGACCGGGCGATCATCCGGCAGCTCCAGAGCGACGGCCGGGCGTCATATGCCGACCTCGCCTCCGAGGTTGGACTCTCCGCTCCGGCGGTGCGGCAGCGCATGCAGCGGCTCAAGGAGACGGGACTGCTGCAGGTCGTGGCCGTCACTGATCCGCTCAAGCTGGGGCTGCCCGTCATGGCCATGGTGGGCATCGAGGTCGACGGTGACATCCGTTCGGTAGCTGACGCCGTAGGGGCTATTGACGCCGTGATCTACGTTGTCCTCACGTCGGGTTCGTTCGACCTGTTCGCCGAGATCGTGTGTGCCGACATGGATCAGCTGTTCGAGGTGGTCAACGGCCGACTCAAGCAGATCGACGGCGTCAGTAGTACGGAGTCTTTCGTCTACTTCGACATCCACACGCATCGATTCAACTGGGGTGTACCGGAGTAGTCGGTCAAGGTCCCTCCCGAAGTCCTCGACAATAGAAGTCTGACCAGAGTCGAGGTGGTGGTGCCGTGCGCAAGCGGATGTTGACAACGCTGCGCAAAGAGCTCACGTGGCGTCATGTCGGGTCGGCGGCCGGTCTCTTGGCGGTGGCGCTCTTGGGTGCCTGGGTGGGACTGACTCTGGGAGCCCAGCGCAGCGACGTGGTAGGGCCTTTGACAGTGGAGTCCGAGGTCGCTCTGTCGTGGAGCGGTGACACCGTCATTGATGTCCCACCTCTGGGGACCATTGAGCTGGACACTCACGACGGACCTCTTGCGCTGCACGCCCACGTCGAGTCGCTTGACGCCGACGTCACGAAGGGTGCGCTGTCCGGCTATACGTCGAGTGCCGAGCTGGATCGCGTGCCCGACCAGGTGCGAGGACTGCTGGTTCGTGCCTATGTGCAGGCCTTGATTGTCGCTGTGACGGGCGCGGCTGCTGCGGTGCTCCTTGTCTGGCGTCGTCCCAAGTTTGCCGTGCTCACCGGGGTGGCAACAGCGGCTGTGCTCGTCCTTGGCGCCGTGGCGGGGGCCGCCACCTGGAACGAGCGGGCTCTTGCCCAGCCCCGCTACTCCGGACTGCTGGTCTTCGTACCGCGAGTGGTGGGCGACGCTGGCGCCATTGTGAGCAACTTCGAGGAGTACGGACAGCAGCTGGGTGATTTGGTGAACAACGTCGCCGAGCTCTCGGTAGCTGCGCAGTCGTTGCCACAGCTCGGGGGTACGGAGAACGACATCAGGGCACTGCACGTCTCCGACATCCACCTCAATCCCAACGTCTGGCCCATTCTGAGATCTGTGGTCAAGCAGTACGACATCGACGTCATCCTTGACACCGGCGACATCGCCGATCACGGCACGAGCCTTGAGAATCGTCTGCTCTCTCCGATTGAGACGCTTGGCGCCCCTTACGTGTACATACGCGGCAACCATGACTCCTCATCTACGGCAGCCGCCATCGCAGCCATGGACAACACCACGGTTCTCGACGGCGGTGTCGCGGAGGTCGCCGGGTTGACGATCGCTGGCACGGCCGACCCCCGTTTCACTCCAGACAAGACCACGCAGCCGGCGAACGACGCCGTGATCGACTCGGGCGCTGATCTTGCCGAGGTGATCTCGCTGTCGTCCGAGCCGGTCGATCTCGCGTTGGTGCATGACCCGGCGGCGGCCGATCCTCTGGCTGGGGCTGTCCCTCTGGTCCTTGCCGGCCACGTCCACGAGCGAGAGGACCGGCAGCTCGACCAGGGCACCACCGTCCTGGTGCAGGGGTCGACCGGGGGTGCTGGGCTGCGTGCGTTGGAGGACGAAGAGCCGACCCCACTGATGTTTACCGTGCTGTACTTCGACCCAACATCACATGACCTTCAGGCACGGGATGAGTTCACCCTCGGTGGTCTGGGGGCTGCGAGCGCTGAGGTGGAGAGGGTCATCGAGGACAGGAGCACCCAGTGAAGTCATACACCGTCGCTGAGCAAGACGTGGTTCGCGGAACCGAACCTTGGGTCGAGTTCCAGCGTGCAGACGACATCTCGACCGGCCTCTACGTCCTGGAGGTGGGCGAGAGTGACGAGCAAGAGCCACACACCGAGGACGAGATCTATGTGTGCATGACGGGTCGGGCCCGATTTGTCACGTCAAGCGGCGACTGCGACGTGAGACCCGGCACCGTCATATTCGTGCCGGCTCGCGAGGAGCATCGGTTCGTCGAGATCACCGAGCGGCTCTCACTCGTGGTGGTGTTCGCCCCGGCCGAGGGTTCGCGGGCCTAGAGCCGAGGCGCGGTGCTACGGCTGGTCCGCGGTGGCGCGTTGGGCAACGGCGATTCCGGCGATCACCACGATGCTGCCCATCACCTGAATCGCCGCAAGTGTCTCGTCGAGCCACACCCAGGCGACAGCGCCAGCGAGCACCGGTTCCACCATGCCGGCGACCCCCGCCTGCGGGGCGGCAAGGTGACGAAGCGCGCCGATCACCATGAGAAACGGTGCCACCGTTCCCAGCACCACTACCCAGGCGACCAGTCCCCACCCTGTGACACTGAAACCATCGAGTGATCCGGGTAGGGCGACGTTCGCAGCCAGCGTGTCCCACGGCACCGTCCACCACGGCTTGGCGACGGACCAGAAGAGAGTCGAGACCGCGAAGGCCCAGAAGGCGAGGGAAACGGTGTCGCGTGAGACCAAGGCGTGCTTCCCCGCGATGTAGTAGGTGGCGAGTGCGATCGCGGCGCCGAAGCCGGCGAGCACGCCGACGGCGTCCAATGAGAGGCCATCCCAGACCTGAGCAACCATGGCCAGTCCGCCGAGCGCGAGGGCCAGGGCGAGCCACAACGACCGCCCGAGCTGCTGCTTCTGGACGAACTGCGCCCACAGGGCGACCAGAACCGGCCCGGTGAACTCGAGCAGCAGCGCCACCCCCACGGGAAGGCGCGCGATCGCGACGAAGTAGAGCCACTGCACCATGGCGATGCCCACGAGGCCGTAGACCAGAAGGAGCGGGATCTCTGTTCGGCGCAGACGCAGACGGCGGGGTTCTGCTAGCAGCACCAGGATAAGCAGACACCCGGCCGCGCCGGAACTGCGGAGCAATACCAGGCTGAGGGAGTCGACCCCTGCCTCAAGCGTGATCTTGGAGACCGAACCATTCACGGCGAAGAGCAGTGCGCCTCCGATGGCCAAGGCGAAACCGAGAGTTCGATGGGGGTGCTGGCCGCGTCGGACGCGTCCTGGTGGTGGTACTTCCGCGGCGGCCTCGGTCACCCGGGCAGCCTAGGGGCGTTAGATTCGGGTGTGCCCTCCTCCCCGCGTGCGCGCTCCGACCTCGAGGCGATCCCGCCCTACCAGGCTGGACGATCGGCTCCCCCCGGAGCGGTGAAGCTCTCGAGTAACGAGAACCCCTTTCCTCCCCTGCCCGGCGTCGAGGCCGCGATCGCCGACGCCGGCGCATCGGTGAACCGGTATCCCGACTTCGGCACGGTACGGCTGCTCGATGCCCTGGCAGAGCGCTTGTCGGTTGACGTCGGTCAGATCTCGGTCGGCACAGGGTCGGTCGCCGTGCTGGCGCAGCTCATGAGTGCCATGACCGGACCCGGCGACGAGATCGTGATTCCCTGGCGCTCCTTCGAGGCGTACCCAATTCTGGCAGCGTTGGCTGGTGCCACCCTGGTGCGCGTTCCACTGCACGAAGACGGCACGCACGATCTCGATGCCATGGCGAACGCCGTCACGGCGCAGACGCGGCTGGTCATGGTGTGCACGCCCAACAACCCAACTGGGCCGGTGGTGCGTCGGGATGCGCTTGAGGCGCTTCTTGCGCGGGTGCCACCGACTGTGACGGTTGCCGTCGACGAGGCATACGTCGAGTTCGTCAGAGACCCAGCTGCCCCAGACGCACTCGACCTTGCGGTCACCCGCCCCAACGTCGTCGTGCTGCGCACCTTCTCGAAGGCGTATGGGCTGGCGGGTCTGCGGGTGGGCTACGCGGTTGGTCCGGCCGCCCTCATTGCCGAGCTGCGCAAGGCCCAGCTCCCCTTCGGCGTCACGGCGATGGCTGAGCAAGCGGCCATTGCGTCCCTCGGCGCCGAAGCCGAGCTGCTGCGGCGGGTGGAGGTGTTGGTGCAAGAACGGTCGAGAGTGGTCGCGGCCATCGCCGAGATGGGGTACGAGATCCCTACGGCTGAGGGCAACTTCGTCTGGCTCCCACTTGGCGAGCGGGCCGACGGTTTCGCTCGAGCGACAGCGGAGGCCGGCGTCATCGTGCGGCCCTTCACTGGCGACGGAGTGCGGATCACCATCGGCCAGAGAGCCGCCAATGATCGGTGGCTAGCCGTGCTGGGCGACTTCCTCGGGCTCTGACGTCGGACCCGGCCGTTCGCCACGCACCACGAGGGCAACGCCGAGGATGGCGAGCGACCCGCCTACGACGACGGGCAAGGTGACCGATTCCGACAAGATCAGCCAGCCGAGGAAGACCGCTACCACTGGGTTGACGTAGGCGTATGTGGTCACCATCGACGGTGGGGCATGACCGAGCAGCCAGACGAACGCCGAGAAGGCGATCACTGAGCCGATCAAGGTCAGGTAGAGGAAGGCCCACCACCCCTCAGCAGGAACGCTGCTGACACTGAAGTCGCCGAGCTCGCCGACGACCGTGCCGGCGACCAGAAGGACGACGCCACCGCCGAGCATCTCGTAGACGGCGCCCACGAAGTTGTCGTCCGGAAGGCTGAGGCGTGGGGTGATGAAGACGCCAAATGCCCAGCAGACGGTGGCAAAGAGTACGAGGAGAACTCCCCAGAGGGCGACGTCGCCGTTGGTGTCCGGCCTGGCGAGAACGGCGATGCCACCGAGGCCCACCGCGGTGCCCAGCCAGGTCAATCCGGCGGGTCGTTCTCGTCCGATCCCTGCCCGCATGAGCACCACCCACAAGGGCATGGCTGCCACCAAGAGGGCGGCCAGGCCCGAGGTCACGGTCTGCTCGGCCACGCTCACCATGCCAACGCCACAGAAGAGAAAGAGGAACCCGAGGAGGACGCTTCCGACGATGGTCCGCAGGGGAACCCGGAACGCCTTCCAGCCCTTTCGTAGTGCCACCGCCGTGGCGAGGATCGATCCGGCGACGAGGAAGCGGATGCCCGTGGGGAAGAGCGGTGGCTGCTGAGCGACGTCCACGACGATGCGAATGCCGAGGTAGGTAGAGCCCCAGACCACGTACACGATCGCCAATGCGCTCCACACCGCCGGCGCTGACGCCGATCGCGTCAGAGGCGGTGCGGGGGTGACCATGTGACCACTCTCACATGGCCCTGGAGCTCCCGTCTTTCGGGGTTTGGGTGGGGCCAAACGTCCCGGTTCTGCACCCGGGACTTTTGACCCTGCTGAGCAACCCGGTCGCCCGGTGATGCTGTCTCCACCTGACCGATTCTCGATGTGAGGGGACCCGTGGACGCCCTAGAACTCGCCCGATGGCAGTTTGCGATTACCACCATCTACCACTTCCTGATGGTGCCCATCACGCTTGGCCTGGCCATGCTGGTGGCCGGCCTCCAGACCGCTTGGTACCGGACAGGGAAGGACGTCTACCTCCGTGCGACCAAGTTCTGGGGAAAGCTCTTCCTCATCAACTTCGCCATGGGTGTGGTGACGGGGATCGTCCAGGAGTTCCAGTTCGGCATGAACTGGAGCGAGTACTCGAGATTCGTGGGCGACATCTTTGGCGCACCCCTCGCCATGGAGGGGCTGATCGCGTTCTTCCTCGAGTCCACGTTCTTGGGGCTGTGGATCTTCGGGTGGGACCGGCTACCGAAAAAGGTGCACCTGGCCACGATCTGGGCGGCGGCCATCGGCACCAACATCTCGGCGTTCTTCATCCTGGCTGCGAACTCGTGGATGCAGCACCCGGTGGCCTACCGCGTCGATGAGGGTTTCTCTCCTCTTGATCCAACCGGACGCGCCGAGCTCACCAACATCTTTGAGGTCCTCTTCCAGAAGACGTCGCTCGTCACCTTTGCCCACACCCTGACGGCCGCCTTCGTCACCGCAGGTTCGCTGATGCTGGGCATTGCCCTGTGGCACCTGGTCCGCCAGCGCCACCTCGACGTGATGCGACCGTCGATGAAACTCGGGGCCTGGACGGTCATCATTGCCTTCGTCGGTGTCGCCGTCACCGGGCACTTCCAGGCCCAGGTGATGACCGAGCAGCAGCCGATGAAGATGGCAGCAGCCGAAGCGGTCTACGAGACCGGCGACAATGTGGGCTTCTCGCTGTTCAGCCTCGGGACCCTCGACGGTTCAGAGGAGACGTTCCGGGTTCAGATTCCTGGTCTTGCCTCGTTTCTTGCCACCGACTCGTTCAACGGCGAGGTCGAGGGCATCAACGACATCCAAGCCTCCCTCGAGGAGCAGTTCGGTCCTGCTGACTACTCCCCGAACATCCCGATCGCGTACTGGTCGTTCCGTTTCATGATCGGGTGGGGAGCGCTGGCCGCACTAGTCGCTGCGTTGTCGCTGATCGGCTTCAGGGGCGGTCGTAATCCCACCTCTCGGTGGATTGGCACCATCGGAATCGTGACGATCTTCCTGCCGTTGCTGGCCAACAGCTTCGGCTGGATCTTCACCGAGATGGCGCGGCAGCCGTGGGTGGTCTACGGGCTGCAGCTGACGGCGAATGGCGTCTCGTTGGCGACGAGCCCTGGCGAGGTCTGGACGTCGATGATTGTGCTCACGTTGCTCTACGGGGCGCTGGCCGTCGTCGAGGTGGCACTGATGATCAAGTACATCAAGCTCGGTCCACCAGAGATCAGCACGGCGGACGCCGATGAGGCGTACGACGACCGTGACAACGACAAGCCCCTGACGTTCGCGTACTGAGCGGAGAATCTGACATGGAACTCGCAGACTTCTGGTTCGTGCTGATCGCCGTTCTGTGGATCGGCTACTTCTTCCTTGAGGGATTCGACTTCGGCGTCGGTGTCCTGCTGCCGGTCATTGGCAAGTCTGAGGACGAACGCCGCGTCATGGTCAACACCATCGGCCCCGTGTGGGACGGCAACGAGGTGTGGCTGCTGGTCGCCGGTGGCGCTACCTTCGCCGCTTTCCCCGAGTGGTACGCGACCCTCTTCAGCGGGTTCTACCTGCCGCTGCTGCTGATTCTTGTCGCTTTGATCATCCGCGGCGTCGCCTTCGAGTACCGCGGCAAGCAGGAGTCGGCGCAGTGGCGGTCCCGTTGGGACCTGGCGATCTTCATCGGCTCGCTTCTGCCGGCCATCTTGTGGGGTGTTGCGTTCGCCAACATCGTCCGCGGGGTGCCGATCGATGCCGAAGGCACCTACACCGGCGGGTTCTTCAACTTGCTCAACCCGTACGCGTTGCTTGGGGGCGTCGTCACGCTTGGCCTCTTCACCACGCACGGTGCAACATTCCTGGCTCTCAAGACCCGAGGTTCCGTGCGCGACAAGGCCCACGACCTGGTCGGCAAGGTAGGTCTTGCGACGGCGGTTGCCGCGGTGCTGTTTCTCGGCTGGACGCTGATCGACCAAGGTGAGGTCGGCACGTGGATCACGGCCGCGCTTGCTGCCGCTTCTCTGTTGGGAGCACTCGCCTTTGACCGGGTCAAGCGTGAGGGTTGGGCGTTCCTCCTGACGGGGCTCACGATCGCACTGGCTGTCGTGACCCTCTTCATGACGCTGTACCCCAACGTCATGCCGAGCAGTACTGACCCGGCCTACAACCTGACGATTGCGAACGCATCATCAACGCCTTACACCCTCAAGGTGATGACGTGGGTGGCGCTCGTCATGACGCCCATCGTCCTCGTGTACCAGTCCTGGACGTTCTGGGTGTTCCGCCGCCGCATCGGTGTCGACGACCTTCCGCCGACACCCGCGGCGACGACGGAGTCGGTCTCTGCCTGACTCCTCTGGCCGACCGGGCACACTGAGCAGCTATGCGCCCCTTTGACCCACGGTTGTTGCGGTACGCGCGGGCGACTCGAGGGCTGCTGATCGGTCTTGGCCTGCTAGCCGTTGTGCAGGCTGCCGTCGCTATTGCACTGGCTGGGTTGATCGCCTTCACGGTGACTGCCGTCTTCGAGGACGGAGAAACTCTCGCCGGGCTGACAGCGCCATTGGGAGCCCTTCTCGTCGTCGTTACCCTGCGCGCGATCACGCAGTATCTGCAGGAGAGCTGGTCGGCGAGAGCATCTGCTCGGGTGAAAGCCGAGCTTGCCGACGAGCTGGTGGCGCACGTGGCGGCACTGGGACCAAGCTGGCTGGTCACGGCCCGCCGCTCGCGTTTGGTCCTGCTGCTGTCGTCGGGTCTGGACGCGCTCGACGAGTACTTTGCGCGCTACCTCCCTCAGCTTGTCGCCAGTCTGGTCGTGCCCGTCTTGGTATTGGCGGCGCTGGCGGTTGCTGACCCGCTGAGTGCGGTGATCGTCGCGGTCACGCTTCCGCTGATCCCGCTCTTCATGGTGCTGATCGGGTGGCGCACGCAAGTGGAACAGCGGCGACAGTGGAACGCGCTGCAGACTCTCGGCGGGCATTTCCTTGATGTCCTGCGAGGTCTTGTCACCCTGAAGGTCTTCGGTCGAGCCGACGGACAGGCCGTAGCCATTGCCGAAGTGAGCGAGCGCTACCGGCGCCGAACCATGAGGGTTCTTCGCATCTCGTTTCTGTCCTCCTTCACGTTGGAGCTGCTTGCCACGTTGTCGGTGGCGATCGTTGCGGTCGAGGTCGGCCTGCGACTCGTCGGCGGGGCAATGAACCTGCAGACTGCGCTCTTCGTTCTCGTCCTCGCTCCCGAGGCATACCTGGCCCTGCGCCAGGTGGGAGTGCACTACCACGCCAGCCAGGCCGGTCTAGCTGCCGCCGAGGAGCTCTTTGGCATTCTCGAGGTGGACGCTCCCCGGGCCGTCGATGGCACGGTCGACCTGCGCCACTGCACGCTGCAGCTGGACGGTATCGCCGTGCAGCACGACGACCGCGCCGACCCATCGCTCGTCACGACTTTCGACGTGAAGCCAGGCGAGACGGTGGCCCTGGTCGGCCCGAGTGGCGGTGGTAAGTCCACGGCGCTCGGGTGCCTGCTCGGCACCGTGGAACCGACATCGGGTGTGGTTCGGGCCGGCGACTCCGAGGTTCCCGCGGCGTGGCGGAGCCAAATCGCCTGGATGCCACAGCACCCCGGTTTCGTGCGCGGGAGTATTGCCGACAACGTCCGGGTGGTGGCACCGGCAGCCTCCGATGCTGACGTGGAATGGTCGCTCCAGCGTGCGGGCGCCGACTTCGTGGCAGAACTGGCACAAGGAATCGACACCCCCCTTGGCGAGGGTGGCGAGGGGTTGTCGGTGGGTCAGCGACAACGCCTGGCCCTGGCCCGAGTCTTCGTGCGACAGACGCCGGTGGCGGTGCTTGACGAGCCAACGGCCGGGCTTGATGGAGGCACAGAACGCACCGTGGTCTCGGCCATATCCTCGCTCAGGGGCGAGCGGACCGTCGTCGTCGTGGCTCATCGTCCTGCTCTGGCTGATCAGGCCGACCGTGTCGTGGTCATCGCCCCACCACCGAGGGGGGGTCACGGTGCCTGACCCCTCACACGTTCGCTGGCTCTTCGACCTTGCACGCCCCCAGCGTGGCCGGCTGGTGGCCTCCGCCGTGCTCGGAGCCGCTGCTGCGGCAGCCAGTGTGGCGCTGATGGGGACTGCTGCCTACCTGATTGCGCGCGCTTCCCAGCAGCCGCCGATCTTGACCCTGACGGTGGCCATTGTCGCGGTGCGGTTCTTCGGCATCAGTCGTGCTGTCGCTCGGTACAGCGAGCGACTGGTAGGTCATGACGCTGCATTTCGGGTGGTGTCTGATCTACGCGTTGCCGTCTACGAACGAGTGAAGCCGCTTGTGCCTGCTCGCATTGATGGGCGCACTGCGGGAGATGTCCTTACTCGATTCTCGACCGACGTCGAGACGGTGTCAGACGCGTATCTGCGTGTCTTTCCGCCGTTCGCGGTGGCGACCGGCGTCGGCGCTTTGTCCGTCCTGGTACTTGCCGTCATCGATCCTTGGGTCGGCCTGGCGCTGGCAGCTGGTCTGGCAGTCAACCTCGCGCTGGTTCCTCGTCTCGTGGCGTCGGCCGGTGCCAAATCTCAGGCGGCGCTCTCCGGACGACGCACGACACACTCTGAGCAGGTGCTCGAGCTGCTTGAGGTGCTCCCCGAAACCTGGGTGGCTGACACGTCAGGGCCGTTCGTCGAGCGGGTGCGGGCAGAGCGCCACCAGCTTCTGAAGGCCGAGCTACAGCTCTCCAGAGGTGCTGGAGCAGGACAGGCCCTTGGGCTGCTCGTGGCAGGCCTGACGGTGCTCGCCTGTCTCGCGATCGGAACGATCGGCGTTCAGGGCGGTGGTCTCGACGGCGTCCTCCTTGCCGTCGTCGTGCTAACGCCTCTTGCAGCGATCGATGTCACTGCACCTCTCCCCGACGCCGTTCGGCGCTGGGGCGCAGTGACGGCGGCGACGACGCGAATCCGTGAGCTGCTTGATGTCGTACCTGAGGCCTCCATCTCGTCCGACGTCACATCGTCGCTCACGATGGAGGAGGAGCTGGTTCCTGACATCGCAGCAGATGTCATTTCCGTGCGGTGGCCAGGGGCGGAACGACCTGCGTTGCGCGACGTCAGCATTCGGGTGACCGAGGGCAGTCGGGTCGCAGTGGTCGGGGCCAGCGGTTCGGGAAAATCCACCCTGGCGATGACATTGGCCGGCTTCCTGACTCCTGAGGCCGGATCCGTCCGACTGGGCACGGCAGATGCTGCCGCGTTGAGTAGGGACAGATGGCACGCGACTGTCGGACTGCTGGAGCAGCGCCCCTATCTCTTTGACACGACCGTGGCGGAGAACCTTCTGCTCGCCGAGCCGACGGCGTCCCGGGCGGCGCTCGATGACGCTGTGCGACGGGTGGGCTTGTCGCCGTGGGTCGAGCGCCTGCCGCGCGGTATCGATACCCCGGTCGGAGAACATGGGCGCCAGCTCTCGGGCGGTCAGCGGCAACGGCTTGGGCTGGCACGCCTGTTGCTGGCCAAGCACCCGATCGTGGTGCTGGACGAACCTGACGAGCACTTGGACGCCGTGTCGGCCGACGCGCTCATGACCGATCTTCTGGATGCGGCCGGTGGGCGCACGACTGTTGTGATCAGTCATCGACTCGTGCCGCTGGCCGGCGTCGACCACATCGTGGTTCTTGACGACGGACGCGTGATTGAGGAAGGCGATCATGGAGCGCTCGTGGCACGAGGTGGCTGGTACGCCAGGACCTGGATGCGTGAGCAGGAGATCGCCGCAGCGGTGGGCGAGGCGTCAGCGAGATAGGTCGTCCTAGAGTGGCGCCGTGATCCCCGGAGCAGACGAGCGACCGAGCATTCCAGATGCGCTTCTCGACGCCTTCCTCGGCATCGCCGGTGATCCGGGGCTTGCGCAGACGCTCAGGGGCATCGTGAAGGCGGCGGTGGACGTCGCCAACGCTCGCTACGGTGCGCTGGGAGTCGTTGGGCCCGAAGGTCGTATCGAGGAGTTCGTCGTCGAGGGCATCACTGACGAGCGCGCGGCTGAGATGGGGGAGCCGCCACGAGGCGACGGCATCCTGGGGCTGCTGGTGAGTGAGCCGCTTCCGTTGCGGTTGGCCGACCTCAGCTCACACCCTGCTTCAGTCGGATTCCCTCCGGGACATCCTCCGATGCGTACCTTTCTCGGGGTCCCGATCCGGGTGCGAGGCGAGATCTTCGGCAACCTGTACCTCACCGAGAAGGCCGACGGTGGTGAGTTCTCGGCAAGCGATGAACGACTGGTCGTTGCCCTGGCGGGGGCAGCCGGTGTGGCGATCGAGAACGCGCGACTGTTCACCGCGGTGGAGCGCCGCGCACGGTGGCTGCGGGCGTCCTCAGAGGTGGCGGCGCTTGCCCTGCTGGGGTCGACATCAGCTGACGTGATGGCTGCCGTGGTGCAGCGCGCACACGAGGCCTCTCAGGCACAGGTCACGGGTTTGGTCGACCTCGAGGACATCGGCGTCGGCAAGGTCACCCTGTCCGTCGCCGAGGAGGACTGGCCCGACTCGTGGCAGGGCTGCACGGTGCGGGTCTACGGCGGCGACGATGAAGTGGTCGCTGGTGAGCTGCCCGGAGCTCCGGAGCGGGTGGTCCAGGTGCCGGTGCGGTCCTTGCGGCGGCAGTTCGGCACGCTGGTGATGGCGTCCAGCAACGCTGACTGGGACGAAGCCCAGGGAGAGTCGCTCGCGGCACGTGCATTCGGCGAGCAGGCAGCGTTGGCGATCGGGCTTACGCAGGCTCGGGCTGAGCACGAGAGGTTGGCGCTGCTGGAAGAGCGGGACCGCATCGGGCGGGACCTGCATGACCTGGTGATCCAGCGCCTCTTCGCCACTGGAATGGTTTTGCAGGGCGCTCAACGACTGACGACCAACCCGGAGGTCAGCGATCGCGTCGGGCGAGCAGTTGGCGAGCTCGACCAGACGATTCGCGAGGTGCGCAGCACCATCTTTGCCCTCCATCACGCCTCTGAAGGTGGCGGGCTGCGATCGCGCGTGCTGCAGGAGGTCGCTGCTGGATCGGGTGCCCTGGGGTTTGAGCCCACCGTGCGCTTCGATGGCCCGATCGACAGCACGGTGTCTGACGATGTGCGTGAGCACGTCATCGCGGCACTTCGCGAGGCGCTGTCGAACGCAGCGCGTCACGCGGAGTCGACTCAGGTGCGCGTCTCGCTCTCGGTGGAGTCCGACGAGGTGGTGCTGATCGTTACCGATAACGGGTCAGGACTGCCAGCTGACGAGGGGCGACGCAGCGGACTGGCGAACCTGGCCGGTCGCGCCGAGGCGTCCGGCGGCCGCTTCAGCGTCGAACCCGTTCCGGACCAGCACGGGGCCTCACGGGGTACGCGAGTGACATGGCGGGCACCCGTTGGCGGAACAGCCACATAGGTGAGCCCGCCGACGACATGGCGTGACGCTCTGCGACCACGAGCCATATGGCCCTGGCGACGTCCTAGGTGCGTTCGTGCTCATCGAGTCGGGCGATGTAGGCAGCGGCCTGTGTTCGTCGCTCCATGCCGAGCTTGGCCAGCAGCGATGACACGTAGTTCTTGACGGTCTTTTCGGCCAGGTGGAGGGTGTCGCCGATCTGTCGGTTCGTCATCCCTTCCCCGATGAGGTCGAGGATGCGGCGCTCCTGGCCGGTGAGTGAGGCCAGTCGTTCATCGCGGGGCTCGCCACCTCTCAGGCGGTGGAGCACCCGCTCAGTGGCCTTGGGGTCGAGGAGCGACTCGCCGCCGGCCACGCGTCGAACGGCCCCGACGAGGTCGGCGCCCCTGATGTCCTTGAGGACGTAGCCGGCAGCCCCGGCGAGCAGGGCGTCGACCATTGCCTCGTCATCGGCGTACGAGGTGAGCATGAGGCAGTTCACCGTGGGCATCGCGGAGCGGATCTCGCGGCATACCTCTACGCCGTTGCCATCAGGCAGGCGGACATCGAGTACGGCGACATCGGGCCGGACGGCTGGGATCCGGGCCAGAGCCTCGGCAGCGGTCGCGGCTTCGCCGACGATCTCGAGATCGTCTTCGAGGCTGAGCAGGTCGTAGAGCCCTCGACGGACGAGCTCGTGGTCGTCGAGCAGGAACACCCGCGTCACTTCCGGGGTGGTGCTGTCGTCCTCGCTCATGCCGCTCCCGTGGTCGCCAATCGGGTGAAGCCCGGTCATTGCCGCGCCTGCTCAGGTTAAGCCCCCCGTATCATCGCCGATATCGGTGCCATCGCGGGTAATGGACAGCGGCCAGCCTTCACCCGATTGGTCTAGTCCGTTGTGACCATTGCTTGGCACCATGGGAGCATTGAGCACGATAACGCCGAGTTCTCTCCCCCGAACTGGGGTGAGCGAGCGGGAGGGAGGGGCATTCATGAAAGCGTGGCGCCCCTCCTCGGCATGGCTCGCTGCCGGTCCAGAGACGGCCGGTCGGGCAGCACTGGCCGTCGTGGTGGCCGGTGGGCTCGTTGCTGGCGGCCTGACGACCATGGCGATCGTGGCGAGCAACACGCTCGACTCCGCCCCCAGGCCGCAGGCCGGGGTCACTCCTGATGCCGATCCTGGGTCGAGCACTCCGCTGCAGGTCGGCTCCAGTCCTGGAGATTCACCGACCCCTACTCCAGGGCCGACCGATCGGCCCACTGAAGGCCCAGGCGTGGCGACCACCGTTCCTGGAGCGGTGGACACCGAGATCGGCGGACCTGTGGTCCCCGATGCGCAACCACCCACGGCCGGCCCGACCCCCACCGATGACCCGGTTCCGACCGGCGGTCCCACCGATTCCCCAGAACCCACGGACCCACCCGAGCCCACGGGACCCCCCAAACCCACTGACTCACCCAAGCCACCCAAGCCCAGCGGGTCGCCCGAACCCACTGACTCACCCAAGCCACCGAAACCCAGCGGGTCACCCAAGCCACCGAAACCCAGCGACTCACCCAAGCCCACCAAGCCGCCCAACAACGGTGGTGGCAACAACGTTGGTGACGGCAACAACGGCGGTGGCAACAACATCGGTGGTGGCACTCCGGGGGGCGGCAACCCTAAGGATCCCAAGGATCCCAAGCCGGGGAACGGGAACAACGGCAACCACGGCAACGGGAACAACGGCAACCACGACAACGAGGGGAAGAGCAAGGGCAAGCGCGACGACTGACCGCACAAAACGCCCGTCCGGGGTGTTCCCCTCCGCCCCCTGTGGGCCGATGATGGAGGCACCGGACACCCCGGTGACGTAGACGGTCGGAGCGGCGATCCCGCCTCGGGCCACCAGGAGGCGCCGCGTGGCCATCCCGTCGCATGCACCAGACGACCGCTTCGTCCAGTTGCTGACGCCCGAGGGCGAACGCGTCGACAACAGCGACTTCCCTCTAGACATCACCGACGACGAGCTGCGCGCGCTCTACCGCGACCTCGTGCTGGTCAGGCGAGTCGATGCCGAAGCCACTGCCTTGCAGCGACAGGGCGAGCTCGGACTCTGGGCACAGCTGCTCGGTCAGGAAGCCGCCCAGGTCGGAGCCGGACGCGCCCTGATCCCGGGCGACATGGCCTTTCCCACCTATCGTGAACACGGCGTGGCCTGGTGTCGGGGAGTCGATCCCCTGACGCTCCTCGGGCTCTTCCGGGGCACCACCAATGGGGGCTGGGATCCGGAGGCGCATGGCTTCGCGCTCTACACGATCGTGATCGGCGACCAGTGCCCGCAAGCGGTCGGCTACGCCATGGGCGTGCAGAACGATGGCGCCGAGAACGCCGTCATGGTCTTCTTCGGTGACGGCGCCAGTAGCCAGGGCGACGTGAACGAGTCGTTCATCTGGGCCAGTGTCTTCAACGCACCGGTGGTCTTCTTCTGCCAGAACAACCAGTGGGCGATCTCAGAACCACTGGAGCGGCAAACCCGGATCCCGTTGTTCCAACGCGCGTGGGGTTTCGGCTTTCCCGGTATCCGGGTCGATGGCAACGATGTGCTGGCATGTCTGGCCGTGAGTCGCCACATGCTGCAACGAGCGCGCGAGGGAGCGGGCCCCGCCCTCATCGAAGCCTTCACATATCGCATGGGCGCTCACACGACGTCCGACGACCCCACCCGCTACCGGCTTGATTCAGATGTCGAGGCCTGGAGGCTGCGCGACCCTCTCGAGCGCGTGAGGTCGTTCCTCCACAAACAGCAGCTGGTCGATGACGCGTTCTTCGACGAGCTCGACGCCGAGGCGGAGCAGCTGGCTGAGCGGCTGCGCCACGGCACACGCGCTCTGCCGAATCCGGGTGTCGACGACATGTTCGTCCACGCCTATTCCGAGCCCCACTCACTGGTTCAGCGTCAGCGGGACGACTACGTCAGTTACCTCACCGGCTTCGCGGGGGAGGGTGACGCATGACCGAGACCATGACGATGGCCAGCGCTATCAACGCCGGCCTGCGAGCGGCGCTCGACGGCGACCCCAAGACCTTGTTGCTGGGCGAAGACATTGGGCGCCTCGGCGGCGTCTTCCGTGTGACCGACGGTCTGCAGAAGGATTTTGGCGAGCAGCGAGTCATCGACACACCACTGGCCGAGTCATCGATTCTCGGGGCAGCAATCGGCATGGCCATGCGTGGGTACCGCCCCGTCGCCGAGGTGCAGTTCGATGGATTCGTCTATGTGGCGTTCGATCAGATCGTCAGCCAGCTCGCCAAGATGCATGCGCGGTCTGCGGGGATGGTCAAGATGCCAGTCACCGTTCGGCTCCCCTACGGCGGGGGAATCGGCGCAGTTGAGCACCACAGCGAGTCGCCCGAGGCGTACTTCGCGCACACCGCGGGCCTTCGAGTGGTGACGCCGTCGAATCCAGTTGACGCGTTTCACCTGGTTCAGCAAGCAATTGCCTGCGACGACCCGGTGATCTTTCTCGAACCCAAACGACGCTACTGGGACAAGGCCGATGTTGATGTATCGGCCGCCCCGCCACTGCCGATGAGTTCAGCACGCGTGGTGCGTCAGGGGTCCCACGTCACGCTGGTCACGTACGGGCCGATGGTGCGGACGTGCCTCGAGGCCGCGTCCGCGGCGGCGCTTGATGGGAGCGAGATCGAAGTGATCGACCTTCGGTCGCTGGCTCCGCTCGACATCAAGACGGTCGCCGGCTCCGTCAGTCGAACGGGCCGGTGTGTTGTCACTCACGAGGCCTCGGTGTTCTTGGGGGTCGCAGCTGAGGTGGCGGCCGCCGTTGCTGAAGAGTGCTTCTACGACCTCGAAGCACCCGTTCTTCGCGTTGGGGGTTTCCATACCCCGTACCCTCCCTCGCGCCTTGAGCAGCACTTTCTTCCGGATCTTGATCGGGTGCTTGATGCTGTCGACCGTGCCATGGCGTACTGAGAAGGTGTCTGTCGTGAACGAAGTGCAGTTCTGTCTCCCGGACGTCGGCGAGGGCCTCACCGAAGGCGAGGTCCTTCGCTGGCTCGTGGCAGAGGGCGACACCATCTCGGTCAACCAGTCGATCGTCGAGGTTGAGACGGCCAAAGCGGCGGTTGAGCTGCCATCCCCGTACGCGGGCACGGTCGTCACGTTGCACGCTGCTGAGGGCGAGCTGTTGCCGGTTGGTACGCCGCTTCTGACGATCGCCACCGAGACTGCTGCGCCGGTTGACGAGGCGTCACCCGAGGATGAGACGAGCGACAGCGGCGGACCGGTGCTCGTGGGCTATGGGGTCACGAAGTCGGCAACGCGGCGGCGCCGGCGCTCGACGATGCCAAGCCCCCATGGAACAGATCGGCGCGAGGCCGGCCCACCCGGCGAGCCGGTCAAGCCGGTGCGCCACGGTGGCCTTGAGGTAGGGCGCGCTGCCGAGGCGCGGTTGGCCGGTGCATCGTCAGTGGTATCCCCGGTGCGGACGAAACCACCGGTGCGACGGCTCGCCAAGCAGCTGGGTGTCGACCTTGCCGGCGTTCGGCCCACCGGACCTGACGGCACAGTCACTCGCGGCGACGTGGAAGCTGCGGCGTCCCTGCAGCTTGCGGATGCATCGGCGCGAAGCAGTACCCGACCTGCCGCGTCCGACCGCCGCGACCCGGTTCGGGGAATCATGCGCAGCATGGCGGCAGCCATGACCGAGAGTGCGGCGACGATCCCTGCCGTCACTGAGTGGGTCGACGTTGACGTCACCCGTAGCGCGTCCTTGATCGAGCGGATTAGGCGACTTCCGGACTACCAAGACGTCAAGGTGACTCCCCTGTTGCTCGTGGCAGCGGCGTGCCTGACCGCCATCGGCCGTGAGCCGTCGATCAATGCCATGTTCGACGCACAGGCACAAGAGATAGTTCATCGTGGTGCCGTGCAGCTCGGCGTCGCCGTGGCGACAGACCGGGGGCTCGTCGTGCCCCATGTCGCGGACGCAGGTGCCCTGACGTTGCCCGAGCTGGCAGTGGTGCTCGGCGACGTGGTTCAGCGGGCCCGTGACGGCAAGGCCACTCCCTCAGAGATGCTGGGGGCGACCTTCACGATCACCAATGTCGGCGTCTTCGGTATCGATGGCGGCACGCCGATGATCACCCCCGGGCAGTCGGCCATTCTCGCCCTCGGCGCGTGGCGCGAGCGACCGTGGGTCGACCGAGGTCAGATCGTGGTGCGCACCGTGTCCACCCTGTCGCTGTCGTTCGACCACCGATTCATTGACGGTGCCACCGGGTCGCGGTTCCTGCGAGATGTGGCCGACATCCTCGAGGAGCCGGCACTGCTCCACCTCTGGGCCTAGCCCTTCCCTGGCGAGCTCGAGGCTCGCGCCCCGGATCGGTTGGGCGACTCGCGGGTCACTGTGAATCAGGGAGTGACAACAAGAGCAGAAATCACCCGTTCGCCTAGGTCGGCGTCTCCGTGCACGTCCACTGCCACGGATGCGTAGGGCCGGCGTCCACACATCAGAAGCTGTAGTGACTCCAGTGTCAACGTAAGAGTGGTATCGGGCTGACCAGTACCCTTCGCGAACTGTCCCCGTCCGTTGTCGTCCACCTCGATTGTCGCTGTGGTGTCGGGCTCGCCGGTGATGTTCCACCCGACCACGCTGCCCGGGGGCGCTCCAGCCTGCCGGGCTATGACGTACGGGAGGACCTCGACCATCCGCACTTGGGCAGCAGCAGCAGCCGGCCCCGACATACGCGTCGATCGTCCAGTAGCCCGCCTCACGTCCTGCTCATGGGCCCAGATGTCGAACGTGCGGTTGGCCATGACGCGAGAGACGCGTTCGACCATTCCGGCCGGACCCCTCATCTCGGCGTACGCGGCTTCGGGGGCGTGGGCGAGTTGACGCGCCCGCTCATCGACCAGGCCTGTCAAATCGTCGATGAGCTCAGCGGGAGTCAGGTGTCGCCGGGCCTCGACCCCGACCTCGGTGTACTGCTGGAAGGGGCTCGAGACGTGTGGGAAGAGCGACCAGTCGTGGATGGGTGAAGGGAGGCCGCGTCCGGCCAGCTCGTCCTCGGTTGCTGCCACGTGCGCAACGACATCGAAGACCGCCCATCCGGGTAGGTCTGTCGGCCGATGCCACTCGTCATGGTCCAGGTCTTGTGCGACGGTCAGAACCCCGCGCATGGCGTCGACGTAAGCGGCGGCTGCAGCGTCTCGAGACCACGCCGACACTTCCTCTGACATGCGGTGACGCTACCGCGGCTGCCATTGGCGTGGCAGGCTGGGCAGAGTGCAGATCGCCGCGGTGCAGTTTCGATTCGACGAGGATGAGGCGTTCGACGAGCGAGTCGATCGCATGCTGTCGTTGGTGGGGGACGCCGACGATGCAGATCTCGTGGTGCTCCCTGAGCTGTGGCCGAACGGCGCCTTCACCTACAAGGCATGGGACGCCACTGCATGTTCGCTTGAGTCGCCGCTTCTCGAGCGCTTCTCGAGCGCCGCACGCGCGGCATCGGTCGTGCTGCATGCTGGGTCGTTCATCGAACGGCAC
This sequence comes from uncultured Actinomycetota bacterium, assembly GCA_963706045.1. Classification (GTDB taxonomy): domain Bacteria; phylum Actinomycetota; class Actinomycetes; order JAHEKZ01; family JAHEKZ01; genus JAHEKZ01. Next base: position 138,664 of record CAVPLY010000002.1, on the reverse strand, counting down.
GCCGACGGGTCGCTGACGAACACGGCCGTGGTGTTCGAGCGGGATGGGTCGCTCAGCGCCGTCTACCGCAAGATCCACCTCTTCGGGTTCGCCGACGGTGAGCCGAAGTTCCTGACGCCCGGCGAAGACATCGTCGTCGCTGAGACGTCCGTCGGGCGAATTGGACTTGCCACGTGCTACGACCTCCGCTTCCCCGAGATGTTCCGCAGGCTAACCGACGCAGACGCTGAGTTGTTCGTGGTTCCAGCGGCCTGGCCGGCGCCGAGGATCACACACTGGACGGTGCTGGCGCGAGCGCGAGCGATCGAGAACCAGCTACCGCTGGTCGCGGTGAATACGGCCGGCTCCCATGCAGGCGTCGAGATGGGTGGTAAGAGTGTCATCGTCGATGCTCTTGGCGAGCCGCTTGCCCAGGCCGAGGACGGTGAGCAGACCATCCGCGCCGAGGTTGATCCGGCCCAGGCCCTTTCGTGGCGCGAGCGCTTCCCCGCGCTGGGCGACCGGCGACTGTAGGTCGGTATCGGTTGGGGCTGCTCATCCGTCTATGAGGTGAGAGAACAAAGACTGTCCGAGGAGGACACCATGACCTGCAATATGGGACGCACCGACCGCTGGATTCGCGCACTGCTCGTCGCACCGTTGCTTGTGATTATCGCTATCGTCGTCGGGCCGTCCGGCGCCCTTGCCTACGTGCTCTACGCGCTTGCAGTCGTCATGCTCGCCACCGCAGCCGTGGGCTTCTGCCCGCTCTACGCTCCGTTCAAGATCCACACGACGCCCCGCGAGGACGCGAGCGTTTGACCCCGACCGACAGGCACGACGTGAGCATTGACGCAGCAGCCTGGGAAGCGGCGCTTCCAGGGCTGCTGCGGTATGCGCGCACCCTGACTGGCGATGCCGAGGCCGCCAACGACCTGGTGCAAGAGACGGTGACGCGTGGTCTTGACCGAGCCGAGCAGTTTCGCCAGAGTTCGTCGCTTGCCACCTGGCTGCACAGCATCATGCACAACCTTGCCGTGGACGCCGCTCGGCGTCGGCATGAGATCCCGTCTGGTGACCTGTTTCGTGAGGCCGGAGACCGAGAAGTCGATGACCTCGAGGGGAAGTGGCGAGACGACTCCTACACCGTCGACTCGTCAGCTGTCATCGAACGCGCTGAGACCCGCGCGGAGCTGCTGGACGGCCTTGCTCGTCTCCCGTTCATATATCGCAGCGCCGTTGTCCTTCACGATGCCGAGGGGCTCACGGCCTCAGAGCTGGCGTCCGTGCAGGAGATCGGGCTGCCAGCTGCCAAGCAGCGAATACGCCGCGGACGAATGATGCTGGTTTCGGCACTGGCGGACGGGACTGAACGCCGCGAGATGTTGAAAGGAGTTCCGATGCGCTGCTGGGACGCCCGAGCGAAGGTGTCGGACTATCTTGACGGCGACCTATCTGCGAACGAGCGCTTGATACTCGAGCAGCACCTCGAGGCCTGCCCCACCTGTCCGCCGCTCTACGCCGGCCTCGTCGGCACGACCGCGGCGTTGGGTGCCTGGCGCGACCCGGACGCCGTCGTGCCCCCGCAGGTCATCCGACGGATCAGGGCTCACTGAACCGATTGCGCTGCCGATCTCGACAGGGAGGGTGAAGCCCTAGCCCTGACCACCATCGAGGGACGACAGTGTCAACTGTGCCCAGCACCGAGCCAGCCGACGCAGCCCTGCTGCGCCAGGTGGCCGACGGCGATCGCCGCGCCCTGGAGCAGCTGTACGCCCGTCATGCCGGGTGGCTGCTGGTGAGGCTGGGACGCCGGTGCGCTGACCCTGGGCTGGTCGATGAGGTCGTTCAGGACACGTTCGTCGCGGTCTGGCGAGGGGCGGGACGGTACGCGGGCCGCGGCGAGGTCGCTGCGTGGATCTGGGGAATCGGTGTGCGGCGCCTCGTCGACGGTCTACGTCGGACGCCGAGGGCGTCCGTCGTGGCAGAGCCCATAGAGACGGCCACCGAGATCTCGGCGGAGGAACGCGTGTTGCTTGGCGTCGAGTACGGAGACCTCGCCGGAGCCATCGACCGGCTCTCGCCAGAGCTGCGCGCGGTGGTGGAGTCAACGGTTCTCGATGGGCTGACGACGGCCGAGGCCGGGCGTCTTCTGGGTATCCCCCAGGGCACCGTCAAGTCGCGCATGAAGCGAGCACGCGAAGTGCTGAGGGAGGAGTTGGCATGAGTTGGCACATTTCCGAACGACTGGCAGTGGCGTACGTCGATGGTGCGGTGGACGGCGCCCGCGCGGCATCGATCGAGGCGCACGTCCTCAACTGCGCGGTGTGCAGAGCGTTGCTGGCGCCTGCGGCGCCCGCGGATCGCCTCGCTGCCATCTGGACTGAGGTCGAAGAGGAAGTAGACGCCCCGCGTGCGACGTGGATCGAACGCCTCTTGTGCCGATGTGGCATGTCGACAGAGGATGCGCGCTTGCTGGCTGCGGCGCCATCGTTGCAGCTGTCCTGGCTGGCATCCCTTGTTGCCGTATTGGCTTTTGCGGTCGCAGCGGCGCAAAGCAGCGAACGGGGGGCGCTGGCCTTCCTCGTTCTCGCCCCGCTGGCTCCCGTCGTCGCGGTGGCTGGAGCGTACGGACGCGGGGTGGACCCGACCTACGAGGTCACACGGTCGACTCCCTATCCGTCGTACCGGTTGCTGACCCTGCGAGTGGCCGCCGTGGTGGTGGTGGCGCTGTTAGTTACGTCCGTGCTCGCGCTCTTGGTCAGCGACTCCTGGGTTGCCGTGGCGTGGTTGCTGCCTTGCCTGGCAATGGTGTCGTTCGCCCTGCTCCTCAGTCGCTGGGTCGACCTGACCGTTGCGGCTGTTGGCGTCGGTTCGGTCTACGTGATCGTCGTTGGTGCGGCCTTCGCCTCCGATGCCGAAGTCCGCGATCTCTACCAACCGACCTTGCAAGTGCTGGCCGCAGTGGTTGCCGCCGCCTGCACGTTGCTCATCGTTGCCTCTCCCCACAACCGAACCGCCTTCAGGAGGATCCCGTGACTACAGCTGTCAGCGTCGAGAACATCCGAAAGCGTTTCGCGCGCACCCAGGCGCTTGACGGTGTCACGCTCCGTCTAGGCGATGGGGTCACCGGTCTGTTGGGACCCAATGGAGCCGGAAAGACCACCATGCTGCGCATCCTGGCGACCGTGCTGTCACCTGATGACGGGCGGGTCCGCATGCTCGGATTGGATCCCGCGGACGCGCGCGAGCGTACTGAACTCAGGCGACAGCTCGGCTATTTGCCGCAGGACCCTGGGTTCCAACGGGGCTTTTCAGTCTTTGCGTTCGTCGACTACATGGCGATCTTGAAGGAGATCACCGGCACCCGGCGTCGCCATGAGGAGGTGCGCCGGGTGATCGAGGCGGTAGATCTGACGTCGGTCAGCGGCAAGCGTGTGCGTGCTCTGTCAGGCGGTATGCGTCGCCGGGTCGCACTGGCAGCAGCATTGCTCGGGGACCCAGCCGTGCTGGTACTCGACGAGCCGACTGCCGGACTCGACCCGGAACAGCGCCTGCGCTTTCGCGAGCTGGTGTCACAGGCCGGTGAGGGGCGTGCGGTCCTGCTGTCCACCCACCAGACCGAGGATGTTGCGGCGTTGTGCCGAGACGTCGTGGTCCTGAACGAGGGGCAGGTGTTGTTCCAGGGGACTCCGACTCAGCTCGCCCAGCACGCGCAGGGCCGCGTCTGGTTCGCAAACGAGCGCGACCCGAGAGCCCAAATCGCCTGGCGCACCGGTGATGGACTGCATCGCAACCTGGGTGTCGCGCCCGACGGTGTGGAGACGGTGGCACCGACTCTGGAGGACGGCTACCTCCTCTTGCTGGGGACTCGGATCGAGGAGGCGGCATGACCACCGAGACGATCTCGCAGACGGCGGTCGGCGTGACGTGGTCCGGTCGTTGCAGCGCCACTGCTGACTCTGGGTCGGCGCGAGGCCAAGCGCATGCTGAAGTCGCCGGTCTACATCATCCTTTCGGCCCTGGTATTTCTCAGCGCCGGGCTGGACAGCTTCGGTGGCGGCTTCCCAACCAAGGGTCCCTCAGCCGCCGCCGTCTATGAGGGTTTGCTCTACTTCTTGGCCCTGTACGCAGGGCTCCTGACGTATATCGCGGTGCACCTGGTGGCCAGCTCGTCGCGGCGCACCCACGCCGACCGACAGCTGGCCGCTTCAGCCATGTCTCCGCGCGCTCGTATTGGCGGCCTCTGCCTAGGTGTCGCCCTGGGCCCGTTCGGCGTGTCACTCGGGATCATCACCGTCATGGCCTGGTTGGGGCGCTTTGTCGCTGGCACGGACGAATCCTCCTTCCTCTCCGAAGATGCGTTTATGCCCTGGAGCTTGGTCGAACTTTCCCAGGTCGCGCTGACGGTCGCAGGGGCCGGGCTGTTCGCCATCATGATCGCGACCTGGTTGCGGTTTCCTGGGTCACTGCCGATTGGGTTCGTCGCGCTCTTGTTCGGCACCCTGTACGTCTTGGACCAGGGGTGGCCGGTTCCATGGTTCGCCCCGTACATCACCGCACCCGACTGGATGGACGAGCCGTGGGCCCTTGCCGGCTCCCAAGCCTGGCATGCGGTCTACCTGGTCGGCCTGTGCGCGCTAGCGGTATGTGGCGCGATGCTGCGCGAGCGCGATGACCGCAGGCGGTGGTTGGCCATATCGGCTGGCGTCTTCGCGGCGACCGCCCTTGTGGGTTGGCTGCAGCTGTCATGACGACGCTGGCTGCTCTGGACGCTCCCCGTCGTGGGAGGTCAGTCTGGACTCTGGTCTCCACTTATCCGCGGTTGCTGAAATGGCTGCCTGGCCTCGCGGCTTCTGCGCTTGCGTGGGCGCTATTGGTCTGGAAGTCAGGGCAGATCGAGACTGCCTCATCAGCGGTGTGGATAGTCCGGATCACCATGCTCATCGTGACCTACGGCGCTGTCTTTCTGCTCGATGATGCATCGCGCTCGATGTCTGAGCCGTCGCCAATCCCCCTACGAGCACGGATGGGTCTGCGCTGTGTACTGATGGCGACCGTGGGGGTGCTGGCCATGATCCCGGTGGTGGTCACGGTGAACGCCAAGGTCGACCTTGGAGGCGTTTGGCGTGGTCTGGCCGTCGAGTTCGCGGTGGTCGTGCTGCTGGCGATCTCGTGTTCGCTGGTGCTGCAGCGTGCGAGGGGAATCAGTGAGCCGGGACAGTTCGCGGGCCTGGCTCCGATGTTCATCTTCGCCGCGGCGCAGATAACTGGTGGCCGGTGGCCGCTGTTGCCGACACCCGGCCCACTCTGGGCAGACGCGCACACTCGGTGGCTGGTCATCGGCTTCGGTGGCCGGGATGGTCGTTGTCTGGCAGCTCCGAGATCCGGCGTCGCCGTCACTGACCCGCTGGTTGGTGCGGCACCGTTGAAGTAGCCTCACAAGATGTCGCCGCATCCTGAGACCGGTCGATTTGCCGAGACATTCGAGCAGGTCGGTGCTGCTCTCGACCAGTGGCTCGCCAAGGAGCGAGTCGACGCGTTGAGATCGCCCACAGACTGGCAGTCGTCGCTCGCCGGTTCGGTACCACGTGACGGGATAGGTGCCGATGCAACGCTGCAGGAGTTCATCGAGGTCGTTCTGCCGAACGGCCCGCACCTGACGTCCGACACGTCCTGGGGCTGGATCACCACCGGGCCGTCGACGGTGCCAACGGCCGTTGCGGCAGCAAGCGCGATTGCTGCGCCGCAGCGACAGACGTTGACGGCCTTCAACATGCTCGAAGAGCTCGCGTTGGACTGGCTGGTCGAGCTTTGCGGGCTGCCGTCTGGGATGAAGGGCGTGTTCTCCAGCGGTGGATCGACGGCCAACCTCATTGCGCTTGGCGCGGCACGCCAGTGGGCACTTGAGCAGCGTGGCATCGACCCAAGCGGTGATGGTCTCGGTGGGGTCGAGCTCGCCGTCTACACGTCCACCCAGGCGCATCACACGGTGCAACGATCTGCTGGTGTGCTCGGAATCGGCCGAAGCCGCGTCCGTTCCGTCGCAACGGACAAGGAACTTCGCCTCGATGCCGATGCGCTCGAGGCGGCGATGGCTGCTGACGTGTCTCAGGGTGTCCTGCCAGTGGCTGTGGTGGCCGCGGCTGGCACCACGAACACCGGCGCGATCGACCCACTTCGGCGTTGCGGCGAGATCGCCAAGAAGTACGGCGCGTGGTTCCACGTCGACGGCGCGTATGGGCTGCCTGGCATCCTGGACGACCGGGTAGCGCCGCTCTATGACGGGCTGGAGCTCGCTGACTCGGCCATCACCGATCCACATAAGTGGCTCAACGCACCGACGGGTGTGGCGGCGACATTCGTCCGCGACCGCTCGATCCTCTACCGCGCCTTCACGCAGGAACCGGCCGACTACCTCGAGGGCGCCTTCTCAGACGACGACGTTCAGGTGTCGTTCGACTCGATGGGGATTCCGTACTTCGACTTCAGTGTTGAACTGTCGTCACCGGCCAGGGGCGTCATCGTGTGGAGCATCCTGCGTGAGCTTGGCACCGCCGGCGTCCAGGCCCGCGTGGTGCAAGACAACGACTTCGCGCGGCACGTGGCACAGCGGGCCGCCGAGCACCCTCGCCTTGAGCTGCTGTTGGACCCGGTGCTGTCGATCTGCGTCTTCCGCTACCGGCCAACGAGCGGCGTGAGCGAGGTAGCGATGGATGCGGCCAACCGTGAGATCCTCCGCCGGTTGGCACGGCAGACGCGGTTCATCGTGAGCTCGACGGTGGTCGACGGCACGTTTGCCTTGCGGCCCTGCTTCATCAATCCGCGCACGTCACTGGCTGACGTCGACGCCTTCGTCGATACGGTCGTCGCCCTCGGCGACGGTCTGGAGAAGGGGACGCTCTAGTTCAACCAGCCCGTTGCCTTCGCTGGTCGTGCCAACGGGACACGGGGCGCCGCTCTCCAACGCTGGGCCAGGTCCACTCCCTAGCATGGCTGAATACGCACTCACCTAGCGAGTCCGCTCTGATCGGGGATGCCCATGAGCTACGCGCTGTATGTCGGCAAAGACCTGACGTCCAATGGAGTCGCCTACCTCGCTGGCTACGGTGACGAACCTTCGAGTCACTGGCTCGAGCTGGTGCCCCGGATGACCCACGAGCCGGAGGCTGTTATCGAGGTTGGAGTGACGGCCGATGCAGACCTGCCAGGAGTGCGCTCCACCCTGCCGCAAGTGGAACAGACCCATCGGCATCTATGCGTCAACTACACGCAGTATCTCGGTGTTCCTTCCCCTCTGACGAATGGCGGCCTCAACGAGTACGGCGTGGCCGTGCGTGACGTCTGGTCGCCGAGTCACCCAAGACTGATCGAGATGACACCGGCAAATCAGAGCGGGCCTCACTACAGTGACCTCGCCCGGCTTGTCCTGGAACGCGCGCGTACAGCTCGCGAGGCAGTGGCCCTCATCGGTGATCTCATCGCGCAGCACGGGGAGTCGTCCTACGGAGGTAACTCCCACCTGGTCGCCGATGCGGAGGAGGCCTGGATCGTCATCGAGTTCGCTGGTGGCGTCGGGCTGTGGGCTGCCGAGCGACTGGGCTCGCGGAGCATTCGAGTGAGTCGTCCTGGGTACATCGGTACCATCCCGGCGGACTACATGGATCGAGATGACTTCGCCGGGCCACCCCATCTCGTGGAGTTTGCGGTTGAGCGCGGGTGGTACAGCACAAGCGATGGGCCCTTTGACGTCAACGCCATCTACGGCGACGGACGAGGCCGCTGGCCGGGGGTCGCGTGGATCGAGCAGGAACTCGCGGCACGTGCATCCGGCGAGCAGGGGGTGAGTCTTGAAGATGTGATGTGGGCCGTGCGCACGGAACGCCTTACCGGAGACACCGCGGGCTACGGGCAGGTCGTGCCGCTGCTTTCGAGCGATGAGCCCGCCGAGCTCCGCGTACTGTGGCACGCCACCGTCGGCGCAGTCGCGGCTCCTTTCGTGCCGTTCACCTTGGGTGTGACACGCATCGAGCCTGAGCTAGCACAGCACCGATATCTGACCAAGGGAGAGAGCCGCGCGTTTGTCGGCAACCACACTGACGGACTAAACGTTCCGAGCCAGATTCCTCAGCGTGTAGAGGCGACCCGCTCAGCAGTCGCGGTGCACAAACGCCTGCTCTACCTGCTCGCAGAACATCACGAGCTCTTCCTGCCGGAGGTGATCCCGGTATGGGAGGCACTCGAGAGACAGTCGGCCGCGAGCCTCGATCTCGTGCGTGACTCAGCTCGGCTCCTGCTTGCTGCGCAACGTCCGGACCTAGTCGACGACTTGCTCACCCGGTTCAGCCGCGTTGAGTCGCAGCAGGCCCTCGATCTCGCTGAGGCGATGGCGGACAGCATGGATGCGCGGAGCCGCGTTCTCTTCGGTGTCCGAGAGACGCTGGAGTGGCGGGGACCTGAGATCATGTGGTGACGGTCGCTCAGCGACTGCTTTGCTCCCGGTGACTCCGGACTCTGCAGATCCCCAAGGAGGCTGTGACGTGGTGGCGCGGCTAAGGGCACCAGAGCTCGCCGGGCGCGGCTGGCTCAACACAGGTGGGCGCTCCCTCTCGCTGTCAGAGCTCCGCGGACGCTTCGTTCTCCTGGACTTCTGGACCTTCTGCTGCGCGAACTGCCTGCACGTCCTGGACGAGCTGCGGCCTCTTGAGCAGAAGTTCGCTGACCAGTTGACGATCATCGGGGTCCACTCGCCGAAGTTCGAACACGAAGCCGACGCACACGCGGTCGTTGCTGCCGTGGAGCGTTATGACGTCAGGCACCCGGTGCTTGACGATCCCGACCTCATCACGTGGAAGCAGTACGCCGCGCGCGCCTGGCCGACGTTGGTACTCGTCGACCCGGAGGGGTACATCGTCGCGCAGCTGTCGGGTGAAGGTCACGCACATGCTTTGGACGCACTCATCACCGAGTTGGTTGGCCATCACACCAGACGTGGCACGCTGCACGTTGGCGATGGACCGTACGTCCCGCCACCGGCAGAGTCCTCCACGCTGCGCTTTCCGGCGAAGGCGGTACGGCTGGCTGACGGTGGGTTCTTGGTCGCCGACTCGAGCCATCACTCGCTCGCCCATCTTGCGGACGATGCCGAGACCCTCGTGCAGCGCATCGGCACGGGCGAGCGCGGCCTGGTTGACGGTGCGCCCGACGTGGCGCGGTTCAGCGAGCCGAACGGCCTGTGCGTCTTGCCGCGGGAAGTGGCGTCGCGGGCGGGGTACGACATTGTTGTCGCCGACACCGTGAATCATGCACTGCGCGGCGTGCGTCTCAGCGATGGTCACGTAACAACGGTGGCCGGAGCCGGCCATCAGTGGATGCAGAGCGACGAGGTGCCATACGACTCCGACCCCTGGACGCCGCTGAGCTCGCCGTGGGACGTTGCGTGGTATCCGGCGTGGCATGAGGTAGCAGTAGCGATGGCCGGAATCCATCAGGTGTGGTCATTCGATCCAGTCACTCCGTCGCTGTCGGTCAGGGCCGGCACGAACAACGAGGGCCTGGTCGACGGCGAGGAACCGAACGCCTGGTTTGCGCAGACATCGGGGCTGGACGTTGATGGCAAGACCCTGTGGCTCGTGGACTCCGAGACGTCCAGCCTGCGGCGCATCCGCAACGGCGTCGTGCACACCGAGGTGGGCACCGGTCTCTTCGATTTCGGGTTCATCGACGGTGACGCACCAGAGGCGATGTTGCAGCATCCCCTCGGGCTGCTGGTGCTTCCCGACAACTCGGTGCTGATTGCCGACACCTACAACGGCGCCGTTCGTCGGTTCGATCCGGCAACGCAGACGGTGTCGACGCTTGCCCGCGACCTTGCGGAGCCATCGGGACTTGTGCTCGACGGTGACACTGTCGTCGTGGTCGAGTCGGCAGCGCACCGACTCACGAGGGTTCCTCTGGCTAGCGAACTGCTCCAGGTATCGGGCGATCGACTACACACCCAGCGGCCGGTGACTGTAGTGCGGGCGGGGCGCCTGGCGCTGAGCGTCGAGTTCACGCCGCCTCCAGGGCAGAAGCTCGACGACCGCTATGGGCCATCGGCGCATCTCGTCGTGTCCAGCTCGCCGGCTGATCTGCTCATCGAGGGTGCTGGCTCAGGTACGGATCTGACCCGCGAGCTCACGGTGTCGAGCGCGGTGACGTCCGGTGTCATCCACGTCTCGGCACGTGCGGCTTCCTGCGACGACGGCGATGCGGAGTTCGCCGCCTGCCACGTCCACCAGCAGGACTGGGGCGTCCCGGTAACAGTTGTGGTGGGCGACGCTGCCGCCTCGGGCGTGACTGAACTCACCCTCCCCCTCGCCACCCGCTGACGCCAACCCCCATCAATGTGTTAGATCTCCGGGACCATGCCCCCAGCAAACGAACACGTTGTTGGGGTGAAGTGAACTAGAACGCAGATTCGGGCAAGGTCATCGCGTCGAGGTCGGTGGCCTCGAGCACGGCGCGATCGGCACTGACGTGGGGTAGCACCTGACGGCAGAACCACTGCGCCGCGGCCACCTTGCCGCGGTAGAACTCTTGGTCGGACGCCGACGCGTCACCGAGTGCGTCCAACGCCACCGTTGCCTGACGCAGCAGCAGCCACGCCACCACGACGTCACCGACGGAGAAGAGCAGCCGGGTGGTGTTCAGGCCCGCTCGGTAGATCTGCGTCGGTTCGTGGGCCGACGACATCGCGAATCCAGCCAGAGTCTGAATCATCGCCTGGACGTCCTGCAGCGCACCGCCGAGCAGCTGGCGCTCGCGGGCCAGCTCATCGCGACCCCCACCGGCCAGCGCGCCGATCTCCTGGCCGAGAGCCGTGATCGCGCGGAAGTCGTCCTTCACCATCTTGCGGAAGAACAGGTCTAGCCCTTGGATCGCTGTGGTGCCCTCGTAGAGCGTATCGATCTTGGCGTCTCGGATGTACTGCTCGATTGGGTAGTCCTGCAGGTAGCCGGAGCCACCGAAACACTGCAGTGACTCGGCCAGCAGGCCATACGACTTCTCAGATCCGTAGCCCTTGACGATTGGCAGCAGCAGGTCGTTTAGCGCGTGGTCGAGCGAAGCGTCTTCGCCGCTGGCCTCCTTGATCTCGACAGCGTCCTGCACGGAGGCCGTGTAGAGCATCAAGGCGCGTAGTCCCTCGCTGTATGCCTTCTGTGTCATCAGCGAGCGACGGACGTCCGGGTGGTTGATGACCGCTACGCGCGGAGCGGTCTTGTCGGATGCCCTCGTGAGGTCCGGACCCTGTACGCGCGTCTTCGTGTACTCGAGCGCGTTTAGGTAGCCGGCTGAGAGTGTGGCGATGGCCTTCGAGCCGACGAGCATGCGCGCGTACTCGATCACCTTGAACATCTGCGCGATGCCGTCGTGCACGTCACCGACGAGCCAGCCAACCGCTGGCTCGCGTTCGCCGAAGGTGAGCTCGCACGTGGCGGACGCCTTCAGCCCCATCTTGTGCTCGAGATTGGTGGCGTAGACGCCGTTGCGCTCAAGCAGGTCGCCTGTCTGCCAGTCGACGTGGTACTTCGGCACGATGAACAGCGACAGCCCCTTGGTGCCGGGGCCCGCACCCTCGGGACGAGCCAGCACCAGGTGGACGATGTTGTCGGTCATGTCGTGCTCGCCCGATGTGATGAACCGCTTGACCCCGCTGATGTGCCATGAGCCATTGGGTTGCTGGGACGCCGACGTGCGTCCGGCACCGACGTCGCTTCCGGCGTCTGGCTCGGTGAGCACCATCGTGGCGCCCCACCGCTTCTGCACCCAGACCTGCGCCCACTTCTTCTGCTCGTCGGTGCCGAGGTCGTGGATGAGACGTGCGAAGGCGGGGCCGGTCGAGTACATGTGCACTGCCGGGTTGGCGCCGAGCACCATCTCGGCGACCGCCCACCGAAGCGACGGCGGCACCGGAGTGCCGCCGAGGTCGGCGGTGAGATCGAGCTCGGGCCAGCCGCCTTCGGCGTAGGCGTGGAATGCCTTTGCGAACTCCTGGGGCATCGTGACGCTGTGCGTCGCCGGATCGTAGGTCGGGGGCGTCCGATCCCCAAGGACGAAGGCGTCGGCGAGCGTGGTCGTCGCGAGATGTTCGACCTCTCGCAGCAGCGAGCGCGCGGTGTCGGCGTCCACCTCGGCGTACCGACCGGTGCCGAGCACCTGGTCTCGGCGCAGCACCTCGAAGAGCATGAACTCGATGTCGCGAAGGTTCGCCTGGTAGTGGCCCATGGCTGCAATCTCCCGTGGTTACTGGTCAGTAACTCCTATGTTACTCGTCGGTAGTCCCGGGCGCTGCCTTGAGTCCTCGACCCCTGATCTCACCACTCGCTGAGTTCCAGATCTCGGCCTGGATCTTGTCACACCTGGCCAGGGTGCCTTGAAATCGGAGGGCGCCGTGGAGAACTCGCGCCTGATTCGTTCCGAATGTGGTTTCCTGACGTGTCTCGTAACGATGCCGTAACGGAGGTCTCGGCATGGTTGGTCGCCAAGCGCCGATGCCAAGTATGCGCATGGCCTCAGCATCGGTTCGCACGATTCGCAGAAGGTGACTGCATCCCCGTGAAACGACTGGCCCATCTGATCGGCGCCACCGAGGTGGCGCTGCTGGTCGGCCTGGTGGTCGGTGCTGGCGTCGATGGCCTGGTCATCGGAGTGCTGGTCGGGTCGGCAACTGCAGTCGGCTGGCTGCTGGCCTCACGGATCCCCAAGAACCCGTTGGGCTGGTTGCTCCTGTTCGTTGCAGGGTGCTTTGCTCTGGCTGGCGCGGCCTACGCGATGGGGAGTGCCCTTGAGAACTCGTCGCCAAGCGTTGCCGCATGGTTCTTCTGGTACGCAGGCGGTGACGAGGAAGGGTGGATCTGGCTTCCTCCCGTTGGCGTGCTCTTCACCCAGGTGCTGCTGCGGTTCCCCGATGGGCGACTCCCGTCCCCGGGTTGGCGCTGGTTCTCGAGGTTGACCCTCGCGCTGCTGGGCGTGACGACAGTTCTCATTTCCGTCGGCTACCCCGAGGTCCGCCCGGGCTTGGCCAACCCGGTCTACGTGCCCTGGGTTTCTGACCATGGCGGTCTCATCCTGCTTGTCTTCGGGCTACCACTCTTGGCCTGTTTCCTTGGAAGTGCCGCGTCCCTTGTCGTGCGCTACCGCCGTGCGGGCTCGGTGCAGCGAGCCCAGATCAGATGGGTGGCCTTGGCCGCCTCCGTCGTGGTGGGCGCCTACGTCGTGTCGTTCGCTGTGCCTGCCGCCTGGGGCTCCCGCTCCTTCATCGACATGGCCGTGGTGCTCATGTACGCCCTGATCCCGATCTCCATCGGTGTTGCTGTCACGCGATACCGGCTCTACGAGATCGACCGCATCGTCAGCCGCTCGATCTCGTATGCGGTGGTCACAGTCGCCGTTGTCGCGCTCTATGCGGTTGTCGTCACGTCGCTCACGCGGCTCGTTCCTGGATCGTCCACTGTCGGGGTTGCCGTGGCCACCTTGGCTGCTGCTGCTGCTTTCCAGCCGGTACTTCGACGGGTGCGTGGAGCAGTCGACCGCCGGTTTGACCGTCGCCACTTCGATGCGCTGCACATCGTCGATTCGTTTGGTGGCTCCCTTCGCAATGAGGTGGACCACGACACGATCAGTCGGAGCCTGGTCCTGGTGGTCGAACAGACGTTGGCACCGGCGAGTGTCCGGGTCTGGCTGCCATCGGAGCACCGCTGATGAAGGCCAGGTCAGGTCGAGGCGATCTGCGACCAGTCAGTGTCTCGCTGTTTCTGATCGGCGTGCTCAGCCTGACGGTGCTGTGGGTCGTTGGCATCCCTGGCGGATCCGTAGGCCTGTGGGAGGTGGCCGTGAGTACGGCGGCGCTCCTTCCGGCGATGCTGGTGGGACTGCTGATCAGCCTCCGTCGCCCGCAGCTGGTCATCGGTCCGTTGGTGGTCGCGCTCGGTGCCTCGCCGGCGGTGACGTTCGGGCTGGAGACATGGGCCGCAAACCTCGAGGTCGACCCCCTACCTGGGGCGCAGCTGGCCGCGTGGGTCGCCGCCGGTTCGTGGACCTGGTTCTACGTGTGGTCAGCCTTGATCGCCTTGTACTTCCCCGATGGGCGGCTGCCCGGTCCACGCTGGTGGCCGGTGGCCGGTGGCCTCATCGTGCTACCCGCCGTCTTGCACATCGCCCTCACCGTCGACCCGACGTCCTACGGTGCGGAGGGAATCCCGGGTGGACCACCGGGCGCGTTGGTGATCGACCACCTCCTGGTTATCGAAGGCGTACTTCTGCTGGGCTTCCTCGGACTGCTCGTCGCGGCTGTGACGGCTCTGGTGCGTCGGTATCGCCGGGGCGACACCGTGACACGGTTGCAGATCCGTTGGCTAGCGGCAGGGGCTGCTGCCTTCCCGATCACACTCGTGACGGGTTGGATCGTGGTGCCTCTGACGGGGCAGTGGTCGAGCTTTCTACTGCTGGGACTTGGGATAGGTGCCGTGACGATGCCGGTGTCCATCGCGATTGCCGTGCTGCGGCACGGGCTGTGGGACTTGGGCCGGTTGGTCTCCCGCACTACCGCGTACCTGGCTGTCACCCTGTCGCTGGCCGCTACCTACGCCATGGTGGTCACTGCGATGTCCTGGGTGCTCCCTCGGGCGTCATCCTTGGCTGTCGCCGTGGCGACGCTCGTCGTGGCAGCGGCCTTTCGGCCGCTGCTGAGTAGGGTCCAGCAGCAAGTCGACCGGCGCTTCAACCGCGAGCAGTTCGACGGCCACCGCAGCGTGGAGGAGTTTGGGATACGACTTCGCGACCAGACTCACCCCGACGACGTCGTGGTCGATCTCGTGGATGTTCTGACGCGCACAGTGCAGCCGACGACGGTCATGGTGTGGCGTTCGTCGTAGGATCGCCGCCGTGCCATCACCGTCGCTCCGCGCCACCGCCTGGATGGGGTGGCTCTTTGTCATTGGTTCGGCGTGTTTCACCGTTGGGGTGCCCATGAGCCTCAACACCTCGTGGGCGCCCACCGCAAGCGCCGCGACGTTCTTCATCGGGGCACTTTTCTTCACCAGTGCATCCAGCGTCCAGCTGAAGCTGGCCTGGCGGTCAGGTCACGACGGTGCGTCGCTGTCAGTATTCCAGGCCATCCTGAGCCGTGCGCCGGCGTGGACGAGTTCGTGGATTCAGTGGATTGGGACGCTGTTCTTCATCGTGACCACGGTGGCGGCGTTGATCGACCTAGCTGGCGCAGAGGCTGTCTCCAACCAGGTGATCTGGCGGCCGGACGCCGTGGGTTCAGCTCTGTTCCTGGTGTCGAGCGGCATCGCGTTGATGCCTGACGTGCGGCGTCACCGGCACGGGCACGCGCGCGATCGATCGTGGACGATCAGCGCGCTCAACATGGTGGGGTCGATCCTCTTTGGGTTTTCAGCGATCGGCGCTTATATCGTTCCGGCTTCGAATGAACTGCTCAACGCGACGTGGGCGAACGGAGGAACGTTCCTCGGTGCCGTCTGCTTCTTGGTCGGTTCGTGGCTGGTAATCCCACGGCGCGCCGGTGACCGCGTCGGGTAGATGCCGCCTATGACGCCGCGGGCGCCACCGCGTCACCCGCGTGAGTACGCCACTCATGGATGCGTCGCCGCAGGGTGGGGAGCGCGAACATGCCGAGCAGTACCAGGGCAGACACCGCGGCAACGATCAGGCCCAGGCCAACGTCCTGGCGGATGTTGGTGGTGTCGATCGGCATCACGATCGGGGCGATGAAGGCAGGCACCGCCACCGCTGCGGTCAGTCGCTGCCACGTTCCTCCTGCCCCGGTGGCGATCACGCCAGCCAAGAGTGTGAGGAGGAACGCGGTGAGGGGCACGGCGTAGACCTGTCTGGTACTCGGAAGCTCGAGCGTGGCCAGTGCGACTACGGCCACGACGGTGGCCGGCAGGGCGGCCCACCTTAGGGCCGTCGTCAGTGGCACCGAGGCGTGCCGCACGGGAGCGGCGATGAGCGGAAGGAGCAGGAGGACGGTCTGCACCACGACACCGAGTAGCAGTGGCCACGTCGAAGCATCCCCCGGACGCTCCGTTCCCGGAGGCAGCACGAGGGAGGCCCAGAGGTACCAGTCGTCGCCCTCCCCGATCGGCATGACACTGGTCGGACCTTGTGAGACGTATGCCGGGCCGATTGACACCACAGCGATGGTCAGGGGAAGCGCCCACGCCAAGGCTCGGCGCCCGGTCCACGCGAGGAGGACCACGGCGAGTCCGACGAGCGCGAACTGAACGAGCACCTCGGTCGGGTAGTAGAAGTAGTCCGGTTCTGCGCCATACCTTCGCGCGCTGGCCAGGTCGCCGCGGGCGATGAGCTCGACGACTTGCTGCATCTTCAAGGTCTGCGACTGCTGCAACTGGAACTGCGCCAGCAGGAAGAGAATGAGCGCCTGAGCCCCTACGGCTGCTGCCCACAAGATGCCCGCATCTGCCCAGCGGCGAGGGCGTCCCCCCCGGTCAGACGGTGAACTGGCACGGACGACAGCATCTGGGATGGCCATATCTGACTATCGGCGCGTTGAGCCCCCGGTCTTGAACCGGGCGGCTCAACAGGAGCGGTAGACGTACTTCTTCGACCCTGGGGCGGTGACGTTCCGGTCGCGCAGGATGATCGAGAGGGCGTCACCCCACCGGTTGCACGAGTACTTGAAATCCTGCGAGCGGTACTCGATGACGTACACCTGGTCCCCGTAGGCCTTGGCGTAGACGTTGCACTCCTGGTAGCGCCCGCACTCCTCTGCAACGGCGAAGTCGAATCCGGTTGACTTGCCGCGCGCGGCTTGTCCGGCCGCGTTCTTCTGCGCGATGGCCAGGCCTGCAGAGTGCGCGTGGTCGATGATGAGCTTGGCGAAGGCGAACGCATCGTCGCGAGTGAGCCGGCCCCTGGAGCGCGTCCACGAGTCGAGGTTGTCGGGCTCAATCGCCTGGAATCCGTCATTGGCGCACCCGGTGATCCAGCCGTCGACGATCACTGCGAGTTTGGCGCGCTTCTTCGCGGTGCTGATGTCGAACAGGATCTCGCCCCAGTAGCTGTCGACGACATAACCCCCGCTCTTCTTCTTGAGAAGCAGGTTGCGGTGGTTGCTCTTCCACCACTTCACCGCGCCGGGCTGGGTCTGATACGCGTTGACGTAGCAGAAGTTGTAGGTGTCGGGCAGCGGGTCAGCCTTCCGGTCACGCGAGACCACGGTGACGCCGTCGCGAGGGACGTATGGCTTACCGATCTGGTAGTCCCACTTCGCGTTCGCGGTGGGCAGCACGGGGTCTGCCATGGTTGAGGAGACGGCCGGGGCCGGCACGCCCGTCAGCAAGGCGCCGGCGGCGAGCAGAGCGACACCAAGTTTGCGCGTGAGCATCACGAGCTGGACCGCCTTTCCGCGTCCCTTCGATCATCGACCCCTTGGCCCCGCCTGGCGCTGGGCCTTATGGGTGATCAGAGAACGGGGCCAGGTTCGTCGTCGCTGACGGAGGCTCAGCAGGGAACGGTGGAGCGGGTGACGAGAATCGAACTCGCACTGTCAGCTTGGGAAGCTGATGTTCTACCATTGAACTACACCCGCGAGCAGCTGCTCGGGTGCGATTATGCCCCACCCAGGGGGCACATGGGCCAGTGGGAGTAAGCCGGCTAGTAGTCTCCCCGAGTGCTCCTCTCCGACCGTGACATCCAGGCCGAAATCGCCGCTGGACGCGTCCAGCTCGACCCCTTCGACACCGCGATGGTGCAACCGTCGAGTGTCGACGTGAGGCTCGACCGGTTCTTCCGGGTCTTCGAGAATCACCGCTACCCCCACATCGACCCTGCGCAGGAGCAGCCTGAGCTGACGCGCATGGTCGAGCCGGCCGGGGACGAGCCGTTCATCCTGCACCCGGGAGAGTTCGCGCTGGCGTCCACGTACGAGGTCGTCTCGCTCCCCGACGACGTCGCGGGGCGCCTGGAGGGCAAGTCGTCGCTGGGACGGCTGGGTCTCTTGACCCACTCGACGGCGGGGTTCATCGACCCGGGCTTCAGCGGACACGTCACCCTCGAACTGAGCAACGTGGCGACCCTGCCGATCAAGCTCTGGCCAGGCATGAAGATCGGTCAGCTCTGTCTGTTTCGGCTGTCATCTCCGGCGGAGCACCCGTACGGATCGGAGAAGTACGGATCCCGGTATCAGGGTCAGCGTGGTCCGACACCGAGCAAGTCGTTCCTGAACTTCCACCGCACGGAGATCACGACGTCCGAATAGGCCGTGTCGAGACCTGGCGAGACGCCTCAGTGCAGGTGGCTGACGCGCGCGATCTGCAGGCGCTCGCCCGCATCGCGCTGGCCGCGCACGGCCGATGTCGTGAGTTCTTCGTAGCGCCAGATCTGGAAGCGCTGGACGAGGCGGTCAACGGGGGCGGGGAAAGTACTCACGGGAAACCTCTGAATAAAGGGGCCGTCGGTCGACGGCATAGCGCTTGGACTCCCATATTGCAACACATGGAGCACCGGTGTTCCAAATCGACGAGGGATGCCGTTCCACGAGGTGGCACAAGTCGCCACTTCTTACTCAGATGGAGCAGGAGACGATCGCTGTGACCACGGCACGGTAGGTGGCCAGCTCGTCGCCGGGCACGCTCTGCACGATTTCGGCGTCAGGTCGGAAATCAAGGAGATCCATGAGCTCCTCGTGAAGCTGCCTCAGGTAGGGCTCGCCTCCAGCGTCGTCGACGAAGGCGGCGATCACGGTGGACAGGCGATGGTCTGCGTTGGAGTGCCTCCGCCTGAAGCGTTGGACGACGACGTCGGCGTCCTCTATCAGGGCTATCTCGAGGAATCGACCTCCAGCTGCAGTGGCGATGCGCTCGAACTCAGCAACTTCGTCCCGGTCAGAGAGGAACTGAGGCATGACCACGTCGTTGCCGCCCGACAGATGTGCCCCGATCATCGCGTGAGCGATCGGACGTATCAGCTCCCCGGCGCCTTCGAAGTCGTCCGTCCAACCGCCGATCATGGTTCGCAGTACGTCGATGTCGGCGAGCAGCGTGCCTGGGTGCTCGTCGGCGTAGCGCTCGGCAACGGTTGACTTGCCAACCCCGGGAGGACCGTTGAGGTGAATCAACCTCGACATGCGAGCAGGCTACCGGCGAGGGCTAGTGCGTCGCGCCGTTCTTGGCTGCCTTCAACAGCAGCTGGGCAACGTCGACGACCTGGACCTGCTCTTCTCGCTCGACGTCAGACTGTACTTCCGAAACGCCGTCGCTCAGCATGACGCGGCAGAACGGACAGCCGATCGCGATGGTCTCGGCGCCGGTGGCGATCGCCTCTTCGGTGCGTTCGGTGTTGACACGTTTGCCGATCTTCTCTTCCATCCACATACGCGCACCGCCCGCACCGCAGCAGAACCCACGCTCAGAGTTGCGCGGCATCTCGGTGAGCTCGGCACCGGAGGCGGCGATCAGGTCGCGCGGCGGGCTGTAGACCTTGTTATGACGCCCGAGGTAGCACGGGTCGTGATAGGTGACCTTCTCGCTCACCGATGAAACTGGCGTCAGCTTGCCGTCGCGCACCAGTGTGTTCAGCAGCTGCGTGTGGTGAACCACCTCGTAGTGGCCGCCAACCTGCGGGTACTCGTTGCGCAAGGTGTTGAAGCAGTGAGCGCATGTGACGACGACCTTCTTGGCGCCGATCTCGTTCAGCGTCTCGACGTTCTGCTGAGCGAGCATCTGGAAGAGGAACTCGTTGCCCGACCGACGTGCGGTGTCACCGCTGCAGGTCTCACCCTCTCCGAGGACCGCGAATGAGACGCCTGCCATGTTCAGCAGCTCGGCGACCGCTTGTGTCGTCTTCTTGGCACGGTCTTCGAAGGCGCCAGCGCAGCCGACCCAGAAGAGGTACTCGGTGTCGTCATCAAGTGGACCGTCGACGACCTTGACCTCGAACGGCAGGTCGGCCGCCCAGTCGAGCCGTGAGGACGCATTCATGCCCCACGGGTTGCCCTTGGTCTCGAGGTTCTTGAAGAGGCCGCCGAGCTCGGCGGGAAACTCAGACTCGATGAGCACCTGGAACCGGCGCATATCGGTGATGTGGTCGACGTGCTCGATGTCGACCGGGCACTGCTCGACGCACGCGCCGCACGTGGTGCACGACCACAGCACGTCCGGATCGATGACGCCGCCGCCGATGGCGTGGCCGTCGTCGTCGAACTCGGTGATACCGACGAGTGGACGCGCGGCGGCGTCCTGCACGGACTGCGAGAAGTCGGTGACCTCGACCGGAACCGCAGGTGCTGGCCCGCCTGTCGACGCGAGGTAGTCGGGGTGCTCCTGCTTGATGAGGTAGGGAGCCTGCGCGAATGCGTTGTCTCGCAGTCCCATGATGAGCAGCTTCGGCGACAGAGGCTTGCCGGTGTTCCAGGCCGGGCACTGTGACTGGCATCGCCCGCACTCGGTGCAGGTGGCGAAGTCGAGCATGCCCTTCCAGGTGAAGTCTTCGACCTTGCCGCGTCCAAAGATGTCGTCTTCGCCTGGGTCTTCGAAGTCGATCGGCTTGCCCTCTGAGTACATGGGCAGCATCGGGCCCAGCGCGTTGGGACGCCGGGAGAACGCCACGTTGATCGGCGCGAGAAAGATGTGCAGGTGCTTGCTGTAGACGACGATCACCAGGAAGCTGAGGATCACGGCGACGTGCAGCAGAACACCGATGGTGGCGAGACGTTCGTTGGTCGTCTCGCCGAGGGGTTCGAGGATCGTTGCGAAGAACTGTGAACCGAACGCGAAGTCGGCCGGGTACGGAAAGTGGTCGCTGTTGATCTTGGCGCCGCGGTAGAAGAGAAGCGTCCAGACGACGTTGAAGATCATGAAGAGCACGAGCCACGCGGCGCCGGTGTGTGATCCGTAGAAGCGTGAGAGCCGGCCGACCTTGTTCGGGTTCTGTTTGATGCGGATGGCGGTGAAGACGACCACCGCGAAGAGGACGGCGACAGCGAAGAAGTCTTCGACGAAGGCAACGATCGCCCACTGATCGATGATCGGGATCGACAGATCGGGGTCGAACATCGCCACGTAGGCCTCGAGGATCGTCAACCCCAAGATGATGAAGCCCCAGAAGGCGAAGGCGTGAGCGATGCCGGGCAGCGTCCACTTCAGCAGCTTGCGCTGACCGAGGACCTCGACGGTCTCTGCCTCGACCAGCTCGCGGGGGTCGGGCAGGCTGCCCTGTGGTCGGGGTTGGCCGACCCGGATCAACCGCCACAACATGAAGCCGCGTCGCGAGACGATGAGAGCCGTGACGAGGGTCATCAACAGGCCGATGGCCAGCGCTGGGCGCACGAAACCTCCTGCGGTGTGAGTTGGGGTGGAGCCTAGCGAGACGGGAAGCACCTGCCACCGGTTGACGCCAGACCGTGACCTGACTGAATGGCCAACCAGTGGATCCAATATTGACACGGATTCCCCGAGGTGGGCGCTGGTCCTGGGACGTTTCGGGCAATACCGTGGGACCTGCGTGACGGCCGGGGGCGCTGTTGCGCGTCAGAGAAGACCCCCTGGAGGAATTCGTGACCGGTCGTCGTATGCGTGGGGCCTCTCTCGGCGTCGCTGGAGCTCTGGCTGCAGGTCTGGTGATCGCCCCCGGTGGGCCCGGTGCCGCGGCAGCCGGTGTGGACGGGACCACCGACCCCGTGTTCCACGCGGTGTCGGCCCAGGAGGTCGCTCCGACTGCTGACGTCTCGCGGGCGCGACCACACTCCTCGGCCTACCGCACAGCCGAACCCGCAGTTGCGAGGGCGGCCACGACCAAGAGCACCCAGATCCTGCAGGTCTGGCAGGGCATTCAGGGGGCCGGGCAGCAGGGTGTCTCGATCGCCGCCGGTGCCTCGCAGGTCGTGCAGACGGTCAGCGACGGCTCGCAGGGGGTCGTCCGAGGCTTCGTCAAGTCCACCGGTGTGCGCCCCAAGGGTGCGTCCAAGACCCTGCTGCAGTTCTTCGGCCTGAGCAATCCGGTCACCGTCAGCCAGGCGTCTGTGGTCTACGACCCGGTCGGCAAGCGGTTCATCGTCGTCGCGGTCGCCGACAACAGCGGTGACGTCGGCCTGGTCATGCGTATTTCCAAGGGCACGGCGGCAACGCCGCTCACGAAGAAGAGGTGGATCAAGCCGGTCGAGTTCGTCTTTTCGACATCGGCGGATCGAAGAGCCAGGCCGTCGAGATGTCGACGAGTCCAAGCCGCTGATCGGCGTGACGTCCGACAAGATCGTCGTCACGACTGAGGCGACCGATCCCGACGACGCCACGGTGGCCAACCGGATCTTCCTCTTCCCGAAGAAGGAGTACTACGCCGGGGACGACTCGCTGGGCGCCTGGGCGGCCAGCGTGAGCGCCACCTACGACGGCCAGGCGCCGGCGGTGAATGCCACCAAGCAGGCCAACGCCTTCGTCGCCATCCCCTCCGACAACGTGACCCCTGATGGTCGTGGTGAGATCACCGTGACCACGTACACCGGCGCAGCCAACACGAGCACCCCACCGCAGTTCTCCAAGAGCCTGCTCTTCCCGGAGAACCCCTTGGTCGCACCACCTACCATCGCGCAGACCGGTGGAGACACCCTCGACCTAGGTGGGCTCGCCTTCAGCGGCGCGGTGTGGCGCAGCAACACCCTGTATGCCGCCACGACCGTGGCCGCCGGTGGATCGGCCGCCATCCGGGTGTTCGGTGTGCGAACGAACGTCAGGGGTTTCGCTCAAGTGGGACAAGACCCTCAAGAGCTCAGGGGTCGACTGGTTCAGCCCCGACCTCGCGGTGGACCGCGCCGGCAACGTCTTGCTGTCTGCCAACGACGTCGGCTCCGCAGTCGGTCCGTCCTTGGCGGTCTTCGCCCGCAAGGGGTCGACGTGGCTCTCACCGCGCTTCGTGGCCAAGGGCAACGCGGTGACAGACACGGGTGGACTCGGACTGGTGGAACTCCACCGGTGCAGCCTGGGACCCGACCTCGCCGTGGGACGTGTGGATCGCGGGCTCGGTAGGCAACGGCGGCGTCGGCAATGGCCTGAGCACCTCGGTTGCCCGCGTCTCGCTCGCCAAGAACAAGGCATCCATCAAGGCAAGCTCCACCAGGGTGCGTAAGGGCAGCAAGGTCACCTTCACCGTCAAGCTCGCGAGGCCCGACAGCAAGAACACCATCCGGGGCCTGCCCGTCGCCCTGCAGCGGGCGCCGCGCTCGGGCGGATCCTTCTCGACCATCAAGAGCGGCAAGACGGCGGCGAACGGAACGGCCCGGTGGAAGGTCAAGGTGACCAAGGCCACCCGCTACCGGACCCTCGGCAAGGCCGTCAAACAGCAGAACGGCGCAGGGCGGGTGGTCGCCAAGGTCACGAGCCGGCCAGTGACCATCACCCTGCGGTGAGCACGCCGAGGCTGCTGACATTGTGATCTAGATCACCTCTCGAACGAGGACCCCCCGGAAGATCCGGGGGGTCCTCGTCGTTATGTCAGGTGAAGAACTTGCGTCGAGTCGGCTCATGTTCTTTGATAGACCTCACATCAGACCAGACAGCCCCAGGGCTGGAACATGAAGGAGAACGACAATGGGCCGAGCCGTCGGTATCGACCTCGGGACGACCAACTCGGTCGTCTCGGTGCTTGAGGGTGGCGAACCCACCGTCATCGCCAACGCTGAGGGCGCCCGTACCACCCCGAGCATCGTGGCCTTCGCCAAGAACGGCGAGGTGCTGGTGGGCGAGGTGGCCAAGCGCCAGGCTGTCACGAACCCTGACCGCACCATCCGATCGGTCAAGCGCCACATGGGCACCACTTGGTCGGTCGACATCGATGGCAAGGGTTACACCGCTCAGGAGATCAGCGCCCGCGTTCTGCAGAAGCTGAAGCGGGACGCCGAGGCCTACCTGGGCGAAGACGTCAGCGAGGCCGTTGTCACCGTTCCCGCGTACTTCAACGACGCCCAGCGCCAGGCGACCAAAGAGGCCGGCGAGATCGCCGGGCTCGAGGTTCTCCGCATCATCAACGAGCCCACTGCGGCTGCCCTCGCCTACAGCCTCGACAAGGGCGACCAGGAGCAGATGGTTCTCGTCTTCGACCTCGGTGGTGGCACCTTCGACGTGTCGTTGCTCGAGATCGGTGAAGGAGTCGTCGAGGTGAAGGCGACCAACGGCGACAACCACCTCGGTGGCGACGACTGGGACGACGCGATCGTCACGCACCTGGTCGACCGCTTCAAGGCGGCGAACGGTATTGACCTCGGCAAGGACAAGATGGCCATGCAGCGCGTCCGTGAGGCCGCTGAGAAGGCGAAGATCGAGCTGTCGTCATCGACGCAGACCTCGATCAACCTGCCCTACATCACCATCGATGCCGAGAAGAACCCGCTCTTCCTCGACGAGACCCTGACGCGTGCGCAGTTCCAGAACATGACGCACGACCTGCTTGAGCGCACCCGGCGCCCATTCGAGTCCGTCATCAAGGACGCCGGCGTCAAGGTCGGAGACATCGACCAGATCATCCTCGTGGGTGGGTCGACCCGTATGCCAGCTGTGGCCGACCTGGTGCGTGAGCTGACCGGTGGCAAGGAGCCCAACAAGTCGGTCAACCCCGACGAGGTGGTTGCGGTTGGTGCGGCTAGCCAGGCCGGAGTCCTCAAGGGTGAGGTCAAGGACGTCTTGCTGCTTGATGTCACGCCGTTGTCGCTCGGCATCGAGACCAAGGGCGGCATCATGACCAAGCTGATCGAGCGCAACACCACGATCCCGACCAAGAAGTCCGAGATCTTCACGACGGCTGACGACAACCAGCCCCAGGTGCAGATCCAGGTCTTCCAGGGTGAACGCGAGATCGCCGCGTACAACAAGAAGCTCGGCGACTTCGACCTCACCGGCCTACCGCCGGCACCGCGTGGCGTCCCGCAGATCGAGGTCACGTTCGACATCGACGCCAACGGCATCGTTCATGTTCACGCCAAGGACCGCGCGACCGGCAAAGAGAACTCGGTCAAGATCTCGGGCGGCTCGGCGCTGTCGCAAGGAAGAGATCGACCGGATGATGTCCGACGCCGAGAGCCACGCTGCCGAGGACGCCGCCCGCAAGGACGAAGCCGAGGTGCGCAACTCAGCTGACGCGTTGGTCTACCAGACCGAGCGCTTCATGTCCGAGAACGCCGAGAAGATCCCGGACGACGCAAAGGCGAATGTCGAAGGACCGCTCGACGAGCTGAAGAAGGCTCTGGAAGGCACTGACAACGAGGCGATCAAGTCCGCCGCCGAAAAGGTGGCGACGGCGAGCCAAGCTCTCGGTGCCGCGATGTATCAGTCCGGGGATGTCCCAGGTGCTGCCGGCGACGGCGGCGAGAGCGCGGACTCAGACGACGACATCGTGGACGCAGAGGTTGTCGACGAAGGCAGCGACACGGACGAGAGCACGACGGCATGAGTGAGCGAGGCGAAGGTCTCGGCGATGGTCCGGTGATCCGCGACAAGCGACGGATCGACCCCGAGACCGGTGCGGTGCGAGAGGTGGCAGCCCCAGCTGCCACCTCCGCCGACGCGGCATTCGCGGCCGAGGAAGCCGCAGCGGGGCAGGTTGAGAGCGACCTGGAGGCCCTCGAGGCTCAGCTGGCCGAGCGAACCGCTGACGTGCAGCGAGTGCATGCGGAGTACGCGAACTACCGCAAGCGCGTCGACCGCGATCGCGACCTGGTTCGTGACCAGGCATCCGGCGCAGTTCTCGCCGAGTTCGTGACCGTGCTCGACGACATCGATCGGGCGCGCGACCACGACGAGCTGTCGGGTGGCTTCAAGTCGGTCGCCGAGGCGATCGAGGCAGCAGTGGGAAAGCTCGGCCTTGAGAAGTTCGGCGAGGCGGGCGAACCGTTCGACCCGACCGTGCACGAGGCTCTGATGCATTCCGAGGACGAGTCCGTCACTGAGACGACCTGCGTGGCTGTGCTGCAGCCTGGGTATCGGTATGCCGGACGCGTGCTGCGCCCGGCCCGCGTTGCTGTGGCAGATCCGCCTGCCTGACAGAAGGAGGTGACTCATGAGTGCCCGCGACTATCTCGACAAAGACTTCTACGCCGTACTCGGAGTAACCAAGACCTCCTCGGCCGACGAGATCAAGAAGGCTTATCGCAAGCTGGCACGGCAGTTCCACCCTGATGCGAACGCCGGCGACGAGAAGGCCGAAGAGAAGTTCAAAGAGATCTCCGAGGCGTACGACGTTCTCTCTGACAGCGCCAAGCGCCACGAGTACGACGAGATGCGGCAGTACGGCGGAGCGTTCGGCGGTGCCGGGCAGGGTGGCTTCGGCCAGGGCGGCGCCCAGACGGTGAATCTTGGCGACCTGTTCGGCGACTCCAACTTGGGCGACATGCTCGGCGGGATGTTTGGAGGCGCAGGTGGCCGTACCGGCGGTCGTCGTGTCACCAAAGGTGAGGATCTGCCCGCCAGTGTCACTCTCAGCTTCCGCGACGCGGCCTCCGGCGTCACGACGTCGGTGCAGCTTCGCGCCGAGGCAGTCTGCAAGACGTGTGGTGGCACGGGTGCCCGACCGGGAACGTCCCCCCACACCTGCGCCTCATGCAACGGCAGTGGTCAGACCGTGCGACAGCAGGGTGGATTTGGTTTCGCCGAGCCCTGTCGTGCCTGTCACGGGCGCGGGCAGGTCGTCGACGACCCTTGCGGAACATGCAAGGGCGTCGGTGTGACGATGCAGTCGAGAACCGTCAATGTGCGGATTCCCGCTGGGGTCAAGAACGGTGCCACCCTTCGAGTACCCGGCAAGGGCGCACCGGGCCGGGGCGGTGGTCCCGCTGGAGACCTCCTGGTGACGGTGCACGTGTCTTCGCACCCCGTGTTCGGTCGCAAGGGGAGCAACCTGACCTTGGAAGTCCCCGTCACCTTCGTCGAGGCTGCTCTGGGCTCCACGATCACCGTTCCCACGCTCGACGCCGACGCCGTCAAGGTGAAGATCCCGGCCGGCACGCCGTCAGGGCGCACGTTCCGCGTCAAGGGTCGAGGTCTCCCCATCAAGAACAAGCGCGGCGACCTGCTCGTGACGGTCGAGGTCGCTGTTCCCCAACGTGTTGACGGCAAGGCTCGCGAGGCACTCGACGAGTACGCCGAGGCGACGGCATCAGATGATCCCCGCTCCGACCTCATGGCACTAGCCGAGAAGGAGTGAGTCGCGATGACCATCGACGATTTTGATTCCGTACCGGTGTTTGCCATCTCGGTCGTCGCACAGCTGACCGGCATGCACCCGCAGACTCTTCGCCAGTACGACCGGGTTGGTCTGGTCACGCCGCAGCGAACCTCGGGGGGTGGGCGACGGTATTCCGCCCGTGACGTCGAGCGCCTCCGCGAGATTCAGCACCTCTCCGGAGAAGGAATCGGGCTGACCGGAGTCAAGCGCATTCTCGACCTCGAGCGGTTCTCCGACGAGTTGCAGCAGCGAGTCCATCGGCTCGAAGCCGAACTCGCCGAGGCACACCAAGCCCTGGCCTCGTTGCATCAGAGGGCCACCCCGGGCACCGACGTCGTGCTCCGCGATCGCGCCGCGGTCGTCGTGTGGCGACGCCCCCCACGATCCAGCCTGTAGCTACCACTCCTGAAGGAGTTCCCATGGAGTTCACCACTCGCAGTCGAGAGGCCCTTGCTGGAGCCCAGCAGAGTGCCGTCGCAGCCGGTAACCCTCAGTTCGAACCGGTCCATCTGCTCGCCGCCCTGCTGTCCGAGAGCGATGGAATTCCTGCAGCGCTGCTGCAGGCTGTCGGTGTCGAACGCAGCGGCGTCCTCGCGAAGGCAGACGCTGCAGTGGCACGACTTCCGCAGGTCACTGGCGCCTCCGCGTCTGGCCCCAAACCTTCCGGCGCCCTGCAACGGGTTCTGGCTCGTTCCCAGGAGCGCGCCCAAGAACGTGGTGACACCTTCGTCAGCGCCGAACACCTGCTTCTGGCGCTCGCCGCGATACCAAGTGAGGCGGCGGAGATCCTTGCGGCTGACGGCGCGACGGAGGAGGCACTTGCGGACGCCCTGGAGCGGGTGCGCGGCAGTGCGCGCGTCAGCACCGAAGACCCCGAGGGCACTTTCCAGGCACTGGAGAAGTACGGCGTCGACCTCACCGAGCGCGCACGCGAGGGAAAGATCGATCCCGTCATCGGACGTGACGCCGAGATCCGTCGAGTTGTTCAGGTTCTGTCACGGCGCACAAAGAACAACCCCGTGCTCATCGGAGAGCCAGGCGTCGGCAAGACGGCGGTGGTCGAGGGGCTGGCATCGCGCATGGTGGCCGGCGACGTCCCCGAGTCGCTGCGCGGTAAGCGACTGGTCGCTCTCGACCTGGGCGCGATGGTGGCGGGCGCGAAGTACCGCGGTGAGTTCGAGGAGCGGCTGAAGGCTGTTCTCGACGAGATCAAGAACTCCGAAGGTCAGGTCGTCACGTTCATCGACGAGATGCACACCGTCGTTGGTGCCGGCGCGACCGGTGACTCCGCGATGGACGCCAGCAACATGCTCAAGCCGATGCTGGCCAGAGGCGAGCTGCGCATGATAGGTGCCACGACTCTCGATGAGTTCCGTGAGCACGTCGAGAAGGATCCAGCGCTCGAGCGCCGGTTCCAGCAAGTGCTCGTCGACGAGCCCAGCGTGCAAGACACCGTAGCTATCCTGCGCGGCCTCAAAGAACGGTATGAGGCGCACCACAAGGTGCAGATCGAGGACGCAGCCCTCGTTGCGGCGGCCAGCCTGTCGAACCGCTACATCCCTGCCCGGCAGCTGCCCGACAAGGCGATCGACCTCGTCGATGAGTCGGCGTCCAGGCTTCGTATGGAGATCGACTCAAGCCCCGTCGAGATCGACGAGCTGCAGCGACAGGCCGACCGGATGCGCATGGAAGAGATGGCGCTCGCACGCGAAACCGACACGGCATCGAAGGAGCGGCTCGAGAAGCTGCGCGCCGAACTGGCCGATGTCGATGAGCAGCTAGGTGCTCTGCAGGCGCGCTGGGAGCAGGAGAAGTCGGGCCTCAACCGGGTGGGTGAGCTCAAGGAGCTGGTCGACGCGAAGCGGATCGAGGCCGATCGTGCCCAACGTGACGGTGATCTCGCTACTGCATCCGCTCTGCTCTATGGCGAGATCCCAGCGCTTGAGAAGCAAATCGTCGAAGCCTCCGCGACAGCTGATCAGCTCGAACCCATGGTCAAGGAGACCGTCGGCCCCGACGACATCGCCGAGGTCGTCGCGGCGTGGACTGGCATCCCCGCCGGGCGTCTACTCGAAGGCGAGGCGGCCAAGCTCTTGCGGATGGAAGACGAGCTCGGTCGACAGGTCATCGGGCAACGGCGGGCCATCGCGGCTGTGTCGGACGCGGTCCGTCGCTCGCGGGCAGGCATCGCCGACCCGAATCGGCCCACCGGCTCGTTCCTCTTCCTCGGTCCGACCGGAGTTGGAAAGACCGAGCTCGCCAAAGCGTTGGCTGACTTCCTCTTCGATGATTCGCACGCGATGGTGCGGATCGACATGAGTGAGTACGGAGAGAAGCACTCGGTGTCACGTCTTGTCGGAGCTCCTCCGGGATACGTGGGATACGAGGAGGGCGGGCAGCTCACTGAAGCCGTGCGCCGCCGACCGTACTCCGTCGTCCTGCTGGACGAGGTCGAGAAAGCTCACCCTGAGGTCTTCGACGTGCTGTTGCAGGTGCTCGACGACGGGCGCCTCACCGACGGCCAGGGTCGGGTGGTCGACTTCACCAACAGCCTGCTGATCCTCACGTCGAACCTTGGCTCGATGTATCTGGTCGACCCCGAGCTCGATGCTGTCGAGAAGCGCGACCGCGTGATGGCGGTCGTGCGATCAACGTTCAAGCCCGAGTTCCTCAATCGGCTCGACGACGTCGTGCTGTTCGATGCGTTGTCTGAGACCGAGCTCGCCGAGATCGTCGGGCTGCAGGTTGCCCTGCTGGGGAACCGTCTTGCGGACCGCCGCATTCGCTCGATGTCACCGAGGATGCAAGCGCCTGGTTGGCACGCGAGGGATACGACCCCGCCTACGGTGCTCGTCCGTTGCGCCGGCTGATCCAGACCGAGATTGGTGATGCCTTGGCACGACTGATCATCGGTGGCGAGGTACACGATGGTGACCTCGTCGTGGTCGACGTATCAGCTGAACGGGGTTCACTCACTCTGCGGCGGGTTGCTCCCGGCTGGCGTTAGAAGCCGGCACCACGCCGAAGGCGATGGCGCAGATGAGGCACCAGGACCATCCCAGGGCGAGCCCGGCAAGCACGTCAGTTGTCCAGTGCACGCCGACGAGTACCCGGGTGGCTGCCACGGCCACGCCCATCGAGATGCCAACCACAAGAACAGCAACGCGGTGCCAGGTCGGCCTCAGCGTGATGACGACAAGTGCCAACGCAAGAAACAGGGCCGCGGCTGCCGTCGCGTGTCCGGACGGGAATGAGTACCCGGATGCGTCAACCAACCGATCGAGGTCTGGGCGTTCACGCTGCACGAGGTGCTTCACCAGGTTCGACAGCAGCCACTGCCCGACCGCGACGCAGGCTACGAACGCGGCCAGTCGGTGTCGCTTGGCCACCAGGAGCAGCACTGCTACGGCAGCCGCAATAGCGATGTAGACCGGGGTGTCTGCAAGATGGGTCAATACCTCGGCGGCGCTGGTCACCCATGACGGCACACCTTCGGCGGACCAGCGCGCGATGTCGGCATCGGTCGACTGCACGCTTCCGCTCGTCAGTACGAGAGTCATCAACGCCGCGAGGGACAACAGGCCGAATACGACGAGGGGAAGCACTGACTCTGTCTAGCGCATTGAGGTCGAGCGACACGTACGCGTCATTGGACCGGGGTGTGGCTGACGTGAATCGGAGGGATGCGCCCCGACCAGGGCAGCGCTTGCTCGAGCTGGGCCGATAGCCGGAGGAGCAGTGACTCGTGACCGAATCCCCCGACCAGCTGCATGCCG
This sequence comes from uncultured Actinomycetota bacterium, assembly GCA_963706045.1. GTDB lineage: Bacteria > Actinomycetota > Actinomycetes > JAHEKZ01 > JAHEKZ01 > JAHEKZ01. Next base: position 107,678 of record CAVPLY010000002.1, on the reverse strand, counting down.
ATCGGCAGCCCGCTCTCGCTCATGTGAAGGGGCAGGCTGATGGCCGGCTGTCCGGTGGCGTTGAAGACCGGCAGGAATGACTCCCAGGGCGCCCACGTCTCGAACATCGACGACAACTCGACCGGCTCTGTGGGGTCGTACATCTTCAGCGGCGCTGGTAGGCGTCCGAGGGTCGGAGTCAGCAGCACGTCGTACGAGGCGAAGAACCAGCCCATGATGCGCGCCAAATGGTTGGCCTGCGCCATGGCGTCGAGCAGGCGGCCCGCAGACACAGTGCGCCCGTACTCCACAGCAGCGAGGGTGGAGGCCTCGAGGTTGTCGGCGTTGGCCGTCTTGCCGAGAAAGGCTGCGAGGCCATCGACGGTGTGCGCGTTGTCGGCGGCCCACACATCAGTCATGGCGACGAGGAAGGGATCCCAGTCGAACTGGGGGGTGGCTGACTCGACGTGATGTCCGAGTGACTCCAACGTCTGAGCGGTGGCTTCGGTTGCGGCGGTGACCTCGGGGTCGGCGTCCTGGCCCGACCAAGGCTGGCTCCAGTAGGCGATCCGGAGCGGCTCGCCGGTGGCTCCCATCTCGTCGAGGAACGGCCGAGCAGGTGCGGGGATGACGAACGGGTCGCCGTATGCCGGGCCGCTGAGCGCGTCCAGCATCGCTGCAGTGTCGCGCACCGAGCGGCTCACCATGAAGTGCACAGCCCATCCCGCAAGCGCCTCGGCGATCTGTGGACCCCAGGTGATGCGTCCGCGGGAGGTCTTCAGGCCAACGACGCCACACGACGCGGCCGGAATCCGGATCGATCCGCCTCCGTCGCTGGCTGAGGCGACGGGCACGATGCCAGCACCGACGACAGCCGCCGCGCCACCGCTGGACCCGCCCGCGGAGTGTCCTGAACTCCACGGAGTACAGGTGAGACCAGCCGCCAGTGTCTCGGTGGTGCCCATGATCCCGAACTCCGACGTCGTGGTGCGGCCCAGGTTGATCAGACCACTGCGCCGGATGCGGTCGTAGAAGGCAGTGTCGAGCGAGACCACCCAGTCTTCGCTCAGTCGGCTTCCGTTGCCGCAGCGCTTACCGGCCTCACCGTGGAAGAGGTCCTTGACCATGGTGGGGACGCCTCGGAACGGCTCAGCCGGGATCTCGTCACCGATGTCGGCGGCACGGTCTGCATAGGCCTCGACCACTGCGCCGAGGGTGCCGTCAACCCTCTCGGTCGAGGCAATGGCGCAGGCGGCCAGCTCAGCGGGGGTCACCTGGCCGGAGGTCACCAGCTCGGCAAGGCCCAGGGCGTCGTACGCCGCGTACTCGTGCAATTCCACCTAGGGATGCTAGCCGGGAGCCTCCGAGACGTCCCGGACGGCTCTCTGTGGGCGTCCGCCCGAATCGTTCCTACCCACGCATCCGGCACAAATTTGGCCGATGTGGCTCAATATCGAGTGGTTCGGTGTCGATTTTGCGTCTACATCGCCCATACTCGTGCGTACATTCTTTCGATTGAGTCGCTAGGTGGACCCAATGCACCCTCCGCACGTTCCACCGGAGGTCGTCGAGCTCGACACGACCTTCCGGTCGATCGATGCCGGTCACTCGTTCGACGGCCGGGTGCTCGACTACTTCTCAGCGGCCTGGCCGGCGTATCGACGCTGGTACCTGAACCAGGGTGAGGCGGCCCGTCCCACGTACGCCGAGTGTTCGCAAATGCTGCGCACGTACATGCCAGAGCTGGCTCCCACCTACGACCGGCTGGTCGAAGCGGTCGGGGGCGGCGACTTGGAAGCGCGGTTCTTGAGCCATTGGCGGCCGCCGCCACTCTTCGCCGCCTGCTCGTTGCTCACGTACAACCGCGAGCGCAACGTCCTGCTGCGCAACTACGACTATCCGCCGCTGCTCTGCGACAACACGGTCCTGGCGTCGTCCTGGCACGGCACACGGGTCATGGCCATGACCGACTGTCTCTGGGGCGCGCTCGACGGGGTGAACGAGCACGGTCTATCGGTGGCGATCGCGTTCGGTGGACGCCCCGTGGTGGGTGAAGGGTTCGGAATCGGTCTGGTGGTGCGCTATCTGCTGGAGTTCGCCACGAACGTCGATGACGCGATCGCCATGCTGCACCGGATCCCGATCCAGCTGACGTACAACCTCGCCCTGGTCGACGCCTCCGGTCGTGGGGCGATCGTGTATGTGGCACCGGATCGCGAACCGATCGTCAGCGGAGCCGTTACGGCCGCCAACCGGCAGGGTCCGACGATGTGGCCAGAGCACGCCGAGTTCTGTGCAACGGTGCCACGAGAGCATGCGATGGCCGAGGCCGTTGGCAACCCGGCTCTCGGCGTCCCGCAGCTGGTCGATCAGTTTCTGGAAGCCCCCATCCACCGTTCCACTGCGACGAGCACGTGGGGCACCGTCTACACCGCCACCTATGACGCCGATCACCGCATGCTTGAACTCAGCTGGCCCGATGATCGGTGGACACTGTCACTCAGTCACTTCGAAGAAGGAGTTCGCCACCGCCAGGCCCTGGTCGCTGTGCCGCCACCGGCGTACGAGCCGGCAGCCGATCACATCGGGGTAAACGCCCCGGTGCTGATCGCGTGAACGGCTGTCCCGGCGTTCAGAATAGGAATAGGGTCGCGACGAGATGGCGAAGAAGAAGAAACACAAGAAGGGCAAGCGCAAGAAGCACAAGGGCGCTGGCCGTCCGCCACGGCGACTGGACAATGGTATGAGCAACGTGGGAACCGGATCTGCGAAGAAGCCGGCCAAGACGCAGAAGGCCAAAGCGACGAGAGCACGGCGCAAGCCGCAAGGCCCAGTGCTGACAAGTCTCTCTGACGTCTATCAGTACTTCCGTGAGAACACCGAACCCATCTACTTCATCTCGCCGACGTCGTACAACCTGCTGGGCATCGACGAGTGGATCGGCTCCTTCCGGTACATCACGTACTTCGAGAGCTTTCACGGCGGACACTCCCGCTCGTTCTCGCCCACCCACACCGGACCGCGAGACTTCGAGTCGTTCGAGTCGGTCAACTCCTACCTCTTGGGAAACAAAGAGGTCATCGACTTCATCAAGAAGAACGGGCCTGGCAAGGCTCTGTTCGTCATGTTTGACGAAGAGACCGAGGACTACGCCCATCAGCTCGGCCTCGAGATCGCGCTGCCGCCACGTGAGCTGCGCGAAGAGATCGACTCCAAGATCGTCACCACGCGCCTCGGTAACGAGGCTGGTGTTGCCAGCGTCCCCAACGTCATGGGTAGGGCGTCCACCTACAAGCAGCTGCGCAAGCTCGCCAAGTCTGCTGAGCTCGGCAAGGATCTCGTCGTCCAGACGCCGTACGGAGACTCGGGGCGCACGACGTTCTTCATCTCGAACGAAGACGACTACCTCGAGAATGAGGACGTTCTGGTCGATACCGACCTCAAGGTGATGAAGCGGATCAATCACTTCCCCGGCACGGTCGAGGCGTGCGCGACACGTCACGGCACCCTGGTGGGGCCCATCCAGACCGACATCACCGGGTTCCCTGAACTCACGCCGTACCGCGGTGGCTGGTGTGGCAACGACGTGTTCCCCGGGGTCTTCACCGAGGACGTGCGCAAGCAGATCGGCCGGATGGCGCGCAAGCTCGGTGAGCGGCTCTACGAGGTGGGGTACAAGGGCGTCTTCTGTCTCGACTTCCTGGTCGACGACGACGACGGCAGCGTCTACCTCGGCGAGATCAACCCGCGAATCTCGGGGGCCTCCCCGCTGACCAACCTCATCACGTCTCGGTACGGCGGCGTTCCGCTCTTCCTCTTCCACATGCTCGAGTTCTCTGACGTCGAGTGGGACATCGACATCGAGTCGGTTCAGCTGCGCTGGCGAGACTTCGACCGGTGGACGCAGCTGGTGCTGAAGCAGGTCACCGATGAGGTTGAGCTGATCACTTCGGCGCCTCGCAGCGGGCTCTGGCGAATGAGCGACGACGGCACCATCTCCTACGTGCACGAAGAGACCGACTGGCACAACGTCAGTGACGATGCCGAAGCGTTCTACCTGCAGGTGTACGGCGAGGGCGAGTACCGTTATCCCGGTGCTGACCTCGGCATCCTGGTCACGCGCGACCGGATGCAGACCGATAGCCGTGAGCTGCTGGCGCGTGGCTCGAAGTGGGCCAAGGCAATAGGCGAGCAGTTCCACGGCATCCCCCCAGAGGGCCGCGTGATCACTCCGGAGGAACTCCTCTACGCCAAGTGGTTCTAACCCCACAGCCTGCCGAGTGCTCACCTGGTTGCGGTCTTCGTGCGCCGAGTGCGCGTGACGCGGGACCCTGGTCGGCCGATCCCGCTCGGCGGTAACTACTGGCGGCTCTGGACGTCGTCTGGTCTCTCCAACCTGGCCGACGGCATCCTGAAGATCAGCCTTCCGCTCATCGCGATTCAGTTCACGCAGAGCCCGACGCTTGTTGCCGGTCTGGCCATCGCCGAACGGCTGCCGTGGCTTCTCTTCGCCCTTCAGGCTGGGGCGATATCGGATCGCCACGATCGTCGCAGGGTGATGCTCGGTGCCAACATTGCCCGCGCGCTCGTTCTGGGAGTTGTCGCGATCGGGCTAGCTGTTGACGTCGGACAGATCTGGCTGCTCTACATCGCGGCGCTGGCTCTTGGAATCGCTGAGACCCTGTATGACACGTCAGCGCAGTCGATCCTGCCGCAGGTTGTCGACCGCACGCTGTTGTCGCGGGCCAACGGCAGGCTGTACAGCGTCGAGCTTGCTGCGAACGAGTTCATCGGTCCACCTCTTGGCGGGGTACTGGTGGCAGTGGGTGCAGCGCTTGCGCTGGCGACATCGTCGGTGGTCTGGTTGGTGGCCGCTGCGGTTCTGCTTCTGCTCGCTGGTTCATTTGGCACTGAGCATGACGGTTCGACCACCATCCGAGCCGACATTGCCGAGGGCATGCGGTTCCTGGCCACCATCGAGTGCTACGTGCCATGGCAGTGCTGACGGGTCTGGGAAACCTCGGAACCAGCGCCATGTTCGCGGTGTTCGTCCTGTACGCCGTGGGGCCGTCGTCAGCGATGGGGCTGAGTGAACCAGCCTTTGGTGCGCTTCTCGCCTCGTCGGCCGTCGGCAGCCTGATCGGAACGTTTGTGGCAGAGCCGGCTGAGCGGTGGTGGGGTCGACAGATGAGTCTCATCGTCATGTTGGTCGCCGGCGGCGTGATGCTTGCCACGCCGGCATTCACGTCGAACCCCTGGGTGATCGCGGCTGCCTTCCTGGTGGGTGGCGTGACCGTCGTCATGGGGAATGTCGTCATGGTGTCGCTGCGCCAGCGGGTGACACCTGATCGGCTTCTGGGACGTGTCAACAGCGCGTATCGCCTCGTGGCCTGGGGAACGATGCCGATCGGCGCGCTCCTGGGGGGTGTTGTCGCCACGACGTTCGGCCTGCCGACGCTGTTCGTCGTGGCAGCACTGATCGCGGCGTCCCCGTTGCTGTTCATTGGGTTGTTGAGCAACCGCGCCATGAAGGCCGCCGAGAACTGACACCTTTGGGGAGTCTTGCGCACCTTTGGCGACGCGAAGCTACCCCGAAGGTCTGAGGTTGGCGGCTTGCAGTCGCGATAGCGCATCGTGCAGGACGCCCTGCTGCTTGCTGAACGTCCAGCGGACCAAGGCACGTTCGGCAGGGCCGGGATCCTGGTAGAAGACCGAACACGGGACCGCCACCACCCCGGCCCTGTCCGGGAGTGCGCGACAGAAGGCCAGCGCGTCATCCCATCCAAGCGATCGGACGTCGGTGGTGACGAAGTAGGTGCCCTTGGGACGGTAGGTCGTGAGCCCCATCGCGGCCAGCCCGTCTGTCAGGAGGTCGCGGCGATTGGCCATCGACTCACGAAGGCCATCGACCCAGACCATCTCGTGGTCAAGTGCGTGGGCGATCGCGTACTGGAACGGTCCGCCGCTGACAAAGGTGAGGTACTGCTTGGTCGTTCGCACCGCGGCTACCAGATCAGCCGGGCCGGTGACCCAACCGATCTTCCATCCGGTGAAGGAGAACGTCTTGCCGGCGCTGGAGATCGTCAGCGTGCGTTCAGCCATGCCCGGCAATGTGGAGATCGGGACGTGGGGCTCGTCGAAGGCTAGGTGCTCGTACACCTCGTCCGTGACGACGAGCAGGTCGTGCTCGATCGCGAGCTGGGCGATGGCGTCCAGCTCTGGCCGGCCGAGCACGGCACCGGTCGGGTTGTGGGGGGAGTTCAGCAGGATCAGCTTGGTGAGCGGTGTCACCGCAGCGCGAAGTCGGTCGAGGTCGAGGCTGAAGGCAGGTGGATCGAGCCTGACCGGGATGCAGCGGCCGCGCGCCATCGCAATCGTCGCCCGGTAGGAGTCGTAGAACGGCTCGAGAGCGACAACCTCGTCGCCCTCGTCGACGAGAGCCAACATGGCAGCAGCGATGGCCTCAGTGGCTCCTGCCGTTACGAGCACCTCGCTGTCGGCATCGACCGAGATGCCATACCTGCTGCGCTGATGGTCGGCGATCGCGTCGCGCAGCTCAGGGATGCCCGGGCCAGGTGGATACTGGTTTCCGCGTCCGGTACGGATCGCCTCAGTGGCGGCCTCGGCGACCGCCCGCGGTCCATCGACATCGGGAAATCCCTGGCCCAGGTTGATCGAGCCCGAGCGACACTGCCAACGCTGACATCTCGGCGAAGATCGTGGTGCCAAGGCCCGCGAGGTGGGGAACGAGTCGGTCGCTGCTCACCGTGCCACCGTAACTGGCTCTGGCGCACCCGTACGGTGGCTATGTGCTCGAAGACATCGTGGGCCCGGATGCGCGGGTCGCCTCGTGGCCGATCCTTGCGGCTGCCGTTGAGGCGATTCAGGCGATGGCTCCAGAGGCTCAGCGCCTCGAGGCCGATGGCGTCACACGCGAGACCGTCGACCAGCTGGCGTCGGCGGGTGTCTTGTCGGCCGGTCTGGTGGACGGCTGGATGCCGGCGCAAGTGCGAGAGGTGCACGAACAGCTCGCGGGCGCGTCCGGGGCCCTGTGGTTCGTCCTGACCCAGCACCGATCTCCGAGCGAAGCCGCTCGGACCAGCGAGAACGTGGAGCTGCGCGAGCGGTGGGCCGACGGTCTGGTGAGCGGTCGGATGCTCGGGGCGGTGGCGTTCGCCCACCTGAGGCGGCCGGGGCCGCCCACGGTTGCGGCTACTCGCGAGACCGATGGTTGGCGAGTGAACGGCCGGCTCGACTGGATCACGTCGTGGGGCTTGGCCGACGCTCTGCTGCTGATGGCGGAGACGAGCGACGGTGACGTCGTCCAGGCGCTCCTGCCCGCCTCTGTGCGACCGGGCCTGACGATCACCGGCGAGCTTGCGCTGGCTTCCATGCAGGGGACATCGACGGTAGGTGCAGTTCTGGAAGGCTTGAGGATCGAGGACGCCGAGGTTGCTCGTGTGCTGCCCAAAAGTGAGTGGAGCGCGGCAGACTCGCGGCGCACGGCGAATGCGCCTCCCGCCGTCTTTGGACTCACCAGGGCAGCTCTCAACGCCCTGCTCGCGGCGGCAGCGCTCCGCGGTTCGGAGGAGGCTGTGAGCCTCGCGCGCGGCTGGCGGGAAACGTTCTGGCGCATCCGTTCACGAGCCTATGAGCTGGTCGACGACGTTCCGGCGTCAGAGGCCATAGACGAGCGCGTGGCCTTGCGGGCACAGATCACCAAGCTGGCGCAAGACGTCACGTCTGCCCTCATCGCGGTACAGGCAGGGCGCGCGATGCTGCTGTCGTCCCCCGAGCAACGGTGGGCCCGCGAAGCAATGTTCGCGCTGGTGCAGGCGCAGACCCGGGTCACCCGAGAGGCACTTGTTGCGGCCTATAGGACGTGACGTCGGCGACTGTCGCCCGGTCTAGTGCTGAGCTGCAGACATCAGGTGCTGCAGCCGATCGAGGGGTAGGGCGGGTGAGCGAAAGCCGTTGCGCCCCACCATGGTTTCAGCCGCGACCAGTGTATTGATGACCGCTTCCTCAACGGCTTGAACCGTGGCCGCGAAGAGGCCATCGAGGTATGCCCATGGAACAAAGGCCGCCGCGTCGAGAGCGCCCATGGGTGGGCGCTCGCTCCACCCGGTGTGAAGCGCGCCGGAGTTGCCCGTTGAGAACGCCAAGAAGATGTCACCGCTGAAATGCGAGCCGGTGGTGCCGGTACGCGCCAACCCGAGCGGCACGCGACGGGCCAACGCCTGGCACTGCAAGGGGAGAAGAGGAGCATCGGTCGCGACGATCACGATTACCGAACCTCCTCCGGTGGGCCGGGTCTCTTGGTCAGCGAACGGGTTGTCGTCGGGAATGGCCTTGCCGACCGGGACGCCGCGGACCATCAGTTCTGCGCGATCGCCGAAGTTGGCCTGAACGAGCGCGCCCACGACGAAGGACTGCTCGCCGTACGTCACGAGTCGAGACGACGTTCCGGTGCCGCCCTTGAACGCATAGCAGTTCATGCCGGTTCCCCCACCGACGTTCCCTTCAGCGACGGGGCCGCGGCTCGCGGTGTCCAGCGCGGACATGACGTGGTCGGACATGACATGGCGGCCGTTGATGTCGTTGAGGTCTCCGTCGAAGGTCTCTCCGACACACGGCAACATCCAGTCCTTCGCCACGGGGAGCTGATTGTCAACGATCCAGTCGATGATGCCTCGATGCACGGTGCCGACGGCGTGCGAGTTCGTGATGCCGATGGGGAGGTGCAGCAGGCCGGTCTCGGCGATCCAGTGCGATCCGGTGAGCTCGCCGTTGCCGTTCATCGAGTGCATGCCCGCGTGGCATGGGTCGCCCACGCCATGATGCCCACGCGGAAGAATGGCGGTCACGCCCGTTCGCACCGCGTGTACGCCCTCGCCGTCAATGAGCGTCGCGAATCCGACCTCGACGCCTGGCACGTCGGTGAGGGCATTGTGCGTTCCGGTAGACCCGTCGAACTCGATACCGAGATCGCGGGCGCGCGCAGTCGTCGTCATGCCCAGATCGTGCCAGGGTGGTCCGATGACGACCGCACTGGTGACCGGAGCGACCTCAGGAATCGGCCTCGGTTTCGCCCAGCGGCTGGCCTCAGACGGCTATGACCTGGTCCTCGTGGCCAGGGATGGGCAGCGGCTCGAAGCGACTGCGGAGCGGCTCACGACGGCCGGTGTGAACGTCGAGGTGATCTCGGCCGACCTCGGTGATGCGCAGCGACTCCGTGAAGTGGAAGACCGCCTCAGGGACGAGCGACGTCCGATCGAGATGCTCGTCAACAATGCAGGGTTCAGCGCGAACCAGCGGTTCATCGGCGGCGACGTGGGCGCTGAGCAGGCGCAGATCGATGTGATGGTGAGTGCTGTCATGCGGCTGTCGCACGCCGCCTTGCCGGGCATGGTCCAGCGCGGGCGTGGTGCCGTCGTCAACGTGTCGAGCATCGCAAGCTTCCTCCCTTTCAGCACCTACAGCGCGGCGAAGGCATGGGTCACGTCCTTCACCCAGAGCCTCGCCACCGAACTGGAGGGAACCAGCGTTCGAGCGTTGGCGGTGTGTCCTGGCTTCGTGCGGACGGAGTTCCACGAACGCGCCAGGATTGACATCGACCGCTCCAACAACACCTGGTGGCTAGAGGTGGATGCGGTCGTGCAGCGCGCGATGGAAGACCTGCGACGCGGCAGGGTGATATCGGTGGAGGGGCGTGGTTACCGGGCAATCGTCGCCGGAACACATCTTCTTCCGCGTGATGCATTGCGCCGTGCCGAGCGGTTCCGTCGCTCGCGCATTGCCGGACGTCGCACCTAGGCGAGCGCGTGGACGAGCACATCCGCGAACTGCCCGGACTGACTCATGGCCCAAAGGTGATGTGCGTCTAGGCGATGCACGACCCAACCGCGCAGCTCTGCTGTGCGCGCGGCCCCGGCGTAGGCGTCGGACAGCTGAACGTACGCACATGGTGCGTCAGGCCAGTCCTCGGGAACAGGGAGCGGCTCGGTGAAGAAGTCCATTCCGCGCGGGCGCAGCCCAGCGAGCAGAAGCGCTCGATCGGCAGGGTCGGGTAGCTCGTCGTGCAGGTCGGCGTCGGTCCAGCTAGGAACCCGAGCACCGTCGGCCAGCTGCTGGCTGAGTGTTGCGCAGCTGACGGGATCGTCGGCTTCCAGCAGGTCCAGCCGGGTTGCCGACTTCATCGTTCGGGGGAGCTGGGCGTCAACGAACACATAGCCGTCAACCGGAGCGCCGGACGACTGACGTCCGAAAGCGATCTGTGGCAGCAGAGGTCCGGCCCCGCCGTGTCCGACCAGAACTAGCCGCTCGCTGGGAGCTGTCGATCTGTAGCTGTTGAGATACACGCGCCACGAAGCGTGACGCGTACGGAGGCTCGTCATCGTCGAGTACCTCTGGGACGAAGACTGTGAGTCCCCTGGCGCGCAAGGCGTCCGGTACCCCGCCCCACGCAACTGCCGACGTGAACGGCGAGTGGATGAGTGCGACCGATGAGGCCATAGGTGAAGTGTGGCGTAATCGGCTAGGACACGTCTCGTCGGGTGAACGACCAAGCGGCGGGGAGACACAGCGCTGCGGTGTACGCCATCAGCGTGATGAAAGCCCGCAGGTTGGTGAGGTCCACGGTTGTTGACTCGTTGTATGGGCCGGTCTGCTCGCCGGGCACCTCCAGACCGCCGGGGAACAGGAAGGCGACGGCATTCGTGCTGAGCATGTAGGGCTCGCTCCCATAGCGCATCAAGGCGAACCGGACACCGTTCTCGAGCACCACGAAGTACACGAAGGCCACACCGAGGGAAGCCCCCGTGTTCCGTGTCAGCATGGCTATGGCGTATCCGATGGTTGCGGCAGCGGCGACCAGCACGAGACCCCTCAAGCCCATCAGCAGCATCGTCTGGCCCAGCTCGTCACGCAGTTTGTCGATGGGTGCGAACTGCTGGTCCCAAGTGCCGCGCAGCTGTGCCGTGACGGCTCCGAACCCCACGGCGATCGCCATCGCAACAGCTGCTAGGACCGTGGTCGACAGCACCAGCCCCGCCCACTTCAGAGCCAGCAGTCGCAGTCGGCGGGGCTCGAAGAGCAGCTGCAGCGTCATGGAACGGGACGACCACTCGGCCCCTCCGCTGCTCGCGCCAACGAGAAAGGCGACACCAGCAGATGCAATGGCGGCTCCGATCAGCGCTACCGGTAGCGACTCGTAGGCCTTGTATCGGGGGTCATTCCCCCAGTCGAAGCTCTCCAGGGGCATGGTGACCGGTTCGCGACCGCAGTACTTCTCCGCGCGATCGGGGTCCGGGGCGGAATCGGCACACTCCAGCCAGTACCGCTGTTGCTCGGCGCGGTTGCTCTCCAGCTGTTCCTGGGTAGTGCCGAGCTGGTTGCTGTGCACGAAGAAGACGATGGTGCTGATGACGGCGATACCACCGAGCAGCAGGAGGGCCATCACTCTGGCAAATCGCCGGTGTGTCAGCCGGGAGATCTCTGACCGCAGCAACGGCAGGGCGTTGTGGGTCGGTCGACGTTCCAGGGTGGGGAGGCTCATGAGGCTTCCTCCTCGTCGGCCGTGATTGCGAGGAATGCCTGTTCGAGGTCGACCTGCTGTGGCATCAACCACGACGGGTAGAGCTGCGCGTCGGCGAGCGCCTTGGCCACGACCGCGCCGTCCTCGACTCGTTCGACGAGGATGCGCCCGTCCTGGATGTGCGCGGAGAAACCGGAGGCCACGAGGACGTCGAGGGCGCGTGGAGCGTCGGCGATTCCGATCGCGAGCGTCCCGGTCGACTGTGACTGCAGCACGGCGCCGACCGGTCCAGCCGTGACGACTCGACCGTGGTTGATGATCGTGACGGTGTCACAGATCTGCTGAACCTCGCCGAGCAGGTGTGACGAGAGCAGAACGGTGACGCCAGAGTCTCCGAGCGTGCGGAGCAGCTGTCGGACCTCGCGCATTCCGGCCGGGTCGAGGCCGTTGCTCGGCTCGTCGAGAATCAGCACTCTTGGCTGCTTCATCAGGGCTGCCGCGATCCCCAGACGCTGGCGCATACCGAGCGAGTAGCCCTTCACCTTCTCGTCAGCGGCCTCGCTCAGCTGCACCAGGTCGAGTACTGCCTCCACCTGTGCCGAGGGGATCTCAGCCGCCGTGGCGAGCAGCTGCAGGTTCAGGCGCCCGGTGAAGGGCGGGAAGAATGCCGGGCTCTCGAGCAGGACGCCGATGTCACCGATGACGTCCGGCAGAGCGTGGGGGACCTGGTGATCGAGCAGCGTCATCGTTCCGTTGTCTGCGCGAGCAAGGCCCAACAGGCAGCGCAGCATCGTTGTCTTGCCCGAGCCGTTGGGGCCGAGGAAGCCGTGCACTCCACCCTCCTCGACGACGAGGTCGAGACCGTCCAAGGCAGCCTTGGGGGGTTTGCCGCGGCGTCGATAGGTCTTGCGGACATCCGCGCGCTTCGATGACTGGCATGCGCGATGTCTACACCAGAGTGACCCGCTGGGGGTGGGCTCTGGCCCACTAGGCTTGGCATGTGACCGATCGCGAAGCCCTGCTCACCCAGATCAAGGACAAGGCCGTCGTGCATGGCCGGGTCGTTCTTTCGTCCGGCAAGGAGGCCGACTACTACGTCGACCTCCGCCGAGTCACCCTCGACGGCGAGGCATCCCCGCTCGTGGGATCGGTCTTGCTCGACCTCACCTCTGATCTGCAGTTCGATGCTGTCGGCGGTCTCACTCTCGGGGCCGATCCGGTGGCAGCAGCGATGCTGCATGCGGCGTCCGCCCGAGGGCAGCGCCTCGACGCATTCGTCGTGCGCAAGTCTGAGAAGCAGCACGGGCTCCAGCGCCGCATCGAGGGGCCAGACGTGACGGGGCGTCGTGTGCTCGCCGTTGAAGACACGTCGACAACGGGCGGGTCGGTGATGACGGCGGTCGACGCGCTTCGCGAGGCCGGTGCCGAGGTCGTCGCCGTGGTGGTGATCGTCGACCGCGGTGCGCGGGCCGCCGTGGAGGCGCAGGGATTGCCGTATCTGGCTGCCTACGAGCGGAGTGATCTCGGGCTCGAGTAGCCCACATGGTGCTCGCCCCACGCGGAGTGCGGGTCTACGATCAAGATGAGAGTGACGGGGCCGTCGACGCTTTGGAGCGTTCGCCATGTGGATCTGGATCGTGTTGGCCGTGCTTGTTGTGGTCGTTGGGATCTGGGTGGTGGCCACCTACAACGGCTTCGTGAAGCTGCGAAACATCGTTGAGGAGTCGTGGAAGCAGATCGACGTCGAGCTGCACCGTCGGTACGACCTCATCCCGAACCTCGTTGAGACCGTCAAGGGCTACGCGGCGCACGAGCGGCAGACGTTCGAGAACGTCACCGCGGCGCGGGCGGCAGCGGTTTCGCCGGGGTCCGGCCCGGCCGAGCAGGCGATGCAAGAGAACATGCTGACGTCTGCGCTGCGCCAGCTGCTGGCTGTCGCAGAGGCGTATCCCGACCTGAAGGCCAACCAGAACTTCCTTGAGCTGCAGAACTCGCTGACCCAGACCGAGGATCGGATCGCTGCTGGTCGGCGTTTCTACAACGCCAACGTGCGAACGTTCAACACCAAGGTGGAGACCTTCCCGCCCAACCTGGTGGCGCGCATATTCAACTTCATCAAGCAGGAGTACTTCGAGGCCGAGGACCCAACGATCCGCGCTGCACCCGAGGTGCGGTTCTAGGAGACGACTCCCGCTCGACCGTTGCGAATACGTCGACGCGGAGGGGTCTGTGTCAGCGGTTTCGTATCACTCAGCGGTGGGCTGGACGTCGTCCGGGTCTCCTGCCCTGCCCGAGCGCTTGTGGCGGATGTACTCGACCACGATCGGGACCACTGAGAGAAGGACGACCGCGATCAGGATGGCTTCGATGTTGTTGGCGACGAAGGCAATGTTGCCCAGGAAGTAGCCGAGCAGTGTGACGCCGGTGCCCCAGAGGATGCCGCCGATGCTGCTGTAGATGGCGTAGGTGCGGAAGTCCATACGCCCTACGCCGGCCATCACCGTGATGAAGGTGCGGACGACGGGGATGAACCGCGCCAGGATGATGGCGCGCGGGCCGTAGTGGTCGAAGAAGTGCTGCGTGCGATCGACGTACTCCTGCCGGAAGAGCCGTGAGTCGGGTCGTCGAAACACCGCCGGACCGGCTTTGCGGCCGATCCAGTAGCCCACGAGGTTGCCCAAAATGGCCGCGATGGTGAAGACCAGACAGACCAGCGCGATGTTGGTGTCGATGAAGCCACTCGCCACCAGCAGACCCGCGACGAAGAGCAGCGAGTCACCGGGCAGGAAGAAGCCGATGAGCAGACCACACTCGGCAAAGATGATCAGGACGATGCCGATGAGCGCCCAGCGACCCAACGACTCGATGAGAGTCTGTGGGTCGAGCCAGCCGGGGCCGAGCATGCGGCTGGCAAGCAGATCGGTATAGAGGCGCACGAGTCAAGAGGGTAACTGTCGCTCTAGGCTGCGGTTCCATGGACGTCGTCGGCGTGGGGCCGCATCCGGATCCGTGGCCCGACGATCCTCGGCTTGATCCCGAGCTGTTGGCCGCTGGCGACCGGCGGAATGTGGTCGACCGGTATCGCTATTGGCGGCGCGACGCCATCATCGCCGACCTCGACGGGCACAGACACCAGTTTCACGTGGCCATCGAGAACTGGGAGCACGACTTCAACATCGGCAGCGTCGTGCGGACCGCCAATGCCTTCCTCGCGGCCGAGGTGCACATCGTGGGGAAGCGGCGGTGGAACAGACGCGGCGCGATGGTCACCGACCGGTACCAGCACGTCCGCCACCATTCTGATGTTGACGAGCTGGTGAGGTGGGCGTCTGGCGAGGAGCTCCCCCTGGTCGGTATCGACAACCTGCCAGGTGCGGTTCCGCTGGAGACCTACGAGCTGCCGGAGCGCTGCGTCTTGGTGTTCGGCCAGGAGGGGCCGGGGCTTTCGGACGCGGCTCGTGCGGCGTCCGTCGCCACGGTGTCGATCGTGCAGTTCGGGTCGACCCGATCGATCAACGCGGGAGCGGCTGCCGCGATCGCGATGCACGCCTGGATCCGGCAGCACGCACAGCTCCCAGCACCGGAGTGGCGCAGCCATGGGTGCGCCCCGTAGAAAGGGACACGTGAACCACAACCTGCTCGGCGAGCCGCCAGCCACCTTGTTGCCCGAGAACGACGCCGCCCGCGCCATGGTGGACGCCGGATCGCCGCCGCGTGACGTCGCGGCGCAGCACCCTGACTTCCCCCTTGCGTGGGCCATGCTCGCCGAGCAGGCGCTTGCCGACGCTGACCCGGTGGCTGCCTATGCCTATGCGCGCACGGGGTACCACCGCAGCCTCGACCAGCTGCGTCGCAACGGGTGGAAGGGACATGGCCCGGTGCCGTGGGAGCACGAAGGCAACCGTGGGTTCCTCCGTAGCCTCAATGCCCTCGGTCTGGCGGCGGCTGCCATCGGTGAGACGCCGGAGGCCGAGCGTTGTCAGCAGTTCCTGGTCGACTCAAGTCCGGCCGCTGCGGCCGCGCTCGCTGCAGGATGAGCGAGGAGTTCCTCGTCGTCGGCGGCGGCGTCTCGGGGATCGCCTGCGCCCGAGCGCTTGCCGAGGCCGGAAGGCCGGTAGTCGTCCGCGATCGCGGATACCGGCTCGGCGGACGCATGGCTGTCAAGACCGTCGATGAGCGCCCGGTCGATGTAGGTGCCAGCTACTTCACAGCGTCGGTTCCGGTCTTCCAGCGCCTGGTCGAACGCTGGGTGGACGTCGAACTCGCTCGACCCTGGACGGACACTTTTCACGTGGGGGAGCCGGGCCGTCTGGTGGGCACGCGAACCGGGCCGATGCGATATGCGACACCGCTGGGCCTGCGATCGGTGGTCGAAGACCTCGCCCACGGGCTCGCGCTCGCACAGCACGACGAGGTGGGCGAGGTGGAGGCGGGTCCGCGGGTGGATGGCGTCGACTACGCCGGCGTGGCACTGGCCGTGCCCGGTCCGCAGGCACTGGACCTTCTTGCTGAGTCACTGGCGGACGAGCGTGCGGCGTCCACCGGTGTGTGGGAGCCGTGCGTCGCCCTGGTCGCGACCTACGACTCCCGAGTCTGGCCAGAGGTTGACGGCGTCTTTGTCAACGACTCCGCTGTGCTCACATTCATCGCCGATGACGGACGGCGGCGCGGCGATGACGCGCCAGTTCTGGTTGCGCACGCACATCCGCTGTTGTCGGCCGGACACCTCGACAACCCCGACGCCCTGCTGGCGCCCATGCTTGCCGAGATGGCGGGCGTCCTCGGGATCACTGCTGATCCGCAGTCGGCCTTCGTCAAGCGGTGGTCACTGGCCAAGCCGCTGAATCCACACCCGGAGCACTACTACTGGGGCGACAGCAAGGTCGGGCTCTGCGGCGACGGCTGGCACGGGCCATCAAGGATCGAGTCGGCCTACCTGTCTGGTCGAGCGCTGGGCCGTGCCATGGCCGGACCGGGCCTTGCGGCGGCGTAAGAGGAGTCGTCCGATCCGCTAGTCTCTGCGGGTAATCCCCGATATTCCGAGGGAGTTCTGCATGCCCGCCATCGTGCTGATCGGCGCCCAGTGGGGCGACGAGGGCAAAGGCAAGGCCACCGACCTGCTCGGCGAGCACGTCGACTTCGTCGTGAAGTTCAACGGCGGCAACAACGCCGGACACACCGTCGTGATCCCTACGCCGGAAGGCCCGCAGAAGTATGCGCTGCACCTGCTGCCCAGCGGCATCTTGACGCCCGGCGTCACGCCCGTCATCGGCAACGGCGTAGTCGTTGACCCCGAGGTGCTCTTTCACGAGCTCGATGGCCTCGTCGAGCGCGGCGTCGACATCTCGCGTCTGGTGGTCAGTGCCAACGCTCACCTCATCGCGCCGTACAACCGCACGATCGACAAGGTGGTCGAGCGGTTTCTCGGCAGCCGCAAGATCGGCACGACCGGACGCGGCATCGGCCCGACGTACGCCGACAAGATGAACCGCATCGGCCTCCGCGTGCAAGACCTGTTCGACGAACACATCCTTCGCCAGAAAGTCGAAGGTGCCCTTGAGTCCAAGAACCACTTGCTGGTCAAGGTCTACAACCGTCGTGCCATCGAGGTCGACGAGGTCGTCGATGAGCTGCTGAGCTACGTCGACCGACTCCGTCCCCTTGTCGCCGACACTTCTCTGCTCCTCAATGACGCACTGGACGACGGGCGGACGGTTCTGCTCGAAGGCGGCCAGGCCACTCTGCTCGACGTCGACCACGGCACGTACCCCTTCGTGACGTCATCGAATGCGACGGCCGGCGGGGCCTGCACCGGCAGTGGGATCGCGCCGAACAGGGTAGAGCGCGTCATCGCCATCGCGAAGGCCTACGTGACCCGCGTTGGCGAAGGCCCCTTCCCGACCGAGCTGCACGATGACGACGGCGAGCGACTTCGCGTCAACGGCCAAGAGTTCGGCACGACGACGGGGCGTCCGCGCAGATGTGGCTGGTACGACTCGGTGATCAGCCGGTACGCGGCCCGCATCAACGGTGTCACCGACTTCGTGCTGACCAAGCTGGACGTGCTCACCGGGTGGGACGAGATCCCGGTCTGCGTGGCGTACGAGGTCGATGGGAAGCGCTTCGACGAGATGCCGATGTCGCAAAGCGACTTCCACCACGCCAAGCCCGTCCTCGAGTACCTGCCAGGGTGGAGCGAAGACATCAGCGGGGCGCGCACCTTCGATGACCTGCCGGCGAACGCCCGCGACTACGTGAAGGCGCTCGAGGCGATGTCAGGGGCGCCGATCTCGGCCATCGGCGTCGGCCCGGGGCGCGACGAGATCGTTCAGCTGCGCTCGCTGGTCTGACTGATGGGGTTAAGGGGCTTGACTTATAGGTTAATACCAGTAACCTAGGGTCTACGCACTCTAGGAGGAGCCATGAACACGATGACAACGCCTCGTCCGACCACCCAGTTCCTCACCCGAGGCAGCGACGTGATCGCCTACGACGTCCAGGGGGAGGGCCCCCTGGTCCTGGCAGTGCCGGGAATGGGCGACCTGCGCACCACCTTCCGGTTCCTCACCCCCACCCTGGTGGCTGCCGGGTACCGCGTGGCCACCCTCGACCTGCGTGGCCACGGCGAGAGCGGCGTCGACTTCGATCGCTTCGATGACCTCGCAGCGGCCTCGGACGTCGTGGCTCTGATCGAGCATCTCGGGGGTCCGGCTCACGTCATCGGCAACTCGATGGGTGCCGGCGCCGCGGTCATCGCCGCAGCCGACCGCCCCGATCTCGTTGATCGCCTCGTCCTGGCTGGCCCATTCGTGCGCAACGTGCCGATGCCTTTCGGTATGTCATTCGCGATGCGGGTCGCCCTGCTGCGGCCGTGGGGACCGCGGATGTGGCGGATCTTCCACCGCAGGATGTTCGCCACGCAGGTGCCGGCTGACGACGCGAGCTATCGCGACGACCTGATGGCTTCGCTCACCCGTCCGGGAGCATGGAAAGCCCTGCAGCAGACGACCCGCACCTCGCACCAGCCCGCCGAGGACCGGCTCGATCAGGTACGGGCGAAGACGCTCGTGGTGATGGGCACAGCCGACCCCGACTTCAAAGATCCCGCCGCTGAGGCTGCGCTTGTCGCCGAACGCCTCCACGGTCGGGTCGTTCTCGTCCCCGACGCTGGTCACTACCCCCAGACCGAGTTCCCGGACGTCGTTGGTCCGGTCGTCACTGAGTTCTTGAAGGCGTAGCTGCATGGCACGCGCAGGTGTCACGCCGGAGAAAGTGGAGTCGGTCGCAGCCGACGTCGTTGACGAAGACGGGTGGGAGACGCTGACCCTGGCCGCGGTTGCCGGCCGGCTCGGAGTCTCGGTACCCAGTCTCTACAAACATGTCGACGGTATGGCTGGCGTGCGCAGAAGGCTCACCATTCGGGCGGTGTCCGAGCTGGCCCAGCGCCTCGTCGAGGCAGCCGTTGGTCGCGCCGGTCCCGATGCCCTCGGGCCGGTTGCCCATGCCTACCGGGACTTTGCTCGGCAACACCCCGGTCTCTATGCAGCGACGATCGTGGCCCCGACACCCGGCGACGACGAGCATCACGCGGCAAGCGAACGCGTCCTGATGCCGGTACTCGCCATGATCGCTGGGTACGGCGTGCCAGGTGACCAAGCCATCGATGCAGCCCGTTTGCTCAGAGCCACTCTGCATGGCTTCGTCTCGCTCGAGCTCGCAGGTGGCTTCGGACTGCCGGTCGACGTCGACACGAGCTTTGACCGCACCCTTGCCGCGTTGAACCGTTCCCTGTCGACGTGGCCACCGCAAGCTGCGTGACCAACGCCTAGATCTCACTAGTGTTCGGGTGTGCCTCCCCCTCCCGTCATCAGGGCCGCGCGTCCGACCGATCATGGCCACATCGTGCTGGTCGTGGACGACTGGTGGGGCGGACGACATATGGCCGGGCTGCTTCAGCCTCTCTTCCTTGAGCACTTCAGCGGCACGAGCCTGATGGCCGAGGACGCGTCAGGGGCGCTTGCCGGGTTCCTCATTGGTTTCGTCTCGGCGGACCACCCCACCGAGGCCTACGTTCACTTCGCAGGGGTCGCTCCTGAGTTCCGCGGGTCGGGACTCGGTCGACGGCTGTACGACGCGTTCGACGCTGTCGTCGGGGCACGCGGTGTGCGGGTGGTGCGCTGTGTGACGTCAGCGGTGAACGTCGAGTCCGTGGCATTTCATGAAGCGATCGGATTTGGCGTTGACGGCACCAAGCTCGACGCAGCGATCGACGGTGGTCAGTACGTACGGCTGTCGCGTCGTGTCACACAGCCGGCGAGGGCACCTCGGGGGCAGGCCACATGGCCACCACCGCCTGACACCGTCCTCTCTGGCGGGTTCGTCGAGGTGCGTCCGACGAGACCTGACGATGCTGAGGGGTTGTTCGCGGCGCTCGACGACCCTCGGGTATGGACGCATCTCACGGTGCCTCGTCCTCAGAGCCCTGATGAGATGGGTGCACTCGTCGAGTCGTTCATGTCGACCATGCACCCCTGGACGGTTCGACTCACCCAGCCACTCGGCGGGTTGGCTGCCGGTGCGGTGGTCGGCTGGTCGTCCTACCTGGAGGTAGCCGTTCCCAACGCTGCTCTCGAGGTGGGAGCGACGGCCTACGCGCCGGAGGTGTGGGCCACCGAGGTGAACCCGGCCACGAAGCTCCTGCTGCTCGGCTACGCCTTCGAGACGCTGGGCTTCGGACGCGTCCAGCTGAAGACCGATGTGCGAAACACTCGATCCCAAGATGCCATTGCCCGCCTAGGGGCAACCCGAGAAGGCCTGCTTCGGCGCTACCAGCGCAGGCTCGACGGATCGGTGCGCGACACCGTTGTCTTCTCGGTCACCGACGACGAGTGGCCGGGGGTCCGCGAAGGCCTGCGGGCTCGGCTGTCTTGCTGACACGGTCGGGCTCTACTCTGTAGCCGTACTCGGAAGCCCCTTGAGGAGTCGCCATGAACGCACCCACGCCTGACCCCGCCCGCGGCGACGAGGTCGTTGCCCTCGACCGCAAACACGTCTTCCACTCGTGGTCCGCGCAGGGAGCTCTGAACCCGCTGCCGATCGCGGCGGCCGAAGGCTCCTACTTCTGGGACTACGAAGGCACTCGCTACCTCGACTTCTCGTCCCAGCTGGTCAACACCAACATCGGCCACCAGCACCCCAAGGTCGTTGCGGCGATTCAGGAACAGGCCGGCAAGCTCAGCACCGTTGCTCCGCAGCACGCCAACGACGCGCGCAGCGAAGCAGCTCGTCTGATCAGCGAGCTCGCGCCGCCGAACCACCGCAAGGTCTTCTTCACCAACGGTGGAGCCGACGCCATCGAGAACGCCGTGCGCATGGCGCGTCTGCACACCGGACGCCACAAGGTGCTGTCGGCGTACCGCAGCTATCACGGCAACACCTCAACCGCCGTCACGCTTACCGGTGACCCCCGACGTTGGCCCAACGAGAACGGCATCGCCGGCATCGTCCACTTCTTCGGGCCGTATCCCTACCGCTCCGCCTTCTGGGCTGACGGTGACGAGCAAGAGGCCGAGCGTGCCCTGCAGCACCTCGAGTCCGTCATCCAGTTCGAGGGACCGCAGACGATCGCTGCCCTCACGCTCGAGAGTGTTGTCGGAACCGCTGGCGTCCTGATCCCACCGGCCGGCTACCTCGCCGGCGTGCGCGAGCTCTGCACGAAGTACGGAATCATCTACATCGCTGACGAGGTCATGGCCGGGTTCGGCCGTACCGGTGACTGGTTCGCGTTCAACCACTTCGGTGTCGAGCCCGACCTGATCACCTTCGCCAAGGGCGTCAACTCCGGATACGTGCCCGTGGGCGGTGTCATCATCAGCGACGAGATCGCGGCCACCTTCGACGACCGCGTCTTCCCCGGCGGTCTGACGTACTCCGGGCACCCGCTCGCTGCGGCGTCCATCGTCGGCACGATCAACGCGATGCGCGACGAAGGCATCGTCGAGAATGCCAAGGCGATCGGCGAGAACGTTCTCGGACCAGGACTGCGCGACCTGGCCGAGCGGCACCCGGTGATCGGCGAGGTGCGCGGCCTCGGGGTCTTCTGGGCGCTCGACCTCGTGAAGAACCGGGACACCCGCGAGATGCTCGTGCCGTACAACGCCGCCGGTGCAGCGAACGCGCCGATGGTCGAGCTGATCGGCGCCTGCAAGAGTCGTGGACTGATGCCGTTCACCAACTACAACCGGCTCCACGTGGTGCCGCCGTGCACGGTGTCGGAGACCGAGGCCAAGGAAGGCCTCGCCATCCTTGACGACGCGCTCGGCGACATCGCCAAGCACTACACCGGCTGACGTCCGGCAAGGCGCTGAGGACGGCTGGGTAGGGTCGCCGTCGTGGATGTCCTCGTCATTGGCTCCGGTGCTCGCGAGCACGCACTCTGTCGGTCGCTGCGCCTCGACCCCGACGTCGAGCGCATCCTCTGTGGCCCCGGCAACGCGGGAACCGCAGCTGTCGCCACCAACGTCGCAGTCGACGCGAGCGACCCCGACGCCATCGCCGCGTTGGCCGTGTCCGAGGCGGTCGACCTCGTGGTGATCGGCCCCGAAGTCCCGCTTGTTGCTGGTGCTGCGGATGCGGTGCGCGCGCAGGGGATCGCGTGCTTCGGTCCATCGGCCGCCGCTGCCGAGCTCGAGGGCTCCAAAGCGTTCGCCAAGGAGATCATGGCTGCCGCCGACGTCCCGACGGCGATGGCGCACATCTGCGAGACCCCGGAGGAAGCAGCAGCTGCCCTCGACGCATTCGGTCCGCCGTACGTCGTCAAGGACGACGGACTGGCGGCCGGCAAGGGCGTCGTCGTCACCGATGACCGCGAGGCGGCGCTGGCTCACGCTGCGTCGTGCGGTCGGGTCGTCATCGAGCAGTACCTCGACGGCCCCGAGGTCAGCCTCTTCTGCATCACCGACGGCACCACCGTCGTGCCGCTCGTCCCCGCGCAGGACTTCAAGCGGGTCGGCGACGGTGACTCCGGACCGAACACCGGGGGGATGGGCGCCTACTCACCCCTCCCGTGGGCGCCGGAGACCCTGGTGGACGACATCGTGCGCAGCGTCGTGCAGCCGACCGTCGACGAGATGCACCGGCGCGGAACACCCTTCGCCGGGCTGCTCTACGCCGGACTGGCGCTGACTTCACGAGGGCTGCGCACCGTCGAGTTCAACGCCCGATTCGGCGACCCAGAGACTCAGGTCGTCCTGGCCCGACTCCTGACGCCACTGGGCGGTGTTTTGAAGGCCGCTGCCACCGGCCACCTTGCTGATCTGCCCGACCTGCGGTGGACGTCGAACGCCGCAGTCACCGTGGTGCTGGCGGCCGAGAACTACCCCGACACCCCACGGACGGGGGACCCGATCGAGGGCCTGGACGCCGCCGACGCCGTGCCGGACGCGTACGTGTTGCACGCGGGGACGCGGTCCGTCGACGGCAGCGTCGTCAGCGCTGGCGGCCGGGTGCTCTCGGTCGTCGGGACCGGGATCGATCTTGCGGCAGCTCGGGCGGCGGCCTACGCGGCGGTAGCGGAGATCACGCTGACCGGGTCGCACCATCGGAGCGACATCGCCGAACGAGCGGCATCGGGCGGGTAAATCACTTTCCTCGTCAGGCTCGGCTGCCTAGCCTTCGACCATGTCCGTGGTTCCCGACGACGCTCTCACCCTGAGCCGTCACTTAGACGCCGATGGTCGCCTTATCGCGATGCCGCGGAAGAGGGCCGCCCGGCTCGTGGTGCTGCGTCACTGTGCGTCGCTGATCGAACCGGGCGTTGAGCACTCCGAGACCGATGTCAACAAGCGACTCCGTCCGGTTGCTGATGACGTTGCCATGCTGCGGCGGTACCTGATCGACGAGGGCTTGCTGGTGCGGCGTCCGCCAGGCATCTATCGCCGAGCCGACGACGCGGAAGCGGTGGTCCAGTAGGGATTTCCTCCCTTCCGGCCCGACCTGGGAGAATGCTCCGGTGACTCCGTCTTCCAAGCCGCAGATCCCCGACGTTCTCGCCTCCCGGTACGCGTCCGAGGCGATGGCTCGAATCTGGTCTCCCGAGCACAAGGTCGTCCTCGAGCGTCAGCTGTGGCTCGCGGTGCTCGAGGCGCAGCGCGCGCTCGGGCTCGACGTCTCGCAAGACGTGATCGACGACTACCGCGCCGTCATCGACACCGTTGACCTCGACTCGATCGCAGCCCGTGAGCGCGTCACGCGCCACGACGTCAAGGCGCGCATCGAAGAGTTCTGCGCGCTCGCCGGGCACGAGCACATCCACAAGGGCATGACGTCGCGCGACCTCACCGAGAACGTCGAGCAGCTGCAGGTGCGGTCGTCCCTGCTGCTGGTCCGCGACAAGACGGTGGCGACGCTCGCGCGGCTGGCGACCCTGGCGTCCGAGCACGCGACACTGGTGATGGCCGGGCGCTCGCACAACGTTGCGGCGCAGGCGACCACCCTCGGCAAGCGGTTCGCTACGGCGGCCGACGAGCTGCTGGTCGCGTACCAGCGCGTCGACGACCTGATCGGGCGCTACCCGCTGCGCGGCATCAAGGGCCCGGTGGGGACCAGCCAAGACATGCTCGACCTGCTCGGCGGTGATGCGACCAAGGTGGCTGAGCTCGAGATCGAGATCTCGCGCTACCTCGGGTTTCGAGCAGGTGCTCGACAGCGTCGGTCAGGTCTACCCGCGCTCGCTCGACTACGACGTCGTCAGTGCTCTCGTGCAGCTGGCGGCTGCGCCGTCGTCGCTGGCCAAGACCATCCGGCTGATGGCCGGCAACGAGCTCGTCACCGAAGGCTTCAAGGCCGGCCAGGTCGGGCTCGTCGGCGATGCCGCACAAGATGAACACCCGCTCGTGTGAGCGCGTCAACGGCTTCGCGGTGATCCTGCGCGGCTACGCGTCGATGGTCGGCGAGCTTGCCGGCGACCAGTGGAACGAGGGCGACGTCTCGTGCTCGGTGGTGCGACGAGTGGCGCTGGCCGACGCCTTCTTCGCGATCGACGGCCTGTTCGAGACATTCCTCACGGTGCTCGACGAGTTCGGTGTCTTCCCGGCTGTCGTGCAGCGTGAGCTCGAGCGCTACCTGCCCTTCCTCGCCACCACCAAGGTGCTGATGGCCTCCGTGCGTTCTGGTGTCGGACGCGAGACGGCGCACGAGGTGATCAAGGAGCACGCTGTTGCCGTTGCGCTCGAGATGCGTGAGAAGGGCGTCGAACGCAACGACCTGCTGGCGCGTCTGGCGTCCGACGAACGGCTCGGACTCACCGCGTCCGACCTCGAGCAGCTTGTTGCCGAACCGCTGACGTTCACCGGGACGGCGACTGACCAGGTGGCCGCTGTCGTGCTGCGTGTTGCTGCAGTTGCCGCTGAGTACCCGGAGGCTGCGGCCTACCGGCCCGGGGACATCCTGTGACCGCATCCCCGATGGCCAATGTGCCGGCGGCACCGGAGTTGCCGGGCGTCACGGCTGTGTACTCGGGCAAGGTGCGCGACCTGTACGAGTACCCCGACGGCCGAATGCTCTTCGTCGCCAGCGACCGCATGTCGGCGTACGACTGGGTGCTGCCCACGACCATCCCCGACAAGGGGCGAATCCTCACTGCCATGACGATCTGGTGGTTCGAGCAGCTGGCCGACCTCGTGCCCAACCACCTGCTGTCGGTCGACGTGCCGGACGCTGTCGCCGGACGCGCCATGGTGACGCAGCGCCTCGACATGTTTCCCGTCGAGTGTGTGGCGCGCGGCTACCTGACCGGTTCCGGGCTCACCGACTACAACGCCACCGGGGCGGTGTGCGGCATCACGCTGCCGGCCGGTTTGGTCGACGCATCGCGGCTGCCTGAGCCCATCTTCACCCCGGCGACTAAGGCCGACCTCGGTGAGCACGATGAGAACGTCGACTTCGAGGCCGTGGTCAAGACTGTGGGGGCCGACGATGCCGAAGCTCTGCGCGCATTGACGCTGCAGGTGTACGCGCGTGCTGAAGAGATCGCTCGATCGCGCGGGATCATCGTGGCCGATACCAAGTTCGAGTTCGGTCGCCATCCGGTGTCTGGCGAGATCGTGCTCGCCGATGAGGTGCTCACCCCCGACTCGTCGCGTTTCTGGCCAGCAGATGTCTGGCAACCGGGCCACGCGCAACCATCGTTCGACAAGCAATACGTACGTGACTGGCTCACGTCGTCGGCGTCCGGCTGGGACCGCCACAGCGGCGAGGCCCCGCCCCCACTGCCCGACGACGTGGTCGCGCAGACCCGTGCCAAGTACGTCGAGGCGTATGAGCGCCTCACCGGGCAGCAGTTCGACTAGGGAGTCTCATGGACGTTCCGGCTGGGTTCGAGGACCTCTTCGACGACGGCGTCCGGGCGTTCCTGGCGCTGGCCACGACCCGGCCGTCCGGTGACCCGGTTGTCGTGCCGGTCTGGTTCGTCAGTGACGCACAGGGGCTCGTCTTCAGCACCGGCACCGATGCGTGGAAGGCGCATGACATGCGAGCGCGCCCGTCCGTGGCCGGAATGGTCATGGCCGAAGGCGAGCACGAGCGCTACGTCTCGGTGCGGGGCACGGCCCATGAAGTTCTCGACCCAGAGGCCGAGGGGATCGACCAGCAGGCCCTCTACCGCCGAATCGTTCGGCGCTACGAAGGGCACGACCCGTCCGGCCCCCACACAGATGTCTTCTTCCGCCTGGTTCCGACCCGCATCACGGGGTACGACTACCGCGGCGACACGGTCTGACTGGGTGTGTCCGTATTGCACGGACGAAGCCCGTCGTCACCATGCGGGACATGTCGTACCGGCCGCGCCACTGGCAGCTGGTCTGGGCGGTGTACAGCATCGCGTCCGCCACGGTACGCGGGTCATCGGCGTGCCGACGGCCGCGCTTACCCGGCGTGTTGAACACCGGCTCCAGCAGGTTCCACTGGTCGTCGGTCAGGTCACTTGGGTGTTAGAAGCGCCCAACGAGCAGGTCCAAAGTCTCTGGCCGTTCGCGCGGGCACCCGCCAGCCTTGTTTCGGAGGCGACGACGATGAACGAGTTCGGTCAGAGGTTGCTGTCTCGGGTCGAGGGTGTGAACACGATCCGGTGGGTCGCCCTAGCGGTCACGCTTGGGTTCGTTGGCATGGTGACCCTGTTCGTCGGAGGGTACGCCGTGACCGACCCCGGAGGATGGGCCGGGATCGGGGGCACGGTCGTCTTGGTACTGGTCATGCTCGGACTGTCCCTGCTGGCCTTGTATCGCCCCGGGACGGCGTTGGTGGTGCTGGCTGTCGCCGCGTGCTCTCCTTTGGCTTTTGGCGTGTGGTCGCTGGTGGACTACGGCGCGGCTCACGATTGGGAGGACAGTCATGGCCCGCTGTCGCTGGTGCTCGTCGTGGCCATTTGTGCACCGGCTGGCGTGGCGGGTCTGTTCCGTCCGCGCGCGGCCGGTTACCTCATTCTCACGGTGAGTGTGGTGCCCCTCCTGCTAGCAGCGGTGGGCGCAGCCTCCCACTTCTACGAGCCGTTGTTGGTGGGGCTGTTGCTTGCGCCCCTCGTGGCCTCGGGCGTCTTGTTCCTGTTATCCAGTCGGCAGAAGGGCCAACCGCGCCCTTCGGCTCCCCTGCCCAGGAAGCCTGTCCTGCGCTGACCCTGGTGGGCACCCGCTCATCGGCTATATCCGGGAAACGCGCCTGCCTGGCGCGCTGCCGTCAATAGGGACACCCAGTAGGACCTGCGTTCTTGCCGAACGCATCAAACTCGTGATCCACCCACCGGTTAGCCTGGACGCATGACATGGATGGTCACCGGCGGAGCCGGCTACATCGGTGCCCACATCGTGAAGGCGCTCAAGGACTCCGGCCATGGCGTGGTCGCGTTCGACGACCTGTCGACCGGTGAGGCTCGCAAGGTGCCGTCCGACGTCCCGCTCGTCGAGGCATCGGTTCTGGACGCCGCCGCCGTTGAGAAGGCGATCCGCGAGCACGACGTGACCGGGGTCGTGCACATGGCAGCCAAGAAGGCCGTCGGCGAGTCGGTCGAGCGGCCGCTCTACTACTACCGCGAGAACGTCGACGGCCTGCTGAGCCTGCTCGAGGCGATGGACGTCACCGGCGTCAAGAAGATGGTCTACAGCTCGTCGGCTGCCACCTTCGGAATGCCCGACAGCGACGACCCGCTCACCGAAGACTTCGTCTGCCAGCCGATCAACCCCTACGGCGAGACCAAGCTCATCGGTGAGTGGCTGATGCGCGACGTCGCCGCTGCCATCGGGCTCGACTGGATCTCGCTGCGCTACTTCAACGTGGCCGGTGCCGGCGGCCCTGACCTCGGCGACACCGGCGTCTTCAACCTGATCCCCATGGTGTTCCGGGCGCTCTCGACGGGCAAGAACCCGCAGGTGTTCGGCTCCGACTACCCCACGCCAGACGGCTCCTGCATCCGCGACTACATCCACGTCACCGACCTCGCGGACGCGCACGTGGCGTCTGTGAAGCGCCTCCAGCAGGGTGGGGCGTCCGAGGTCTACAACGTCGGACGCGGTGAGGGCGTCTCGGTCATCGAGGTCATGGACGCCGTTCGCTCAGCCACCGGCCTTGAGTTCACCCATGACCTTGTGGACCGCCGCGCCGGAGACCCCGCACGCCTCGTGGCGTCCGCCGACAAGATCCGTGCCGATCTTGGCTGGTCGGCGAAGTACGACCTCGCCGCAATGGTGACCAGCGCGTGGGAGGCGTGGCAGGCCAACCCGCCCGCCTGACGCGCATGAGGATCTCTGGCATGCGGATATGGGGCATCGCCTCAGGATGGTCACTGGGTCTCTGCGTGGGGCTCGGGGCGGTTCTGGGCTTCATCCACGGCTACTTGACCGACCCGGGACCAGACACCTTCTTCTTTTCAGAGGGCCAGTTCATCGTCGGCAATGGCGTGTTCGTGGCGGTTTTGGGTGCCGGTGTGGGCGCTCTTCGTGTCCTTCCCCGCGGCCGTCCTGGCTGCTGCCATTTTCGCCTGGCTGGTCAGTCGCAGAGACGTCGAGTCGCTGCCGCCCATGACTCGCCTCCGATGGGGGGCGGTCGCGATTGCCTCGAGCCTTCAACTGGTGGCCTTGGTGTGGTACGGATGGGAGATGGGCTTGTTCGACGCCCCGGAGCCGGGAGCGGTAGTGGCGTGGGTGGTGGCCCCCGTCCTAGCGGCTGCAGCTGTCGCGGCATGGCTCGGTCCTCACCTCGTGCGGCGCGAGATCGCTCGCCAGCCCAGAGAATCAGGGCTGCCGACGTCCGGTTGATGCGGTTCGAACCCGCCAGGCTTCGCCGATAGACTGAAGGCTCACCCCGCCCCTCGAGCAGCCGGAGAAGCCAGTGGCTCGCGTCGTCGTCGACGTCATGCTCAAGCCGGAGATCCTCGACCCGCAAGGTCAGGCCGTCCTTGGGGCGCTCACCCGCCTCGGACACTCCGACATCACCAGCGTCCGCCAGGGCAAGCGCTTCGAGATCGAGCTCGACGCCGCACCTGACGCCGCCGCCCTCGAAGAGATCGCCAGCACGTTGCTGGCGAACACCGTGATCGAGGACTACACGATCCGCGTCGAGGAGTCCTGATGTCGGCGCGCATCGGCGTCGTCACCTTCCCCGGCTCGCTGGACGACCAGGACGCCGCGCGCGCCGTTCGCGTGGCAGGTGCCGAGGCCGTTTCGTCTGTGGCACGGTGACGCCGACCTCAAGGGCGTCGACGCCATCGTCCTGCCAGGCGGCTTCTCCTACGGCGACTACCTGCGCTGCGGGGCCATCGCCCGCTTCGCACCGGTGATGCAGAACGTCATCGACGCCGCGCGCAGCGGGACGCCAGTGCTCGGCATATGCAATGGGTTTCAGGTGCTGTGCGAGTCACATCTGCTCCCGGGCGCGCTCATCCGCAACGACGTCCGCAAGTTCGTCTGCCGCGACCAGTGGCTGCGGGTCGAGAACGCCAACACCGCCTGGACGTCGGACTACGACGAGGGCCAAGAGATCCTGATCCCGCTGAAGAACGGCGAGGGCGGCTTCGTCGCCGACCAGCGCACGCTCGACGAGCTCGAGGGTGAGGGCCGCGTCGTCTTCCGCTACCTGCACGACAACCCCAACGGCTCGTACCGCGACATCGCCGGCATCACCAACGAACGTGGCAACGTCGTCGGTCTGATGCCGCACCCCGAGCACGCCGTCGAGCTGCTGACCGGTCCGTCACTGGACGGTCTTGGGTTCTTCTCCTCCGTGATCAGCCAGCTGGTCGACGCATGACGCGCCACATCGACACCGTCAAGGACGCCGAGACGGCGCCCGAGGTCGCGCAGCCGTTCGCCGACCTCGGCCTCAAGGCCGACGAGTACCAGCAGATCCGCGACCACCTCGGACGTCGCCCCACCAGCAGCGAGCTGGCCATGTACTCGGTCATGTGGAGCGAGCACTGCTCGTACAAGTCGAGCAAGGTGCATCTGCGCCAGTTCGGCGAGAAGGTGCCGCCCGAGGCCGAAGACATCCTGCTCGTCGGCATGGGCGAGAACGCTGGCGTCGTCGACGTCGGCGACGGCCTCGCCGTCACCTTCAAGATCGAGTCGCACAACCACCCGTCGTACGTCGAGCCGTACCAGGGCGCTGCCACGGGCATCGGCGGGATCGTGCGCGACATCCTCACGATGGGCGCGCGGCCAGTGGCCGTGATGGACCCGCTGCGTTTCGGCCCGGCTGACGCGCCCGACACGCACCGCGTCCTACCAGGGATCGTCGCTGGCATCGGTGGGTACGGCAACTGCCTGGGCCTGCCGAACATCGGCGGCGAGGTGGTCTTCGACGAGACCTACCTCGGCAACCCGCTGGTCAACGCCCTCTGCGTCGGTGTCGTCCCGCACGACCGCATCCAGCTGTCCGCAGCGACCGGCTTAGGCAACCACGTCATCCTGTTCGGCGCCAAGACCGGCGGCGACGGCATCGGCGGCGTCAGCGTGCTGGCGTCCGAGACGTTCGACGACAGCGATGAAGCGGGGCCCGAGCAAGCGTCCCAGCGTGCAGGTGGGCGACCCATTCGCCGAGAAGGTGCTGATCGAGGCCTGCCAAGAGCTGTTCGAGCAGCAGCTGGTCGTCGGCATCCAAGACCTTGGCGGCGCCGGTATCTCGTGCGCCACCAGCGAGATGGCGTCCAACGGCGACACCGGCATGCACGTGTGGCTCGACCGCGTCCCGCTCCGCGACTCCACGCTGGCTCCTGAAGAGATCTTGATGAGCGAGTCGCAGGAGCGCATGTGCGCCGTCGTGGCGCCAGACAAGCTCGACGCGTTCATGGCGGTCTGCCGCAAGTGGGACGTCGAAGCCGTCGTCATCGGCGAGGTCAACGACTCCGGACGCCTCACCATCGAGTGGCACGGCGACCAGATCGTCGACGTTCCGCCCAAGACCGTCGCGCACGACGGCCCGGTCTACGAACGGCCGTTCGCGAGGCCCAGCTGGCAGGACGCCCTGCAGGCCGACGCGCCCACGTCGCTGCCTCGCCCGGTGTCCGGCGACGAGCTGCGCGCGACGCTGTTGCAGCTCTTGGCCAGCCCCAACCTGGCGTCGAAGTCGTGGGTCACCGATCAGTACGACCGCTACGTGCTCGGCAACACCGTGCTCGCGCAGCCAGAAGACTCGGGCATCGTGCGCATCACCGACGACGGGCTCGGCGTCGCAGTGAGCACTGACGGCAACGGTCGCTACGGCAAGCTCGATCCCTACGCCGGCGCACAGCTCGCGCTGGCGGAGGCATACCGCAACGTGGCAACGACGGGTGCCAAGCCGCTGGCGGTCACCAACTGCCTCAACTTCGGCTCGCCAGAAGACACCGACGTCATGTGGCAGTTCGCTGAGACCACCCGTGGTCTTGCCGATGCCTGCCTGCAGCTAGGTGTTCCGGTCACCGGCGGCAACGTGAGCTTCTACAACCAGACGGGCGAGACCGCGATCCTGCCCACACCGGTCATCGGGGTGCTCGGTGTCATTGACGACGTCGCGCGACGGACGCCGATGGCGTGGGACGCCGACGGCGACTCGATCTGGCTGCTCGGTGACACCGCCGACGAGTTCGGTGGCTCTGAGTGGGCGCACCTGCAGGGTCACCTCGGCGGGCTGCCGCCGAAGGTCGACCTCGATCGTGAACGCCAGATCGCCGAGATCGCAGTTGCGGCGTCCCGAGACGGGCTGTTGACGGCCGCGCACGATGTGTCGCTGGGTGGGCTCGCCATCACCCTCGCCGAGATGGCGATGCGCTCAGGCAAGGGCGCGCGCGTCTTCCTACCCGATGGCGCCGATCCGTTCGTCGCCCTCTTCTCCGAGTCGGCCGGGCGCATCGTGTTCGTCGTCCCGCGCAGCGAAGAGGTTCGCTTCACCGACATGTGCACTGCGCGCGGCGTTCCGGCTGTCCGGATCGGTGTCGTTGACTCCGAGGCCGACGGGCTGCAGGTGCAGGATCAGTTCGCTGCGCCGATCGCCGACCTGAGTGCAGCGAGCGAAGGCACGTTCCCAAGTCTCTTCGACTAGTGGCGGGCATCGACCCGGGCAAGGTCGCGGAGGCCTACCTCAAGCAGTGGGCCGTCACCCGCGAATGGTGCGACGGTATCGACGACTGGTCTGCCCCGAGCGTGATCGCAGGATGGACGCTGCGCGACCTGGTGGCCCACTTCGGTTTGGTGGCCGACTCGATCCGGGCGGCCGCAGAGGCGCCCAGCGATGACAAGCCGCTGCGTCTTGGCGACTACATCGCCACCTACGCCGACGGTGCGGCCGTGATCGACGAGCGGACGCGCGAACTGGCGTCTCGCGAGGGGTTCCTCTTCGCTGTCGATGCGTCTGCGGCGCAGGCGGAGGCCGCCATCAGCGCAGTCACAGGTAATCCGGTCGTTGCCGCCAGGCGGGGTCCGATTCGTTGGGCCGACTTCCTGCGCACGCGGTGCATCGAGCTCACGGTTCACAGCGACGACCTCACACGCTCGGTCGTGGTCGACGGACCGGCGGCGTCCCGACCGTGCCTTCAGGTGTCGACCAGGGCTCTGGCCGACGTCCTGAGCTGGCGCGCACCGGGGAGGAGCGTCGAAGTGCGAGTGCCCCCGTTTGCCGCCATCCAGTGCATCGAAGGCCCCCGCCACACGCGTGGCACCCCGGCGGCCGTGGTCGAGATGGATCCGCTCACCTTCTGCCGTCTGGCTGCTGGACGCGTCACGTGGCAGGGGGCGGTAGCAGCCGGCGGGGTGCAGGCGTCGGGGCTCCGGACCGACCTGGCCCCCTACCTGCCACTCCTCTAAGAACCCGGGGGTGGGGGGCCAACAACCCCAGGGGGCCATGTCACATGGGTTCGAAATGACCGAACCCGTGTCACATGGCACCGTTTGGGGTTGGCCCCGACTGGGCCTGACTCTCCGGGTGGCATGTCACATAGTTCGAAAAGACCGAACCCATGTGACATGGCCCCGAAATCGGGGTGGGGGGCTGACGGGGAGGGTTGCGGAGAGTGATTCCGGCATAACAATTCGTGCCAGGAGTGGCCCTGATCCTGTTGCTTGGGGCCGGGGCGGCATACAGTTCGGCCGAGCCCGACAGGAGACCGATATTCATGCCGGAAGCCACCCAGGTTTCCCCTGCTGCCCCCGCGGCTGATGGTGCGGTTGCTGTGTCCCTGCGCGACCTCTCGAAGTCGTTCGGTGACGTCGTGGCGGTGGACGGCGTCGACCTCGACATCTACGACGGTGAGTTTCTGACGCTCCTCGGCCCTTCCGGCTCCGGCAAGACCACCGTGCTGCGCATGATCGCCGGCTTTGAGATCCCCACTGGTGGGTCGATGGAGATGAACGGCAGGGACGTCACGAAGCTCGCGCCGTTTGAGCGCGACGTGAACACGGTCTTCCAGGACTACGCCCTCTTTCCGCACATGTCGGTCATCCAGAATGTCGAGTACGGCCTCAGGGTCAAGAAGGTCGCCAAGGGTGAGCGACGCCAGCGAGCGCTCGAGGCGTTGGCGAGCGTGCAGCTCGCAGGATTCGAGGAGCGCAAGCCGGCCCAGATGTCCGGTGGCCAGCGCCAACGTGTCGCCTTGGCTCGCGCCCTCGTCAACCGCCCATCTGTGCTGCTGCTCGACGAACCGCTCGGCGCCCTTGACCTCAAGTTGCGCGAGCAGATGCAGGTCGAGCTGAAGCAGCTGCAGCGGCAGGTGGGCATCACCTTCATCTTCGTCACGCACGACCAGGAAGAAGCGCTGACGATGTCCGATCGCATCGCGGTGTTCAATGCCGGACGAATCGAGCAGGTCGGTACCCCTGCAGATGTGTACGAAAGACCAGCGACCTCTTTCGTGGCGGGCTTCGTGGGTACATCGAACCTGCTTCAGGGCGCCGCCGCCGAGCAGGTGCTGGGTAACGCCGGCATCTACAGCGTGCGTCCCGAAAAGATCCGGTTGGCCAACGCGCTCGACCGTGCTGGCGACGGCGAACACGCCGCTGCCGGCGTCGTGCGTGAGGTTGTCTACGTCGGCGCGGCGACGCGATTCGTGGTCGACCTGGAGGTGGGCGGCCATCTGGTCGTGCTCCAGCAGAACTCGCATGGATCGTCGGTTGAGGCCATGCAGATGCGGGGGCGCCAGGTGCAGTTGATCTGGCGTCGCGAGTACGAGACTGCGGTGGGCTAGCACCACTGCAGACAACAGAACACGAAGGATTCCGCGGGCCGTCGGCTCACGGTTTTTCATGAGATGGATGGAGGATCCGGTGCAGAGAAAGCGTCTGCTGGCGGTGGGTGCGTTGGTTGCATCTGCTTCGCTGGTGCTGGCCGCGTGCGGCAGCGATGATGATGGAGGCGGGTCAGGGAGCTCAGCTACTCCACCGGACTTCTCGGCGCCCACCGAGCTCGGTGCGAATGAGGGACAGGTACGCGTTCTCGCGTGGCCCGGCTACGTCGAGGATGGATCAACGGACAAGGCTGTCGACTGGGTCACGCCGTTCGAGAAGGACACGGGCTGCGATGTCACGCTCACCACGTTCAACACCTCGGACGAGTCGTTCAAGCAGATGGAGAGCGGCCAGTACGACATCGTGTCGGCGTCCGGTGACGCCTCGCGCCGCCTGATCTACGCAGGTCTGGTTGATCCCTTCAACCTCGACCTGTCCACGCACTACGACGACATCTTCGACGACTTGAAGGACAAGCCGTGGAACAGCGTCGACGGAGTGTCCTACGGCCTCCCGCACGGACGCGGAGCCAACCTTCTGATGTACAACCTCGCCAAGGTCAAGCCGGCTCCCACCTCGTGGGCGCCGACGTGGGAGGCCGACAGCCCCTACGCCGGGTCGGTGACGGCGTACGACAACGCCATCTTCATCGCCGACGCCGCGCTCTACCTCAAGGCCACGCAGCCTGACCTGGGCATTGAGAACCCATATGCCCTCGACCAGGAGCAGTTGGACGCGGCCAAGGAGCTGCTGCTGCAGCAGAAAGAGCTGGTGGGCGAGTACTGGTCGGACTACTCCAAGACACTGCAGTCGTTCAAGCAGGGCGACACCCTGATCGGAACGACCTGGCAGATCATCAAGAACCTCGCTGGTGACGACTTCGGGGCGATCCTGCCGTCAGAGGGATCGACCGGCTGGTCTGACACGTGGATGGTGGCGCATGACTCGCCGAACGTGAACTGCGCGTACGCGTGGGCCAACCACGTGACCTCCGCCAGCACCCAGGCACAGATTGCCGAGTGGTTCGGTGAGGCGCCGGCCAACGAGAAGGCCTGCGACCTGACCAGTGACGAGGACCACTGCAGCACCTTCCACGCCGGCGACACCGCCTACTGGGAAGACGTCTACTACTGGCAGACGCCGACTGAGGACTGTGCAGACGGACGCACTGACGTCACCTGCACGACCTACCTGGATTGGAAAGCGGTGTGGGACGAGGTTCGCGGTTCCTGACCGCTCGTCGATAGTTCCACCTGTGTGACGGGCGGGGCGGCCCCTGGCCGCCCCGCCCGTCACCACACAGAAGGTTGACGATGACCACGACGGTGCCAGCAGAGCGCAGCCACCGCTTCTCGGCGTTCCTGCATCGGCACGCCGGGGTTCGGTTGGCTGCCCTCCTCAGCGCGCCGATGCTTTGGTACGTCCTGATCTACCTGGCGTCTCTGGCACTTCTCTTCATGACCGCCTTCTGGCAGACCGACACGTTCTCGCTGCAGATCGTTCGCGACTTCACGCTCGACAACATCAAGCAGGTCTTCACCACGCCTGTCTATCGGTCGGTGGCCGTGCAGACCGTCGCGATCGCGACCACCGTGACGGTCCTCTGTGCCGCGTTGGCCCTCCCGGTGGCCTTCTTTGCTGCCAAGGTGGCCAAGCCCCGCTCGCGTCGCCTGCTGGTGGTGCTCTTCCTGGTGCCGTTGTGGGCCTCGTACCTGGTGAAGGCCTACGCGTGGCGGGTTGTGCTCTCCGAGGGTGGTCTGCTCTCGGAGGTGTTGAAGCCGCTCGGGCTCGACGGCCCAGGCTTCGGCACCACGGCGATCATCTTGGTGCTGACCTATCTGTGGCTGCCCTACATGATCCTGCCGATCTACGCGTCTCTCGATCGTCTGCCCAACTCGCTGCTGGACGCGTCCGGCGACCTCGGGGCACGGGCAGGTCGAACGTTCCGCTCCGTGGTGTTTCCGATCATCTTGCCCGGGTTGGCCGCCGGTTCGGTGTTCACCTTCTCGCTCTCGATGGGCGACTACATCGCCGTGCAGCTGGTGGGCGGCAGCGAGACCCTGCTCGGCAACCTCGTCTACAACAACATCGCTGGCGGCGGTAACACCCCCCTCGGGGCAGCGCTGGCCCTCATCTCGGTCTCCGTCATTACGCTCTACCTGCTCCTGATCCGGCGTACCGGCGCCTTGAAGGAGCTCTGAGTCGTGACCCTTTCCCCCCGGGTGAAGCTGCTGCTGCGACTCTTCCTGATCGTCGTTCTCGGGTTCATGTACATCCCGCTGCTTGTGGTTCTGGTCAACTCCTTCAACGCCAGCGTGGTGGGGGCTTGGCCTCCAGAAGAGCTGACCACGAAGTGGTGGACCTCCGCCATCGACAACACCGGTGCCCGCGACGCGTTGATCGAGTCGCTGGTGGTCGCAACGTGGGCGACCGCGATTGCCCTGATCCTGGGCTCGATGGTGGCCTTCGCGGTCACTCGCTACCAGTGGTTCGGACGCGACTCCATCTCGCTGCTCATCGTCCTGCCCATTGCGCTTCCTGGCATCGTGACCGGTGTCGCTCTGCAGAACGCATTTACCCAGGTGTTCCCAGACATCGGAATCACGATCGGCCTCGGGCTCATCACCGTGATCATCGCGCACGTGACGTTCTGCATCGTGATCATCTTCAACAACGTCGCTGCTCGGTTGCGGCGTGCGTCGGTCTCAATGGAAGAAGCCTCCATGGATCTCGGTGGGTCGACGTGGCAGACCTTCCGCCTCGTCACCTTCCCGCAAGTGCGGTCGGCTCTCTTGGCGGGTGGATTGCTGGCGTTTGGTCTGTCGTTCGACGAGATCATCGTGACGCAGCTCGCTGCTGGTTCCGGCGTGCAGACCCTGCCGATTTGGATCTTCAACAACTTGTCCCGACCCAACCAAGCGCCAGTGGTGAACGTCGTTGCGGCGCTCGTCATCATGATCTCGATCATTCCGGTGTACTTCGCCCAGCGGCTCTCCGATGATCCGACGCATAGCAGGATGTAGGCATGACCGACGTGACCCGCGGGTGGGCCGACCAGCAGGACGAGGGCGACGAGCTGGCGTCCCTCCGTGACAGCTTCTACCGACCTGACCCTGACGTGCGCTACCTCGATGGCAACAGCCTCGGCATGATGCCGGCCGCGGTCCGCGATCGACTGCACCACATGGTCGACGAGGAGTGGGGACGCGAGCTCGTCCGCGGATGGCAGCACTGGAACTCGTTGCCGTTGCAGGCCGGAGACCGCATCGGCCAGCTGATCGGCGCTGCGCCTGGACAGGTCGTGGTCACTGACACGATCTCGGTGAACCTCTACAAGCTGGCGGTCGCAGCGCTCGAGGCGCAGCCCGGCCGCAGGGTGCTGGTCACCGACAGCGGCAACTTTCCATCCGATCGCTACGTCCTACAGGGCGCCGCTGAGCGACGCAAGGGCCAGCTGCGCACCGTGCCGACCACTCCGACTGACGGAGTGAGCCCCGACGA
This sequence comes from uncultured Actinomycetota bacterium, assembly GCA_963706045.1. Taxonomy (GTDB): domain Bacteria; phylum Actinomycetota; class Actinomycetes; order JAHEKZ01; family JAHEKZ01; genus JAHEKZ01. Next base: position 69,923 of record CAVPLY010000002.1, on the reverse strand, counting down.
CGTGCACACCTACCTGGCCGACGACGTCGCCATGGTCGCGTTCTCGCACGTCGACTACAGGTCAGCCGCCATCAATGACGTGGTGGCGTTGACCGAGCAGGCTCACCAGGCTGGTGCGCTCGTTCTCTGGGACCTTGCGCACTCAGCAGGTGCGGTCCCGGTCGAGCTGGACGCCTTGGGCGTCGACTTCGCCGTTGGCTGTACCTACAAGTACCTCAACGCCGGCCCTGGGGCTCCGGCCTTTCTCTACGTGCGTCGCGACCTTCAGTCGCGTCTGGCCAATCCGATCCAGGGGTGGTGGGGTGTGGCCGACCCTTTCGACATGGATGCACCGTTCGCGGCCGCCGACGGGATCGCGAGGTGGCAAACCGGCACACCGCCTGTCCCAGGCTTGGTGGCCGTCGACGAGAGCGCCGCCCTGCTGGTCGAGGCCGGCATCGATCGGCTACGCGCGAAGTCGATGCGGCTCACCGCGTACCTGATCGATCTTGCTGATGCCTGGTTGGCCCCGCTCGGTTTCGCAGTGGCGTCTCCTCGCGCCGCCGAACGTCGTGGTGGCCACGTGATCCTCACGCACGACGACGCCTACCGGATCAGCGAGGCTGCGGTTGCTGCTGGTGTCGTGGGTGACGCGCGTCCCCCCAACCTGTTGCGCCTCTCGCCGGCGCCGTCGACCACGTCGTTCGTTGACGTGTGGGAGGCGATGTCGACGATTCGCGACCTGGTTGCCTCCGATGCCCACCTGGCGCTCCCAGCGCAACGCCGCCGCGTCACCTAACCGATAGCGTCGCATCGTGCTCTCTGAAGACCGGTCGATCCTTTCGCGCGCGTCCTCGGCGCCGCCGGTCGTGGTCTCGTACGGCGATCATGCCGACCAGATCGCCGAGATCCTTCCCGGTGCACCAGAGGCGCCACTGGTCATGGTGCTGCACGGCGGCTTCTGGCAGGAGCGCTACGACCGAGCCCACTGCCGAGGTCTGGCCGGTGAGCTGGCGACGCTCGGGGCAACCGTCGTGCTGCTCGAGTACCGGAGGGTCGGAGGCGGTGGTGGGTGGCCGGCAACCTTCGATGACGTCCGCCTGGGGCTGCGCAAGATCGTCCAGCACCACCCGAGAGCCTCGCGGCGGATCGTCGTGGGCCACAGCGCCGGTGGCCACCTCGGACTATGGGCGGCGGCCACCGAGCCCACTCCGGTCGTCGATGCCGTCGTCGGGTTGGCTCCCATCGCCGACCTCGTTGCCATGGCGCGGACGTTGGGTGACGGCGAGAATCCGGTGCACGACCTGCTCGGCGGGACGCCCGACAGCCACCCCGATCGCTACGACCTCGCAGATCCCAGCGTGCTGCCCACCCCGCGCGCCGACGTCCGCCTGCTGCACGGGGTGTCGGACACCCTGGTGCCGATCGAGCAGAGTCTCGGCTATGCGACCCGACACCCCGGAACGCGGGTGACCGAACTGCGCTGCGCCCATTTCGAGCTGATCGATCCCAGGAGCGGGGTCTTCCCAGCGGTCCTTGAGGCCGTCCAGGCGGAGGTCGATGCCGCGCGCTCAGGGCCACGCCGATCGCGCCCCTGGTGACCCGGCGTCCACCGGCTCACCCACCGCACGCTGTTCTGCGGCTTTGGGTTCTGCGGCTTTGGGCGTGTCGACGACGGTCCCGTAGACTACGCGGGTGAAGCGCGGTGATGGTCGACTCACGCACGATCTCCTTCCCGGTGAGCCCGGAGAGCATGGCCCGCAAGACGCCTGTGGCGTCTTCGGAGTCTGGGCGCCAGGTGAAGAGGTCGCCAAACTGGCCTACTTCGGGCTCTACGCGCTGCAGCACCGCGGCCAGGAGTCTGCGGGCATCGCTGTCAGCGACGGCGACGGGATCGTCGTCTACAAAGACATGGGCCTGGTCGCTCAGGTGTTCGACGAGCGTCATCTAGCCACTCTCATCGGCCACCTGGCCGTTGGTCACACGCGCTACTCCACCACCGGCTCCAGCACCTGGGAGAACGCCCAGCCCGTCTTCCGGCACACCGGCGACGGCGGAATCGCCCTTGGCCACAACGGCAACCTGATCAACTCCGGCGAGCTCGCGCGGCTCGCCGCCGAGTCCGAGGTCGAGCGCGGTGACGTCCTGCTGCCCGGCTTTGCCACCCCGGACGCCAGCTCTGACACCGACCTGGTCACCGAGCTACTCGCCAACCACCCTTCGCGATCGCTCGAGAAAGCTGCGCTCGACACCCTGCCGCTGCTGCAGGGCGCCTTCAGCTTCGTGTTCATGGACGAGACGACGCTCTACGCAGCCCGTGACCCTCAGGGAATCCGTCCACTCGTTCTGGGACGCCTCGAGCGCGGCTGGGTCGTGGCGTCCGAGACTGCAGCGCTCGACATCGTGGGGGCCAGCTTCGTGCGCGAGGTCGAGCCGGGCGAGCTCATCGCCATCGACGAACACGGCCTCCGGACCCAGCGTTTCGCTGATGCCGACCCGAAGGGCTGCATCTTCGAGTATGTCTACGTCGCCAGGCCAGACACGAGCATCGCTGGACGCAGCGTGCACGAGACGCGCGTCGACCTCGGTCGGCGACTGGCTCGGCACGACCCGGTCGAGGCCGATCTCGTCATCCCCGTCCCAGAGTCGGGGACGCCGGCGGCGATCGGCTACGCGCAGGAGTCGGGCATCCCCTATGCCCAGGGCCTGGTGAAAAACGCCTATGTCGGCCGAACCTTCATCCAACCGTCGCAGACCATCCGCCAGCTTGGCATTCGGCTGAAGCTGAACCCGCTGCGTGAGGTCATCGAAGGTAAGCGCCTCGTCGTCGTCGATGACTCGATCGTCCGCGGCAACACCCAGCGAGCACTTGTGCGCATGCTGCGTGAGTCGGGGGCCGCCGAGGTGCACGTGCGCATCTCCAGCCCGCCCGTGAAATGGCCATGCTTCTACGGCATCGACTTCGCCACCCGTGCCGAGCTCATCGCCAACGGTCTTGCCGTTGACGAGATCCGCCAGTCGATAGGCGCAGACTCGCTCTCGTACATCTCGCTGGACGAGCTTGTCCAGGCCACCACCATTCCGGCCGAGCGCTTGTGCACTGCCTGCTTCTCGGGCAAGTACCCGATCGAGCTGCCCGAACCCGAGGCGCTCGGCAAGCACCTGCTCGAGGGGTATGAGCGCGACAGCACCGCTGTCAACGGGACGGGTAGCGATGCCGACGGGCTCGCGTCCCTGACCGCGGCTACAGGGGCCGCCGATGCCCTGAGCCGACCATGACAACACCATCAGAGGAACCCAGCGTGACCACCACGTATGCAAGTGCCGGCGTCAGCATCGAAGAGGGCAACCGCGCCGTCGAGCTGATGAAGTCGAGCATCGCGCGGGCCACCCGTCCAGAGGTGGTCGGAGGCATCGGCGGGTTCGCAGGGCTGTTCGACCTGACGCCGTACACGCGTATGCGCAAGCCCCTGCTGGCGTCCTCTACCGACGGCGTGGGGACCAAGATCGACGTGGCGCGTCGCATGGATGTGCACGACACCATCGGCATCGACCTGGTCGCCATGGTGCTCGACGACCTGGTCGTCTGCGGAGCCGAGCCACTGTTCATGACCGACTACATCGCGACGGGCAAGGTCTACCCCGAGCGGATCGCCTCGATCGTCTCCGGCATCGCCGAGGGGTGCCGTCTGGCCGGTGCCGCTCTGGTGGGCGGCGAGACTGCCGAGCACCCTGGACTCCTTGATCCCGATGAGTACGACCTGGCGGGTGCTGGTACCGGAATCGTCGATGCCGACGACGTCCTGGGGGCTGAGCGGGTGCGTGCCGGAGACGCTCTCGTCGCCATGGGGAGCAGCGGACTGCACTCCAACGGGTACTCGCTGGCTCGGCACGTCTTCTTCTCGTTGGCCGGCTGGGATGTCGACCACGACGTCGACGGACTCGGGCGCACCGTCGGCGAGGAGCTCCTCGAACCGACGCGCATCTACAGCCTCGACTGCCTGGCTCTGGCCGCCGCACATCGCGATGGGCTGCACGCCTTGTCGCACATCACCGGCGGCGGGTTGGCCGAAAACCTCGCCCGCGTCATCCCGGCGCACCTGTCGGCCACGATCGAGCGATCGACGTGGACGCCCCCACCGGTCTTCTCGCTGATCGGCGAGCTAGGTGGGGTGCTGCGCCACGACCTCGAGAGCACGTTCAACCAGGGCATCGGCATGATCGCGGTCGTCGACCACGCCAAAGCTGACGACAGCGTGCGGCTGCTCACCGAGCGAGGGGTGCCATCGTGGGTCTGCGGACACGTGCAGGAGGCGTCCGCCGGGTCCACCGTCACAGTGGTCGGCGACCACCCGGCCTGACCCATCACCCCCAACACCGTGAAAGTTCTCTGGGCCTACACACCCAGAGAACCAACACGGTGCGAGAAAGGGTGGGGCGCGTCAGCGCCCGGACTCGGCCTCGCCGTACGCCGATGAGTACGGGTCGTAGGGGTCGTCCTCGACCTCGTCGTTGTGTGGTGCCACGCCACCAAGTTCGACGGTGAGCGCGTCGACATCAAGCTCGGAGCTGGAGTACTTCAGCTGCCGAGCGACCTTGGTTTGCTTGGCCTTGGCCCTCCCGCGACCCATGGGCTGACCCCCTTGGTGGGGCACCGGCCCCAGTAGGCGTGTCTGACGTGTCACATCAGTGGCGCCGCTACGGCGCACTGCTCTCCAGGGTAGACGATGGATCTCGATCGTGTGCAAGCAGGCGGCACGCGATCGGCGATTTCCGCTGGGCCGAACGGGTGGTCGAGGTCAGTCGGTGGTGGTCAGCCCAGCCGCGATCCGCGCCTCGGCCAGCCGGTCGGCGGCCTTGGCTGGCGGAATTCCCTCGGCATCGGCCAGCCGCAGGACGTCGAGCGCGATGTCGTAGATGCCGAGGGTGCGGGCTCGGGCCCGCTCGAGATCGAAACCATTCATCTCGTCGGCCACCTGGATGACGCCGCCGGAGTTGACCAGGTAGTCGGGGGCATAGGCGATGCCGCGATCGGCCAACTGCTGCTCGATCCCCGGATGAGCGAGCTGGTTGTTCGCGCCGCCGCAGACGATGGACGCGCCGAGAGCGGCCACCGTGGCGTCGTTGAGCGCGCCACCAAGGGCGTTGGGCGAGTAGATGTCGAGGTCCGGGCGAGCCACGAGGTCGGCCTCGCTGGGCGCCACTTCGACCTCGGGATGGGCGGCGAGCACTTCGGCTACCGCCGTCCCATCGACGTCGAAGATCACGACGGAGGCCCCAGCCTCGAGCAGGTGGGTCACCAGCCGGTGCCCGACCTTGCCGACTCCGGAGATCCCTGCACGGCGACCGGAGAGGTCGTCGGAGCCCCAGCGGTGCTGGGCACAGGCACGCATGCCACAGAAGACCCCGAGCGCGGTGAGCAGGGACGAGTCGCCGCCCCCGCCCTTGGCCTCGCTGCGTCCGGTGACGTACTTCGTAGAGCGGGCGATGACGTCCATGTCGGCGACATACGTTCCGACGTCGCACGCGGTGTAGTAGCGGCCGGCCAGTGAGTCGACAGCGCGACCATATGCCTCAAGCAGGGCGTCGGTCTTGACAGTGTGGGGATCGCCCAGGATGACCGCCTTGCCGCCACCGTGCGGCAGGCCAGCGAGGGCGTTCTTGTAGCTCATGGCCTTCGACAGCTGGAGCACGTCGTCGAGCGCGGACACGTCGTCCGGATAGGCGTGGAACCTAGTGCCTCCGAGCGCTGGTCCGAGGGCGGTGGAGTGCAGCGCGATGATCGCGCGGAGTCCGGAGTCGGGATCGGACGCGAAGACGACCTGCTCGTGACCGTCGAAGCGGTCGAAGAGCTGGATGCCGGATGCCGGATGCGAATCTGCCACGATCTGGACCCTACCGACCGGCGTTTGAGGGCTCGGCCCCCGATCGGGTTAGTCCCGACGATGGGGGAGGAATGGCACTCATGAGGGATTACGGACAAGCGGGACATCCGTCACTCTTTGCATTGGTAGCGCTCGCTGAGCGCTATCGACGCACGGCATCAACAACCAGGGGGACCCATGACACATGTACCACCGGAGCCGGAGGCCCTCCTGACGCCTGCGGAGGTGGCTGCGCTCTTCCGGGTCGACCCCAAGACCGTCACCCGCTGGGCCAAGGCCGGCAAGCTGAGTGCGATCCGCACCCTGGGCGGGCACCGCCGCTATCGTGCGGCGGAGGTGCAGGCGCTGCTCGCGGGAGTGCAGGGTGACGAGCCGCCCGTGACGCCTCCGCAGCAGCCTGGAGCTGGCAACTAGTCCGTTTGGGTCAGCGACCCCGATGTGAGTCATGCCACATCGTGGGCTCGGGGCTTGCTTTTTGCACCCCTGCCGCCGATACCATTCCGTGACCTTGCCGCCAGGCAGGGACTTCCCCGGTACGCCGAGTCCTGCCCAGCCAGGGAAGTAACCCGTTCGCACGTGGGCAGGAGTGGGGGACCCACAGGTTCGTGACCGTCCAGCATGGCTGGTCGGTCTTGGGGTTAAGTCGTGCCGAAAGGTGCGACCGGGCACTCTCTGGCCCGAACCCGACAGCTGACCTCGCAGGCGTCGGAGAGGAATCATGTCGCGATTCATCGCGCGTCGACGTCTTGCTGCCGTCGGCCTGATCGTTGCCCTTGCAAGCCCCCTCGCTCCCAGCACTGCTGGAGCGTCCGATAGCGGTTTCCAGGAACTGTCCTTGCGAGACTCCGGACCTCGTGTGCTGCTCGCCCAGCGCGTACTGGATGTCGACCCGCGCACGGGATCCTTCAACAAGCAGACCAAGCGCAAGGTCAAAGGCTTCCAGGACAAGCGCGGCTTCGCCGTCACCGGTGTCATCAACGAGCGCACCTGGAGCGCTCTCGAGAAGCGCTGGGATTCGATCCAGCAGGCACGTCAGCGCGTTGAGGCCAGGTACCACCGCGTCATGAAGGTCGCCCGGAACCAGAAGGGCGACCCGTACGTGTACGGCGCGGTTGGCCCCAACCGGTTCGACTGCTCCGGGTTGACGCGCTACGTGTACAAGCAGGCAACCGGCAAGAGTCTGGTGCACAGCTCGTCTGGTCAGCTTCGCCAGGTCGACCGCATCTCGCGCAAGCAGGCGCGGCCCGGCGACCTCGTGTTCATGTACGGCAGCGGCGGCGTCTACCACGTCTCGATCTACGCCGGAAAGGGCAAGATTTTGCATGCGTCGCGCCCTGGCACGAACGTCAAGGTCGACCCGATCTGGACCAAGAGCGTCTACTTCGGTCGGGCGATCCCGAAGCCGTAGCCGCTAGCAGCCCCGTCTCAGCCCCTGACCCCTCGTGGGTCGGGGGCTGTTGGCGTTGGGCGATGTTGCAGCGCTTTCGGTTGCCAGGACGCCGGAAACCGCTTCAACATCCTTGGAGCACGCTCCTCAGTCACACTCGGACGCCGGCAGCTGCTTGCTCTCGCAAGCCTGCTGCCGAATCGAGGTGGGCGAGAAGATTGAGGCGGCCAGCCCCAACAGCCCCAGCAGGATCAGAGCAACCAGGATCGTGGCGATCACGACGCCGCGCGCCTCGACCACGACGCGCCTCCTGCCCTGCCAGAGCGCGCTCGTACGCCCTGTTCAGGGCCATATCGGCAGGTCAGTGGCTCAGCGTGAGGGCTATGGGGGTCTCACCTGGCGGTAGGGATCGGACCCAGAGTGACTGCTCGGCGTCGAACTCGATGAATCGCTGGCCGGTGTCGTCGAAGCCCAACCGCCTCAGGAGCGCCGCAGAGGCGGCGTTGGCCGTCTGCGTGCAGACCAGCACCCGCGGGTCCGAGAGGGCGCTCGCAGCCCACCCCAGCACAGCAGTGAGCGCCTCGGCGGCGTAGCCCTTGCCCCAGTGGGACGGGCTGAGGACGTACGAGAGCTCAGGTTCGAGGTCATTGGGCGCCAGATGTCCAGGCCGGTCGGCATCTCGTCGGTCGAGTCCGATCGTCCCGACAAAGGCGCCTGACCCGGCAGCGATCACGACGAAGGTGCCCGGCGTGCGGCCGTAGGGGCCCGCGCAGACTTTCTGGGCCTCGACGAGGGGGAGGGGCCCGCCCAGGTAGCGGCGGGCCTGCGGCGAGGTCAGGAGGTCGATGCACCCGGCGCGGTCGGACGCCTGGGGGGCGCGAACGATCAGACGCTCGGTCTTCAGTGGCTGAGGGGGCCAGGGCGCCGCAGCTGGCAACTGGAGGGCGGCCATCGGGCAATCCAAGCACGGGCCTGTGGCTCCGTGCGTGCGGTGGGCAGGGGCGGGGTCGAACCGCCGACCTTCCGCTTTTCAGGCGGACGCTCGTACCAACTGAGCTACCTGCCCCAGCTCGCCCGGCGCGCGCAAGGCACACACCGAACTAGCCGAGCGGTCCCGACGGGATTTGAACCCGCGACCTTCGCCTTGACAGGGCGACGAGCACTCCGAACTGCTCCACGGGACCTCGTAGTGAGGTCTGCCTCCGGCAGGAGGTGGTACCCCCAGCGGGATTCGAACCCGCGCTACCGCCGTGAAAGGGCGGCGTCCTAGGCCGCTAGACGATGAGGGCTAGCTCCGCCGGAAGCCCGCTCAGCATAGGGGATGAGGTCGGGATGCTCCAAAGCCGGGGCTGCAGGCGTCCGCCGGTAACCGCTAGCCGGCGAGGGCGTCGCGGATCGCCGCGGTGAAGGCCGGTGTCGAGCCACAGCACGAGCCAATCAGGTCGATGCCCAGCTCGCGGAGCCGAAGGGCGTGCGCCGCCACGTCTTCGACAGAGGCGTCGTAGACGAACTGGTCACCGACCAGGTGCGGCAGACCCGCATTCGACTGGCCGATGAGCAGCAGATCGCCCTGACGGACGTCGACCATGGACGCCATGATCGACTCGAGCTCGGCCAGGCCGCGCCCGCAGTTGGCGCCGACTGCGTCGACCGACGTGTCGGCGAGCTCAGTGACCGCCTGCGCCGGCGAGACGCCCATCATGGTGTGCAGGTTCGTGTCGAAGCTGAGCATCGCGACGATCGGAAGCTCGGGAGCCACCTTCTCCGCGGCGGCCACCGCGGCCTTGACTTCGGCGAGATCACTCATCGTCTCGATCAGGACGAGATCGATGCCGCCGGCCACCAGACCGCGCAGCTGAGCCTCGAACAGCGCGGTGGCCTGCTCTTCGTCCATCGTTCCCATCGGGAACATGAGCTCGCCGGTAGGCCCGAGGTCTCCCCCAACGAAGATGCCGTGCTGCTCGGCGACCTCGTGGGCGATGGCTGCGGCTGCCTCGTTCAGCTCGTGGACGCGGTCGCCCAGATCGTGCATCGCGAGCCGTGGTTCGGTGCCGCCGAAGGTGTTGGTGGTGAGGACACGGGCGCCCGCTTCGGCGTACTCGGTGTGGATCTTGCGGATGACGTCTGGGTGCTCGACGTTCCACAGCTCACCGGCGCCGCCACCTTCGAGGCCGCGCTCCTGGAGCAGGGTGCCCATGCCGCCGTCGAAGAGGACGGGTGAGTCTCCGCCGAGCAGGTCTCGTAGGCGGTTCATGGTGGGCGCTCCGTGGCAGCTCGAGGACGTGAAGGGTCAAGGGTAGTGGGCGGCGCTCTACGCTTGAGGGGTGCTACCCATTGACGCGGCCACGTTCGAAACGTTGGTCGCCGAGGCCCTTGACGGCGTCCCACCAGAGCTGACGACGCTTGATGCAGAACGTGGTCGTGCTCATCGCCGACGAGCCGCCTCCGGGAGACGAGCAGGACCTGCTGGGGCTGTACGAGGGAATCCCGCTCACCGAGCGCGACGGCGCCTACGCCGGCGTCCTGCCCGACCGCATCACGATCTTCCGCGGCCCGACGCTGCGGTTCGCCCGAGACTGGGACGAGGCCGTTCGCGAGGTGCGGATCACCGTGGTGCACGAGATCGCTCACCACTTCGGGATCGACGACGACAGGTTGCACGCCCTCGGCTACGGGTGACCAGACGACCGCACTTCGTGCGATGTGCGCCACACCCGTAGCGGCTCGGCGCTAGTCGACGGTGAGCACGGCCTTGCCGTCGACCTGACGATCGAGCAGCGCCTGAACGAGGGGCATCGGATCGTGCCATGAGCCCGTGCGCGTGACCTGCGGGTCGAGGCGTCCGGCGGCGATGAGCGTCAGCATCTTGTCGAGCTGCGCCGTTCCAAGGCGATGCCGGTCTACTTCGGTGAAGACCAGGAGTCCTTCGATGCGAGCCCCGGAGTGGTCGCCGAACCAGTACGGGTCGATGGCACCGTCGTCGCCAGACGACCGCCCGTACGTGACGAGGGTGCCCTCGGGTGCCAGTATCTCGGACGCTCGACGCATCGACGCGCCGCCGACAGACTCAAGGATGAGGTCGTAGCGACCCGAGGCGTTCTCGATGCCGACGACAACTTCGGACGCCCCCAGATGCACGAGTCCGGCGCGCCGCTCAGGGCGCCCGACGACGGCGGTGACGTCGGCCCCAGCGAGGTTGGCCAGCTGGACGGCCAGACGTCCGACGCCGCCTGCGGCGCCGGTGATCAGCACACGCGACCCGAGGAGCAGTCCACCCATCTCGAGCGCCCGCCATGCGGTGAGCCCTGCGATGGGCAGCACCGCCGCCTGGGCGTCGGAGACGGCGTCAGGGATGGCAGCGAGGGCGTGGGTCGGGACGGCGACATACTCGGCCCAGCCGGCACCGCCGACGAGACCGACAACGCGCGTGCCTGCGGGCGGGCCTGAGTCGTCGGAGGCTGGTTGCTCGACGGTGCCGACGACGTCCCAGCCGAGGACAGTGCCCGGCTGTTCGTCGGCTAGGTGGCGAACTTCGCCACGGTTCAGCGATGTTGCGGTGAGCTTGACCAGCGTCTCGCCGGAAGCTGGCTGGGGGCGCTCGACGTCGCGAGATCTCAAGCCCAGGCCCGTTCGGTCCGGTGGTGACCAGTGCCTTCAAGGGAACCCCCGGCGAAGAGTGGTTAGAGCCGACTTCCGCAGTGCGGCCACGGTGAGCGTCCGGAGACTTTGTACAGCTTCCAGGCGCGCTTGGTCTGCTCCCAGTAACCGTAGTCGGTCGGGATGCCCTTGCCACCCACAGCCCGCCACGTGGAGATCGAGAACTGGTAGAGCCCGTAGAACCCTGACGGGTTGACGGCCTTCGGGTTGCCACCTGACTCGCAGTTGGCCAAGCCGACCCAGTTCGGGCCGGTGCCGACGCGTACGACGCGACGCTTGGGCTCCTTGATGACACGAGACTTCACGATGCGCTTGTTGGCGAGGTCGCCGTCGATGAAGCGCTTCTTGAAGACCACGCGCTTACGACCGTTGCGTCCGTCCTTGTAGATGCGCTTCCCGCCACTGCGCACCAGTTTGCTGCGGTCCTTCACGACGTTGCGCTTGATGCGCAGAGTGTCGTCGGCGAATGTGACGCGCATCTTGTGCACGACCGCGACACTCTTTTCGCGAATGGTTTCGTCGGGAGCCAGCTTACGGCCACCAGGACCGTAGACGAGGGCGTTGTTGTACGAGTAGGACTCAAGCCGGGTGAAGGTCGGGTCGCCCACGGTCGGCAGCTCGAGTTCGTTGCGCACCTGGCGCACAGTCTCGCTCACCACCTTGTGGGCGGAGCGTTCACCGTTCCTGCGCACGAAGACGCGCGTGGCCGGCGTCCAGGAGACCGCCATTCCGCCGATGATGTTGCTGTCGTAGCTGGGGCTGACGATGTCTGATGAGTCGAAGTCGACGCCCTGCTGGGTGAGCAGCACGTCCACGGTCGGCGCCGTGGTGCGGACGGAGGTGGAAACGCCGTCGATCGTCAACGTGACCGACTTGCCGTCCGCGGCGGAGGCAGGAGTGGCCGTGGTGACCACGCCGGCTGCGAGGATCGAGGTGCCGAGGGCGACGACGCCGAGGGCGCGCAGCGATGCGACGCGTTCCGTCAGAGGGGCGACGAGCATGTAACTCCAGACTTCGTGCGGACCGGGCAGAAGCACAGCGCGACGTGGTGTCGCGCTAGGGTCTGCGGGCTTCATCCCGGCTGTCAGCGTCGGCGGGGAATCCCGACGCAGTGGTCCTTAGGGGACCGCGCCCGATCGGACGCACGGGACAGGACACTAACCACGGCCGACGGGAGCTCTGCCAACCCCCGAGTGCGGCGTCCACAGGGAGGAAACGGGCAAAAAGGACAGGCTCCTGCGCCCGGTGTTATGGAACTGAGACATGAGTCACAACGGGCTTTTGCCCTGTGGATATTGAGGTTCGGCGCTCTGTGATCGGCTGCTCACGCGTTGTCGATCATGCTGAGAGATCGCTCCAGGGTGCATCCAAAGGGGAGACCACTCGCAGAAAGGGGGACATTCGTTCCCTTCCCAAGGAGACACCATGAAGAAGACACTCGCCCTCGCCGGAGCCGTTGCGATGGCCGCCACCGTCGGTCTTGCCGCTCCCGCGCAGGCGTCCAGCAATGCCGGCGCCAACTGCGCGCAGGCCGGTATCGGCACGCTCAAGAGCCTCGGTCTGCTGCAGGCTGCTGCCCAGAAGCAGATCGACTACAGCACGCTCGCCGACGCCGAGAACGGTCCGATCTTCGCCGACCTGCCCGAGGGCACGTACCTCTCACTCGGCCAGGTCGTGAAGCTGCACACCAAGAGCCCCGAGCTCTTCGCCTGGTGCCGCTGATCGGAATCCTCACAAGGGCGAGCCCCGTTCACGCGATCACACGTGAACGGGGCTCGCCCTTGTGCAGGGGGATCGACCGTGCAGGCGCCTACTCCGACGGCGGACGTCCTACTGCTGTGGAAGGCGTTTGCGTCCCCAGAGCGCCGCTTGGGTCTCCCAAGGCAGGTGTGTTCGGGGCCTCGCTTCACGGTTCGACGTCCGTACCGAGTCAGCGACCTGGCCCTCGCTAGGCTTACCCCGTATCGGTGGTCCCACGGCTCGTTGCCTGCAAGGTTCTCCGTACGCCGGGCCGCTAGCTCAATTGGCAGAGCTGCGGACTTTTAATCCGTAGGTTCAGGGTTCGAGTCCCTGGCGGCCCACATCTGCTCTGTCGATGCCGAGCTCGGCGCTGCTCCTCGCCCTCGGGCACGTCTGACGTCGGTGGTCGCGAGCGCCGCGAGTCCCGGCGTGTGCATGAGGCGTCCGCCGAGCAACTGACCCAGCAGGACGCCGGCAGCCAACGCGATGGCGATGGCCATGGCTCGGACCAGTGACGCAAGTCCGGTCTGGGGATCGTTCTCGCTCAGGGCCAGCAAGCCTTGGTACACCGCGAGACCAGGCAGCAGGGGAACGATGCCCGGCACGGTGACGAGCACCGGAGGCACCTTCATGCGGACGCCGAACCAGCGACTCGCGAGCCCGATGGCGATGGCGGGTACCGCAGTTACAGCCGCGGAGGCTCCAGGACTGCGGGGCGTCGAGGCATCGGCGTTCACGATCAGCTGCTCCATGCCGACGAAGATCAGGATGCCGATACCGGCTACGAAACCGCCGACGACGGCGAGCCGCCACGGCGACTGATAGGTCAACGCTGCTGCCGACGCCGCGACGGCGGCGGCCAGCACAGCGATCAGCGCTGCGCTGGCGCTCACCTCGAGTCGCACTGTGGCAGACAGTCCGATGCCCCTGTTCTCGGCGAGTGTCAGCCCGAGGAGGACACCGGAGACGATCCCGATCGTTGCGAACGTCAGCTCGACGATACGAGCCGCGGCGGTAACGGCGAAGGATCCGATCGCTTCCTGCGCGGCCACCATGAGACTCATACCGGGCAACAGGGCGATGATGCCGCCGACGATCACGAGCGACGTGCGGATCTTCAGCGTGCTGTCCTCAGGCACGAGTGCCGTGATGCCGACCACGATCGCCACTGATGCGAAGGCGACCGTCATGTTGACGAAGAAGACGGGCACCTTGCGATGAGCCAAGCGGTTGCCGACCAGGCCGGTGAGGGCCGCGGTACCGAAGGCGAGCAAGGCGGTGAGCGCGTTGCCTCCGAGCTGGACGGTGATGCCGGCCGACAGCGCACCGAACGCCGACACCACGAACCAGCGGGGGTAGGGGCGTCGCAGATGCTCGATCGCCTCGAGCCGCGCCTCGACGTCGTGCGGCGTGAGGCGTCCCTCGGACAGGTCGAGCACAAGACGGTGCGCGGCCGCGACCCTGGCGTAGTGCGTTGAACGCCCCCTGACCACGCGGGCATCGGTGACGCCGGGGTGGTCGGCGCTGGACGCGACGCTGATGATGATGGACCCGTAGGTGATGTCGACCTCGAACGTCTCGAGCCCGACGGCGGTGCCCACAGCGAACATGGCCGCCTCGACGTCCTCGGTGGGCGCGCCACCCGCGAGCAGCAGGGCGCCGACGCGGAGTGTGAGCGTGACCCCGTGGTCGACAGCGGCAAGCTCGGTGTCCTCGCCGGGGCTCCGCCGGGGGTACACAGCTCGGGTCGGCGTCCGGACGACAGGGATCGGTGCGGTCTCGCCGCGCCAAAGCGCGGTGCGCCAGCGGGGTGGGGTCGGGTCGGTCACCTAGGCAGTATCTCGTGGTGGGGGCTCGGGGTCGCGCACTCGGTGCGCGAGACCGGCAACCAGGTGAGCACTCGGCGCGCTGTGGGGGTCAGCGGGTGAGGACGGCTGCCCCGTCGACGCGGTCAGCAGCGAGGTCGGCCAAGGCGCGGTCCGCGTGATCGAGCGGGTACTCCTGATGGTGCACCTGGAGGTGCATGGACGCCGCAACGCGCAGGAACTCCTCGCCGTCGGCGCGGGTGTTGGCGGTGACGGAGCGAACGACTCGTTCACGGAACAGGTGCTTCTGGTAGTTGAGCGCGGGGATGTCGCTGAGGTGGATGCCGGCGATCGCCAACGTCCCGGCGTCGTCGAGAGCGCTGAGCGCGGCCGGCACGATCTCGCCGGCTGGCGCGAAGACGATGGCCGCGTCGAGCGGTTCGGGTGGCGCGTCGAAGGTGTCGCCCGCGCTCGCGCAGCCCGAGCTGCAGCGCCAGCTCGCGGGCGTCCGCTGACCGCGTCATGACGTGCACCGTCGCACCCTGGTGCATGGCGACCTGCGCGGTGAGGTGGGCTGAGGCGCCGAAGCCGTAGATGCCCAGACGTCCGCTGGCCGGCAGTGACGACAGGCGCAGCGCTCGGTATCCGATGATGCCGGCGCACAGCAGCGGCGCGGCGTACGTGTCGGACCAGTCGTCGGGGATCGGGTAGGCGAAGTCCTCGGGGACGACGGCTTGCTCGGCGTAGCCGCCGTCGGCGTCCCAGCCGGTGAACTGCGCGTCGGGGCAGAGGTTCTCGAGACCGCGTCGGCACCAGCGGCAGGTGCCGCAGGTGTGCCGCAGCCAGGCGATGCCGACTCGGTCGCCGACGGAGAGGCGCGTGCACCCGGCGCCCACGCCGGACACCATGCCGACGACCTCGTGGCCGGGGACGGTCCGGGGTCGATGCGGTGGCAGGTCTCCCTCGGCCAGGTGCAGGTCTGTGCGGCAGACCCCGCAGGCGCTGACGTCCACCACGACCTCGCCCGGCCCGGGCTCCGGTTCTGGCAGCGTCACCCAGCTGAGTGGTCGGCCGGTGATCGGTCCCGGCTGCTCCACCACCCATGCGCGCATGGCGCCAGCCTCGCCGAGCGACGAGCACCTGCCAAGGGTCTTTGGTTGGCCGCCTAGGCGTTCGGAACGCGAACCGTCAGCGCACCTGGCATGACCCGCACGATGAAGCCGTGCCCGTCGTCGATGAGATCGCCGTCGATCTGCCGGGGGCGCGCGCGGTGCGTGGTGACGACCACCCGGCGTCCGCGCAGCAGCGTGCGGGCCGGGTCGTCTTCGTTGCTGTGTCCGCGCAGAACGCCCCACGACGAGCGGACGTAGTCGATGCGGTTGGTCGGGTTCGAAGACCAGCACCTCGAGGGTGCCGTCGTCCGGTGCCGACTCGGGGAGCAGCTACAGGCCACCGACGAGCGTGCCGACGTTGGCGATCAGGCAGGTGCGTGCGAAGAAGGTGTGCTCCGGTCCGTCGTCAACCTGCACGCGCAGACGGATCGGGTGGTCGCGGACCGTACGGGCGGCCTGGACGGCGTACGCGCCCCACCCAAGACGCGCCTTGACCGACTCGCTGACGTCCATCATCGCGGCGTCCCAGCCCATGCCGCACATGACGACCGACACCTCATGTCGTCCGTGGCCGAGGGAGACGTCGAGCACGTCGACGTTGCGGTCGGCACCGCCGAAGATCGTGCCGATGGCCTCGGTGGTCTCGAGGGGGATGTCGAGATTGCGCGCAAGCAAGTTGCCGGTGCCCCGGGCGAGCATTCCGAGCGGGACGCCGCTGTCGACCAAGCCGGCGACAACCGCGCGTACCGTGCCGTCGCCGCCGCAGCCGAGCACCAGCGAAGCACCGTCGGCCACGGCCTGGGCGGCCGGCTCGCTGCCCAAGCTGTCCGGAGTTGTCTCGACCCATCGGAGCGAGCCGAGCTCGTACTGGTCGGCTGCCACGGTCAAGAGCGACCGCAGAGACTCAGGGTCGTCGACCTTTGTGGGGTTGACGATGGCGACGACGGTCATGCGTCGACGGTACCGGCCCGACAGAATGGGGCAATGCGAGTCTCCACTCCCGTTGGGCGGCTGCCGGCGTCCGTCGTGATCGCCGGCAACGTGCTGTTCTGGCCGGCGTGGACGGCGGTCGTCGGGTACGCGGCGCAGCGGACGTCGGACGCGCGCTTTGCCGCGGACGACGTCATCACGTGTGAGCGCTCGTTCGAGCGAGGCGGCCGTTGGTACCGCGACGTGGCCGATCGAGGCGTGGAAGACGCGACTGCCGGAGGCCGGCGCGTTGTTCGGCGGGTTCGAGAAGCGCACCGTGTCGTCGGGCGACCCCGAGGTGATGGAGCAGTTCGTCCTCGAGACGCGTCGCGCCGAGCACGCGCACTGGGGCATGGCGGCCGGGGTGGTGCTGACGCTGCTGTGGAATCCGTGGTGGGCTGCGCCGGCCAACGTCGCGGTCGCGGCGGGCAGCAACCTGCCCTGCATCGCCGTGCAGCGCTACAACCGGGCGCGCCTGCGTCGCGTGCTCGCGGCGGTGCAACGGCGTCCTACATCTTGTCGATGACGTCGCGCGGTCCGATCACGATGACCGGGTCGTTGTCGGGGTCGAGCCACTTGAGCACCTGCCGCATCTGGTCGCGCGAGATCGAGACGCAGCCAGCCGTCGCGCCGGTCCCGTTCACGTGCAGGAAGATGCCGCCGCCCGCTGAGGTGTCGGCGGTCGTGCTTGCGATGCGCTGGCCGTTGCGCCAGCTGATCTCGCTCGGCAGGTTGTAGTCGAGCACGACGGCGTACCGGTACTGCGTGCCGTATGACTTCAGACGCTCGGCCCAGTCGGTTCGCCACTTGGCGTGCTTGACGCGGTGCGGCTGCAGCACGTTGTAGGTCTTGGGGTCGGTCGGGTCGTACGGCCACCAGTCGTTCTCGTCGACGCGGCGGTACGGCAGGTCGACGCCAGAAGGCTTGGCCAGGCCGAACCCTCGGAGCAGCCCGAACGTGCCAGCCGGCGTCGTTCCGGTGTTCTGCTTGCGGTTGGCCTCGCGTCGGACGCCGTTCCAGCCGACGCGGGCAGGAATCGGATCGACGACCTGCATCCACTCGTTCGAGCTGGTCAGCTTCCAGGTCTGCAGCTTTGCGTAGCTGGTGTCCCAGTTGCGGGTGGTGACGACGACCACCTGCCGGCTCTCGCCGATGTTGGTGAGCCGCTCGGGCAGTGGTGAGGCTGCTCCGGCTGCTCCGGCGCTCCGGCTGGAGCGCCCACCGCGGTGAGTGCGGCGACGGCGCTCGAGGCCGCCGCGATGACCGCGGCGGCAAGACGTGGGAAGCGGGGCATCTACCCAGTATCGGTCGCTGGAGCGCCGAACCTGACGGCACACTCGGCGTGCGAGGGCAGCAACCAGGTGAGCACTCGGCCGGCTCTGGGGGGCTCTGGGAGAGTGGGCGCGTGAAAGGCCGCCTCTATGTCGGTGCCCAGGCCGTGTTGATCGCCGCCCTGGTGCTGGCTCCGCGCTGGGCGGATGCGTGGGCGGTGTCTGTGCCGGTGACCGTCGCTGGATGGTGCGTGGCCGCGCTGGGCCTTGGCCTCCTTCTTGTGGCGTTTCCGCAGCTGGGGCGGGCGCTCACCCCGTTGCCGGAGCCGCGGGCCGACGGCGAGCTCACCACGAGTGGCCTCTACCGCTGGGTACGACACCCGATCTACAGCGGTGTCCTGGCCATGGCCTGGGGCTGGACGCTGGCGCATCCCTCGTGGCTGACGACCGTGGTCGCAGTGGTCCTCACGCTGTTGCTCAACGCCAAGGCGAGATACGAGGAGGGCCTGCTGCGTGAGCGGTATCCCGACTACGCGGCGTACGCCAGCGAACGCCCCGGTTCGTTGCCCGTCCTTGGCGCCGAAGGGAGCGGGCCTAGCTGGACCCGAAGCGTCCGGTGATGGCGGCGAAGCCCAGTACCGAGCGCGGTTCGTAGGGCGCCCGCCACATGCCTCCGTGCACGGCGCCAGCGGCGAAGAGGTCCATCTCGTTCTCCACCGGCACCGAGGGGTGGGCGACCGACTGCTGGTGACGGAGGTCGTGGACGAGCAGGGCGGCCATGACCTGACGGCTCGCCGCAGGGGTGAACACCCGCAGCCCGAACCGATGCGAGCCTCCGTAAGCCGCCGCAAGCAGGCGGTTGTTGACCACCGACTTGGTACGGGTGGCTGGTGCCACGTTGATCGAGACCCAGGTGCCGTTCTCGCGCGATCTCGTCGCCCGCCAGCGCTGGATGCGCTTGGCGAGCGCGTAGTTGGCGCCCTGCTGAGTGATGAGTCCGTCGAAGACCCCGAACCGTCGCTCGGTCACCATCGTCAGCATGGTCGGATAGTTGGGGCGGAAGACCCGGTGCCCTCCGAGCCCACGGGCCATGGTCACGAGGCGGCTTGACTTGGCGTACTCGTCCATCGACGCGGTCACCACCTCGCTGGGCACGGCGTAGACGTCGGTGGGGGTGGCGAGGTACGCCAGTCCGACATCGCTGCGACGTTCGAGCAGCGTGGCCAGGATCGCGTCGACGGCGGTCGATACGCGCACGTGCATCGCACCCGGTGCGTAGACGTAGTCGCCGACGGTGAGAGGACCGTCGAGCTCGAGGAGCCACTCGGTGAGCTCGGGTGCCTCGGTGATGACGTCGGCACCGGCGGCAGCGGCCACCTCGGCGTCCGTGGGATTGGTGCTGAGGGTGTGGCGCACGGGGAGCGTCAACCGACCGGGTGACTGGCGAGCGACGTCGATGAGTCCACGCCATGCTGCGCCGCCGGGAAGATCGACAGCGACGACATGCGCGCCCCATGACAGCAACGCTGAGTAGGGGCCCATCTCGGCGCCGGCGCCGAGGACGACGAACGTCTGCCCTCGCAGGTCGAGCCACTCTGGGCGTTCATGCAGCAACCGAAGCGCCTCGACAGCTGACGGCTCTGCCGTGCCCTCGTCCGTCCAACGGTCGAGCAGCCGGTCGAGCTGAGCTCCCTGTACGGCGAGGTCGTCGTCGAAGAGCGAGAGACCTCCTCCGGCAAACGTGCGGCTTCCTTCGATCGTGGCGCTGGTGAAGTACCGCGCCCTCGGGACGTCGATGGCGTCCACGATCGAGCCCTCGGCTCCCTGGCGGAGGAACCGCATCGACTGGTGCAGCGCGGCGAGGCCGTCGGCGGCGATGAGTCCGACGTTGAGCCCGGCGGCGAGACGTGTCATCTCGCGGAAGTGCTTCGGGTAGCTGCGGTACCAGTGCGCCTCGTCGCGAGCGGCCTCGCTCGCGGACGTGTCGACGCGGCGGGTGGCCGTGGCCACGATGTGGCGACCCACTGGCTGTGTTGAGCGCTCGCCATCGGTGAGCGGGAACACCACACCGGCGTGCGACTCCGGGACTGCCGGCGCCTGGCGACCCCTCACGACGTGACCGACCGGTGGCGGCGGCCCGGTGCAGTCGATCGCGCACCGCGTGCCCGACGCCGTCGTCGGGAGGCAGCACGGCGACCACGACGTCGAGCCGCGCGTCGTCTGCGTCGCGCAGCGCGGCGTAGAGCACGTGCGCGTACTCGGCGTCGTCGCGGGGCGAGGCGAGGCGGACGTGGTCGGCCTCCGGAGGCGCGATGTCGCGCCAGGGCGATGAGCCCGAACGTGCCCGTCACGGTGGCGACGGTGGTGTCGAGGTCAGCTGGCTCGACGGGACGACGCGTGCGCGCGGCGCGTAGTGGGCGGCCGTGGTGCCCGGGGCGCGGACGCCGTCGGTGTCGTGGACACCGCTCGTCCGGCGATCTCGGCCATCTGGTCGACGGTGACAGCACCGGCGCGCAGCAGCCGCGGGGTGTCGTCCCAGGCTCCGACGATGGTCGACTCGACGCCGACGGGGCACCGTCCGCCGTCGAGCACGAGGTCGCGCGTCGGATCCAGCACGTCGCGAGCTCGTCGACGACGTGCTGCGCGGTGGTCGGGCTCACGTGGCCGTAGCGGTTGGCCGACGGTGCGGCGAGGCCGCCGCCGAACTCGCTGAGCACTCGCAGTGTGAGCGGGTGCGAGGGGACCCGCAGACCCACGGTGGACTGGCCGCCGGTGACGGCGTCCAGCACATTGGGTCCGCGCGGCACGATCAGGGTGAGTGGGCCGGGCCAGACCTCGATGGCAAGGGCCATCGCCCACGCGGGGACGGCGTCGGTCCACTGCGGGATGAGCTCATGTCCGGAAGGTGGACGATCACCGGGTGCGTGGAGGGGCGTCCCTTGACCGCAAAGATCCGGGCAACGGCCTCCGGGCTCGTGGCGTCACCGGCTAGGCCGTAGACGGTCTCGGTAGGGAGCGCGACCAGTCCGTCGCCGAGGAGCGCAGCGACGGCGTCGCCGACGTCCTGCGTCACTCGAACAGTCACCCGCCCAGTGTGGTGGGTGCGACCTCCGACAGGTAATTTGCGCCCATCGACGGGGTCAGGCCGCCTCCACCTCGCGGCGGGCCCTGCGCTGCCGCGAGCGGCGGAGCGAGCGACGCTCGACCTCGGTCAGACCGCCCCAGACGCCATGGTCGAGCCGGGCGCTGAGGGCGAACTCCAGGCACTGGGTCCGGACAGGACAACCGCGGCAGATCGCCTTGGCAGCGAGGGCCCGGTCGCTCGGGCGGTCGGGAAAGAAGACCTCTGGGTCGACTGACTGGCAGCCCGCCTCGATATCCCAGTTCATGGCACCTCCGCGGTCCTGTCCTAGATGGAGCGAGACCAGTAGGACGGCGTCCGGACGCCCCCGGTTCCCCACCCCGCTGACCGTGATCGGATCGTTTCCGTCACTGGACCTGATATGGCTCCGTCCAGCGATGGTGGAAGTGCCCCGATCACCGGGGGGGGGGGGTCTAGAGGCCCTGACTTTGGCGGGCGCGGGTGATGGGGCGGTCAAGTGGGTAACGCATTCGTGGAGCGTCGGTCTAGCGCACGATTGCCTTGAACCAGTGCCGGGCATTGTCGTGCAGAGGAATCCCTCCGCCGCACGAGAAGGTCGTTATTTCCGAGTAGCAGCGGCGGAAGTCGGTGCTGGTGTTGCCCATCGCCACAACGACGCGCTGGACGGACCCGGGAGCGAACGGCACCGAAATGCTGCCGTTGCCCTTGCGGTTGAGCGTCAGCGCCTTGATGGCGCCCACAGACCCGTTCTTGCGTACAACCATGACGCGTGCCTCTGGGGCTGTCGCACGTCCCGGGGCGTCGACGATGACCTTGAGTCGTGCACCCGCTTTCACCGAGCGTCCTGGTCGTACTTCGACCGGCGCGTAGGACATGTGGTCGAGCGTGTACGACCGCCACCCGGTTGACGCGCCGACGCGGCCAAGGATGAAGCGGTCCACTTTGGCGGAGGGGAAGGCGCTGCCTTCGTTGAGGAAGGCTCGGGGATGGTTGATGACCACCCCGAAGTCGCCCATGACGTTGCCGAAGTTGGTTTGGTTGCTGATCACGCGGTCGAGGGCCTGGATGGAGTAGTCGTCGGGGCCGCCCGGTGCGTAGTCGGCGCGCTCCCAGGCCCTTCTGATGACATCGGTGCCGAAGCGCTCGGACAGATAGCGAAGGAATCCCCACGTTCCGTAGACCCCGAGACCCCGAGAGGCGTCGAGCGGAACGGTGGGCTTGCGGAACTGGCTGCTGCGGAGGTACTGACGGTTGTCGTTGACGGAGTCGTAGACCTCGTCCTCGATCCACGCCGCCGATCCCTCCATGAACCAGCCGTCCTCCATGGCGTCGTACGCGAACTGAATCGCGTGGAAGAACTCGTGCGCCGCCGTCACCTGAAGGTTCTCGCGCGGGCTGTTGGTGGGGAACTCGCTGCGCGCGAAGTCGTTGTCGAGGACGCAGTAGCTGGCGAAGTCGCCGTTCCGGTAGCTGGTCTTCGTGCGTGAGTCGTCGACCGTGCAGTAGCCGTAGTACCCGCGGGACCCGATGTCGCTGAGGTAGACGTCAAAGTTCACGCCGTCGTTGTCGATCGAGGCGCGCTCGTCGGTGAGCGGCGCTCGGTAGCCGAGGGTGTTGATCTCGTAGTCCCAGACGGTCTCCATCTCGGTCACCGACGTCTCGACCCAGTCGGGCACCTGGTTGCTGTTGCCGTCCGTCGAGGGGGGCGCGTCGTTGCCCCGGTTCGTCCAGTGGACGCAGACCGGGACCGTCGTCGAGCAACCGGCGCCCGAGACGGACTTGGCGGCCTCGCGGCCCGTCCACACCGCCGCTGGAATGTCGCGGCCAGTGGCGCCACCGTTGGGTCGGGTCAGCAGCACCTCGGCCGCTCGCTGGTCAGCGCCCGCCAGGTCACGCTGGCGTAGGGCGAGCTCTCGGAGGGCCAGCGATGGAGAGAGCTTGGTCGAGGTACCTGCCATCACCTCTTGCGCGACATCGAGGGCCTTCTCGGCGGTGCCCAACGGCGCCAGAGCTGGGACGCTGTCGACCTCGGCTGAAGCACCGCTCACCCCGACCGGAGCGAGCAGGGCGAGGCTGACAGCCGTGGCGAGCCCGGCGCTTGCGCGCGCGAACAGCGAGGTGTGCATCCGGGCTCCATCGCGGTGGTGGGTCAACCAGTGTTTCGGCGCTAACGCTAGTGGTCTGGATCGCCCCAACGGGGGGACGTCGACCGAGGTGGGGACAGTGTCGCCGAGTACACCACCAGGCGCGGCTCGCCCGACACCGCCGACCGGGCGATGACGTTGGCAAGATCGTCGGCGTCGAGGGGGGTGTCGACGGGCAGCCGGTAGGCGGCGCCTAGAGCACGCCAGTCCGGAGCATCAAGATCGACACCGCGCTCGGGGAGGCCGGCTCGCTGCTGGTCGTAGCGCAACATGCCGTAGCCGCTGTCGGACACCACCAGGACCGTGACCGGCAGGTGCTCCTGGGAGAGAGTCGCGAGCTCTCCGGTGGCCATCGCGAGGCCGCCGTCACCGACCACGGCGAGAGTGGGCGTCCCGGAGGCAGCAACACCGATGGCCGCGGGAAGTCCGTAGCCAAGGGTGCCCCACCCGACGGGGTAGAGCAGCTGCCTGGTGCTGTGCACCGCTGCGTAGCCACCTACCCAGTAACCGGCGATCGCCATGTCGCAGACGACCACGTTGCCGGCCGGCCAGGCTCGCTCGATGGCGTCGACGAATGCGGTCGCCTCGCGGGTGCTGGGGTCGGCGGCGGACGCAGAGCGAACGGCGTCCCGGATGAGGAAGGGAGAGTCAGCCCACGGTTCACGTCCGCCGAGCCGAAGGGCGATGCCGTCGACGAAGGCGGCGACATCTGCGGTGACGGTGAGGTCGGGGGCGTATGCGCCGCTCGGCCGGAGGTTGACATCGATGACGCGCTGCGGACGCGGCAGCGACCAGTTCGCGGTGGACATGCCGTCGAGCGCTGAGCCGAGAACCAGCAGAAGGTCGGCCTCGGCGAGCAAGGCGCGGGCGCGAGGCTCCATGATCGGAACGTCGACCAGCAGCGGATGCCCTGGAGGCAGCACGCCGCGCGCTGCGTAGGTGGCGAAGACCGGGGCGCCGAGCCGCCACGCGAGTGTGTCGATGTCGGCGGCGCTTGCGACGGCACCGCCGCCGATCAGCAGAACGGGACGCTTGGCGTGATTGAGCAGGTCGACCGCCGAGCTGACGTCGTCGGCCGACGGCTGCCGGGGGGCCTCGGTGGGCACGCGCGGTGCGGAGGGGGCAGACGCGCGGAGCACGTCTGCCGGGATGCCGACGTAGACGGGTCCGCGCGGATGGCCCATGGCGGTCGGCGATGGCGTCGGCGATGGCGGTGACGGCGTCGTCGGGCGTCCGTGGGTTGGAAGACCGCCTTGGCGAGCGGCGTGAACCAGGCTCCCTGGTCCCGCGACTCGTGCAGCAGGCCGCGAACAGCGTCCCGGCTGCGCAGCTGCTCTGGGACGTCGCTGGCGATGACGAGAAGGGGGACGCCACTGGCGGCCGCCTCGCCGAATGCCGCGAGCGTGTTGGCGGCCCCGGGACCCGATGTGACGAGGCAGACTCCGAGCCCTCCGGTCGCCCGGGCCAGACCGTCGGCGGCGTATGCGGCGGTCTGCTCGTGGCGCACGGTCGTGATGCGCAGCCCGGTCGAGTGAGTTGACGCTTCGTCGAGCTCGCGCCAGAACGGGAGGTTGTGTACCCCCGGTAGTCCAAACACTGTGCTGACACCGGCGTCGGAAAGCGCGACCAGAATTTGTTCGGCGGTCGCGGTGCTCGTCACGCGGGCATCGTCGCACATCGTGGCGAGCCGAAGGCCGTCCTAGAGTGACGCCATGACGAGCTCAGGTGGTACTCCGTTCCAGAAGCACAATCCGGCCGACGCGTCTGACGTCGTGTGGAGCGGCGAGTTGCTGGCGTCCGACGCATTGGTGGACGCGACTCGCCAGGCCCGCGCGGCGCAGCAGTCGTGGTCGCGTGTTCCGTCCCCGGCGCGCGGACGTGTGATCGCTCAGGTGGGTCGGTTGGTGGAGGCGAACAAGGAGTCGTTGGCCGCGCTGGTGACGCGCGAGATCGGCAAGCCCTACGCCGAGGCGCTCGGCGAGGTGCAGGAGGTCATCGACACGTGCGACTTCTTCCTCGGCGAGGGGCGCCGGCTGTACGGGCAGACGGTTCCGAGCGAGATGCCGAACAAGCAGCTGTTGACGTTCCGGGTGCCGGTCGGGGTGGCGACGATCGTCACGGCCGGCAACTTCCCGGCCGCCGTCCCGTCGTGGTACCTGGTGCCGGCCCTGCTGTGCGGCAATGCCGTTGTCTGGAAACCGGCGGAGACGGCAAACGCCGTTGCCGATGCCCTGACGTCGCTCTTCCACGCCGGAGGGGTGCCGGCTGACGTCCTGCAGACCGTTCCGATGGCAGGAGCTGACACGTTTGCGGGGCTGACGTCGGCGCTGGACGCAGGGCTCGTCGACAAGGTGGGCTTCACCGGGTCGACCGAGGTGGGTCGCGCGATCGGCGAGCTGTGCGGGCGTCACCTGCAGTCGCCCTGCCTTGAGCTGGGCGGCAAGAACCCGATGGTGGTGATGCCTGACGCCGATCTGGATCTGGCGGTCGAGGGGGCGCTGTTCGGTGGGTTCGGCACGGCGGGGCAACGGTGCACGTCGCTGGGCACCGTGTGGGTGCATCACTCGGTGTACGACGACTTCGTGGAAGCATTTGCCTCTGCCGTCGAGCAGTGCGCGGTGGGTGACCCCACCCAGGACGTCCTGTACGGGCCGATGATCGACGAGCGGTTCCTCGAGCGGTTCGAGGGGTGGCTCGACCTGGTGCAGCCGCACCACACCCTGCGCGGGTCGACGGGCACCGGGCGGATCACGGCGTCCAACCCGCGCGAGGGATTTGTCGGAGACCCGTCGCTGGGTCTGTATGCGCACCCGACGATCGCGGTGGGCGTGCAGGCGTCCGACGCGTTGTACGGCACCGAGACGTTCGGTCCGCTGGTCGGGGTCGGCGCTTTCGAGTCGCTCGACGAGGCGCTGGATCTGGCCAACGGGCACGGCTACGGGCTGTCGTCGGCGATCTACACGCGTGATCCGCAGTCGGTGTGGCGTTTCCGCGAGGGTGTGAGCGCTGGCATGGTCAGCGTCAACAACTCGACGTCCGGCGCCGAGGCGCACCTGCCGTTCGGCGGCAACGGAAAGAGCGGCAACGGCTCGCGTCAGAGCGGCGTCTGGGTGCTCGACCAGTTCACCCGCTGGCAGTCGATGAACTGGGACTACAGCGGCACCCTGCAGAAGGCCCAGATGGACACCGCGGAGGTGACCGACGCGCTAGCAGGTGACCCCGCCTTCCGCCTCACCCCCTAATTTTGGGGCCATGTCACATGGGTTCGGTCATTTCGTACTGACCTGGTACCCATTGGCCGCCGTACTCGATGTCACCTTGCAGATGGGTGCGGCGCTGGTTCGGTCATTTCGAATCCATGTGACATGGCCCCAGGGGAGGGCTGGGGTACCGTCGACGGGTGAACACAGTGTTGGTTGACCTGCGGGCGAAGCGCGACGACGTTGTTGCTGAGCTCGATCAGCTCACCGAGCCTGCCACGGACACCGCTGACATCTCGTTCGGCAAGCGGGTGGGCGACGGCACCAGCATCGCGGTCGAACGCATCACCCAGGTGGCGGCCCACGACGGCCTCCAGGTGATGCTCGCCGAGATCGACAGGGCGATCGCGAAGGTCGACGCTGGAACGTACGGCCAGTGCGACAAGTGCGGCGCCGCCATCGCTCCCGCACGCCTCGAGGCGCGGTTGTGGTCGACGCACTGCGTCGAGTGCGCCTGACGCGACTCCACGATCCCCACGTCGTGATGCCGCCGTCCTTCCCGCAGCGCGCCTGGGCGGTACTGCGGACGTCAGCACCCTTCGGCCTCGCCGCCGGCACCCTCTACTTCATCGTGATCGCGGCCCTGTCGCTCTTCGTCGCTGTGCTCGATGGGCAGGCGCTTTCGCTCTTCGGGTTGGTGCTCTTCATCGGCGTCGGTGCGGGTCTGGGCTTGGTGCTCGGGGTGGTGACCGGGTTGTCAGTGGCAGCTGTGGCATCGCACGGCCGGACGCCTACGGCCGTGCGCGTCCTCGGGGGCTTTGCCGGTGGATTGCCGGTACTCGCCTTCACGACCTGGGAGTACCTGACCGACACGATCGGCGTCCTGTCACCCGACATCACGACGGTGATCGCCGTACCGACGTTCGTCGCCACGATCGGCGGAGCCGGGTTGGCTGGGCGGTTCGCCCAAGAGGACTAGCCGAAGCGGCCGGAGATGTAACCCTCGGTGCGAGGGTCGGCGGGGTTCGTGAAGATCTTCTTCGTCCAGTCCATCTCGACCAGGCGCCCGTGGCGCTCACCCTTGTCGTCGACGTCGGCGGTGAAGAACCCAGTGCGGTCAGAGACGCGGGCCGCCTGCTGCATGTTGTGCGTGACGATGATGATCGTGTAGTCGCTCGCCAGCTCGCGCATGAGGTCTTCGATCTTTGACGTCGCGATCGGGTCGAGTGAGGCGCACGGCTCGTCCATCAAGATGATGTCGGGCTGCACGGCGATGCACCGGGCGATGCACAGGCGCTGCTGCTGCCCCCCGGAGAGCGCCAGCGCACTCTCCTTCAGCTTGTCCTTGACCTCGTCCCAGAGCGCCGCGCGGGTGAGCGCCTCTTCGACGACGTCGTCCATCGAGTCAACCTTCCACCCATTGACCCGTGGGCCGTACGCGATGTTGTCGTAGATCGACTTCGGGAAGGGGTTCGGCTTCTGGAACACCATGCCGACGCGGCGCCGCACCTCGATCGTGTCGACGTCTGGCGCGTAGATGTCTTGACCGTGGTACGTGATGGTCCCCTCGACGCGTGCGCCGGGGATCAGGTCGTTCATACGGTTGAAGCACCGAAGCACGGTCGACTTGCCGCAGCCGGACGGACCGATCATCGCGGTGATGCGGTTCTTGCCGAAGTCCATGTCGACGTCGCGGACAGCCTGGTAGTTGCCGTAGAAGACCGACAGGTCGCGCGTCGTGATGACTGACTCGAACGCCGAGCCGGAGTCGCTGTCGTCGGTGACGCCGCCAGCACCGTCGCGGTCGGTGACGGGGAGATCAGAGGGTGACTCGCTCATGGCTCCTGCAGTCGGCTGGTGGAGGCGAACTCGGGTACCGGTGGTGACCACGCTACTGGCTCCTGGGTGGGTGGGTTTGCTCACGGGGCTACCAACGCTTCTGGGTCTTGTTGCGGATGTAGATGGCCACCGAGTTCATCGCCAGCAGGATGACGAGCAGGACGACGCTGGCCGCCGCCGCAAGGTCGGCGTACTCAGGACGCGCCTCGGTCGTCCAGCTGTAGATCTGCACGGGGAGCGCGGTGAAGCTGCTCATCAGGCCGTCGGGGTTGAACCGCACGAACGAGACGCCGAGCATGAGCAGAGGCGCCGCCTCACCGATGGCGCGGGAGAGGGCCAAGATGGCGCCCGTCGAGATGCCGGGGATGGCCGCTGGGAGCACCTGTCGGTAGATGGTCTGCCATCGCGTGGCCCCGAGGGCCAGTGAGCCTGCCCGAATCGATTGCGGAACGGCCCGGATCGCCTCGCGGCTGGCGATGACGACCACCGGGAGTACCAACAGCGCCAGAGTCAATGAACCGGTGAGGACGGTTGGCCCGAAGCCCATGCCGCGGGAGATAAACGCCAGCCCGAGGATTCCGAAGACGATGGAAGGCACGGCAGCCAGGTTGAGCAGGTTGATCTCGATGACGCGGTTGTACCAGCGGGTGGGGTCGCCGTACTCCTCGAGATAGATGGCGGCCATGATCCCGACAGGCAGCGACCAGATGGCCGTGAAGACCATGAGCCACAGGGTTCCGGTGATTGCCGACTGTGCACCCGCCGTCTCGGGCAGCACGGACGACGGCATGTTCGTGATCAGCCGGGAGTCGAGCCGGCTCCACCCCCTGATGAAGACGTACGTGAGGAGCACGACCAGCGTGACCAGCCCAACGGCGAGGCAGAACCAGAGCATCCATTTGAAGGCGCGCTCGCGCAGCGGTTCACCGGTGGTCTTGAGCAGCGGCGTGTTGGATGACGTGGGTGTCTTGGGCGGAGGCGCGGTGATCGTCACTCGTACACCTCGCGGTACTTGCGTACCAGCCGGATGCTGATCATGTTCATGACGAACGTCATGATGAACAGCAGGGCACCGACGGCAAAGATCGTCTTGTAGACGATGGTTCCGGTGGCGATGTCGCCAGCAGCAGTGGCCGCGATGAACGCTGTCATGGTCTGGTGGAACTCAAGAGGGTTCAGCGACATGTTGGGCTGCAGCCCACCGGCCATGGCCACGATCATGGTCTCGCCGATGGCGCGCGAAATGCCCAGGATGAACGCTGCCGTGATACCCGAAAGCGCAGCCGGCACAACGACACGCGTGGACACCTGACGCCGGTTGCTGCCCAGCGCAAAGGCTCCTTGGCGCAGGCCGTTGGGAACGGCCGACATGGCGTCCTCGGAGAGCGACGCCACGGTCGGGATGATCATGACGCCCATCACGAGCCCGGCCGACAGCGAGTTGTAGATGGTCGGGACGTCTCCGCCGCCAGGGATGATCCATCGCAAGAGCGGGGTGATCAAGGTGAGTGCGAAGAACCCGTAGATGACGGTGGGGATGCCGGCGAGGATCTCAAGTGCCGGCTTGAGTGTGCGCCGGACGTCGATCGCTGGCGTACTCCGAGAGGTACACCGCTGAACCGAGTCCAAGGGGAAGGGCCACCACGCTGGCGATCGCTGTCGTCAGCAGCGTGCCGACGATCAGTGGCAGGACGCCGAACTGCGGGTTGGCAAAGGTTGGGCTCCAACTGGTGCCGAAGAGGAAGTCGGTGACCGGCACCTCGGCGAAGAACTCCGCTGCGGGGACGAAGAGCGAGATGACGATGCCCGACGGTGGTGGCCACCGAGACCAATGCCGCCAGCAGCAGCAGGACGACGACCAGCTTCTCGCCGTGCCGAGAACGCTGCTGTTGCAGGAACCCTGGGGCTCCTGCAACAGCAGCGCGTTTGTCGACCTTCGTCGACGAAGTCGAACTCACAGTTAGCTCGCGTCCACCGCGGCCTGGAAGTCGGCGAGCTCAGAGTCGAGCAGCGACTTCTGCTCGTCGTTCAGCGGGATGAACTGGGCCGCCTCGGCGATCGCGGCGTCGTTCTCGACGAAGAACTCGGTGTACGCGAGGGCGGCTTCGTTGCTCGCAGCCTTCTCGACCGACGGGTACATGTACAGCTCGCGAGCGAGCGGTGTGTACGTGCCGTCCGCCACCGTGTCGGCGCTCGGAGCGACACGAGCCGTCGCCGCCGTCGATCTCAACGGCGGTCAGTCTGTCGGCGTTCTGCTCGAAGTACGAGTAGCCGAAGTACCCGAGACCGCCAGCGCTGCCCTGAACACCCTGGACGGTGTTGTTGTCGTTCTCGGTCGGCGAGTAGTCGGTGCGGCTTGCGCCCTCTTCACCGTTGATGGCGTCGGTGAAGTAGTCGAACGTTCCGGAGTCGGTGCCGGCGCCGAAGAGCACCAGCTTCTCATCGGGGAACGAGGGGTCGACCTGGTTCCAGTTGGTGATCTTGTCCTCGGACTTGGGGTCCCAGATCGTGTTCAACTGCTCGACCGTGAGGCAGGTGGCCCAGTCGTTCTCGGTGTTGACGACAACGGTGAGCGCGTCGTTGGCGATCACCATCTCTTGGAAGTTGACGCCGTCCTTGTCGCAGAGCGGCGACCTCGTCGTCCTCGACGGGGCGCGAGGCGTTGCTGATGTCGGTCTCGCCGGCACAGAACTTCTCGAAGCCTCCGCCTGTGCCGGACTCGCCGACGGTGACCTTGACGTCGGGGTTCGACTCACCGAAGAGCTCAGCAGCGACCTTTGCCATCGGGCCAACCGTGCTGGAGCCGTCGATGTTGACCGAGCCCGACAGGCCGCTGGCGGTGTCGCCGTCGCCGTCATCGTTGTTGTCGCCGCCACAGGCGGCGAGGGTCAGGGCCAAGGCCGCGACCGTTGCGGCCGGGGCGATGACCCGTGTTCAGGGAGCTGCGCTTCACGTGCGTGGACCTTCCGTTTGAGGAACATTCTGACAACTGTCGCGGCGACGCTAGGGAGCGTTGGTGACGCGGCAGGGGCCAGTCGGTGAACGGATGGTGACCCGCGCTCGTCGAGTGTGGAAAACGTCGATGACCTCACGCGGTCCTGAAGGTGAACGGAGAGTGAATTGCGCCGAGAAAGTGAACACGTCTAGTGCGCGTGGTGCTCCAGAGCCAGGGTCGTGGGCTGGCCGGTGTGCTCGTCCTGGTGGACGTGCAGCACGGTCATCGAGGCGGTGGGCACCGTGTGCGGCAGCGGGTACTCCCAGGGGTCTGCCGTGGTGCTACCGGGGCAGATGTCGACCAGATGGTCGACGAGCTGCGGCAGGTACGGGCGATGCCCGCAGAGGACCACCGCCTCCTGACCCCGCCAGGCGTCGATCAGCAGCTCACCGGCCCGTTCCATCGCCGACCTCAGGGTCGTCGTTGAATCCGTCCTCGGTCAGAGTCGGCTCGGAGGCGAGCGGGATGCCTGTGGCCAGCGAGTAGGGCCGCACCGTGTCAGAGCACCGTCGAGCGGCCGATGAGTGGACCCGCTCGACGCCGTACGCAGCCAGTCGGGTCACCAGCGCCTCAGCCTGTTGCTCCCCGGACGACGTCAAGGGGTCGGTCGACGTCATCGCCTGACCAGTCGACCCGCTTCATCGCGTTCCCGTGGCGCAGCACGACGAACGGCGTCCCGGGAGGGTCGTCGGCCAGCTTCACCAGCGATGCGTCGTCGGGGCGAGTGACGCGTGCGACGGCCTTGTCGATCGACAGCCAGCGGATCTTGTCGACCTCGTCGTTGGGGACGAACGGTGGCTCGTCGACGACCACTGCGCGCCAGTAGTGCACCTGCTTCGGGACGCCGTCGACCTTGTAGGTCTGAAGCGGCAGCGGACGTCGTAGGGCCACCACGAGCCCGGTCTCTTCGAGCACCTCGCGGACTGCGGTTTCGGTGACGTGCTCGCCGGCGTCGACCTTGCCCTTGGGCAGTGACCAGTCGTGATATCGGGGCCGATGCACAAGGAGTACCTCGACCCCCTTGCGTCCCTGGCGGGTGATCAGGCAGCCTCGCGGCGATGATGGGCGCGCGACTCATGACGGCCCGCTCATCCACGTGCGCCAACCCGGGTGCGCCACCCGCGGCCAGATGTCGATGAACTCGCGGCGGGTCTGGGTCACCAGGTCGCGTTGCTGCGCGTAGAGGACGCCGAGGGCAAAGGGTGCTCGAGCACCTCGCGCGTTCGACGACAGCTGGCGCGCGAGGTCGGCAGCGATGGCGGCGTCCTGATGTTCGCCGAGCAGCTCGGTGACCTGGGCCAGCTGTTTGGCGAACTTCTTGGCCGGTCCTCCGAAGACAGGAACACACGCCTCGACGGTGTATCGCGCACGCTTGGCGGTGATGCGCGTGCGATGCCAGTGGTCGTCGTGGCCCTCCAACTCGTTGTGCAGGCGACGTCCCTGCTTGGCCAGCTTGCGCCAGCTGGCGTCCGCGAGAGGTGGCAACACCTTGGACGACTTGCCGTCAGCCAGCTCTGTGGTCGGTGGGGTGTCGGCAGCGGTGTGGAGCGTCGCCATGAGCGCTGCGTAGCGCGGAGAGGCGAGCGCGGCAGCGATCGACGAGTTCGCCTCTGCCAGCTCGGCGTCGAGATGCTGCTGAATCGCGACCAGGGCTGCTGCGCCGTCGATCTCGGGCGGTAGGGCCCGAATGGCATCGATCAGGCGCGCTTCGAGGACCTCGCGGTCGCGCGACTGACTCAGTACGTTGGCGATCCAGCCCAGCTCGGTGCGAAGTGCGCGGGCCCACGTGTCGTCGACGAGCGGGCCGAATGCCTGCAGCACACTGCGCAGTCGTCGGGCCGCGACACGGTACTGATGCACCGAGTCGGGCAGGTGGCGTCGAAGGCGCTGGTCTTGGGTGACGATTGCCGACACCTGGGTGCGCACGTGATGGCGGACCGCCTCGAACGCTGGCTGCTTAGGACGCGGACGACTGCCGATGTCGATCAGCGGTGCCAGTGGGGCGTCGCCGACCAGGGCTCTGATTCCCTTGCTCTGCGACCTCGAGGGCTCAGCCCCGGCATCCATGAGCACCGCCACAACGGGCTCAAGAAGCTCTGGTGCGCCGAGCACCTCGACCTCGATCTCGCGGTACTCCACGCCGGCCTGCGCACCTTCGGTGATGCTCACGCGGTCATCGACGATCTCAACGCCCGGCCCTCCTGACGCGGTATGCACGACGTACGGCGTGCGTCGAGTCTGTTGCGTCGCTAGCGGAAGGAGCGGTGCACCTGCTGTCAGGGCCACAACGGCGTGTGTCAGTGGTGCCGGCACCTGTCCGGGGCGTCCGGCCGAGAGTGGAAGCACCTGCTCCTCTCGAGCATCAGAGGCCAGATCGAGCGGCGGCAGCTTCAGGTGCCAGCCCGAGTCGTTTCCACCGGTGCGGCGACGCAGGGTGACGCGCGAGCGGGCGAGTCGGAAGTCGTCGGTGTCGTAGTAGACGGCGTTGAGCGTGCGACGTCGCTCGACAGTGATCTCGCCGATCGTTGACAAGGCCTCGAGGACGTCATCGATCGCGAAGGCCTCGGGAACCGTCAGCTTGCGCTCGACCTCAGTGACGGAAACGGGTTCAGTCATCGCAGGGGGACGCGCCGCGACTGCCGCTTCAGCGCAATGAGCTCTGCCTGCAGGTCGGCAAGCGGCTCGCCGTCGTCATCCTGGCTGACCTTCATCCACTCGCCGTCAGGCATCAGGTGCCAGGAGGCGGTGCCGGGGTCGAACGAGAGGTCGAGGATTGAGCTCAAGTGGGCGACGTGCTGCTCGCCGACGATGCTGACCAAGGCCTCGACGCGACGATCGAGGTTGCGGTGCATCAGGTCGGCACTGCCGATGAGGACGTCCGGTTCTCCGTCGTTCTCGAACCAGTAGATGCGGGAGTGCTCGAGGAATCGTCCCAAGATGCTGCGCACTCTGATGTTCTCTGACAGTCCTGGCACGCCTGCCTTGATGCCGCAGATACCGCGCACCAGAACGTCGACGGGTACGCCGGCTTCCGATGCCCGGTACAGGGCATCGATGATCTGCTCGTCGACGATCGAGTTGACCTTGAAACGGATCGCTGCCGGTCGCCCTTGGCGGTGGTGGTCGATCTCGCGGTCGATGCGTTCGACCAGCCCAGCGCGTACCGAGTGCGGGGCGACCAGCAGGCGTTGGTAGTCGGTGGTGAGCGAGTAGCCGGTCAGCACGTTGAAGAGCTTGCTGACGTCGTCGCCGACCGCAGCGCTGGACGTGAGCAGACCCAGGTCTTCGTAGAGACGCGCTGTCTTCGGGTGGTAGTTGCCGGTGCCGATGTGCGTGTAGCGGCGCAGGACGCCGTCTTCGTCCTGACGAACGACCATGCTGAGCTTGCTATGTGTCTTCAGGCCGACGACTCCGTACACCACGTGGCAGCCTGCCTGTTCGAGCTTGCGTGCCCATCGGATGTTGGCCTGTTCGTCGAAGCGCGCCTTGATCTCGACGAGGACGAGCACCTGCTTGCCGGCCTCGGCGGCGTTGATCAGCGCGTGCACGATCGGTGAGTCACCGCTGGTGCGGTAGAGCGTCTGCTTGATGGCCAAGACGTTCGGGTCGTCGGCGGCTTCTTCGAGAAATGCCTGGACGCTGGTGCTGAACGAGTCGTACGGATGGTGCAGCAGGACGTCGCGGTTGCGCATGACCTCGAGGATCTCGGGCGCATCGCTGGTCTCGACCTCGTTCAGCTCAGGGGAGGTGATCGGCACGAACGGTGGGTAGAGCAGCTCGGGTTGCTCCAAGCCGGAGATGGCGAACAGGCCGGTGAGGTCGAGGGGCCACGGCAAGGTGACGACCTCGTTGCGGTCGATGTCGAGCTCTTCGATCAGTAGCTCGAGGACATGAGGGTCGATCGTCTCTTCGACCTCAAGGCGCACCGGGGGTCCGAAACGGCGCCGCGAGAGCTCGCGCTCGAGCGCCTTCAGCAGGTTCTCTGCTTCGTCCTCCTCCACCTCGACGTCTTCGTTGCGCGTTACCCGGAAGGTGTGACGCTGCAGTACCTCCATGCCAGGGAAGAGCGAGTCGAGGTGTGCCGCAATGACGTCCTCGAGGGGCACGAAGCGCTCGCCGCCGTCGAGGGGCACGAAGCGAGGCAGGGCCGGCGGAACCTTCACGCGGGCGAAGTGCTCCTGGCCGGTGTTGGGGTTGCGGACGACGACGGCCAGGTTGAGCGACAGACCGGAGATGTAGGGGAACGGGTGGGCCGGGTCGACGGCCAGCGGAGTCAGGACAGCGAAGATCTGGTCGTCGAACATCTTGCTCATGGCCTTCTGCTCGTCGACGTCAAGGTCGCGCCAACGAAGGATCTCGATGCCGGCGGCCTGCAGCGTCGGCATCAGGTCGCGGAAGGCCTGGGCGTGCTGAGACATCAGCGTGCGGGTGCGGTCATGGACACGTTTCATGAGCTCGCGGGGGGTCAGCCCGCTGGCGGCCTGCACCGCGATCCCGGCCGCGATCCGACGCTTGAGGCCCGCAACGCGCACCATGTAGAACTCGTCGAGGTTGCTGGCGAAGATGGCCAAGAACTTCGCACGCTCAAGAGGGGGCACTGCGGTGTCTTCGGCGAGCTCGAGCACCCGCTGGTTGAACGCCAACCACGACAGCTCGCGGTCGGAGAAGCGGTCTGCCGGCAATGGCTCGGTCGAGGCGTCGGACACTGAACTCACAAGGTCCCCTTTCGGTGAGGTGGCTCCATGGTGACACCGCCCAGCGGATGCGTCATCCGGCAAAGGTCCTATTCATCCCTATGGGCCTAGGGACGACCGACGGGGGAGGCCGTCGACGGCGTCCTGAGCATGCCTGGTCGACGCCGACGATGTGGGGGTGCCCGCCGCTGTGAACCTGCCTCTCCCAGCCATCTGGTGAGGAGCTTCCGCCCCTCTGGCCCGCTCGACTGGACCTTCGAGATCGTCCTGATCGTCAAGGGGCTCGACGGAATCCTTGAGATCATCGGCGGCGTCCTGCTGTTGGTGGTGAACCCGACTCTTGGCATCGCGTTGTTGACGGTGTTCGACGTCTTCATGGTGTGGCTGACGTATCGCGAGTACGGAAAGCACCGCCAGCGCCAACCGGCAGTCACCTAGGGGCCATCGTCAGGCTGGCGAGCGGAACTGGACGTCGCTGTCCCAGTGGGTGAAGCCCAGACGCTCGTAGGCGGCGATGGCCGGGGTGTTCTCGGCGTCCACGTAGAGCATGGCCTCCAGCAGTCCGGCGCTGCGCAGGTGGTGCAGGCCGAGCACGATCAGCGCCGTCCCCAGGCCGGTTGCCCGCTCTGAGGGGTGCACGCCCACCACATACACCTCGCCGATCGGCTCGTGGCCGTGCTGGTCGTGGGTGTGCGGTCCGTGGTCGTCGTGCTCGTGGACCACAGCTTCGCCGCCGTGCACCTTGGTCCAGTGGTAGCCGACGAGCTCACCCCCGCGCTCGGCCAGGAAGAACCCGCCGGCGTCGAACCACGGCTCGTCGAGGCGGCGGTGCAGGTCGTCCAGGCTCAGGGCTCCCTGCTCGGGGTGATCGGCGAAGATCAGCGCGTTGAGGGCCACCCAGGAAAGGTCGTCCTGGCCGGGTACGAATGAGCGCACCTCGACCCCGTCAGGCACCTCAGCGGCAGGGATCGACGCCGACAGGGACCGCCGCAGCTGCAGCAGCTCTCGGGTCTTGGTGAACCCGAGGGCTGATGCCAGACCCGAAGCAGCGGGGCTCTCGCCGTGTGCCCACAGGCGCAGTCGGCCGTCGGGCGTCTCGGCTCGTACGGTGTCGACCAGGAGCCGGCCCACTCCGTGACGCCGCCAGGCGGGGTCGACCACCACCTCGGCGCTCGACCCGGCCACCTCGTCGGTGACGTCGAGGTGGGCGTACCCGGCCAGGTGTGGATGGTGGCCGCGCCCATCGCCGTAGGCGAGCAGGTGCCGGACGCCCTCGTCGCCGCCGTGGCGCAGGTGAAGGGACACGTGTTCAGACAGCGGGCGGACGCCGTCGAACTCGGTGGCACGCTCACTGAGCAGGGATACGGCGTCGGTCTCGTCGGCGTCCAGCTTGGCGAGCACCTCGACGTGAAACGGGGGCTCGGTCATGACTGCCACCCTAGGTGGAGCACCTGCGGACCCGCGCGCGTCCGTCCGCCGTGGTGCGTCGCTGGGTCAGGCGGACGTCGGCGCGGCAACGAACCGGTAGCCGACGTTGCGTACGGTGCCGATCAGCTGCTCGTACTCGCCGCCGAGCTTGGCGCGCAGGCGTCGTACGTGGACGTCGACGGTGCGCGTCCCACCGAAGTAGTCGTAGCCCCACACCTCCTGCAGCAGCTGTCCGCGGGTGAAGACCCGACCGGGGTGCTGCGCCAGGAACTTCAGCAGCTCGAACTCTTTGTAGGTGAGGTCGAGTGCGGTGCCGCGCAGCTTGGCGGTGTAGGTGGTCTCGTCGATGACGAGATCGCCGTTACGGATCAGCGGCGAGACGTCGTCGCGCGCGGCCGCGAGGCGTTCGGTGACCAGTCGTAGCCGAGCCTCGACCTCGGCCGGACTGGCGGTGGTGAGAACCACATCGTCGACGCCCCACTCGGCGTTGACGGCGGTGAGCCCGCCATCGGTGGTGATGAGCAGCAACGGGACGCCAACGCCCGTCGTACGGATCAGACGGCAGAGGGAGCGCGCACGGGGCAGCTGACCGCGGGCGTCGACCAACAGGGCGTCGGCAGGGCCGGCGTCCAACAGGGCGGCGCCCTCAGCCGGCAGAACCCGGACGGTGTGGGGGAGCAGCTCGAGCGCTGGCAGCACCGACTCGGCGGTGGGACCGCCATCGGTCAACAGCAACAGCCGCGCCACGCGTCCTCCTCACACCGTCTGTGCTTGAGGGTATCGACCTGGTGGGGCGGGCGGTGAAGACGCAGGGCCTGTCAGCTGGTCAGGCGGAGGCCTTCGCGGGCGCGCTAGCAGGTGCGCCCAGCGGACGCCGGAGCGTGCGGAAGAAGAGCCACATCGTCGGCACCAGGTAGGCGAACCAGACGAACACCTCGAGCCAGCTCGGCACCGTGCGCACCGCGAAGAGGCCGCGGAAGATCGCGTACTGCGCCGAGTCGTCGGGGAGAGCCCCGCTGATGTCGAAGGCGATCGAGTCTTCGCCGAAGAGCAGCCCGGCCTCCTGCAGCTCATGGATGCCGTAGGTGAAGACGCCGGCCGCGATGATGATCAGAGCGACGCCGGTCCACTTGAAGAAGGTGCCGAGGTTGACGCGCAGGGCGCCGCGGTAGATCAGCAGTCCCAGCGCGATCGCCGTAGCCAGGCCGAGCAGGCCGCCGAGGATGTCGACCCAGCCGCCACCGGTCGTCTGGAACGAGGACCAGAGGAACAGTGCGGTCTCGAAGCCTTCTCGGGAGACGGCGATGAACGCCATGGCCGAGACAGCACCCGCTCCGGCGGCGGTTGCCTTGTCGACGTGCGCATGTAGTTCGCCCTTGAGCTCTCTGGCGTTCCGCGCCATCCAGAAGACCATCCACGTGACGAAGCCGACGGCGAGCAGCGCCATGGTGCCTTCGAACGCGGCCTGGCCTGCCTCGGGCAGACGGTCAGCGGCCACTGCCAACGAGCCGCCGACGGCAAGTGAGAATACAGCGGCGGCACCGACGCCGGCCCAGACGTAGCGGATCGAGCCCCCCCGATCGGTCTTGACCAGGTAGGCGATCAGGATGCTCACGATCAGGGCGGCTTCGAGCCCCTCGCGGAGGGTGATGAGGAAGGCGGCGAGCATGAGCGGTCCTGTCTGTCGTGCCGTGGCGGGTCAGGGCTTGGTCAGTGGAAGTTAGGACACCCTAACCTAACTAACGGCCGGTGCGAAAGCCCGGGCCTGGCGGGAGCGACTGGTGTGCACCGGCGTCGTGGACGCGTGGCCGGTGCGGCACAGTGGGGAGCAGGAGGTCGTGGTGGCGCTACTGAGGTACTGGGCAGGTGCCCGAGCTGCGGCAGGGGTGTCCGAGGAGCCGGTGGACGCGTCCACGCTGCTCGCAGCTCTGGACGCTGCCCGTGCGAGCCGGGACGAGTCGTTCGCCCGCATCGTCGGTGTCTGCTCGTTCGTCGTCGACGAGCACCCGGTCGGCCGGACGCCGCATGCTGACGTGCCGCTGCGGCCCGACTCGGTGGTCGAGGTGCTGCCGCCCTTCGCCGGCGGAGCCGGCGACATTCAGCAGAGCGCCGGCGGGTCCGGCATGATCGACCGGTGACCGCCGACCAACCCCTCGCGCCCGTCCCGGCTGTGGCGGCGTCCAACGTGCCTCATCATCTGCACCTGCCCGACTGGCGCGCTGCCCTGGTCGGGGCGCTGGGCGCAGGGATCGTGCTGGTCGGAGCCCTCCTCGAGCTGCCGTGGCTGTGGGTGCCGGTCATCGCGCTGCAGGTCGCGCTCGTCCTCACGTGGCACCGCTCGCTGGGTGCTCCCTCTGCGGCGTCCGGCGCCTTGGTGGGCGCGGGGCTGGCCGCCATCGTCGACGTCATCGTCGCCACCACCCAGGACGCTCCGAGCCTCGGGCCGATCGCGGTCGTGCTCGGCGCTGGCTACCTGATCGCCGTCGTCCAGCAGCTGCTGCGGCAGGACGGCCGAACGGACCTGGTGGATGCGCTGGCGGCCACCGTCACGCTGGCAACGATTGCGTCGCTGGGCGCGGCATGGGTGGTCTTGATCGAGCTCGAAGACGGCAACGTCACCGCGGTGGTGCTCGCAGGCGCTTGCGCCGCGGCGTCGGTTGGGCGGCTCGCCCCAGGCATCGCGGGCGCCATCGCGGCGCCACTTACGGCCGGCGCCGTCGCGGGTGTGCTGCTCGGAGCCGCCGTCGATCAAACGGTGCTCGGCCTCGGTCTGGGCGTTGCAGCAGGCATCCCCGTGGCCCTGGCGGCCACGGCCCAGGCGCGGGTACGCGGCCAGGGTTCGGGGTGGCTGGCTGGCGGGGTCTGGCCGGTGCTGCTGGCGGCTCCGCTTGGCTACGTCGCAGTCGGCCTGATCGCCTGAGGGCAGCAGCCTGATGACGTCCGCCGGTTCGAGAGGGCGGCAAGCAGCGGGAATGCCGGCGCCGACTCGGACGCTGGCACGAGGGTGAACACCTCCGGCGTCTTCGTGCTGGTCGTCATCATCGTCGCGGCCACCGCCTTCGGGCTGTGGCGTCGGCGCACTGACGGTCGGCTGCGCGCGATACCCGTCGAATCGGCCGCCGTCGACGCACAGCTGGTCAGTGGCTTCACGGCGTCAGAGCTTGGGGCCGACCTCGGAGACCGGGCCACCTTGGTGCAGTTCTCGTCAGCGTTCTGCCAGCCGTGCCGGGCGACGCGTCGGGTGCTGCTCGAGGTCTCAGAGATGGTCGACGGCGTGGTCGCTGTCGAGATTGACGCCGAGGCCCATCTCCATCTGGTGCGCCGCTGGGACGTCATGCGTACGCCAACCGTCTTCGTGCTCGATGCCGAGGGCCGGGTGGCCCAGCGGGCGACCGGGCAACCGCGCAAGGTCGACGTCATCGCGGCGATCGGAGCCCTCGAGCCGGTGGGCGACGGGCACCGTCCGGTGCGTGAGACGTGATCTCGCAATACGAGACAGAATCGACACTCTCTCCGGCGATCCCTACGCTCGCCCCCATGTCGAGCCGCCCTCCCCGCCGTCTGGGGCTCACCCAGCGCCGCGCCGTCGACCTCTGTCGCGTCGCCGGCTGCCTGTGTTGTCGCTAGCCGGTCGCTGACCAACCCCCCGCTCGCCGGCCCTCTGGCCCGAGCCCCCCCGCTGGACGCCTGTCGGCACCAGTCTTCTGCTCCCCCACACCATCGGAGATCACTGTGATCGACCCCCGTGGACCGCGCTTCGCTGCGGCCCTTACCACCGTCGTCCTGGCCATCGTGCTGGTGACCGGCAACGTCTGGCTGCTCGCAGCGCAGACAGCCGTCTTCGCCGTCGGTGCGTTCGTCGGGCTGCAACGCACGCCGTACGCCGCCGTCTACCGAGGCTTGGTGCGTCCGCGCCTCGCACCGCCCACTGAGCTCGAAGCAGCCGCTCCACCGCGGTTCGCCCAAGGCGTGGGATTCGGGTTCGGCCTCATCGGCACCATGGCCCTGGCGCTTGGCGCGTCCACTGTCGGCCTGGTCGCCGTTGGGCTGGCGCTTGCCGCGGCGTTCTTGAACGCGGCGTTCGGCTTCTGCCTGGGGTGCGAGATGTACCTGATCGGACGCCGCCTGACTGGTACGCGGTCGTCAAGGGTCGTGACCGCGACTTCACCCGTGGCCGAGGAGGCTGCTGCATGAGACGCAAAGACCTGCTGGTTGACGCCGACTGAGCCCGCGTCCACCGCCCGCGTCCACCCTTGGCCCCAAGGGCGTCGTGAAGACTTAGTGTGCGCTTTTGCGCTTCGATCGCCTCAGAA
This sequence comes from uncultured Actinomycetota bacterium, assembly GCA_963706045.1. GTDB lineage: Bacteria > Actinomycetota > Actinomycetes > JAHEKZ01 > JAHEKZ01 > JAHEKZ01. The sequence continues at coordinate 28,402 of CAVPLY010000002.1, read as the reverse complement.
TTCGACACTAACTCTTCAGGGCTGGTGGCAGTGGAGTCGCAAAGTCCGTCACCCGCGCTTCAGCGTCCACAGCCCGTGTGCTCGGGGTCGTCCACAGTTCTCCGGTCGAGGCTCCGCCATGCAGCGGATTCGGCCATCGTGCACCGATGCCATGGCCGCTTCCACCTCACGTCGAAGCGCTGATGGCGTCGCAGCACGGGGTGGCAACATCTAGGCAGTTGGACGGCCTAGGGCTTTCGCCACGACGGCGTCGTAGCGCATCTCGGGCCGAGCTTCTGGTGCGCCTCCATCGCGGTGCCTACGCGCTTGGGACGGCGTGGGCTGGCGCGTCTCCAGAGGTCCGGCACTGCATGCGCCTGCTCGCCGTTCAGCTAGCTGCTGTCGACGCAATCGCCTGGGGCGCCACCGCCACGATCGCCTGGAGCCTTCCTGTGCGGCGCGTCCCTGACCTGCCGACGGTGAGGCGGGCGCCCGAACGGGGCTCGACGGCAGGGGCCATCGTCACCCGACCATCGTGCGCGGTCTCAGCACCCACTCGCCATGCTGGTCTCTTGGTTCCTTCGTTGGCCGAGGCAGTCGTCGAGGTGGCCTCGTCGTCTTGCCTGAGTGATGCGTTGATCACCGTCGACGCCGCGCTCCGCCGAGGCGTTCCCGGCCGCGATTTGCTCGCGCTTGCCCAGGAGCGTCCGCCCCATCTGGGTCGGGCGAGGGCGCTGCTGGCCATCGAGTGGGGAGACCCAGGCTCGGAGTCGTGGCTTGAGTCGCTGTCGCGCGGACGCATGATCGAACGCCGAATGCCGGTGCCGCTCTGCAACGTGGTGCTACGCCGGGGGCAGCGGACCGCCAGAGTCGACAACTTGTGGCCCGAGCTCGGCGTCGTCGGCGAGTCTGATGGCAAGGGAAAGTACGGCAGGAAAGGGGGCCAGGGTGACAGCAGAGGAGAGTCTTCAAAGAGGAACGATGTGAACGAGGTGATCTGGCGCGAGAAGCGGCGTCACGAATGGATCGAGGAGATCGGTTTCGAAGTGGCGCGCTGGGGCACGGCCGAGGTCGCCGAGGACGGGGCCGCGATGGAGACTCGCTTCCGCCGATCCGTGCGGCTACAGCAAGGAGCCGGGTTCGCCTGGCCGGACGGCGTCCTCGCTCAGATGCCACTGCTCGCGGGGGCGGTGCCGCCAGCGCGCGTTGTCTCCGAGGTGGTGCGGCTGCAGGCGCTGGGTTATCCGTTCACGTTCGTCGACCACTGGCAGTTCCCGGTCGATCCCCAGCGCTGGGCGCGTGAACCGCTGTGAAGAGTTCTTGGGCGTTTTTGGCGTCCGGAGCGGCTGAAAGCAGCACCTAACTCTTCACAGCGACGGAGAATCGGAGGCGGCGCAGTCAAACCCCCGCGGACGATCTCGGGTGCGTGGAGGGTGCATGTGCGCACGCTCGCAGCGACCGTCGACCGGGGGGTGTGCACCGAGGTGGTCCAGGTGGCCGACCTCGCGATCGCCGTCTCACGCGGCCGGGTGAAGAGTTCCTGGCACTTTTCTGCGTCGCGATAGCCCGGAAGGGGCAGGTAACTCTTCACGAGGGTGACCATGATGGCCGGTCGGCTCTAGGAGGGGCTCTCTGGCTGTCTACTCAGTGAGCCGAGCGACGGCCGCACGCCGGTCTTCAGCTGACGCGAACAGTGGACGCTCCGCCGTCCGCCTTCGGCCCGCGATGGACGGTGTGCGCCACGCGAAGATCGCCGCCCCGATTGCGCCGGGCACCAAGGAGAAGACGGCAAACCAGAAGGCCGTGGCGGCGGCGTCCCGCTCATTCGTCCCGAAGCCCGCAGCCGGCAGCTCTGGCTCGAGCACGAGAACCAGGCCAACGCCGGTGAGCACCACGGTCGTGGACGCCGTGACGGCTCCCAGAACGCGCAGCAGCACGGGGCGGTCAAAGGGGATCAGCCGGGACAGGGTCGTCATCACGACGGCAATCGGAACCCCGGAGACTGCTCCGTAGGCGGCGCCCATAAGGCCACCCCAGACGACGGCAAGGTAGGCCGCGTACACCCCGAAGACCGCGATCCCGGCCCACTCGTTCGGGTCGGTCGCAGCCCCGGCCAGAGTGGACACGGAAATCCCGCTGAGGATGAGCAACCCGTAACCGGCGCCCGCGACCGCCCCCCAGCCGACGCATTCGACCCACGCGCGCACAGCGACCGGCAGCGCTCTTGCTGCTCGTGGTTCATCGTGCGCTGTCACGGCGCCAGAGTAGGGCGCCAGAGTAGATGGCGTGCGAGGGTCGGCTCGACAGTTGCGGGCTGGTCGTGCCGATACTGGACGCCATGGACCCCACCGACCCGAACGGCCGACCGGCCGACATCACCGGCCGTGAGATGGACCGTCGCACGTTCCTCGCGCGAGCCGGTCTCACCGGCGCGGTCGCGTTCACGGCCAGCGGGCTGATGGTCCCGGACGCCGCATGGGCCACTGACGGGCTGACGAAGAAGGTGATCGGTCAGTCGACGAAGGGACGCCCGATCAAGGCGTACTGCCTCGGTGACCCGGACGCCAAGAACGTCTATCTGGTGCTTGGGCAGATGCACGGCGACGAGCCGGCAGGACGCCTGGTCACCCGCGACCGGTTGCTGAACAAGGCCCCGGTCCCAGACGTGGCCCTGTGGGTCGTCCCAACGATGAATCCGGACGGCAGTATCCGCGGCACGCGGGTCAACGCGCGCGGCGTCGACCTCAACCGAAACTTCCCCAGCAAGACGTGGGTGAAGCAGGGCAAGGGAACGCGCTACTGGTCGGGGCCGCGTCCGGCGTCCGAGCCCGAGACCCGAGCAATCGTGCGCTTCCTCTCGACGATCCGTCCTGGAACGGTCGTGTCGATTCACCAGCCCTTGTCGTCCGTCGACTTCTCGGGCGGAGAAGAGTCGGTGACGCGGTGGCTGTCGCGAAACCTGAACCTGCCGGTCGCACACCTGCAGGTGTCGGGCGGCGGCACGATGACGTCTTGGTACAACCGCGAGTATCCGAAGAAGACGGCTGTCACCGTCGAGCTGCCTCCGTCGACCACGCCTGAGTACCGCAACAACGTGGCAAACGTGCTGACGCGTCATGCGAAGCAGCGTCGCCGCTAGCGCACTCGACGGGTCCTGGCAGCAACCAGGTGAGCACTCGGCGAGATGTGGGGAGCCGCTGACGCGTCAGTGGACGACGATCTTGAGAGCGAGGATCAGCAGGCCGAAGGCGCCGACAATCAGCGCGTTGAAGAGGATGTTGACGCGCCCCTTGCCCTCTCTGACGCCGAGGATGACGCCGTAGAAGAACAGGGCTCCGATACCCACGGCCATGGCCAGGTCAATGGCGGCAGCTTCAGAGATCCAGCCGAGCTTGCCGAGCAGTAACGCGACGACGATCGGCCACGACGACTGCAGCATGGGCCACTCCTCGACGGTGATCGATCGGACCTCACGTCGGGTCAGCCGGCGACCGGCCACCATGCGGCCTGCGACGATGAGCGAGTACACGTGAGCCGCGAAGAACACCGCTGACGTGCCGATGACGATGAGAATCGCCTGTGGGAGAAGTTCAGGGTCATGCGAGATCGCGGCGACCACCGTGGTGGCCAGGATCGTGCCGTAGATGGCGCCGGCGATCTCGTGCGCCTTGTGCTCGGCACGGTGCAGAGTCTCGTAGTCGACGCCCGGTGCTGAGCTGTCGATGCCCACCACGTCTTCGATCTCGTGCTCGAACTGTTCGGTCACTGCCCTGATGCTCCGTCCTGGGAGGGTCGGCGGCTGCTGTTCCCCGTAGGATGGTGCCATGCTCGAATTCGTCTACACCGGCCTCCTCGTCGCCGTGTCGATCCTGATCACCTGGTTCTCGTTCTACGTCGTGTACAAGCTCTACAACGGCCAGGGCTAGGCAAGGCGGTGTTCGAGATCTCGGACGACCTGGCTCCCGAATGCACGCCGCTCGCGTGGCTCCTCGGATCCTGGGCCGGTCTCGGCGTCGGCGGATACCCCACGATCGACGACTTCCGCTTTGCGCAAGAGGTCACCTTCGGGCACAACGGCAAACCTTTCCTCAGCTATCGCTCGCACAGCTGGCTGCTCGACGACGATGGCCAGCGCGTCCGACCCCTCGCCACCGAGACCGGTTTCTGGCGGCCCCGTCCCGACGGCCAGCTCGAGGTGCTGCTCGCACACCCCACGGGCTTCTCCGAGATATGGGAGGGCACCGTCGACGGCCCCCGCGTCGAGATCCGCACCGACGTCGTCGCCCGCACGCAGTCGGCGAAGGAGTACTCCTCGGGCCACCGCCTCTACGGACTGGTCGACGGAGACCTGATGTGGGCGTTCGACATGGCTGCCATGGGTGAGCCGCTGCAGGCTCACCTGTCGGCGCAGTTGGCGCGCGTGGAGTGACCGACGCCGACTGGCAGTCAGAGCTGCGTTCGCGTGGCTATCGGTTGACGCCGCAACGCCAGCTGGTGCTCGATGCCGTGCGTGAGCTGGGTCACGGCACCCCCGACGAGATCGGCAGCGCCGTGCAGGCGAAGGCGTCATCGGTGAACCTGTCCACGGTCTATCGCACGCTCGACGTCCTTGAAGAGGTTGGTCTCGTCACCCACACCCACCTCGGGCACGGCGCCCCCACCTACCACCCGGCTGACGAGAGCGACCACGTCCACCTTGTGTGCACCGGATGCGGCGACATCATCGCCGTCCCCGCTGCGGCCGTCGAGCCGCTGGTGGGAAGTTTGCGGGCTGCGAATGGGTTCGAGGTAGATGTGACCCACATGGCGATGCACGGTCGGTGCGCCGGATGCGCCGATGGCACGGTGTCGCCGACGACGTCAGCCGCCAACGACCAGGAGTCACAGTGACCAAGACCGCGGTAGCGCCACCTGAGGGATCGGTGGACGCCGGCGTCGCCTGGCACTACGGCGACCCGCTCGGCGAGCAGCGCGCCCTTGATCGCGGTGAGGGATTCGTCGACCTGTCGCACCGTCCGGTGATCGAAGTAGCCGGCGACGACCGGCTTTCCTGGCTGCACACGCTGACGTCGCAGCACGTCTCTGAGCTTCTGCCCGACGTGTGGACGCAGGCGCTTGTCCTGGATGCCAATGGACGCGTCGAGCACCACCTCGACCTCGTCGATGACGGCGAGCGCGTGCTCGCGCACATCGAACCCGGAACGGCTGACGCGCTGCTCGACTACCTGCAGAAGATGGTCTTCTGGAGCAAGGTCGAGGTGGGTAGGCGTGACGACCTGGGCGTGGTGTGGCGCCCCGGCCCGAGCGGTATGGATGGCGCTGACACGTTCGCGTTCGTGGTGCAAGACGCGGTGGCCGCGGTGGACGGCTCGCCGGCCGGCACGTGGGCCTATGAGGCGCTGCGCGTGGTCGCCGGTCGTCCGCGGCTCGGGTTCGACACCGATCACCGCACGATCCCGGCCGAGGTCAATTGGATCGGCGACGCCGTGCACCTCGAGAAGGGCTGCTACCGCGGGCAAGAGACGGTGGCGCGCGTGCACAACCTCGGCAAGCCTCCTCGGCGACTCGTGCGGCTGCACCTCGACGGCAGCGCCGACGTGCTGCCGTCCCGCGGCGATGCGCTGGTCTTCGACGGCCGGCGGTCGGCTTCGTCGGCACCGTCGTGCAGCACCACGAGCTGGGGCCGGTCGCGCTCGGCCTGCTGAAGCGTCAGATTCCAGACGGCGCCGGCGTCGTCGCACGGGCGGCGTCCGATGATGCTGCGGCCGATGGTGCCGGCGTCCGACCCGGCCGAGCTGCCGGTCACGGTCGAGACCGTGCTGCCGCAGCGCCACTGACGCTCGATCTGGCGACGCTGGTGGCGGTGCACCTGGCAGTCCTGTCCTGTAATGCGACCATTGGACGTGTGACCCGCCGATCCCGCACCCTGCTGATCCTGGTGGTCGCTCTGGGGGTACTGGCGGTCGGCGCGGTCTGGATCGTCGTCCGCGCTCAGCAGGCAGCCGATGCGCTGGCGAGCGCGCGAACCGGCGTCGACTGCTCGTGCGTGACGACCTCACCGAGGGGCGCACCGCCGAGGCCTCGCAGCGAGCTGGCCGTCGTGCAGGGAGACACGGCCCGCGCTGTGAAAGCCACGAGCGACCCGGTCTTCGACGTCGCCTCGGCGATCCCCGTGCTCGGCACCACGCCAGCCGCCGTCCGCGACGTCGCCGAGGCGGCCGACGCGCTGGCGCTTGAGGCGCTGCCCGACCTGCTCGAAGCAGGGACCGCGCTCAGCGCTGACGCGTTGCGCGCAGACGGTCGACCAGCTGAACCTCGCGGCGTTCGAGACCGCGTCCCCGGCGCTCGACTCCGCCGAGGCAGTCGCTCAGCGCGATCTACCGCCGACGTCGCCGGGATCGACACCTCACGGCACTCCGGCGCAGGTCGAGGACGCCGTCACTCGCTGCAGGGTCGAGCTCGACGACGCGCTGGCCGAGACGCGGTCGGCGGCGCGGGGGCGGCGCTGATACCGCCGATGCTCGGCGCCGACGGCGAACGCAGCTACCTCCTGGCGCTGCAGTCGAACAACGAGGCGCGCGGCACCGGTGGGTTCTTCGGATCGTTCGGCATCTTCTCGGCCGACGACGGCAAGATCCGGGTCGACAAGCTGGCAGCCGCGATCGATCCTCGACGACCAGAGTACGACGAGATGCCGCTCGACTTCGGCCCTGACTACGCCGCCCTCTACGGCGACGACGCGGCGAGCTGGGCCGGTGCGAACTATCTCGCCGCACTATCCGTACGCAGCGAAGCTGTGGTTGAAGATGTGGAAGGACCGCACGGGTAAGCAGCTGGACGGGGTCGTCACCACTGACCCGGTCGCGCTGTCGTACCTGCTCGAAGGCCACTGGGCCCGTGACGCTGCCCGATGGCCGCGTCATCTCGGCCGACAACGTCGTGTCCTTCACCGAGAACGAGATCTACTTCCTGATCGAGGACGACGCCGAGCGTGACGCCTACCAGCAGACCATCGCCGAGGCGGCGCTCGACGCCGTGCTCTCCGGCGAAGCCGACCCGCGCGCGCTGATCGATGCCTTGGGCAAGGCGGCCGGCGAGCGGCGGCTGCTCGTGTACTCCGATCGGGTGAACGAGCAGAAGCAGCTGGCGGCGTCGTCGGTGGGCGGCGCGCTGCCCGGTGACGAGGCGCCCTTCGCGGGGGTGGCCACGATCAACGGAGCCGGCAACAAGCTCGACTACTACCTGGGCCAGTCGCTGTCGTACGAGCTGCTCGGCTGCACCGAGGACGGCGGGCGTCGGGGTCAGATCACCGTGACGTACAAGAACACGGCGCCCGGCGACGGCAGCCTGCCGCTCTACATCGACGCGCGTGGGGACCGTCCGCTGGGCCCGGACGGGCTGCTCCAGAGCGGCAACGGAGACCAGTTCCTGTTCTCCCAGGTGTACGCGACGGCCGGGTCGTCCCTGGTCAGCGCGGTGCAGGACGGCAAACCGATCGAGGTCGAGCAGGGCAGGGAGCAGGGCCACACGGTCTTCCGGGCGGGGATCGAGCTGCCGGCTGGGACGTCCACCACGCTGGTGTTCGAAGTCTCAGAGCCCCCGAGTGAGGGGGAGCTGAGCACGTTCGTGACGCCGCTGGTCAAGCCTGTCGCTATCTGATGCCGACACCAGGAAGTGCAGTGCCGGCTAGCGTCGTCGCGGCCAATTGCCGCTACGCTGGGCACGTTGATGTGTGAAGTCGGTCGCTGCACCGGCTGTGCGCGATGATCACGAAGACTCGGGCGGATCCGCCCGCGGTCTGTTACACGATGGGGGTGCGGGGTGTTCGGCACCAAGACACTGCGACGCGGAGCGGCCTTTGTGACCGTCGCCGCTGTGCTGGCGATGCCGATTGGCATGGCTCCGGCCAACGCTGATCCCGACTACCCCCCGGTCTTCTACAAGATCAGCGCGAACACGTACAACCTGACGGTCGATCAGCCGGCCAGGCTCACCGCGCAGACCTTCCGCTCCGGTTCCGCTGTGGCAGTTGACGTCAGTGTCGGCGGCGCGTCCGTCGGGTCTTCTGGCGCATCCGCGAACGGCAAGGGCATCGCAACGACCTCGGTGAAGTTCACCGTCGTCGGGGTCAACCGCGTGACGATGTCGGGTACCTCCGACACCGGTGAAGACCTTGCACTCTCGGTCGACATCACGGTCACCGAAGCCGGCGAGACCGTCGTGCCTGTCGGCGATGACGGCGACGGCGGCAACGCCTCGGACGACACCAACGCTGGTGGCGTCCCGTTCATCGGTGGTGGCCTCCCCCGCACCGGTGGCGAGATCGCTGGCACCCTCCTGGTTGCCGCAGTGCTGATCGGCGCCGGCTTCCTGCTGGTCGTGGCTACCCGCCGCCGCCGCGCCTCCCACTGACCCACCCTGCCCGCCGAGTGCTCACTTGGTTGCGCTCAACGCATACCGAGTGCTCACCTGGTTGCGGCCAACGCGCGCCGAGTGCTCACCTGGTTGATGGCCTAGCTGTCTGCTGCCACGTCAGCGTGCACTCCGAGCTGCGTCGACGAGTCTCATGACCTCGGTATCGAGATGCTGAGATGACGTGAAGACGTCCTCCTTGCGGTAGACGCCGATCGTCCAGCCGCGGTCTCTGATCGATGCGCGCCGCTGCGCGTCGCGCTCGGCGTCAGCGTCGGTGTGGAATTCTGCTCCGTCGTACTCCAGTGCAAGGCGCCAGGCGGGCCAGCCAAGATCCAGATAGAAGCGGGCATTGCCGAAGAGGTCGCAGACCGGGATCTGTAGTTCTGGACGCGGCAAGCCCATGTCGAGAACCCGCAGGCGTAGCCGTGTCTCGCCGCCCGACTGGCTCCGTGGATCGGCAAGGTCGGCAACCTCGTACGCCTGCCGGATGCCTCTTCGTCCACGCCAGCGCACCAGGCTCTTGTTGAAGCGTTCGAGGGTGATGAGGCCCTCGTGCAGAAAGGCGTCCAGGCTGACTAGGGCATCTGGGCGGGGTGTGAACCTCGTCAAGTCGGCTGCGGTACGCGTGGCCGACGTCACTCGAAGGCCCCCGATCTCGATGATGTCTGTGGCCGCAAGGTCGTCTGCCACGTGCGCGCTGAAGAGTGCGGTGCGGGGACGGTCGACGCGGTTGCGTGTCACGACCTCAAGACGCGGCGTTGCTGGAAATCCGCGGTAGTCCAGGACGTCAAGGCCATGAAGCCATGCCGCCGCGCGCCGGGCGACCACTACGTCCGGGTCTAGCGCCCGCCTGGCGACGGCCAGGCGTAAGTCGAGAGTGTCGGGCAGTGCGGCATCGACGAAGTAGCCGGGAGTGATCTCGCGGATGAGGCCGGTTGAGCTGAGCTCGCGCCATTCGATGGTGCGGAGCCCGGCGTCCAGGGCCTCAGACCGCGTGAAGGGGCTGGGTGGGAGCATCGGCGCAGGGTGCGTCACAGCGTGACCGACCGGAACGACCGCCGTCCACGTTGGGGATGAACGTCGTGTCTGCAGAGCTGTGGACAGCCTTCCGCAGACGTAGTGACGCGCACTCGGTGCCTTCCGGCCGCAACCAGGTGAGCACTCGGTACGCGTTGAGCGCAACCAGGTGAGCACTCGGCGGGCTGGGGGCGGGCTGGGGTGTCGCTGACTCGTCAGCCTTGAGTGCTGGGGCTCCAGGTGGTGCCGCCGTCGTCGGTGACGAACATGGCCGTTTCGCGGTCGACCAGGCCCAGCATGACGCCGTCGGTCTTGGACGAGAAAGCGACATCGAGGACTTCGTCGATGGTCACGGACTCAGAGGGGCAGGGGAGTCGATCGAAGACCGCTCCCTGGCTGTCGCTGATGCGCAGCTGTCCCTCGTCGCAGTCACGCTCGCCGGCGAACTGCAACCAGACCGTCTCGTTGCCTGACACGTCCATGTCGGTGACCGAACCGCCCCCGTCGAGCCCGAAGTTGGGGCGGTTGTCGGCGAGTCGTTCGAAGTTCCGTCCCGCATTCGTCGTTCGGGTCATCAGCCGTGTGCTGATCACTTCGTTCTCGCAGTAGAGCAGGCCTGTACCTTCGGTCCAGAAGGCGATGTGGTCGGGGACTCCGTCGGCGACGTCGCAGGGCTGGATCGGTTTGATGCGGCTGATAGGCCGCACCTGCTGCCGGGTGTCGACGCGGTACGCCCCGATCTGTAGCTGGCCAACCAGGCGCTCGATGCCCCAGATCGTGTTTCCCACGTACCAGGCGTCAAGGAGGACGGGATTGTCCTTGCTTCGACTTCCACGTTCGGCCGCCATCACGGGTGATGGCGGCCCCCCTGGCGCACGCCCTCGTGGTTCCGGTGGCGACGCCGTCCTCAGCGTTCGCGAAGGAGATGCTGTAGACGTTGGCGAGCGGGATGTCAGCTGTCGTCCATGCCTCGCCGCCCGTGCTGCGCTCAACTTGTAGAACATCGGCGTCGGCGTTGCAGTCGGTAGGCCCGACCCAACGCCATACCGTGTTGCCGGACGCCGCGACGGCACCGATCTCGTACGGAGCAACGGGGAGGGGTCCAGTGGTGGCAGGGCGTAGCGAGAGAACCACCAGCAGCATCGTGGCAAGTGCGAGCACGCCGACAACGGCGCCTGTGATCACACCTCGGTTCATCGTTGCCCACCCCCTTCGCCCTCGTCGTGCCCGTCGTCGCTGTCGGATCCTTCAGCGTCTGGGACGATTTCGACCCATTCCCCCTCGACCATGTCCGCTAGCAGAGCGGCCACGTCGTGGTTGATGATCGCGGGGTCCACGCCGTACTCAGGCGCCAAGATCACCGTGATGGCACCCAGATGGGCGCCATCGGCGCCTGAGGCCACGACCTCTTGCCAGACGCGGGTGGCGGTGTCGGAGAGCCCGATCCGGCGTCCGGACGGCAGGTGGAGCAGCACGGCGCGGGGCGGCTCGGCGGCCTCGTCGAGCACGTGGGCCACCCATTCGGGCCGCCGGACGCGACGATTCGCCACATCCGCCACATCCGTCACACGCGTCACATCCCATTTTCGGCGTTCATAGGCCATCATGGAGGGGGAGCATCGCACAACTGCGATGCCGCTCCCGTACGCTGCGGTCGCCGCCTGATCGACGACGGCGTAGGCGACTGTCTGCAACTGGAAGGTCACGCACCGTGGACTTGAGGGATTACCTGGACATCCTCCGGGCTCGCTGGCGCTTGATCATCGTGACGACGTTGCTGGGTGTCATGGCCGCCGCCACGGCCTCCATGCTGGCGACGCCGCTGTACACCTCGACAGCGACGGTGTTCGTGTCCGTGAACGGTGGCGACTCGTCGGTCGGCACCGCCCTTCAGGGAAACCTCTTCGCGCAGGACCGGGTCAAGTCGTACGTCGGTATCGGCACCGCCGACGACGTGATGAGTGCCGTCATCGAAGATCTCGGGTCTGCCGCTCTCGCCCAGCCAGCTCGCCGGCAAGGTCGCAGCTGAACAACCCGATCGACACGGTGAGCCTGGAGATCTCGGCCACCGACCCCAACCCTGCGCTCGCTCAGTCGATTGCCAACTCGACCGCCAGGGCCCTCGGAACCCAGGTCGCCGAGCTCGAGCAGCCGGCCGAGGGTGGCGCTCCTCTCGTCACGATCAGCACGACCGACGAGGCACCGCTGCCGACCTCGCCCTCGTCGCCGCGCACGATGATCAACCTCGCGCTCGGGTTCCTGGTGGGACTTGCGGTCGGCGTCGGCGCAGCGGTGCTCCTCGAGACACTCGACACCCGGATCAAGTCGATCGAGGCGCTGACCAAGTACTTCGAGCAGCCGCTGCTCGGCGTGATCGGCTACGAGGCCGAGGCCGACAAGAAGCCGCTGCTCACCGATGTGCAGGGCCAGAGCAAGCGCGCCGAGTCTTTCCGCCAGGTACGCACCAACCTGCAGTTCGTCGACATCGACCACCGACCGAAGTCGATCGTCGTGACGAGTTCAGTGCCGCGCGAGGGCAAGTCGACAACGGCGATCAACCTCGCGATCACGATCGCGCAGACCGGTCAGCCGGTCTTCCTCATCGAGGCCGACCTGCGGCGTCCGAAGGTTTCGGACTACCTCAACATCGAGGGAGGCGCCGGGCTCACTGACGTCCTCGTCGGACGCGCAACCGTCGATGAAGTCATGCAGCCGTGGGGTGTCACGGGCAACCTGTGGGTCATGGCGTCCGGTCCACTGCCGCCCAACCCCTCTGAGCTGCTCGGCAGCCAGTCGATGACCGACCTGATCCATCACCTCGAGAAGCGCGCCACGCTGATCATCGACGCACCGCCCCTGCTACCGGTCACGGACGCCGCCGTTCTGACGCGTCTGGCGGGCGGTGCCCTGATGGTGATCGCCACTGGCAAGACTCGGCGCGAGCAGCTGCGCACCGCCGAGCAGAGCATCGAGTCGGTGGGAGGCAAGATCCTCGGGCTCGTCATGAACATGGCGCCGGCGCGTGGACCCGACTCGCACCGCTACGGCTACGGCTACCAGTACGACTACCGCGCCACAGCAGAACGCACCGAGTTCGAAGACCACGCGCCCGTCATTCCGGCTGGTTTCGGCGGACTTCCCGGCGTCAACGGATCGTCGACGCCCACCTTCCCCGCGGGCAGGGTGAAGCGGGCCGAAGACGAGGTGGTCAATGCCGACGCGAACGGCACGGACGAGGCAGAGCCATCGCCGCGTCCGGCCGCGCGCGCGAGTGTGCAGGCGTCCGACGCGCCGGTTGTGGTGACGTCGAAGGCGCCAACGCCTGCCAGCGAGCCGAAGGCCGACCGGCCGACGCTCTCGCCCGTTGTGCCGGCCGACGAGAAGGTCATTGGTGGGTCTGCTGGCGTGCCCCTCGCTGACGCGATCTCGCCGTACGGCCAGGCGACGGTCCTGCCGCACGTCGACCTGCTGCCGGCCGATACGGCGTCAGGTGCCCGCTTCGGCCTCGACGACGACGTCCCCCTTGCCGACGTGCAAGAGGTCCCGGTCGGAGGTGCACCCAGCAGCGTGATCGGCGACGTGCCGGCGGCACCACTGATCGACGAGTACTCACCGGCGCAGAGTGCCTGGACGCCACCTGCTCCGCGGGCTGCCCTCGACCCGCTGACGGCTCCGTACGAGGAAGTCCAGGTGGCCGACCTCCGCGAGAGTCCACAGGAGTGACAGCGGGTCAAGACTCGCTGAAGGGCTAGAAGGGGAAGCAGACCCCACCGTTGCAGTTCCAGTTCCCTCTGCATTCAGCGGCTGTGGTGCACGTGGCAAGGAGCCCGCCGCACCTGATCCCGTTGCAGTTGTCGTAGGTGCAGTCGGCGCTCGAAGAGCACGTCGCACCCGGACCACCGCACGTCTCTGCCCCGCCCGTGTGTCCGGAACACGGGAGCCCACTTGCGCAGATCGACGTGGGGCAGAGAGCGCCGACACCGCCGCATACGGTTCCGTTGCAGTAGGCGTCGCCCCCGGCGCAGACGCCCAGGTCGTCGCAAGGGTCGCCCAGGGCGGTGCCGACGGAGGCGCTGGCAGCTGGCGCGGCCACCGATTGCAGCACCGGAACTGACCAGGCAACAGTTCCTACGGCGGCGGCCCGCCTCAGAAACGTGCGCCTGCTGACCCCGACATGCGGGCTCGAGGCGGCGGGGGCTTCACGGTTGACCGGGTCCGCAGCTTGCCTTGCCCACCGGTCGATCCAGTCCATCCGAAAATCCTGCCCCATGAACCTTCCAAGGCTGTGGAGGCCGCGCGGTGAACGGGTCACCGGACTGGCCTGGGCCTTCGCCTTCTGCGAAGTGACCCCGCTGTCGCGAGAGAACTCGGTGACGGCCCATCGAGCGGGTGGGTCTAGGACGCAGCAGAGTCGGTGGTGATCAGTTTGCGTGCGCTCAACACGCGCACGAGGTCTTCGACGTCGAGCAGCACGGCGTCGGCGTCTGCTGCGTAGTGCTCGGCCAGCTCTGCGGCCACACCTGGTAGGTCGAGCTCACCGTCGAGGGCGACCCAGATGGCGGCGCCGGGGCCGTCGAGGTGGTGCAGGTGCTCGCCGTCGAAGAGAACGGCCTCGCCTGCGAGCAGGATCCAGTCGACGCCGTCAGCCCGGCGGGGGCCGGCGGTGCCGGTTGGTGCCGGCTCGGGTTCGTTGGACGGTGGTTCGAGGCCGCTCGGTGGGCGCGGCGTCCATCAGCTCGTCGATGATGACCGGGGCGGCGTCGAAGGCGTTGCCGTACGACACCTGGAAGGCCGGGACGGTGGTGACGAGCCGGGCGATGGCGGCCAGCGGACGCGGCTCGATCGCCCACATCGCGCTCGACTGCTCGCCGAGGACGAAGGCCGCGCGTGCAGGGGAGACCGGCGTGGCCGCGACGTCCGTGCGGTCAGGGTCGACGTCGGGGAAGACGATGACGGCGGGACGCAGTTCGGCGTCGGGCAGTGGTGGGCCGCCGAGGCGCTCTGGGGGAAGCTGCCAGTTGCCGCTGCCCTCGGAGACCTCGTCGTCCGGTGGCTTGAGGTGAGCGAGGAGCTCTTGCGAGCCGGGCTTGACCGTCAGCGGTTTGGTGAACGGCTCGATGACGAGCGTGTCCGGATCGAGGCAGACCGTCTCGTCAGTGACGTAGGCGAGCCCGGCTCTGAACGAGCGCGGTGGTCAGCGTCGTCTTGCCGGCGCCGGATGCGCCATGGACGACGACCGTGCGCCCGTCGGTGGGGCAGCGCCACCAGCATGGAGAAGCAGCTGCCCGCGCCGCGCGTCAATGAAGTCGAGCGTCGCTGCGCGACCTCGGCGTCGCAATGTGCAATCAGACGCCGGTGCGGTGCCGACCAGTTGTCCAGCCGATGTCCTGGCAGTGCCGTTGCAGTCACGTTGGCGCGCCGACAGTCACCGCCGCAGCATTCGCACTGGTCCCGATGTGCAAGTTGCGCCGCAGCGCTGACCATGCGGTGCAACTCCGCCGGCTCTGCAGCAGAGGCTGGCACCTGGCCGGCAGTCGGCACTCGTGCCCGAAGCCAGTTGCGACGGCCTGCACAGGTCAGTGGCCACCGGTGGTCCAGGCTGGCACCTGCGACGCACGTTGCAGCGTGCTGCCGATGCACGTCGCGTCGACGCCGCCGCAAGTGCCGAGCCGCAAGTGATGCCTGGTCACATGCGTCCCGCAACAGCTCCGAGCGCCGCCGCACGTGCCGAGCCACTGCAGTAGGAATCCGGTCCGGCGCAGGCCGAGTCGCCGCGCAGCTGCCGCCCAGCGCAGTGTTCACCGAAGCGCTCGCGGCCGGGGCCATCACGGTCTGCAGCACGGGCACCGACCAGGCGACGCCGCCAACGATCCCGGCCTTCTTCAGGAAGTCGCGGCGGGACGAAGCAGGGCGCACAACATCGGGCGAGGCGGACATTTCGGCGTGCCGGAGCAGGGGTCGTCGGAGCCTCGGCAGCGCGCTTGGCCCAGCGATCGAGCCAACTGCTCATGAGGAACCCCCGGAAGATCGGTAACCGACGCCTCACTGTAGGGGAAAGCCGACTCTCAGCGCGAGCCGCCGGACGGATCAGACCCGTCCGGGTGCGTCTGTGGTCAGACCGGCCGACCCGTCCCTATGCCACGCAGTAGCCGCCCCGGCACTTACCGGTCGTGCACTTGTTGTTGTTGGCGCAGGCCGCCCCGATCCCGCCACACACCTTGGTGGGGCCACAGGTGGTGTTGTCGGTGCAGTCTGCTGTGGTGCGGCACGAGCCTCCTACGGCGTTCGCGAAGCAGCTACCGCCGGTGCATTTGCCAGACAGGCACTGGCTTCCGGTGGTGCATGGCGCGTTCGGCCACGACGCCAGGCAACGGTTGGTGGTGGGGCTGCAGTTACCGCTCTGGCACTGGACGTCAGCGCCACAGACGGCCGTGGTGTTGCCGAACGGGATCTTGCAGACCCCGCTCAGGCACTCCAGACCGGACGCGCACGTCGCCGAGGTCGTGCAGAGCGTCCCTGGGGGGCAGGCGGTCGTGCAGACGGGGGGCGGGCTGGCAGCGGCAGCTGGGGCGAGTGCCGACTGCATCAGAGGGGTGGTCCAGACCACGGCGCCGACCACGGCACCGCGTCGCAACAGGGCGCGTCGAGTCATCCCCTGCGCTTCGGGCGCAGCGGAGTTCTCTACGGGACGCCTGGTCTCAGGCGGTGATTCAGTCCCCGAGTTGGTCGGTTTATGACGTTCTCGGTGACCGGTCGACGCCTTGGCCAGAGCGTCGAGCCAGTGCCCCACGAAGAGAACTTCGGCGGTTGCCCCCGATCCCTTGAGCCGGGCCACCATTGCGCGTCGATGACGGAAAGCCGACGTGAAGGGGCCAAACGGGTGAAGATCAACTCGTCTAGTCACTCGATCGGCCCAGTGAATCGCCAGCAGGGTCACCCGTTCGGCCCAACGGTGGCCGTTGGGGCGCCGGGATGCCTACCAATCGCGCGCGTCTCGTGTGGCGGATGACACAGCGACGTCGATGACGCGCTCGAGCACGATGCGCTCGTCGGCCAGTGCCTTGTCCAGGGCCTCGAACGCGGCTGCCACCGCTCCCTGGGGGGTGGTCGGCTCGGAGGTGTAGTCGAGGGCGAGCCGCGGGATGCCCTGCGAGCCCTCGGCGAGGCCGACGCCCGACCAGTAGCGCGTCTCGGCGGTGCCCATGCGGTACACGGTGTCTTGGTCGGGGGGCGGATCGACGGCGAGGGTAAGCCGCACCTCCCACTCATCGGTCACCGGCACATCTTGACGCCGGTCGGCGTCGGCTGGCCCAGCCGACACGCGCCAGATCGGGCCGAGTCAGCCCATGACGCGTACGGACGCCAGCAGGTTCAGCACCTCTGGACCGCCCACCGCCACCGTGGACGCCACCGCGCCCTCGCTGCACGCGAACCGCGGTCGGCGTCCCGGGAGCCTGCAGCGCCCCGCCGACGCCGAACGCAGGGTCGAGCGCCACCGGAACCGTGAACCCGGCCTCGCGGACGGCGGCGTCCGAGTCGCTGCGCAGCACGAGCACGAGCGGCACCGAGCTCTGGCGGCGCAGCACGTCGGCCTCGATCTGCTGACAGAACCCGCAGGTGGTGTCCCAGAAGAGCAGTACCGCGTCGTCGCCTGCCGCCTCGGCGATCGGCATGCGCTCGCCGTCGAGCTCGACCATGACGTCTGGTGCAGGGTCGCCCTCGCGCACCGGTGGTGGGCCGATCACCAGGTCTTCCGGCTCGCGTCCGGCGAGGGCGTTGTAGAGGCGGCGGACGTCGTCCGAGCCGTACGAAGCAGGAACGGTGACCATGCGGTCGGTGCTGACGACGACAGCGCCAGGCGTGTACTCGACGCGGTAGTCGTCGATCGGTGCGCCGTCGTGGGCGAGCACGCGGACGTCGGGGCCGAACTTCTCGGTGATGGCGTCGCGCTCGCCGCCGCTGAGCACGACCACGTTTGGACCGGTCTCGTCCGCCTGCCACGTCTTGAGGTCTTCGGTGAGCTCGCCGCAGGCCTCGCACCACGGTGCCACGAAGACGAAGAGGCTGGCGCGGTCGTCGGGGACGATGTCGTCGAGGGTGAGCTCGGTGCCTGAGGCGTCGGCCGCGGCTAGCGCAGGAGCCGCCCACGGGGCGAAGTCGTGCGCGTGCCCGTGACCGTGCGCGTGATCCCCCGCGCCACCGGCCTCGACCGCCTCGAGGCGCAGCAGCAGCGAGCCGTAGCGCTGCAGCAGCGAGAAGAACAGCACAGCAAGGACGCCGACGGCGACCGCGAGCCCGATGAGCCCGGCGGTCAGCCACGCCTCGGTGGTGGACAGGTCGGCGAACGTGTCAGTGACCACCTGCCACGGCCACCCCTGCGTCGTGCCGCCGGCTAGCACCACCAGCGCGAGCGCGATCATCGCGGCGTTGCGCACCACCGACCACCACGACAACGGCTTCGTCGACATCGCGCCGAAGCAGTGGCAGTCGACGCGCTTGCCGCGCAGCAGGTTGGTGACGATGCCGACCGTGAACGCAGCCAGCAGCGCCAGCGCCAGCAACCCGCCAGCGGTGACGCCGACGTCAGTGGTGAGCAGCAGCACGGCGGACGCGATCTCGAGCGGAGCCAGCGACATCGCCACGAGCGGAGCCACACCCGCGGGGACGCCGAAGTCTCGGACTGCCTGGCGCGCGCCATCGGCGTCCCGGATCTTGGCGACGGCCGAGATCGAGAACGTGATGGCCAACGCAAGGCGGGCGATGAGGGCGACGAGCTCCACGCTGGTTCAAGCCTCCGGGTGCGACGACGATTCCCGCCCATTGTGCCGGTGCCGGTCCCCATTGGCGGTGATCGGTGTACCTCTGGGGTCCATCAGATGCCGCCAATGGCGGCAGGGGTCATGCGGCCAGCCGGGAAGCGACTGCCTCGCGCACGAGGCGGACGACCTCGTGCGGGCGTTCGGTGAGGTCGGCCCAGGTGAAGCGCAGCACCAGCCACCCCGCGCGCGTCAAGGCGTTCTGCCGGCGCCGATCGTGGTTGAACCGCTCTGGGTCTGTGTGAAACGCGAACCCGTCAATCTCGATCGCGATGCCCAGGTCGACGAAGGCGATGTCGATGACCGCGACGAGGCCCTCCAGTACGACGCGTGCGTTGGCCCGGAAGCCCGTCACCCCCGCCTCGCGCAGGAGCCGTACCGCGAGACGCTCCGCCGCGAAGTGGGACCCGTCCGCAGCGGACAGCAGCTGCCGCGCCTGTGCGGTACCCGGCCCGCGGGGGCGCAACTGCCGCGCCACGGCCGCGAGCGGCGGGCCACCGGTCTGCTGGCTGCGGTCCAAGATGTCGCGCGCGGTGGCCAGCGGGAGAAAGCGGAGGCAGTGGCTGAGGGTCAACGCCGGGTGAGTCACGGGAAGGCCGTCGCGCCGAATCAGCTGTGCGTCGTCAGGCAGTGCACGGCGGATCGAGGTGTTCGGGAGCCGGGTTCCGTGGCGTGACCGCGGGACTACCACCTGGACGTTGCTCGGCGATCGACACCAGCCCTGGAGGGCGGCCGCGGTCTGGATCCCGAGAGCCATCGGTGGGCCGATCGCCAAGGTCGTCGCCCAAAGCCGGCTCCGGTAGGTGGAGGGGAGCCCCGCGTCGGCGATGACGCCTGGGAGCTCGGGAAAGTAGCGCCGCCAGACGCCACGGCGCAGACGCCGGGTGATCTGGCGGTCGGTCAACCCGGCCGCGCGTGCCTGGTGCCGGGTAAAGACGCCGTGCTGATGCCGAACGAGGGAGGCGAAGTCCATGGTGGATGGTGACCCTGTCGGACGCGTCAGGGTCGGGAATCCACAGCGACCTCTGGCCCTAGGCGCCACTCGCGGTGATTGGTGTACCTCTGGGGTCCATCAGACGCCGCGAATGGCGGCGGGTCGCGCGTGGCGGCTTTTCGGCCAACGTTCACGCGCTGTTTCCCTCGTCTCTGGGTCACCGCTACCCGGGGCCCGCACCTTGATGGTCATGACGACCATGGACCCGCGGATTGCGTCCCGGACGCCACCGCCTGCCCCGACATTCGGCGTCAGCTTCTGGCGTGAAGCTCTGGCTGCGCCGGCGATCCTCGGCGTGGGCCCGTACGGGCCGCTGGGACAGCCCGACATCTACGGCGTCCGGCTCCCCGTCGGGTTCCGTGCGCGACTGATCGGCCGATCCTCTCGGGTAGTGGCAGGTACCGACTACGGGTGGCACGCCGAGCCGGACGCCGCCGCGACCTTTCGCATGCGCGACGGCGGGTGGGCCTACGTCAGCAACTCAGACCTGCCAGCTCGGCAGGGGGGTGCGGGGGCGATCCGCTTCAACGCCGAGGGCAGGGCCGTCGACGCGTACCGCGTCCTCGACGGCACCAGCGACAACCGCGCAGGCGGCGCGACACCGTGGGGAACGTGGCTCTCGGGCGAGGCTTTCGCGCAGGGCCGGGTGTGGGAGTGCGACCCGGCCAAGCCGGGGCAGGGGCAGGTGCGGCCTGGGCTCGGAACGTTCGCCCACGGACCGGTGGTCGTCGACCCGCGGTCGGGGTGGGTCTACCTCGTCGAGGACGCGTACGACGGCCGGCTCTACCGCTTCCGCCCTGACGACTACGGCGACCTGACGACCGGTGTCCTCGAGGCTGCGAAGCTGCGTCGCAGCGGCCACGTCGACTGGGTCGAGGTCTCGACCAAGCGTCCTGAGCGGGGCGACGCCACTTCGAGCTTCGCCCGAATCGGCGACTCCTGGTTCGCTGACAGCCATCTCTTCCTCGCTACGGCTGCGGGCCCGCGCGTCGCCGCCCTGGACGTCCTGTCCAGCTGCATGGAAGAGATCTACGACGCCGACGCGATCGACGTCGACCCTCCGTTGCGTGACACCGGTTCGGGCACCGTGCACGAGCGGTCGGGCGACCTCTACGTCACCGAAGCGGGCGCCGCCCCACAGCTGCTGCTGCTCGCCGACGCCGGACGCCGGCGCATCGCGGCTCCGTTTCTCCAGCTTGTCGGGGCATGGCGGCAGCGAGGTGGCGGGCGTGGCCTTCAGCCCCGATGGGACGCGCCTGTTCTTCAGCTCGAAGTGTGGGCTCGATGCCGAGGGGCTCACGTTCGATGTGACCGGGCCGTTCCGCCGGCATCGCTGATCGCCACGTCCCACCCCAGGATTGCGGAGGTTCAGTGGGGCCTTGGCCCCAGAGAGTTTCCGCGTTGCGCGGGGTGGTGGAGACAGGGTGGTGGAGACAGGGTCTTGGACGGCAGTCCGCCCGCTGCGCTTCACAGCTACAACGGGCGGATGCTCTATGCCAGGGATATCGACGCCGGCGGCCGGGAACTTAAACGCTGGCGGCGTCCTGATCGACCGTTCGGTTCGCCGCGATCGCGCGGCGTCCACCCGGGCGTACCCTGAGCGTGTGAACGGGCGCCGAGCGGTGATCGGTGCGGCTACTGCCGTGCTCGCGCTGCTGGCGCTTGCCGCGATGCACGGTCTGCCCTCGATGGGCATGACGATGCCGGCGGCCGCCGGCCACGACCTGCTACGCATTCCTCTCACGCCGCAGACGCCACCGCCCCACTAGTTGCAGCCACGGATCACGACGCTGGCGGCGTCCCGCTGCACGGTCACTCGCTCGTGCACCTGTGCTTCGCCGTCTTGGTGGCCGCGCTCACCTTCGCGCTTGGGCGCCGGATGCGTCCACGCGCGTTGACGATCGCTCCACAGCTGCGTGAGGTGGTGCAGCGGTCGCTCTTCTCGCTCGACATCGGACCACCGAGCCGCGTCGCTCTTTGCGTCGTGCGTTGCTGATCGGTCGCCTGCCCTGCTCGGCAGCCCGACCTGTCTGACCAACTTTCACGCTGCGGACAGTTGCCGGACGCCGTGTGGCACGATCGCCCCCATGACTGATCTTCACTACATCACCGCCGCTGACGCACTCGCCAAGTTCCGCAGCCGCGAGCTGTCGCCCGTCGAGCTGATGGAGGCCACCATCGCTCGTGCAGAAACGATCGAGCCGGACGTCAACGCGTTCGCGTTCACCTACTACGAGCGCGCGCTCGAGCAGGCCAAGGCGGCCGAGGCCGTGTACGCGCGCAACCCCGACGACGCGCGTCCGCTCGAGGGACTGCCGGTCGGCCTCAAGGACGAGGTCGAGATCGCGGGCGAGCCGGCCACGATGGCGTCGATGGCGTTCAAGGACGAGATCGCCGAAGAGACCACCCCCGTCGCCGAGCGCATCCTGGACGCCGGCGGCATCATCCACGCGCGCACGACGACGCCTGAGTTCAGCTGCGCCGGCTTCACCCACTCGACGCTCTACGGCGTGACGCGCAACCCGTGGAACCTGCACTACGCGGTCGGCGGCAGCAGCGGTGGATCTGGTGCCGCCCTCGCCGCAGGCACTGCCACCCTCGCCAGCGGCTCCGACATCGGCGGCTCGATCCGCATCCCGGCCTCGTTCAACGGCGTCGTCGGGTTCAAGCCGCCGTACGGACGCGTCCCCGTCGAGCTGCCGTTCAACATGGACACCTACTGCCACAACGGCCCGATGGCGCGCACCGTGGCCGACTGCGCGATCCTCGAGAACGCGCTCGCCGGCCCGCACCCCGGCGACCACACGTCGCTGCGTCCCAAGCTCGAGATCCCCGCTGCCCTCGACGGCATCGAGGGCCTGCGTATCGGGTTCACCTCAGACATGGGTGGCTGGCCGGTCGACCCCGAGGTCGCCGCCAACACGCGGGACGCCGCACTCGCGCTGCGCGACGCCGGCGCGATCGTTGACGAGGTCGACTTCGGCGTCGACCCCGCCATGCTGAAGCAGGCGATCAGCGTTCACTACCAGACGATGTTCGCGGCGTGGATCGGCAGCGTCGCCGACGAGCACCCAGACCTGCTGACCGACTACGCGATCGAGTTCGCGCGCATGACCGCCGAGGAGGGCAAGGGCATCCCCGTCATCGAGGGGATGGTGATCGAGACCGAGATCTGGAAGCCCATCGGCCAGCTCTTCGAGCGCTACGACGCGCTGATCGCGCCGACGTCCGCCACCCGTGGCCTCGTCGCCGGCGAGGGCTACGTCGACAAGACGCTCGACGTCGGCGGCGTCCAGGTGCCGTACTTCGACGCCCTGCTGACCCCGCTGTTCAACCTCGCGAGCCGCTGCCCGGTGCTCAACGTGCCATCGGGCTTCGCCGACAACGGCGTCCCCACTGGTGTGCAGATCGTGGCGCGCACCTTCGACGACGTGACGGCGTTCCGCGTCGGAGCCGCACTCGAGCGGGTGCGGCCGTTCTGGGGCGACCGGGTGCCGTCCTTCGTGAACGAGTCCCTCGCCTGACGCGTCAGCGCCTGGGGCTTCGCGCACGTGACTGTCGGATTCCTTGCGCTTTCCGGCCCTGAACCGGCTCGAAACCGCAGGTGATCCGACACTGTCGGACTTCCTTGCGCCAGCGCAGAGGCTGACCGGGCAGTCGTGCAACGATCGCGGGTATGAACGTCGGACGCCAGGACGGCCAGCAGCCCCCGACGCGACGCGGCGCGGCCTGCTCTTCGACATCGACGGCGTGTTCTTCGTCGGCGACGAGGCGATCCCCGGCGGCGCAGACGTGATCGCCTGGGCGGACGCCGCCAACATCCCGTACCTGTTCGTCACCAACACCACCTCGCACCCGCGGACCTACCTCTCCGACAAGCTGGCCCGCTTCGGCGTGACCGCTGACCCGGCGCGCATCCTGACGCCCGCAGTTGCCGCCCGGGAGTGGCTCGCCGAGCAGGGCCGGACGCCGGTGGCGCTCTTCGTCCCCGAGGCGACGGCTGCGGAGTTCGGCGACCTGCCTCGCGCGTTGCCGCTGACGCGGAGTCGGGGGCGGCCGCCGTGGTCGTCGGCGACCTTGGCGAGGCGTGGGACTTCGCCACGCTGAACCGAGCCTTCCGGCTGCTGACGGCGGAGCCGCGTCCACCACTTGTGGCGCTCGGAATGGCGCGATTCTGGAAGGACGAGGACGGGCTCACCCTCGACAACGGCCCGTTCGTCCAGGCGCTCGCCTTCGGATCGGGCGTCGATCCAGTGGTCACCGGAAAGCCGTCGGCCGACTTCTTCCACGCCGCTGCCCATCGGCTGGGCCTGCCGGCGTCCGACATCGTGATGGTGGGTGACGATGTGCGCGGCGACGTGGGCGGCGCCCAGGACGCCGGGATGCAGGCCGTGCTCGTTAGGACGGGCAAGTTCCACCCTGCCGATCTCGAACGGGGCATCACGCCGGACGCGGTGCTCGACTCGGTCGCCGACCTTCCGCAGTGGTGGCCCCACCCCCCCTGACGCACAACGAGTGAGTTGGCTGACGCCATAGCCTCAGCCAACTCACTCGTTGCGAGAGGACGACGGAGTGACCCGTCAACTGGTCGGGACCGGCCATAGTCATCGTGGGCCGGGGCCTCGAAGTTGCCCTTGCCCTTGACGCCGTTGACGCTGCGCGTGCTCATGGCGAACTTCAGCGTTGACGCCGCCACCGCGTCGCTGTTGAGGTCGAGCACCTCGTCGCTGTTGTTCGCGAACGTGTCGCACGCCTGGTGGTAGCACGGGTCATAGGCGACGCCTGCCGTGCCGCCGTAGACCGCGGCCTCGGCCGCCGTCTTGACGCCCTCGGCTCCGGTGAACAGCCCGCCGAAGGGGATTCCGGCGTCGAAGAAGGCGGCGTAGTCGGAGCGGAACGAGATCTCCGTCGGTTCCGAGGCCAACCCGCGGTTGGCGTAGAACCCCTTGAAGTAGTTCTCGATAGCGCCGGACCCGGGTGGGCCCTCGAGGTCGAACACCTGGCCATCACCGTCGTAGTCGATGTCGGACCCGTCGCCGTCGTACACGAAGCGGACGTAGTTCGGCGAGCCGATCATGTCGAAGTTGAGGTACATCGCGATCTTCGCCCGATCCTCGTCCGACAGCCCGACCACGTAGGCGTCCGAGCCCACCAACCCGAGCTCCTCGGCGCCCCAGAGCGCGAAGCGCACCTGGTTGCGCGGCTTCACCTTGGCCATCTGGACCGCGGTCTCGAGGATGGCTGCCGTACCGGAGCCGTTGTCGTTGATTCCAGGCCCGGTGTCGACGGAGTCCAGGTGGGCGCCGACCATCACGACGTTGTTCGCGTTGCCGCTGCGCGACTCGGCCAGCACGTTGTGGCTGGTGCGGGTCTCGTTGGGCGGGACGTTGACGTAGGCGGTGGACCCGGGCTCGCTCAGCGCGACACCGTTTGCGAAGCTGGCGCCGACCACCGGGATGGCGACGCCGTCCGGGGCGAGGGTGCCGACGATCAGGCCCTCACGGTCCGGGGTGTTGCCCTGGTTGAAGATGACGACTGCTTCGGCCCCGGCAGCCTGGGCGTTGAGCGCCTTGATGGCGAAGGTGCAGGTCCCCCGCTGGATGAGGGCGATGTCAGCTGGCCGCGAAGTCAAGCCCGGCGAAGTCGGCGGCCTCGCAGCCGCTGGTGCTCGGGCGCGGCGGCACCAGATTGATGTCGACCGGGATCACCGGCCGGTGACTGTCCCGCTCCCGCTGCCGGTGAACGCCCCCGTCTCGTAGGTGGCGCTGATGGGTGACTGTTGCTCCAGCTCCGACGGTGGGATGTACGTGTACTCGAACGGGTCGAGCGTGACGTCGTAGCCCGCGGCCTGGAGCACGCCAACCGCGTAGTCCACGGACGCGTCGTAGCCGGGCGTCCCGGCCGCGCGGATCCCGCCGTTGGCGTCCGCGATTGCCTGCAGCGCCGCCTGGTGCGCGCGGACGCCGTCGAGCGTCACGCAGGCGAGCAGTTTCTTGATGGTGTCGTTGGTGCGCGATGCGCACGTGTCGGCCGACGCGCCGGATGCTGGCGACGCGGGGGCGACGAAGACGAGTGACGCGACTACCAGACCGGTGGCCGACAGGAGAGAGGTGAAGCGACGCATGGGGGATCCCTTCGCCCCGAGCGAGGACACCGTGTCTACACGCGTCCACCCGTTCGGGTCAATGGCCCTGGAGGAGGCAGCGGCGCGCATCGATCCGCGGTTCCCGGTTGGCGGCGCTGGACAGGTCGGAATACTTCAAGTTGCAGGATAGTTGAACGTTCATAGACTTGCCATCAGGCATGTAGCACGCCCTTCAAGGACGCCGCCCGCAGCAAGGAGCACACCGTGACCACCAGCACTCCCCGCATCCACGTCATCCTCGGTTCCACCCGCGAGGGCCGCGCAGGCGAGCAGGTGGCACGCTGGTTCGCAGGCGTCGCGGCCCAGCGACCGGACGTCGACATCGAGCTCGTCGACCTGCGCGACTACCCGTTGCCCTTCTTCGAGTCGCCGGTCTCGCCCAAGCGTGCGCTCAGCGACGACCCGCGCGTGCAGGCCTGGGCGGCGAAGGTGGCCGAGGCTGACGGCTACGTCTTCGTGACGCCCGAGTACAACTACGGCTACCCGGCTGTGCTCAAGAACGCGCTCGACCACCTCTACTACCAGTGGAACGACAAGCCAGTCGGCTTCGTCGGCTACGGCGGCGTGGCCGGCGGTATCCGCGCCGTGCAGCAGCTGCGTCAGGTGGTCGTCGAGCTCGGCCTGGTACAGGTGCGCACCCAGGTGCTGATCCCCAAGGTGTTCGCCGCCTTTGGCGACGACGACCAGCCGGTCGACGCCATGCACGCCAAGACTGCCTCGGCGCTGCTGGACGAGGTAGCCGACTGGGCGCTCACCCTGAGGACCAAGCGCGATCCAGCCCTCGAGGGCGACCTCGCCGGTGCCCTCGCGTGACGCGTCGCTCCTAGTTGACGGTGAGCACCTTGGCGCGGCTGGCGGACGGGACGAAGAGGGGTTACGACCCGAAATCACTCGGAAAACCTGACGGCCGCGGCTGTTGGGCGTGTAGGAGAAGGCGTACCTGCCGTCAGCCTTGACAGTGGTCGACTGGACGGACTTCCACCGACCGCCGTCTCGGTGCTGCAGGCGCAAGCCCTGGCCCGCTACCAGCTTGGCAGGCGCTTTGATCCTGCCCTTGAACCGAACCGTGCGACCGAGCGAGACCGAGTTCGACGAGAAGCGCAGCGTGATCGCCGTCTGCACCGACAGGTTGATGTTGGAGTCCCAGCCACCCACCGTGGGCTCGCTACCTGGCCCACCCTTGTAGAGGACGCGGTACTGGGCATTCTGAACAGCCTTGGTGGTGAGCGAGAAATTGCCGCGCCGGTTGGTGGTGAGGGTGCCGATGTCCTTGAAGTCGCTATTGCGCAGGGGCTCGGGGTAGAAGGCTCGCTTCACGTACACCTTGGCGTTCGCGATCGGGTCTCCGTTGCGCCACCTCAGCGATCCGCTCACCGTTGTCTGGCGCCCGCGACGGGTGGTGCCGGGGGTGATGTCTCCCACGAGCTTGGTGCCTTGCAGGCGCAGCTCGGCCGGCGCCGACGTCGCACCGTTGCTGGCCACAGCGATGACGGTGGCCGTGTAGCTCACGCTCCAGCTGAGGTCGCCGAACGAGGCCGACGTGGCGCCAGCTGGTACCTGCTTGAAGCGGCTGCCGGGGTTCAGCGTCACCTCGTAGTGGTCGACCGCGAAGTCGGTGTAGGGAGTCCAGGTGATGGCGACGGTCTTTGGCGGCTGCGGAACGGCGGCCACACCAGCGACCTCTGACGGCGCTGCAGTGGCGGTCGGAGCCGCGATCAGCGAGATGCCCAGAGCCATTGCTACGGCCGGGATGGCCACCAAGGAACGAAAAGAACCGCGAATCATCGAAGAATCCCCCTGCAGGAACGGGCGTTGCGCCTGACGTAACTGCGGAGGGTCCCCCACAGTGGAAGGAAGAGTAACCCACGCCGGACGGGCCTCGAACGCTAACCCGGAAAACTCTGCACGTTCGCAGTAACGTGCCTCGTTGCACAGCGGAGAGGGCTGCCCGAGGGCCGGGGTTGGCGTCGGCGCCAGGACGCCCAAGTGCAAAGATATCGACCGATGATGCGCCTGCCGACGAACGCGAGTAAACACCCGCATTGCTGGTTGTCAGGGTTTCCGGTGACCCCGTGAACCCGGTGAACCCCGCCAGCGGGGTCGCGCCCGGCCTGCAGGCGCTCGCCGAGCGGCTGTGGCTCCCTGACTCCCAGGACGACGGGACCCGTCCGCATCGGATACGGCGAGCCGGTCAAGGGCACCAATACCGTCGAGCAGTACGTCGTCGTCCCCAGCCTCGCGAAACCGCGGCTTCTGGTGCCGGTAAAGGCGCCGGCCGCCGCGCGCTGCGTTCGGCCCACACCTGGCCACCAGCCGTGGAGCACGCGCGCCCGGTCCGGCCGCGTTGATGGCGGCCTTCGGGACACCCCTCGGCGAACGCGTCGTGCGCGACCGGCTCTACGTGGGGGTCGACTCGTCGATCGACCCGTCCGAGTGGGCGACGTGGAACCTGCAGCACCACCTGCAGGCGACTTTGAACGCCGACGACCTCGTGTCGTTCATCCAGATGCGCCGGGTCACCCCGAACGCCAAACCAACGGTGCGGCTCTTCGAGCGCAGCGGCCGAGCAGTCGGCTTCGCCAAGGTCGGGTGGTCGGACGCCACGCGTGAAGTGGTGCGCAACGAGGCGGCTGCCTTGACGGCTGTGCAAGACCGGCTCACCTTGCTGCAGGTGCCGAGACTCGCAGACTCAGGTACCTGGCAGGGTCGGGACTACGCGGTCGCTGCTCCGCTCCCCTCCGGAGTGCGTGCCTACAGCACAGAGCCGTCGACGACCCCAGACCTGCTCCTCGACATCGTTCATGCCGGTGACGTGACGCGCGGGCCGCTCTCCTCCAGCGCCTACGCGAGCCGCATCGCCGCGAACCTCGAGCAGGCTGCTGCGGCAGAAGCGGAGGCCAGCGACGTCCTGCTGGCCTGGCTCGATCGGCTCAAGTCCCGGTCCGTCGACCTGGACTACGGCAGGTGGCACGGTGACTTCGTCCCCTGGAACCTCGGGCGGACGGAAACGGGGGTCGTCGCGTGGGACTGGGAGTA
>CAVPLY010000001.1:0-58984 GCA_963706045.1 uncultured Actinomycetota bacterium | reverse complement strand
GAGGCTCCTCGCAAGGTGCGGGTGATCACCGACGACGCGACCGCGGTGGTCGACGCCGACGACGCCATCGTCGCGGTCGCGCCGCATCACTCGATGGTTCTGCGGGCTTCCTACGTGCCGGGAACTGAGCGCCTCGCTGAGGTTCTCGATCTCGCCACCAGCGATGATGCTGCCTGCGGTGCGTCAGGGCTGGCCGGAACGGGCGTCGAGCGCCCGGTTCCTGCGCTCTCCGGAACGCTCACCTTGCCGGCTTCCTACCGCGAGCACGACGAGCTGATGGTGGCTGGAGTCCCGGTCGACTGGTGGGTGACCGACGACGGCGAAGTGCACACCGCGACTCTCGAAGGTCTCGCAAGAGGGCTGGCATGGGTCGGCGGTCAATGGGCTTCGCGCTTCCAGCTTGCGGACGCACTCGCGAACCAGGGTGACGCGGCGGTGCTCGACGCCGAGCGGCTCTACGACCGCTGAGCAATGCGGCGACGCCTGCGGGTGGTCACGAGCAACCCGAGGAAGCCCAACGCGACGCCCGCCACGCAGGTCCAAGTCCACCATGTGCGTCCGTCGGCAGCCAGCTCGTCGCGGGCCACGAGCGTCACGGCCAAGGCCACGGCCCACAGCGCCGTGCCGACCTGGATGGTGCGTACGGCATCGACGTCGAGGGGAGCGACGCGGCGGTGACCGGTGGACTCATCGGCAGGCACGCGGGCGACGATAGACCACCGGAGTCGCCTAGTCTCGACGGCGTGAACCCGCGGACGCGTCGATGGCTGGTGCCTCTGGCGCTGTCGGCCTTCGTGCTGGCCGTCGTCGTCGCGTCGCTGCTCTGATGCGCGAAGGCCCAACCGTTGGTCGCTACCAGGCGTAGGCCTCAGGGGCTGTGCCGCCCGGCCCCGGCCAGATCTCGTCAAGAGTGGTCAGTGCGTCGCCATCGAGGGTCACCGAGAGCGCGCTCAGGTTGCCGTCGAGCTGGGACGCCGTGCGCGGTCCGATGATCGGGGCGGTCACCCCTGGTTGCGCGAGCAGCCAGGCCAAGCCCACGTCGGCCGGATGCTCACCGAGCTCGCGGCAGAACGCCTCGTATCTCTCGACCTGGTCGCGGTGATCGGCCAGCCTCTCCTGCGTCCGCTCACCGACCGCGCGTCCCTCGCTCGCCTTCTGCAGGATGCCGCCGAGAACTCCGCCGAAGAGCGGAGACCAGGGGATCAGGCCGATCCCGTACTGGCGCGCAGCCGGTAAGACCTCGAGCTCGACGGCTCGAACTGCCAAGTTGTAGATCGACTGCTCGCTGACCAACCCCAGCATGCCGAGCCGTCGCGCGCTCTCCTGCGCCTGAGCGAGATGCCAGCCGGCGAAGTTGGACGACCCGAAGTAGAGCACCTTGCCCTGCTGCCTCAGGACGCTGAAGGCCTCCCAGATCTCCTCCCACGGGGTGGATCGGTCGACGTGATGCATCTGGTAGAGGTCGATCCAGTCGGTCTGCAGTCGCTGCAGCGACGCGTCACATGCTCGTCGGATGTTGCGCGCAGAAAGGAAGGTGTCGTTGGGCCACTCGGTCATCGAGCCGTAGAGCTTGGTGGCGAGCACGACCTTGTCCCGGCGTCCACCACCTTGGGCAAACCAACGGCCGATGATCTCTTCGGTCGATCCCTTGCCGATCTCCCATCCGTACACGTTCGCCGTGTCGAAGAAGTTGATGCCAGCGTCCAGGGCACGGTCCATGACCGCCTGGGAAGCGGGCTCTGAGGTCTGGGGCCCGAAGTTCATGGTTCCCAGGCAGAGTCGTGAGACCTCGAGCCCGGTGCGTCCAAGGTGTGTGTAGTCCATGGTGAGACAGTAGGTCGATGTCGACCGACCTGGCCACCGCGCATGAGCAGGTACGTCAGCAGGTGCTGGACGCCGACCGGCTGGTACGGGCCTCAGCCGGAGGAGCGGTCAAGGGGGAGCGCCCCCGTTGGCGCCGGGTCGAGCTGCGCCCCGTCGACCTCAGCTCGGGCCCGCATCTGCAGGTCGTCGCCTACGACGAGCGGCAGGCCTTCACCTCGAACCACGCCTGGGGCGAGGCCGCGGCCAACGCCGTCAGCGATCTGCTCGCCGAGGGTTTCGGACACTGGCACGTTGCGTGTACGGACGGGGAGACAGCCTTTCGTGTCACCAAGGGTGGCCGCGTGCTGGTCACGACGAAGGCGACCCAGCACGTTCAGCAGACGGCCCATGACCGCAAGAAGCGCCGGGCGGTCGATCCCTCGGCCCCGTTCCTGCGCGAGCTCGGCATCACTGACCAGGCAGGCGTGGTCAAGAAGACGCGAGCCGACAAGTACCACCAGGTCGAGCAGTTCATACGGTTGCTGGACGCCGCTGTTGGCGACGCGCGCGCTGCTGGACGCCTCACTCGTGATCGGCTGCGAGTGGTCGATCTGGGCTGTGGCAACGCGTATCTCACGTTCGCCGCCTATCACCACCTCACGGTCGGTCTGGGGCTGTCTGTCGACGTGGTCGGTGTCGACGTCAAGAACCAGGCCCGCCAGCACAACCGCGAGCTGGCCGAGCGACTCGGCTGGTCATCTGACGTGACCTTCGTCGAGGGGACGATCTCTGAGGCCGAGGTGGCGGACCCGGTCGACATCGCGATGGCACTGCACGCGTGCGATACGGCCACCGACGACGCCCTGGCGCGCGGGCTGCGGTGGCGGAGTGACCTGATCCTCGCCGCCCCGTGCTGCCACCACGACATCCAGCGGCAGCTCAGGGCGTCGCCACCGCCGGCACCGTACGGGCTGGTGACCCGACAGGGGATTCTGCGGGAGAGGTGGGGCGACGTCCTGACCGATGCCCTTCGGGCCCACCTGATGCGGCGGGCGGGCTACCGCACCGACCTGGTCGAGTTCGTCGACAGCCAGCACACGCCGCGCAATCTCATGCTGCGGGCCCACCGCACAGGGGCACCCGCGACGGCTGAGCAGGAGTCGGAGTACGACGACCTGGTGGCCGCGTGGAATCTGCAACCCCACCTGGCCGTTTTGCTCGGCGGGTGAGGGCCAACTCCGAGTATCGTTAGCAAAGGTAATGAGGTAGGCTAATGACATGCCGCCCTCTGCCACGCGTCTCGCCCCGCCTTCTGGCGGGCAGGCGCCGACGTCCCGAGCGTCGACGTCAGCGCTCGCCGGCGACCTACGGATAGCCGTGATGCGCCTGGCCAGGCGGCTTCGCAACGAGCGCGCCGACGTCGATCTCACCCTCACTCAGCTCTCCGCGCTGGCCGCGCTCGAACGGTGCGGCCCCACGACCCCTGGCCATCTGGCGTCCGTCGAGCGGGTGCGCCCGCCCTCCATGACTCGCGTGCTCAGCGGTCTGCACGATCGCGGCCTGATCGAACGAACGGCGCATCCAACGGATGGGCGTCAGGTGCTGGTCGCCGCGACCGACGACGCCCGCGTTCTGCTCCGGGCCGACCGTCAGCGTCGGGAGGCGTGGTTGGCACAGCGGCTGGCCACGCTCGACCCAGAACAGCGCAGGGCGCTGCGCGACGTCCTTCCCATCCTCGAGACCCTGGTGAGCGAGTGAGCCCGACTTTCCGCTCCCTGCGCGTCCGTAACTACCGCCTGTACGCCAGCGGTCAGCTGCTGGCCAACACCGGCGTCTGGATGCAGCGCGTCGCACAGGACTGGCTCGTCCTCGAGCTCACCGATGGGTCCGCCACGGCGCTGGGCATCACCGTCGGTCTTCAGTTCCTGCCCATGCTGCTGTTCAGCCTGTGGGGTGGTGGGCTGGCCGATCGCTTCCCACGACGCACCGTGCTCTTCATCACCACCGCGCTTCTTGGCGTCGCAGCCCTGAGTCTCGGTGCACTCGTGCTGACCGGTCTCGCAACCGTCCCCATCGTCATGGTGATGGCCTTCCTCGTCGGATCGATCGCTGCGTTCGACGGCCCCGCCCGCCAGGCGTTCGTGTCGGAGATGGTCGACGTCGAAGACCTGCCGAACGCCGTCGCGCTGAACACCGCTTCGTTCAATCTCGGACGCGTGTTTGGCCCCGCAGCCGCCGGCCTGCTGATCGCCGCTGTCGGATCGGGCTGGGTCTTCATCGTGAACACGGTGGGCTACCTCGCGGTGTTGTTCGCACTCTCGCGGATCCGGTCGGCCGATCTTGCCGTGCCGGTGCGTCCCAGCGCCGACGCTGGTGGTCTGCGTGAGGGCATTCGCTATGTTCGTGCGCGTCCTGACCTCGTGCTCGTGCTGTTGATCGCCTTTTTCGTCGGAACCTTCGGCCTCAACTTCCAGCTCACGATCGCGGCCATGGTCACCGGGCAGTTCGACCTCGGACCCGCGGCGTTCGGTGTCGCCTCCACGGTGCTTGCCGTCGGCTCATTGGCCGGTTCTCTGGCGGCCGCCCGTCGGGGTGCCCCCCGAATCCGCCTCGTCGTCCTCGCGGCGCTCTTCTTCGGCGCAGCGGCAGTTGTGGTCGCGGTGATGCCGACGTATCTGATGTTTCTGGTGGCGCTACCGCTCGTCGGCATCGGGGCATTGACGCTCATCAACTCAGCGCAGTCCTTCTTGCAGATCAACACCGAGCCAGAGCTCCGCGGTCGTGTGATGGGTATCTATACGCTCCTCTTTCTCGGTGGAACCCCGATCGGCTCGCCACTCGTGGGGTGGGTGGCCGAAACCTACGGTCCGCGATGGTCGATTGCCCTCGGAGGCATCGTGTCGGCAGTGGCGGCGTTGGTCGCCGCACTCGTCCACCTGCGCCGCAAAGGCCTTGAGGTGCGCGCGCATGCCAGGCCACGGCCGCACCTGCACATCGCCGGCGGCGAAGAACTCGACATCGTACGACCAGGTCTGCGCCTCACGCCCCCACGCACCCCGTCAGTGGCGTCGCACCGTGCCATCGCGCTCCCACTCATCGCGTCGGCCCTGGTGGTGGGCCTGATAGCTCCCACGGCATCGACATCTGAGCCATCGCCAGGTGACGTCAACGAGCTCACGTCGACGAAGCTTGCGACGGTGCAAGACCCGCGTATTGACGAGGCCAGCGGCATGGTGGTCAGCCGGCTCCACCCCGGGGTCGTCTGGCTGCTGAACGACAGCAAGGGTGGCGAGATCGTCTACGGCGTCGACGACTCGGGCCAGACAGTCGCCGAGCTGCAGCTGAAGGATATCTACAACCGAGACTGGGAGGCCATGGCGCCCGGTGTCGACGACAACGGTGACCCTGCCTTGTGGATCGCCGACATCGGTGACAATGACGCGCAGTGGTCGTCGCTGCGTGTCTACCGAATCCCTGAGCCCGACGAGCTGGGTGTGCAGGACGTTCCGTGGCGTCGCGTCGAGCTGAGGTACCCCGATGGTGCGCACAACGCCGAGACGCTCCTGGTCGACGCCGATGGCCGACTCTTCATCGTCACCAAGGAAGCGTTTGGTGCGGGCATCTATGCGACGCCGGAGGCGCCGGAGCCCGGCACCACAGTGACGCTCGAGAGGCTCGGCCCCGCGCCGATGTTCCTCACCGACGGAGCTGTGTCGTACAGCGGCGAACAAGTGGCGCTGCGCAGCTATACGTCCTTCTACCTCTTCGACGCCACAGCGTTCCTCTCCGAGGGCACCGACGGTGACGCCGGGGTGGTGTTCCCGCTTCCGTTGCAGCCGCAGGGTGAAACCCTCGCCTACGCCCTCGACGACCGGAGTGTGCTGGTCGGAAGCGAGGGCATCGAGCAGCCGATCTACACGATTGGTCTTCCGGAATCCCTGGGAGATTCCCAGACCGCACCATCGACGCCGTCCAGCGAGCAGAGGTCCACTGGCTCTCGCTGGGCCTTTGGCTTGGTCGCCATCTTGCTGGTGAGCGGCGTCACTTCGTTCGTCATGCGCAGGCGTGGCCGCGTCAGTCAGCCGAGTTCGCCGACCACGTAGTCGATGCAGGCGGTGAGCGCCTCGACGTCGGCCGGCTCGATGCCGGGGAACATCGCGATGCGTAGCTGGTTGCGACCGAGCTTGCGGTAGGGCTCGGTGTCAACGATGCCGTTGGCGCGCAGGACCTTGGCCAGCTCAGCCGCGTCCACGCGGTCGGCGAAGTCGATGGTGCCGATGACCGCTGAGCGCTTGTCAGGGTCGGCGACGTACGGCGAGGCGTAGTCGACCTTGTCCGCCCACCCGTAGAGCCATGCTGCCGACGCTGCCGAACGGCCTACGGGGAACGAGAGACCACCATTGGCGTTGAACCAGTCGACCTGCTCGGCCATCATCACGATCGTTGCCAGCGCAGGGGTGTTGTAGGTCTGGTTCTTCACCGAGTTGTCGATCGCGGTCTGCAGGTCGAGGAACGGTGGGATGTAGCGACCGCTCTCCTTGATCTCACTTGCACGCTGCAGAGCGGCCGGTGACATGAGGGCAACCCACAGCCCGCCGTCCGATCCGAAGGACTTCTGCGGGGCGAAGTAGTACGTGTCGAACTGTGACGCCTCCACGGGCAGCCCGCCTGCCCCTGAGGTGGCGTCGATCACGGTCAGCGCTCCGGGGTCGCCTTCCACTCGCTGCACCGGGATAGAGACACCAGTGGAGGTCTCGTTCTGCGGGGCCGCATAGAGGTCGATTCCTGCCTTCGGGGCGAAGGTGGGGGCGTCACCGGGCTCGGAGGTGATGACGTCGGGGTCACCGAGATGTGGAGCCTTCTTGACCGAGGTCACGAACTTGGCGCCGAACTCACCGAACGACAGGTGCTGACTGCGCTCGCGCACGAGGCCGAATGCCGCGACCTCCCAGAAGGCGGTGGCGCCGCCGTTGCCGAGAATGACCTCGTAGCCGTCGGGCAGTGTGAAGAGCTCAGCGACCCCGCGGCGCAGGCGGCCCACCTCATCCTTGACGGTGGCCTGCCGGTGTGAGGTGCCAAGCAGCGACTGCCAGCGCGCGGCGACGGCGTCAGCCTGTTCCTTGCGGACCTTGCTCGGGCCTGCGCCGAAGCGTCCGTCGGAGGGCTTCAGGGATTCTGGGATTGTCACGTTCGATGCCATGGGCGCCAGCCTAGGAGGCATGGGCACCGAGTTCTCACGGGGAGTGCCAGGTTTCCGCCAGGTGAAACATCTTCGTATCAAGCGACCCGCCGCTCCGACCCCAACAACGTGAAAGCTTCCTGGGGCCATATCCCCAGGGGACTTACACAGTGCGAGCGGCCGAAGCGCGCTCAGATGGCGTAGGAGGGCTTGACCTCGCGGTCCCAGCCCTCGACCGCTTCGGGCTTGCGGGTACCGGGGCCGACGTACCGAGCCGACGGGCGAATGAGACGCCCGGTCTCCTTCTGCTCCAGGATGTGGGCGCTCCACCCGGCGGTGCGGGCGCAGGTGAACATCGGCGTGAACATGTGGGCCGGCACCTCGGCGAAGTCGAGCACGACCGCCGACCAGAACTCGACGTTGGTGGCGATGACCCGGTCGGGCTTGCGCTCGGCGAGGATCTTGAGTGCCGCACGCTCGAGCTCCTGAGCGACCTCGTACCGAGGGGCCTCGAGGTCACGGGCCGTGCGACGCAGGACGCGGGCTCGCGGGTCTTCGGCCCGGTACACCCGGTGGCCGAATCCCATGAGCCGTTGCTTGGTGTCGAGGATGTTGCGCACGAAACCTTCGGCGTCACCGGTTCGCTCGACCTCTTCGAGCATGTGCAGAACGCGAGACGGTGCCCCACCGTGGAGCGGTCCCGACATGGCGCCCACAGCGCCGGAGAGCGCCGCGGCGACATCTGCGCCGGTTGACGCGATGACCCGGGCGGTGAAGGTGGAGGCGTTCATGCCGTGCTCGGCGGCGCTGATCCAGTAGGCGTCGACGGCCTTGACGTGTCGGGGGTCTGGTTCGCCACGCCACCGCACCATGAAGCGCTCCACCACGCTGGTGGCCTTGTCGATCTCTCGCTGGGGAACCATCGGCAGGCCGAGCCCGCGCGCCGACTGCGCCACGTACGACAACGCCATGACGCTCGCCCGAGCCAGGTCGTCGCGCGACTGGTCGTGGTCGATGTCGAGCAGCGGGCGTAGCCCCCACGATGGCGAGAGCATGGCCAGCGCGCTCTGCACGTCGACGCGGACATCGCCGGAGTGCACCGGGAGCGGAAAGGGCTCGGCCGGCGGAAGGCCCGGGTTGAACTCGTTGTCGACCAGGAGCCCCCATACGTTGCCGAACGAAACACGTCCGACCAGGTCTTCGATGTCGACGCCGCGGTAGCGCAGCGAGCCGCCGTCCTTGTCTGGCTCGGCGATCTCGGTCTCGAAGGCGATGACGCCTTCAAGGCCTGGCACGAAGTCCGAGTCCGCCATGTGGGCACTCCTCGACGCAGTTGGTCATGGGGTGGCAGGGTCGCTGCGCCCTACTATCTAACCTGACTCGGACGCCCGCGGTACGACTGGCCCCGTGAGGCCGTCAGAATGGCCGCATGGACACCTCCGCACTCGCCGCACTACGCCGCAGCTACGAACTTGCCGGGCTCGACGTTGCCGACGTCGACCCCGACCCGGTTCGCCAGTTCACCAGGTGGCTCAGCGACGCAGTCGCCGCCGAGCTCACCGAACCCAACGCGATGGTGTTGGCGACGGCCGACTCCAGCGGAGCACCGCGGGCCCGCACACTGCTCCTCAAGGCGGCCGACGACCGGGGGTTCACCTTCTTCACCAACTACGGGTCGACCAAGGGTCGCCACCTGGCGGAGAATCCGCAGGCGTCGCTCTGCTTTCCCTGGATCGACCTCGAACGCCAGGTGACGGTGACCGGCGCGATCGAGAAGGTGAGCGCCGACGACAGTGCTGAGTACTTCCGCTCCCGTCCCCACGGCAGCCAGCTGGGGGCTTGGACGTCGAGGCAGAGTGAGGTGATCGAGTCGCGGCAGGTGCTGGTCGAGCGCCACACCGAGCTCGCTGATCGCTACCCCGAGGGCACTGACGTCCCGGTGCCCGAGTTCTGGGGCGGGTACCGCCTCATCCCCGGCGAGGTCGAGTTCTGGCAGGGACGCCCGAACCGCCTGCACGACCGCGTGCGCTACCGCCGCGAGGGTCAGGGGTGGACGCTTCAGCGACTGTCGCCGTAGTCGCGGGCGGCTCGTTCCACCTGGTCGCGGTAGCCCACCCACCACTCTCGGTCGCCTTCCGGCAGGTTGGTGTTGCTGGCTCGTAGGCCCACCTCGCCGTCGATCAGCTCCCGCACGATGTCGGCGTGGCCCGCGTGGCGATGGGTCTCGGTCGCCATGTGCACCAGCAACGTGTGCAAGGTGGGACGGTTGTGCCCGTCCGGCCACCACGGCACATCCGCCCGGGCGTCCAGGGGCAGATCGCTGATTGTCGCGTCCGCATGGGCCCAGCCCCGCTCGTAGACCCCGACGATGAACTCACGGGTCTCATCGGGCTTCGCCCACATGTCGGCATTCGCCTCGGCATCATCGTCGAACCATGGCAGGGGTTCAGGGAAGGGCCGGCCGAAGCACTCCCCGAAGTAGCCGGCGCCGACACTGCCGACGTGCTTGACCAGGCCAAGCAGATTGGTGCCGGTGGGGACCAGAGGACGGCGCACGTCGTACTCCGAGAGCCCGTCGAGCTTCCAGAGCAGTGCGTCCCTTCCGGTGCGGAGGTATCCGTGCAGCGTGGCCTTCTCTGGCGACTCGTTCATGTCGACCACTGTGGCACCGAGAAGGCGGGAGCGACAGGGTGGCCGTCGCGCGGTCCTGCCATCTGAGGCGGCAGGATGTGCCGGGTGCCTCGCCGCCTCATCATCGACCTGCGTCCTTTGCGGGTGAGCCCTGCCTTCCGTCGGATGTGGGGTGGCTCGGCGGTGGCGCAGATCGGTCAGTCGATGGCTGCGGTCGCTGTGGGGATTCAGGTCTACGACATCACGGGGTCCAGCTTCGCGGTGGGGATGATCGGCCTGGCCGCGTTCTTCCCTCTGGTCCTCTTCGGTCTCTACGGCGGATCCATCTCCGACACCCATGACCGGCGCACCGTGGCACTCATCTCGTCGTCGGGGCTCTGGGTCTGCGCCATCGCGCTCGTCGTGCAGGCGTGGCTGTCCCTCGAACAGCTGTGGCTCCTCTACGCGGTGGTGGCGGCACAGTCAGCGTTCTTCGCAGTGAACACGCCAGCCCGCTCGGCGATCGTGCCTCGGCTCATCGAACCTGCGCTGCTGCCGGCGGCCAACGCCCTCAGCTCACTCACCTTTGGTCTGGGCTTCATGGTGGGACCGGTGTTGAGCGGCCTCGTCATCGATGCCTATGGACTGACAGCCACCTACACCGTCGACGCACTTCTCTTCGCCGCTGCGATGTACGGAGTCATCCGGTTGCCGGCGATCCCGCCGGAGGCGGCGAGTCAGCGCACCGGCTGGAAGGCTGTCTGGGACGGTCTGCGCTTCCTGTCGACCCGCCGCAACCTGTTGATGACCTTCGTCGTCGACCTGTGCGCGATGGTGCTCGCCCAACCCCGCGCGCTCTTTCCGGCCTTGGCTGCCACGACCTTCGGTGGAGGGGCGCGAACGGTCGGGCTCCTTGCCGCGGCTCCGGCTCTTGGGTCGGTGCTGGCGGGCGTTCTCTCAGGGTGGCTCGGCACGGTTCGGCGGCAGGGGCTGATGGTGGTGGTGATGGTGTGCGGCTACGGGGCGTCCGTGGCGCTCTTCGGTCTCACCGACATCCTTACGTGGGCGATGTTCTTCCTGGTGCTGACCGGTGCCTTCGACATGGTGAGTGCGGTGTTCCGCTCGACGATCCTTCAGGTGGCGACCCCTGATGCGATGAGGGGTCGCCTTCAAGGCGTGTTCATCGTCGTCGTCGCGGGCGGGCCACGGCTGGGTGATGCGCTGGTGGGGACGACTGCGGGTATCTGGGGCGAGCAGGCGGCCATCGTCATCGGCGGCGTCGCCTGCATCGTGGCCACCCTCTTCTTCGTCTTCCGCAACCGCGGCTTCGTCCGCTATGACGC
The DNA here is from genome assembly GCA_963706045.1 of uncultured Actinomycetota bacterium. Classification (GTDB taxonomy): domain Bacteria; phylum Actinomycetota; class Actinomycetes; order JAHEKZ01; family JAHEKZ01; genus JAHEKZ01. The sequence goes on along the minus strand of CAVPLY010000001.1, from coordinate 48,049 downwards.
TCTTCACCCGGTGGCCTAGCGGGCCTTTCTGCCCCTGGTCGACCTCGACTAGCTCGATGTGTCTCTCGCGCCGGTCCGCGGCAATCCACATCCACATCGACTAATCGGTGACTCAGGACCGGCTGTGGCCATAGCCTGTGCACGTGCACATCCCGTTTCAGCCATCCGAGCGGTCGAGTCTGGGTATCGAGTGGGAGCTCGAGCTCGTCGACCGGGACTCGCGCGAGCTGACGAGCGGAGCCTCCGAGATCCTGGCCGAGATCACGCCGGTTCCCGGTGAGGAGCACCCGAAGGCCAAGCACGAGCTGCTCGAGTCGACCATCGAGATCATCACCGGTATCTGCTCGACGGTGGCTGAGGCGCGCGAAGACCTGGCCGGCACCTTGAAGGAAGTCCAGGTGGCGGCGGCCAAGCGCAATCTCGGGGTGATGTGCTCCGGCACGCACCCGATCACCGACTGGACGACGCAGACGATCAGCCCGAACCCCCGGTACGAGGCCCTGGTCGAGCAGATGCAGTGGCTCGCGCGACGACTGCAGATCTTCGGCGTCCACGTCCACGTCGGTGTGCGGGCGCCCGAGAAGGCGATCCCGATCAACAACGCACTGATGATGTACATCCCGCACTTCCTCGCGCTGTCGGCCTCGTCGCCGTACTGGGTGGGGTCCGACACCGGCCTTGCCTCGGCACGCAGCAAGGTGTTCGAGGGGCTGCCGACGGCGGGTCTGCCCTACTCACTCTCGGGCTGGGATGCCTTCGAGGAGTACATGGACACACTCATCACGTCCAAGACGATCGAGTCGATCCGCGAGGTGTGGTGGGACATCAGGCCACACCCGAACTTCGGCACCGTCGAGCTTCGAATCTGCGACGGCATCCCGACCCTCGACGAGATCTCGGTCATCGCGGCGATGGCTCAGTCATTGGTCGAGTCGTTCGACCGGCAGCTCGACAAGGGCTACACGCTGCCCCAGCCGCGCATGTGGTTGGTGCGCGAGAACAAGTGGCGAGCGGCTCGCTATGGACTCGACGCGGAGATCGTCGTCGACGACCTCGGAAACGACGTCAAGCCGATCAAGGAGGCGATCCTTGACCTCGCCGAAGACTTGGAGCCCATCGCCCGCAAGCTCGGCTGCGCGGAGGAGCTCATGCAGGTCGAGAAGCTGATGGAGGTCGGGGCCAGCTACCAGCGTCAGCGCGCGACGGCGGCCGCCAACGACGGCGACCTGAAGGCCGTCGTCGACGAGCTGCTCCGTGAGATGAACCAGGGCATCTTCTAGCCGAGCCGGTCGAGTCAGGCTCCTGGACCGCGGTACGTCGCTCCGATGAGACCGGTTTGCTGCGAGGTGCGGAGAAACCTAGGACTGGCGGGCGATGTGCCGGGCGAGAGCCTCGGCAACGACGTCATCGACGGAGGCATCGGCTCGCTCGGCCAGTTTGCGAACCCGCTTGCGGAGGTCCTTGGGGACAGTGACCGAGAGATTCACCGGCTTGCCGGTGAAGGTGGGCAGTGCCGCCTCGTCAGCAGGGGAGTCCTTGGCGACGACGGTGGTGTCATCGGCGCGGTCGATGGTCTTGACCCCCTTGCGCTTCTTCGGTTCTTTCGTTGCTGCCGCCGGGGCATGCGGCGCCGGGTGGATGTGCTGTTCCGTTGCCACTCGCGGTGCAGCAGGGTGCAGACCGCCGTCACCGGATCGCTGGAGTGCGGGACGTGGTTCAGGACGACTCATGGTTCGGTCCTCTCCGCGCAGGGATGAAGGTTCGCACTACGACACGGGCCGCAATGGCTTGGGTTCGACATGGGTCTTGAGCAGATGGTCGAGGTAGGTGTCGAAGATGCGTGCGACCTCGCGTCCGGCCTGGGTGCGCCAGGCGTGCACCGGGGTGCAGGCTCCCGCCGCCTGCTGCAGCACGGCTCGGTCGGGAAGCGGCGGCTGCCAGAGCGTGTCGCCGTAGGCCAGTGCCAGCTCGGCCATCCGATAGCGGTGTTCCGACGATGTGGGGCGGACGCGGTTGACCACGATGCCCGCCACCTGAAGCCGGAGGTTGGTGTCGCGGATGATGCCCATCGCGTCCAACGCCTGCTGGGCCCCCTGCAGTGCGAAGAGGCTCGGCTCGGTGACCACCAGTCCGAGGTCGCTCGCAGTGAGCGCGTTGCGCGTCAGCTCGCCCAAGGCTGGAGGCGTGTCGATCAGAATGAGGTCAAAGGCGCTGAGTCCCTGCATCGTGACGCGGAGTCGCACGTTGCCGTCACCCTCTGGGACAGCCCGGTGCTCAAGAGCCCGCTCGCTGGCCACCAGGCTGATGTTCTCGCCCCAGCCGCTCTTGACGATGGCCTGCTCCATGATTCCGGATCGACCGTCGGCCAGCACGTCGTTGCTGGTGAACTGGACGCGTTGGGGATCAAGCACCACCGTGCTGTTGGCCTGCGGGTCGAGATCGATGACGAGCGTGCGCAGCCCCCGTGCGTGCGCTGCGCTGGCGAGCCCCAAGGTGACAGACGTCTTGCCGACGCCGCCCTTCAGGCTCAGAACGCTCAGAACTCGCATGTGGTTGAGAGTACGGGGCGGGTGTGAGCGCGGTTGCCAGACGGCCTCTGTTGACACCGTTCGGATGATGCTCGGTCACTCAGTGTGAGTGGTTGGTGACACAGGCCTGTGCTGGACGGTCCCGCCAGCTGCGTGACGGTGTCGAGGGGTGCAGCCGTCGGGGGAAGGGCGCTGATCACACGTGAGGCCGATGCTCACCGGGGGTGGGCGTGCGTGTTGACGGTGTCGGACCCCGAGGATAGAATCGAACATACGTTCGAACCGAGGCGGATTCGATCTTCGCGTGTCAGGTGAAGAACCCGAGTCATAGAACGAGAGCGAAACGGCGGTCGGCTCTTAGCACCGGCTCCCTGATCCTCTCCCCAGGCGAAAGCGTCGACCTCGACGCACCACACCATCACTCCGTTCCGCGGCGCTCTCGGCGCATGACGCGTCAGCGGTACACCTCGTCTGGAGGGGAGCCCATGGGTCACACCTCGGATCTGCCCGAGCCCGCGAACATGCTGGCCCCCACGGAGAGCGCCTCCGCCTGGGCGGTGCCGGGTCAACGTCCGTTGTCGGCGTTGACGGGCGGGTTGGCTGCCGGGCTGGCGCCGATGACCGCCGAGCTCTTCGCCGCTTTCGCTGCCGTGGCCGAAGGGTTGACGGCAACGGGTCAGGTGGTGGCGATGCGCACACTCATCGACCAGTGCGAGGCCCTCTGGCTTGGCGCAGCCAGCGAGCTCGAGCGCTCCGGCGCCATCGCGGACGCTGGCTTCGGGTCGTTGGCGTCATGGCTTCGGCACACCTGCCGGCTGGCTCCGGGCGAGGCGGCGGGTCGCTCGAAGGCGGCCACCGCCGTCACCAGCGAGCGGGGCGCGACGGCCGAGGCGATGCTCACAGGAACGGTCACATGGCGGCACGCACTCGTCATCAACCAGGCACTTGCTCAGGTGCCCCCGGAAGCGTGCGCTGAGGCTGAGCGCTCACTGGTCGACCATGCCCGCACCCTCGACCCCGGCCAGCTCCGTCGGGTCGGCGACCGACTCGTCCACTGCTTCGACCGGCAACGGGCCGACGACGCCGCCATCCGCAAGCTCGACCGACGGGGACTCTCGGTCGCCGAGACGATGGACGGAATGGTGTCGGTCAACGGTCTCCTCGACCCGGTCACCGGGTCACTCCTGATGACGGCGCTCGACGGGAAGCTGCGTCCCGGCGCCGACTCCGACCACGGAGATGGCCATCGTCACGACGACCGCACCGGAGGTGCCGCGAAAGGTGATGAGGTGCGCACCTGGGCGCAGCGTCGCGCTGACGCACTGGCCGAGATCTGCGACGAGTGGCTGCAGAACGTCAACACGGCCACGGTTGGTGGCGTCCGCCCGCACCTGTCGGTGATCGTCGACCACGCCACGTTGGTTTCACAGAAGAGCGATGCCGCGTCGGCAGGGGTTGAGCCTGCACAGCTCGCGTGGGTCGGTCCGATCACGACCACCGAGGCGCAGATGATCGGATGCGACGCCACTGTCTCGCGGGTCGTCACTGACGGTCCATCGCAAGTCCTGGATGTCGGCCGTGCCACGCGAACGATTCCGCCGGCGCTGCGCCGCGCAGTCGCGGCCCGTGACCGTTCCTGCGTCGGTCCTGGCTGTCACCGTCCCCCTGAGCACTGCGACGTGCACCACATCGTCTTCTGGGAGCACGGTGGGGACACGTCGCTCGACAACACGGTGCTCGTCTGCCGCAGGCACCACGGGCTGGTTCACCTCAAGCAGTGGCAGATTCGGATTGACGCCGACGGTCGGCGAAGACTTGAGCCGCCGGGTTGACGGTGGCTGCTCGACCGACGTGGTGTTCGCTCACCCCGCGCAACCAGCGCGCGAGCCTGCCACGCTGCGCCATGCAGCCTGACGACGGCCTTACCTATCCCGCACGGCCTCAGGGGTTGTCGCTTGAGCTCGCCCGGGGCGCCGCCTACCGGCCGGGTCCATGGCACGTGCTGGTCGAGTCGCGGGTGCTGGGGGTCGGTGGCCGGCTTCCGTTGGCGGCGAGCGCATCCGCACCTGGCAGATGCATCGTGACGCGGGCCTGTCCATCGATGCTGCGGGCGAAGTCGAAGTGGTTGGCACGGTTGCCGCGTTCACGCACGCCCGCGACCTGGTATGCACGCGGTGGTGGGCCGGCGACACGATGGCGTGCAGGGTCTCGCTGCTCGCCGCTATCTCGCGGCCATGACTCCGGTCACGCCTTCTTGATCAGCGCGTAGCGCGCCAGCGACTCCACTCGCTCTGCTGCGTGGTCGACAATCGGTTGCGGGTAGTTGGCCGCGTAGCCATCGGCCACGTCCCAGGGTTCATGCACGGCTGGGCCATCGAGGTGCCGAAGCTCTGGTACGTACCGGCGCACGTAGTCACCATCGGGATCGAAGCGAAGTCCTTGCGTGATCGGGTTGAAGATCCTGTAGTACGGCGAGGCGTCTGTGCCGCAGCCTGCGGTCCACTGCCATCCGTGCGAGTTGGAGGCGACGTCGCCGTCGACCAGATGACGCATGAACCAGCGCGCACCGACCTGCCACTCGAGGTGCAGGTCCTTGACGAGGAAGGACGCGACGATCATGCGAACGCGGTTGTGCATCCAGCCCTCAGCCAGAAGTTGGCGCATACCTGCGTCCACGATGGGATAGCCGGTGCGCCCGTGCTGCCATGCCTCAAGATGCTGATCTGCCTGGGGGCCCTCGTCGTAGGGCATCCGCGCGAACTCAGGGCGCAGGTAGTTGCTGGCGGTGTCAGGCGTGTGATGCAAGACGTCGGCGTAGAACTCGCGCCAGGCAAGCTCCTTGCGGAAGACCTCGTGCGCCTTCGAGTCACCGAGCTCGGCGAGCAAGGTGCGTGGGTGCAGCTCGCCGTACTTCAGATGCACCGACAGTCGTGAGGAGCCATCGAGGTCGGGACGGTTGCGGTCGTCTGCATAGTGTTCGAGGGCAGTTTCGCGAAAGTGCTGCCAGCGGGCCAGGGCCGCAGCCTCCCCAGCCTGGGGAAGCTTCGGTGGCACTTCGGTGTGGCTGTCCGCTAGCGCGTCCGGGAGAGAGGGGAAAGGCTCAGCGTCGCTGGCGACGCCGGACGTCCAGGTGATCGAGTCGGGCTGGGTGGCTGGCGCCCGCCAACCGTGTGCTGTCCACGCACGGTAGAACGGGGAGTAGACGCGGTAGGGGGTGCCGTCGTTCTTACGGACCCGGCCGGGGGCAACCGCGTAGGGCGAACCCGTCCTGACGAAGGGGACTCCGATGTCGGTCAGGGCTCGTCCGGTTGCCTCGTCACGCGCTGAGCCGTAGGGGCCGTAGTCGGCTGAGACGTGAACCGAGGACGCACCGACTTCCTCGGCGACGGCCGCGACGACAGACACCGGGTTTCCGTAGCGGCAGACGAGCGCTCCACCCATGGAGGAGTTCAGCGAGTCGAGCGACCGACGCAGGTAGTCGCGGCGGGCGCCACCCGCGACGTCCCACAGGCGAGGGTCGATGACGAAGAGCGGGACGACCTCTTCTCCGGAGGCGACCGCTGCGCTGAGGGCGGGGTGGTCGCTCAGCCGAAGGTCGCGTCGAAACCACATCACCGATCGTTGATCCGCCACGCCAGTGACAGTAGGCGTCGCTTGGCTGCGATGGCACGGCGAGACGCAGGACCAACGACCCGTCGACGGATGAGCGTTGCTCCCCGACCATGGAGGTGCCATGCAGACGCCACCTCCTCCAGCACACGGTGACGTGGGACCAGATGGGGGTCGCGACGGCTCGGCCGGGGTGACACGGCTGCTAGGGGGTCCGCGAGAAGCTGCTGAGGGAGCCGCACCCAGTGTCACGTTTGCCATCGCCTACGCCGTTGTCGGAGCCTCCCTTACGACATCGCTGGTGTCGGCGCTGGCGGTGTCTGGACTTGTCGCGGCCGTACGCGCGATCAGGGGTGAGTCCCTCCGTCTGGTGCTCGGCGGACTCGCCGCGGTCGCCGTCGCAGCGGCCGTGGCCTCTCGGACGGGCAGGGCCGAGGACTACTTCCTGCCCAGTCTGCTGGCGAATGTGGCAGCTGCGCTGATCTGGGCGGCGTCGATCGTGGCCGGCTGGCCTCTGCTCGGAGTCATCGTGGGAGCTGCTGCTGGGCAACGGACGCGCTGGCGCGGCGATTCCGATCTCGTACGCGGCTACGGCCGGGCGAGCTGGATCTGGACCGCTTCCTTCGTGCTTCGCGCGGCGGTCATGACGCCGCTCTACCTGGCAGGCAACGTGCTGGCCCTGGGGGTGGCCAAGGTCGTACTCGGCTGGCCCATGGTGCTGGTGGTGATCTGGCTCAGCTGGCTCACCATCCGGCGGACGCTGCCTCCCGGCCACCCTGGGCTCTTCGCCGTTCAGCGGGGAGGTGAGCCGGGGATCCGGTGAGGGAGTCGACCTCAGTACGGCAGGATGCCAACGTGACCCTGCCTACCGAGAGCCCCAGCGATCGCCCCTCCGGCACCACCTCAAACGCGACCGTCTACCGAAACGCCAAGGTCTTCACGGCCGACCCGAGCCGACCCTGGGCGCCGGCGTTCGCCGTCCACGAGGGGCGGTTCCTGGTGGCCGGATGTGACGAAGAGGTTGTCGCCACGGCCCGCAATGCCTCACCCGAGGTTGATGAGGTGGATCTCGAGGGTCACCTCGTCATGCCGGGCGTTATCGATGCGCACTTCCACCTCACGTCCACTGGTGAGTCGCTGCAGCGGGTCGACCTGGTTCGCGCGCGCTCACTCGATGAGATCCAGCGGTTGGTGGGCCGCCACGCCGATGCGCACCCACACCTGCACTGGGTACTTGGCAAGAGCTGGCTCTTTGACGCGGTGCCGGGCCGCGAACCGTCCGCGGCAATGCTCGACGCGGTGGTGTCGAACCGACCGGTTCTGCTGGACGCCAATGACTTCCACTCCACGTGGGTCAACTCGGTGGCGTTGGAGGCCCTCGGCATCACCGACTCCACCCCGGATCCGGCCGGCGGGCGGATCGCCAGAGATGCGTCCGGGCGGGCCACCGGATTCCTTGAGGAGACGGCAGCAGAGCTGGCCTGGTCACATCTTGAGCGCATCACGACGACTGATCGCCATCGTCAGCACCTGCGCGACGCGATCGCTGCTCTGCACTCAGCGGGTGTCACGAGCGTCATCGACATGGGGCTGGGGGCGACAGCCGTCGAGACCATTGCGCATGCCGAGAACGCAGGCGAGCTCGACCTGCGGGTGATCGGCCACTGGCTGATGTCTCGTGAGGGATCGACGCCCACCCACCTTGCTCAGGTCTCCCAGGCCGTCGAGCTCGCCCGGCTGCACCGCTCCGACACGTTCCGCGTCACGGGCATCAAGTTCATCGTCGACGGAGTCATTGACGGTTGCACTGCGCATGTCACCGCCCCCTACACGAACGGAGCGATGCCCGAACCGATCTGGGACTACGAGGCTCTCGCTCCTGTTGTCGCCGCAGCTGACAAGGCCGGGCTGCAGGTAGCCCTGCACGCGATCGGGGACGCGGCCGTCAAGGCCGCTCTCGATGTCATCGAGAACGCCTATCGCGAGAACGGCACCGGGCCAGGCGGATCAGCTGGGCGGCGACACCGCATCGAGCACATCGAGTACTGCGACCCAGCCGACATTCCGCGCTTCGCCGCACTGGGAGTGACGGCGTCCATGCAGCCGGTGCATGCCGACCCCGCGATCCAGGAGAACTGGCGAGCCATGCTGGGACCCGAACGGTCCGCGAATGGATTCCCGGCTGCGGCCCTGGTGGCGTCCGGGGCACGGCTCGTGCTGGGTACTGACGCGCCAACGGCCCCATTCGCTCCCTTGCCCAACCTCTTCATCGCGACGACGCGTCGCTCCGCCCTCGACCCGACCCTGCCACCGAACGAGCCGAAGAACAGGCTTCCGCTGCTCGACTCGATCAGCTACGCCACGGCACACGCAGCCTGGTCGTGTTTTGCTGAGGAGCGGTTGGGCTCCATCGCTCCTGGCCGCATGGCCGACTTCGTCGTCGTCAGCCCTGATGTCACCGAGTCCGATCCCGAGCGGCTCTTGGACGCAGCGGTGGTGCGCACCGTTGTGGGTGGCCGATCTGTCCACCGGAAGGGATGATCGGGCCGTGAGCGATCTCATTGACACCACGGAGATGTACCTGCGCACGATCTTCGAGCTCGAAGAAGAGGGCATCGTCCCCCTGCGCGCGCGCATCGCCGAACGCCTCCAGCAGTCGGGGCCGACCGTGAGCCAGACGGTGTCGCGGATGGCACGCGATGAGCTGCTCACGGTCGAGGGTGACCGCCATCTCGAGCTGACGTCGCGCGGCCGCGACATGGCCATGCGCGTCATGCGCAAGCACCGTCTTGCTGAGTGCCTGCTGATCGAAGTGATCGGACTGCCATGGGAGGACGTGCACGCCGAGGCCTGTCGGTGGGAGCACGTCATGAGTGAGACGGTCGAGCGCCGCATCCTTGAGCTGCTCAACCAGCCCACGCACTCCCCGTTCGGCAACCCGATCCCAGGGCTTGACGAGCTCGGTGAGCGGAAGGTTGCCGATAGCGGCCCCGTCGAGGGACTCGACTCGGTGGCCGAGGAGGACTCGCGGCGGGTCACCGTGCGCCGGATCGGTGAGCCCCTTCAAGATGACCACGACCTCATGGCGTCGCTCAGTCGCGCCGGCGTCACCCCCGGGCAGGTGGTCAAAGTACGTCGTACGGCCGACGGTGTGCTCGTTGGCAGCGGCATGGAGTACGCCGAGCTCGACCGAGCGATGGCCTCGCACGTGTTTGTCGCGGTGGGCTGACGAAGCTTGCTCAGGGTACCCCCAGGGGTATAAGATGGAGGCTCCCAACGACCAGGAGCCCCCCATGCAGATCGATGACTCGGTGTCGCAGGAGGTCGTGAACCGGCTGCGACGCGCGCAAGGCCAGATCGGCGGCATCATCGCCATGATCGAAGACGGTCGGAACTGCTCCGACATCGTCACGCAGCTCGCCGCGGCCTCGCGGGCCATCGACCGGGCCGGCTTCAAGATCGTTGCCAGCGGGATCCGTCAGTGCCAGGACGCCGAGCTCCGCGGCGAAGAGCCCGGGCTCAGTCGTGAACAGATGGAAAAGCTCTTCCTCGCACTGGCGTAGAAGAAACACCCGCGTGAGGGCAACACTGCCCCGAAAGGTATGGGAATCATGATTGTGCAAGCCGACGTCCGTCACGTCCAGACGGCTCTGGCCTCCGGCGCCGCGCTCATCGATGTCCGTGAGCCCTTTGAGTTCGCGTCAGGCCACGTGCCTGGTGCCCTGTCGATACCGATGCATCTCGTGCCGCTCCGGCTCGATGAAATCCCCATAGATCGCGACCTCTTCGTCATCTGCGCTGGCGGGAACCGGAGCTGGCAGGTGGTGCACTTCCTCGGTGAGCGCGGAATCAAAGCGGTCAACGTCGCCGGCGGAACCATGGCTTGGCACTCCGCCGGGCTTCCCATCGAGACGGGTCAACCACAGGTGGCGCCCGTTCCCCAACCAGCCGCCAGCGGAGGTTCCACGTCATGACGTACACCAGCACTCCTCACGTCCTTGTGATCGAGACGCCAGGACTCGGAAATCGTGGTTACATCGCCCATGACGGCGCTCACGCGGTGGTGGTCGATCCCCAACGCGACATCGACCGGGTAGAGCATCTCGTGGCCGAGCACGGCCTCACTGTGACCCACGTGCTTGAGACCCACGTGCACAACGACTACGTCAGCGGCGGACGCGAGCTCGCCCAACGCCACGGTGCCGTGTACGCGGTTCCCGCTGATGCCAAGGTGCCGTTCGAGCACACCGCAGTGGGCGACGGCGACACGATGACCGCCGGTGACATGACGATCACCGTGCTGGCCACTCCTGGCCACACCCCGCATCACGTCTCGTACTCCGTTGAGAGGTCGACTGCCGCTGACGGTTCGACGCACATCAGCCCTGACGCCCACCCCGGCTCGGTCTTCACCGGTGGGTCCTTGCTGTATGGCGCCGTCGGGCGTCCCGACCTGGTGGCACCCGAGCTGACCGAGGGATTGACTCACGACCAGTGGCGGTCCGTGCAGCGGCTCGCCGGAGACCTGCCCGATGAGACGCACCTCTACCCGACCCACGGTTTCGGGTCGTTCTGTGCGGCGACGCAGACCGAAGGCACGGCGGGAACCGTGGGCGATGAGCGGGCCACCAACCCCGCTCTCGTGCGCGACGAGCAGAGTTTTGTTGCAGAGACCCTGGCTGGGCTCGACGTCTTTCCCGCGTACTACGCACACATGGGTCCGGCCAACTCGACGGGACCGGACAACGTCGACCTCTCGCTTCCAGAGCCAGCTGACGCGGCGCAGCTGCGGACCCGTATCGACGCCGGCGAGTGGGTCATCGACCTTCGGTCGCGTGAGATCTTCGCCAGGGGACACCTTCGCGGATCGCTCTCGTTCGATCTCGACGGCGCCTTCATTGCCTATGTGGGCTGGCTGATCCCCTGGGGTGCCCCCGTGACACTGCTCGGCGAGACCACCGAACAAGTCGAGGCGGCGCAGCGCGAACTGGTGAGGATCGGCATCGATCGCCCCGTCGCCCAGGCGGTGGGCGGCCCGATGTTCTGGACCGACGAATCCGAAGATCTGGCGACCACCGAACGGGTCGACTTCGCCAAGCTGGCGGAGATCGTCGAGGCGCACCCAGATACCTACATCCTCGACGTCCGTCAGCACTTGGAGTGGCAGGAGGGGCACGTTTCTGGTTCCCACCACATGCCCTTCTACCAAGTACCAGACCGGATTCTCGAGATCCCACGCGATCGTCCCGTCTACGTATCGTGCGGCTCGGGATATCGCGCGGCGGCAGCTGTGTCTCTTCTGCGCAACGAGCGCTTCTGGGACGGCGTCGCTCTTGACAACCTCGTGCATGTCGACGACGACTGGGCCAACGCAGCGCGCACCTCGCTGGCGATTGAGGCCGGTCCCGTTGTCGATCGTCCCGTCGGATGGACGTGGATCGAGTCGCGGGGCACGGCACGCACCTTCAAAGAGCCGAGAGACCTGCAGGCGGCGGCAGCTGGCGGTCACGGGTTGGATGCATGAGCCTGCTGGGTCGAATCTTTGGCGGCGTTCCCTCGGTGTCGGTGCAAGAGGCCAGGCAGCTCGTCGACGGTGGTGCGGTGATGGTCGATGTGCGATCTACCTCTGAGTGGAACGCTGGGCACAGCCCCTTCGCCAAGCACATGGCGCGTGACCAGCTGGCTGTCAAGCAGCACAGGATTCCCGTGGGCAAGAAAGCAGTCGTGGTCTGTCGTAGCGGAAGTCGATCTCGTGGTGCCACCAAGCACCTGATTGCGGCCGGGTATGACGCTGTCAACCTCTCAGGGGGAATGAACGCCTGGGCCCGCCAGGGCGAGATGGTGGTCAACCGGGCTGGCAAGCCTGGTCGCGTGGCCTGATCGTGGTTCTCACCGAGCTCGTTGTTGCTGGCATCCTGATCGGTCTACTCCTCGGAATCCTCGGCGCCGGTGGCGCGATCTTCACTGCACCGGTTCTGATCTTCGCCTTCGACGTTCCTCCCCGTGAGGCCACGACGGTCTCCCTCGTCGTGGTGCTGCTCGCTGCTGCCAGCGGCCTGCTCGGACACCGAGGAACCCGAACGGTGCAGTGGCGTGAAGGGTCGGTGTTCGGCGCCGTAGGAATCGTTGCCGCTGTGGCCGGCTCGTGGCTGGCGACCGTCGCGCCAGAGCGGGTGCTGACCGGAGCGTTTGCCGTGCTGCTGGTCGTCGCCGCGGTGGCGATGGTTCGTCAACCTGCGGCATCAGAAATCCGAGGTGGCCGCCGCTCCTTGCTCATCGTTGCTGTCGCTGCCCTCGGGGTGGGCCTGATCACCGGCTTCTTCGGGGTGGGCGGTGGGTTCGTGATCGTCCCTGCGTTGGTGCTTGTCCTCGGCTTCGGCATCCGTGAGGCGACCGCCACTGGGCTGCTCGTCATCTCGATCAATGCTCTTGCCGCGCTCGCGGTGCGTGGCCCGGAGTATCTCGACTGGGCGATCGCCCTCCCCATGGCGGCGGGCGCTGTTGCTGGCTCATTCGCTGGGGCCAAGCTCGCCCCGAGGATGCCTCGCGAGCGTCTTCGTCAGGCGTTTGCTGTGCTCATGGTCGGTGCCGCCGTGATGCTGGGCGTGCAGACGGCGTTGGCCTAGTCAGTCCTGCGGGTCAGTTCTTACGGCCCGGTGACCAATAGGCCATCGAGGCCCATTGCGGTCGCGGTGTCATGTGGAGGCCACCTACCGTGGTGGGGTGGACCTCAGCACTCTGCTCGTCGCGCTCACGGCCGGAATGGTGGCCGCGTTCAACCCGTGCGGGTTCGCACTCCTCCCCGCGTACCTTGCGCTCTTCCTCGGTGACCAAGCTGGCGCAAAGTCCACGTCGTCGGTGGCGCGGGCGCTGGCTGTCGGTGCGGCGGTTACGGCTGGCTTCATCGCAGTCTTTGGACTGGCGGGTATCGCGATCTCCGGTTTCGCTGTGCAGGTGTCGGCGTGGACGCCCTACGCCACCATCGCCGTAGGCCCGTTCCTCGTGGGATTAGGTGTGTGGCTCCTCACCGGTCACGAGCTCTCGATTCGGCTTCCGCGCTGGTCCAGGGCGACTGATCAGGGCCTCGTCGGCATGTTCATGTACGGCGTCATCTACGCGACCGTGTCGCTGTCGTGCACGATCCCGGTCTTCCTGGTGGCCGTCGTCGGCACCTTCCGTGCTGACACGTTCGTCGCCGGAGTCGCCGTGCTCCTTGCCTATGCAGCCGGTATGGGGCTGGTACTCACCGCCCTCGCCGTAGCCCTGGCGCTGGCCCGAGACGGAGCCGTTCAGCGCAGCCGTGCTGTCCTGCCGTGGCTCAACCGCATCTCCGGTGTCCTGCTCGTCGTGGCCGGTGCGTACGTCACCTGGTACGGCTACGTCGAGATCAGAGTGCTCAACGGTGATCTCATCAACCAGGGTCCGGTGAGCACCGTGGCCCAGTGGAGCGGCGAGATCTCGACATTCATTGAAGCTCATCGCGGGGTGCTCGCCCTGGCTGCCGCGATGTTGGTGCTCGTTGGGGCGATCTGGTGGCAGTGGCGGAAGCGGTCCGCCACTCATGACGTGAGCCAGCCCGTGCTTGGCAGCGCGGCTGGTCGAGAGGAACACCTGTGACACTCCACGATGCATTGAAGCCTGCTGCGAGGCTGCTCCCGACCCTGGCGGTCGGCGCGGCACTTGGACTCGTGCTTGCCGCGTGCGGCGCCGAGACCGAGTCGGCAGCACCAGCTGCCAGTCCGTCGCCCGCGTCGTCGTCGACCACCCCTCAAAACGACGAGGACGCCGGTGACAAGGACGAGAAGGAGGAGAAGCAGCCGGAGGTCGACACGTCCAAGAGCGTGCTGCCGTCGGTGCAGGTGAAGGACGTCGCCGGAGGTGAGGTGAACCTGGCCGCCTTGGTGCCGAGCCAGACGCCGATCCTGCTGTGGGCTTGGGCTCCGCACTGCCCGACCTGTGCCGGAGAGGCTCCAGCGGTCGAGGAGTTCTCGAAGAAGAACGCCAGCGCCGTCACAGTCGTGGGAATCGGAACGCAGGACGACTTCGCGCTGGCCGAGGACTTCGTCAGCACCTACGGCGTCTCGACACCGCAGATGCTGTGGGACCCAGGCTTTGAGTCGTGGCAGGCCCTGGAGATCACCGGGCAGCCCACCTGGGTACTGCTGTCGCCGGGTGGTGAAGAGATCGGCCGTTGGCAAGGGGGTCTTCCGGAAGGCGAGATTCTCGACCGGGTCTGACCGCAGCCGTTACCCGGGCCTACGCTCAGAGGATGGCAACGAGTTCTGGCTCTCACTCTCATTCTGGATGGGTTCGCCGGTCCCATGTGATCGATGGCGCCGACGTCGGGAGCGACAGCTTCACCGTCAACGTCAACCCCAGCGACACCGACGATGTGGTCGGTGAGTTCGCTCATGGGACCTCCGATGTCGCGAGCGCTGCGGTCGAGGCCGCCCGGCTGGCGCTGCCCCGATGGGCGTTCGCCTCCCCGCAGGAGCGCGCGGATGTGCTGGACCGGGCAGGTACCGAGGTGATCGCGCGCGCTGACGAGCTCGGCGACCTGCTGGCCCGGGAAGAGGGCAAGACGCTGCCGGAGGCGCGGGGCGAGGTGCTTCGGGCCGGCCAGATTCTGAAGTTCCACGGCGGCCAGGCTCTGCGGAACGCAGGTGAGGTCATCGACTCGATCCGTCCGGGGCTGGACGTCACGGTGACACGTGAGCCGCTGGGCGTCGTCAGCATCATCACGCCATGGAACTTCCCGATCGCGATCCCGGCATGGAAGATCGCTCCCGCCTTGGCGTACGGCAACACCGTCGTGTTCAAGCCGGCCGAGCTGGTACCGGCCAGTGCATGGGAGCTCGTTGACGCACTACGTCGAGCGGGCCTGCCCGATGGAGTCCTGAACCTCGTGCTGGGATCAGGGCGCGAGATTGGGCCGGTTCTCACGGGAAACCCTGAAGTCGACGGTGTCTCGTTCACCGGCTCGGTCGTGACCGGGGAACACATCTTGACAACGGCCACGCCGCAGCGGACGCGGGTGCAGCTCGAGATGGGCGGCAAGAACCCGCTCGTCGTTCTTGATGATGCCGATCTCGACATTGCCGTTGACGTAGCGCTGCAGGGGGCGTTCGGGTCGACGGGGCAGCGGTGCACGGCGTCCAGCAGGTTGGTCGTCACGCGGGGGATCCATGATCGGTTCGTTGCGGCTCTGTCGAAGGCCATGGGTGAGTGGCGTGTGGACGATGCCCGGGCCGATGGCACCCAGATGGGGCCAGTGGTTGACGCTGGGCAGCTGGCCCAGGACGAGGGCTACCTCGCGACGGCGGCACGTGAAGGGGGACAGGTCATCGGCGGCGAGCGCGTCGAGAGGGTGTCCACCGGCCACTACCTGGCACCCGCCTTAGTGGTGGGTACCGACAACGCGATGACGGTGAATCGTGAAGAGGTCTTCGGCCCCGTCGCGTCTGTGATCGAGGTAGCTGACTATGACGAGGCGCTTGCCGTGGCGAACGACACCGAGTTCGGGTTGTCCAGTGGCATCATCACGACGTCGTTGGCGGCCGCCTCACACTTCCGCAGGCATTCCACGGCTGGCATGGTCATGGTCAACGTGCCAACGGCTGGCGTCGACTACCACGTGCCGTTCGGAGGTCGACGGGCCTCGTCGTTCGGTCCACGCGAGCAGGGGACGCATGCCCGCGAGTTCTTCACGGTGACCAAGACCAGCTACACGGCACCCGGTCTGCCCTAGTCCAGGCGAGCGGCCTCGCGGAGCCCGGTTAAGGCGAACTCACTATCGGCCGATACCCCCACGGTCAGGGGGACGGGTCGAGCTGGAGGTGGGTCGTGGGTTGGACGCCACCCCAAAACGCCGCCTCTCGCTACCACCGGGGATGGGTCGGTAGCGGCCGCGCCGATATGATTCGTCACCTGGTCGTGGCGATCGATCGGCACGAGGACCTGACCTCGCTCGTCTTCGGCGCCGCCACGGCGACGGCGGAGATCATGGCTGCCGCGAGCGCCCACATCACCCTCATCGAGGGCAACACCTTCCGCGACATCGTCAACGTGGGTCACCTCGATCCCGGGCAGGTGACCTTCCCGGTCGACCAGGTCTATGCGCTGGATCTGCTGCCGGCCGCGGCCGAGCGGTTGCTGTCGCACCGTGGCTACCTCAGCACCGACAGCCTGGATGTCGTCACGGAGTACCTCAGGTTTCAACCCCTGGCGGCTCCCTCATCCTTCCTTGGGGCCCCGATCGTTGCCCAGGGACACGTCCACGGTGAGCTCTTCCTGTGCCGGCTCCCGGGGGAGCCTGAGTTCACCTACGAAGACCTGGAACTGGCCATGGATCTGGGCACCGTGCTCGGTGCGAGGATCCCGGCGGTCCGGGCGATGGAGCAGGAAGCCTGAACGTCTGACAAAACTTCTTCAGAAGTTGTGCATCCAAGGAGCCGCGTGAGCCAGAAGGGGGGATGTTAAGCAACCCACCCCTGGAGGACACTCATGAAGCTTCGTACCCGCGCCGTCGCCGTCGCCGCTGCGGCTGGCTTGGTCGCCGCCCCGATGATGATGACCGGCACCGCTCAGGCCGCCCCCGGCACCACGTCTCTCGGCGAGGTTCTGCTCGCCGACACGGTCAAAGGCGCACCCAGCTTCGACAGGAACGGTGGCGACTTCGACATCCTCACCGCAGCTGTCCTCGGCGTCCTCGGCAGCAATGAAAAATCCCCGGTCGGGCTCTTGCTCGATGGCGAGGTGCGGCTGACCGCGTTCATCCCCACGGACAAGGCCTTCGAGCGCACCGCTGGTGACCTCGGCATCACAGCCAGGAACGAGGAGAGACTGACCGGCAAGCTGGTGAACACCCTCGGCATCGATGCGATCGAGCAGGTGCTGCTGTACCACGTCGTACCTGGCGCCAAGATCAACGCCAAGGCTGCCTCACAGGCCGACGGCGCCAAGCTCACCATGGCCAATGGAGAGGCCGTCAGGGTGAACGTGACCAAGAAGGCCATCTTCCTCAAGGACAAGGCCCCCGATGTCCAGAACCCGAAGGTTGTCGTGACCGACATCAACAAGGGCAACAAGCAGATCGCTCACGCCATCAACCGCGTGCTGCTGCCCAGCCTCTAAGCAGACCGACTGCCCAGCAGTCACCAAGTGAGGCCCCTCCTACACGAGGGGCCTCACTTCTGTCTGCCCCGAGGAGTGTGTCGAACAGGACGCTGAGTAGCGGGACAGCGGGCTATGCTCGCGGCCGTGTTGGCCGTGACGAGCGATCAGCCGGGAGGCCCCGGCGTCCTAGAGCTCCGCCATGTTGCTGATCCTCGGCCCCGCGCCGACGAGGTCATCGTTGATGTTGTGGGTGCAGGAGTAAATCGGGCTGATCTGCTCCAGCGTCAAGGCCACTATTCGCCGCCGGCTGGAGCCTCGTCCTACCTCGGATTGGAGTGCTCAGGACAGATCTCGGCCGTAGGTGCAGACGTCGTGCGATGGAAGGTTGGTGATGCGGTGTGCGCCCTTCTCACGGGGGGTGGCTATGCCGCGCGAGTGGCGGTACCGCAGCGTCAGCTCATGCCCATTCCCGCGGGGGTCTCCCTTGTCGACGCCGCCGCGCTTCCTGAGGTCACGTGCACGGTGTGGTCGAACCTGGTCATGGTGGCTGGGCTCAGCGAGGGCGAGACCGTTCTGGTCCATGGTGGCGGATCGGGGATCGGCACCATGGCGATCCAGATCGCCAACCTCGTAGGGGCCCGGTCGATCGTGACCTGTGGGTCACGCCGCAAGACCGAGGCATGTCTGGCGCTGGGCGCCGACACGGCAGTGAACTACCAGGAAGAGGAGTGGGCGGAGGCTGTCAACAACGCCACTGATGGAGAAGGAGTACACGTCGTCCTCGACGTCATCGGGGCGAAGTACCTCGACGCCAATCTGCGGGCGCTGAGGGCTGGAGGGCGACTCGTCGTGATCGGGCTGCAGGGTGGACGCAAGGCCGAGCTCGACCTCGGCCGGCTGCTGGCCAGGCGGCTTACTCTGCATGGCACGACACTGCGTTCTCGGTCAGCGCGCGAGAAGGGCGAGATCGTCGATGCGGTCATCGCTAACGTGTGGCCGGCGCTCGCAGATGGTCGCGTGCGTCCTGTGATTGACCGTGTCCTGCCCTGGCGCGAGGTGGCCGAGGCCCACGGAGTTCTTGAGCGGGGTGACAACATCGGCAAGGTGTTGCTCCACGTGGGCACTAGTGAAGGAGAGAGCTAGATGAGTCACCCCGAACGAGTGTCTCCGATGGGCGGT
The DNA here is from genome assembly GCA_963706045.1 of uncultured Actinomycetota bacterium. Lineage (GTDB taxonomy): Bacteria > Actinomycetota > Actinomycetes > JAHEKZ01 > JAHEKZ01 > JAHEKZ01. The sequence goes on along the minus strand of CAVPLY010000001.1, from coordinate 29,618 downwards.
GTCGAGGCATACACGCCTGCCGAGATTGCGCGCATGGTCGAAACCAAAGGTGTCACCAAGGCGGGGGGTGCGACCTTTCCGACCTTCGTTCTCGGGGTCCTGGCCGGAGCGTTTATCGCCTTCGGCGCTGTTCTGTCCACGATTGTGGGCACAGGATCCGAGCTCGGCGTTGGGCCGACCCGCTGGCTGGCTGGCCTTGCCTTTTCGCTTGGGCTGATCCTCGTCGTCGTGGCGGGCGCTGAGCTCTTCACGGGCAACAACCTGGTCGTCATGAGTCTCGTCGACGGTCACATCACTTTCGGCCAGCTGATGCGCAACTGGGGCCTGGTCTTTGCCGGCAACTTCGTCGGGGCCATCTCCATCGTGCTGATGGTGTGGTTGTCACGCGGCTGGGAAATCGCGGGGGGTGAGGTGGGGGTGTCTGCGCTGTCGATCGCTGCGGCCAAGACGTCGCTGCCCTTCGAGGTGATCTTTGTGCGCGGAATCCTGTGCAACGTGCTGGTCTGCCTCGCTGTGTGGCTGGCGATGGCTGGCAAGACCCTGGTCGACAAGGTTTTCGCCATCATCTTTCCGATTGCTGCCTTCGTGGCCGCAGGCTTTGAGCACTCGGTGGCGAACATGTATTTCATCCCGCAGGGAATGCTTCTGAGAGGCGAGCCGGGGCTCGTTGAGCAAGCACAGGACGCGGGCCTCACCCCGGACCAGCTGGCTTCTCTCGACTGGGGCGGGATGGCTGCCAACCTGACGGCCGCGACATTGGGAAACATCATCGGCGGGGGGCTCTTGGTCGGACTCACCTACTGGTTCGTCTACTTGCGCCCTACTCGCCGCGGAAATGCCTAGCGGCGGGCGGCTCTAAGGGGGATCCGCGTCGCAGCCCGGCCAAGTCGGCTGCGGGTACCGAGGTCTTCGGCCATGAACTCGCGCAACAAGTCGACGGCTTGCACGACCTTGTCGCTTCGGAGCTCATAGCTGACGCTGGTGCCGTTGCGCTCTGCGGTGACGACGCCACGGTCTCGAAGAATCGCCAAGTGCTGACTGCAGTTTGACTGGCTGATCTCGAGAGCAGTGGACAGCTCGCCCACCGTGAGGGGTCCGTTGCGCAGCTCGTTGATGATGAGTAGCCGTTTGGGATCAGCGATGGCCTTGCAGAGCCGTGCGTGCAGCTCGTGGATCTCCAGTGCGGTCTCGCGGTCCACAGCGCCTCCCTGTCTGGTGCAGACAGTGTATAGATCTCCGACCATACTTCAGCGTCTGCGCATGTTTGCGTACTGTAGGCGTGACGAAGAGGAGGCATCGGGTGGCCCGTCGACCAGTTCCGACGCGTCCGGTCATTGGTGACCTGGTTGCCGGGATCAGCGTGAGCGTGGTGCTGATCCCCCAGGCGGTGGCCTACGCGACGCTAGCTGGGCTCCCTGCCGCCTCTGGACTGCTGGCGGCCTTCGCCGCTCCCATCGCGGCGTCGTTCTTCGCCTCATCTCCCTATCTGGCCACTGGGCCGGTGGCCATCACCTCGCTCTTGGTGCTGGGTGGACTGAGTGGGCTTGCTCTCGAGGGCTCGGCCCAGTACGTGGCGCTCGCCGCCCTACTGGCGCTGTTCGTGGGGTTGGTGCGTCTGGTTCTGGGCCTCTACGGAGGCGGTGTCCTGGCGTACTTGATGTCTCAACCAGTGCTGTCGGCGTTCACCGCCGCGGCGGGCCTACTGATCTTGATGTCCCAGATCCCGTCCGCAGTGGGAGTTCCCGCTGACAGTGTTCGTCCTGGGCGAGCGGCCTTTGACGCGTTGGCGGACCCGAGCGCCTGGAGCCTCAGCGCCGTGGCCTTCTCGGTCGTGACGTTGGTCGCCATGCTTGTGGTCCGAAGGTTGCCGGCGACCTTCCCGATCGTTCCGATTCTGGTCGTGGTGGCAGTGGTCATCGCCTCCGGGACGGGGGCTGGCGGCCCGGTCGTCGGACCGGTCAGTGTTGAAGGGGTGCCCAACCCCCTGGCCTTGCCATGGTCGCTCTCGCTCCAACTGGTGATTCCGGCACTCGTCATCGCACTCGTCGGGTTTGCCGAACCTGCGGCTATATCGCGGCGACTGGCTGCAGAGGACCGACAGCACTGGAACTCCGACCGCGAGCTGGTGTCACAGGGTGTTGCCAACATCGCGTCAGGTTTTGCCGGTGGGTACCCGGTGGGTGGCTCGTTCTCGCGCAGCACGTTGAACCGTCTGGCTGGTGCGCGAACCCGGTGGAGCGGTTTGGTTGCCGGACTCATCGTCTTGGCCTTTCTGCCCTTCTCCGAGCTGCTCGAGTCCCTGCCGCGCTCGGTGCTTGCCGGCATCATCATTGCCTCGGTACTGCGACTGGCTGACCCCCGTCCAGTCCTGCGCTTCTGGAAACTGGGCCGTGTGCAGTTCGCCACTGCAGCCTTGACCTACGTCGCAGCACTCGTCCTCGCGCCGAGACTCGACCTTGCGGTACTGGTAGGCGTCGGTGTGGCTGCTCTCGTACACCTCTGGAGAGAGCTGCACATTCAGGTACCGGCGGACTACGAGGACGGCGTGCTGCACGTCCGGCCGTCCGGGGTGCTCTACTTCGCGTCCGCGCCGGGGCTCGAAGACGCGGTCAACAACCTGCTCGCCGACCACCCGGCTACCGAGCGGCTGAGGGTCGACCTCGACGGACTCGGACGCCTCGACGTCACCGGGGCGATGGCTCTTCGCACCCTGCTCGAAGAAGTGCGAGAAGCGGGCATGACCGCCGAGATCTGCAACGTTCCGCCGCAGCTGAGGCGGATCGTTGGACGCGTTCTCGCAGACGACCTCGCCGAGGAGTGCCGGGCGCAGCTCGATGCCGAGCCCGGTGGTGGAAACAACGCCTAGCGGTCAGAGGGTGGTGGACGCCGCGCACTGATTCTTGCCGATCTCCAGCACCTCGATCTCCTCGGCCGACACCGACTTGCCCGTGTTCACCTCGCGAATCGTGTCGTAGAACGAGGGAGCTGAAGGCAGCGAGGCCACGATCTCGCTGACGAAGTGGACGAGGTCCTGCTCGTTCATCAAGGTGGAGTCGAATACCTCGCGCAGGGTGGTGCGCACCAGGCCGTCCTGCCCCATCTCGTCGGTGGTCGACCAGTGAGCCGGTAGCACCTGGGTCTCAGGCGCCAACGGGCGCAACTTGTCGTGCACCGTGTGAAAGAGCTCGCGCGCCAGGTCTTCGGCCTGGCCGGTGAGGTCGGGACGTCCAACGCCACGAACGAACACCGTGTCGCCGGACAACAGAGCATGTCCGGGGACGAGCAGACAGGTCGTACCCGGGGTGTGGCCGGGAAGCTTGATCCCAAGCACCTCGAGCTGCGCGGGACCGAGGTCGAGCACCTGTCCATCTTCGAGGGGGTGGTTGGGGAAGGGCGTCTGCCCTCCGGTGTCCTCGAGGGGAACCGAGTAGGTGGCTCCCACGGCGTCAGCCAATGCCGGGCCGCCCGAGACGTGGTCGGCATGGACGTGCGTGTCGACGACGTACTTGATGGTCATCCCGTGCTCGGTGGCGAGCTCGACGTACGGATCTGGGAACCGCGCCGGGTCGACGACGACGCAGCCGTGCCCGGGAACACCGATGACGTAAGAAAGGCAGGCTTTCGCGGGCCGCTGCAGCTGCCAGCCGCTCAGCCCTTCGGGGAGCCCGGGCAGGGGCCGAGGGACGAGCAGCTCGGCCCAGGCGGCAGTACCTCCGTGCAGGTTGCGGGTCGGTTTGCCGCGCTCGGCCAGCATGTCCACGATGAGCTCGCTGCCATTGCCGTGCGCGCAGATGAGCACTGCGTTGTCGGGCAACCTCTCGGCGAGTTCGTCAACGGCGTCGAGGGCGCGCCACACCGGCATGTTCTCGGTCTCTACCGGTCGGGATCCCTCCACGACCCAGTTGGCGTACTCGTCTGGATTCCGAACGTCGAGCATGAACGGCACGTGGCCGTGGTCAATCTCGGCGAATAGCTCGGTCGGGGTCACAGTCCGTGCCACGAAGACCTCCAGGAGGCGAAGAGCTCTCGCGACGGTCGCGAGTGCCTCTGTACATGCGCAAACGCTAATGCACCGAAGGCCCTAGCGGAAGGAATCGGGAGGGATCAACCGAAAGTCCTTGCTACATGCGCATCTACGCAAGTACGGTGACAAATACGGTGCCCACAACGGCCCACGGTCAGGAGGCGCAGCGGATGGCTGAAAGCAAGGGTCCCGACAAGATGACCATCATCGCCTTCAGTGGTGACCTCGACAAGTTGTGGCCCACGATGATCCTGAGCTCAACAGGCGCCGCATACGGCATGGACGTGACCGTCTTTCATACCTTCTGGGGACTGTTTCCGCTCGTACGCGACGACGTGAAGATCACCGGCGACAATGCCATGACCAAGATGCTGTCGACGATGAACCCGCCAGGCTTCCAGCGGGCGAAGCTCTCCAAGCTCAACATGGGCGGCGCCGGAAAGTGGATGATGCGGCAGCTCGCAGGCCAGCACAACGTGATGCCGCCCGAAGAGCTCTTCGACATGTGCCTCGAGATGGGCGTCAAGATCTGGCCGTGTCAGATGACGATGGATCTGCTGGGTATCCGTGCCGACCAGCTGAGACCAGGTCTGGGCGAGCCGGCGGGTGCTGCCACCGCTCTGAGCGAGATGTCCCGGTCCGAGATCCAGCTGTTCATCTGATTCGCCCCCACTGATTCAGTACAAGGAGGAGACATGGCCGACGAGGTCAGCAAGGTGGTCGACGCGAAGGGGCTGGCATGCCCGATGCCGGTGCTGCTGGCCCGTAGGGGGATCGACGAGATCGAGTCGGGCCAGGTCATGCTCGTCGAGTCCACCGATGCGGGCTCTAAGAGCGATATTCCTTCGTGGACGCGCGACATGGGCCACGAGCTCATGACCAGCGAGACTGAAGGTCCGATCTTCACGTACACGATCAGGAAGGGCTGACGCAGTGCAGTACGGCTTTGCGATCGATCAGCGGACCTGCATCGGCTGTCATGCGTGCACGGTGGCGTGCAAGACCGAGCATGAGATCCCTGTTGGGCAGTTCCGCACCTGGGTGAAGTACGTCGACAAGGGTCAGTACCCAGCCACCACCCGCGAGTTCGGCGTCATGCGATGCAACCACTGCACCGATGCGCCCTGCATCTCGATCTGCCCGACCAACGCGCTGTTCAAACGCGATGATGGAATCGTCGACTTCAACCAAGAGCTGTGCATCGGCTGCAAGAGCTGCATGCAGGCCTGCCCCTATGACGCTCTCTACATCGACGAAGACACGAACACTGCTGCCAAGTGCAACTTCTGTGCACACCGAATCGATCAGGGGCTCGAGCCGGCCTGCGTGGTCGTGTGTCCCACCGAGTCGATCTGGGTGGGAGATCTCGATGATGCCGAGAGCGGCATCCGCAAGTTCCTCAGCATAGAGCCGGTGCAGACCCGCACTCCCGAGCAGAAGACCGGCCCGAACGTGTACTACGTGGGTGCCAGCGAGGCGGTTCTCAATCCGCTCGCAGCGCCGGTGGATGACACGTACATCTGGGCTGAGCCTGATCCACAGCGCGCCGAGAACCGAGACGACTTCGGTGTCGATCCGGTGACTCGTGCGCGGACCACCCTGAACACGGCGCATCCGCGGCCGTGGGGATGGAAGGTGTGGTCCTACCTCTGGACGAAGTCGGTTGCTGCGGGTGCGGTGTTGGTCGCAGCCTTCCTCTTGGTCATCGATCAATCCCCTACTGATCTCACCGCGGTGGTGGCCCCGTTGCTGGGTGCGGTCTTTGCCGCGGTGACCGCGGTGCTGCTGATCTCCGACCTCAAACGACCGGAGCGCTTCTACTACCTGCTGACCAAGCCGAACCCGACGTCGTGGCTGGTCTGGGGCGGGGTGATCCTTGGGGTCTTCGCCGCTGTCGTTGGGCTCTGGTTCCTCGGCGGTGTCTTCGGCGCCGATGCGCTCGTCGAGGCGATGGCCTGGCCGGCGATTCCGGCCGCCGTGCTGACTGCCGGGTACACCGCCTTCTTGTTCGGTCAGGCCGAGGGGCGCGACCTCTGGCAGTCACCAGTCCTCTTCTGGCACCTTCAGGCGCAGGCTCTGATGGCCGGCGCGGGGGCACTGCTCGTGGCCGCGCCAGTCGTTGACGCATCTGACGGCACGATCGCAGCCATCGCGATCACCTTCACCGTCGCCACCGCTGCACATCTGCTGATGCTGCTTGTCGAGCTGGGTGGCAAGCACTCCACACGCAACGCAGAGGTGGCGGCTCACATCATCGTGCGGGGCCGGTACGCCAAGACGTTCTGGTACGGGTCGGTGCTGATGTCGTTGGTGGTCCTGGCTGGCGGGCTGGCCGTGAGCCTGGGGGCCTCGGCGTGGCTTGGAGTGCTCGTCGGGCTTGCGGTTCAGGTGCCCTTGCTGGCCTATGAGTCAGTGTTCGTCAAGGCCGCGCAAGACGTCCCGCTGTCCTAGGAGGTTGTGATGACGACGCATCCAGAGTCCCACCCGGCTGCATCGCCGGTTGAGGCCGATGCTCCTGAGGCATTCGGGCTGCGCGTTCGCGGCAACCTCTCGAACTTCCCACCTGTCGACTCGTGGGACGATGTGGTGCTCAACGACGCGAAAGCGCATCCTCGCAAGGTCGAGAAGCACTACATGCTGGTCCCGACCACCTGCTTCAACTGCGAGTCGGCGTGCGGACTTCTGGCCTATGTCGACCGGGACGACCTGACGATCAAGAAGTTCGAGGGAAACCCGGCTCACCCAGGGTCGCGTGGGCGTAACTGCGCCAAGGGCCCGGCAACGGTGAACCAGGTCAACGACCCCGAGCGGATCCTGACCCCGCTTCGCCGAGTAGGCGAGCGGGGCGGCGGCCAGTTCGAGCCTGTCTCGTGGGACGACGCCCTCGACGACATCGCGGCCCGGATCCGGCGAGCGATCGAAGAAGAGCGGCGCGACGAGGTGATCTACCACGTGGGTCGTCCGGGTGAAGACGGCTTCGCCGAACGCGTGCTTCTCGCTTGGGGGGTCGACGGCCACAACAGCCACACGAACATCTGCTCGGCGGGAGCGCGCCTGGGCTACACGCTGTGGGGTGGCTACGACCGACCGTCGCCCGACTATGCCAACGCCCGTGTGATCCTTCTGATCTCCAGTCACCTGGAGGCCGGTCACTACTTCAACCCACACGCCCAGCGCATCATGGAAGGAAAGGTCAAGGGGAACGCCAAGCTCGTCGTGCTCGACCCCAGACTGTCGAACACGGCATCCCACGCCGATCTGTGGATGAGCCCATGGCCGGGCAGCGAAGCGGCCATCCTGCTGGCCATCGCTTCCTACCTCTTGCGCACCGACCAGGTGGCGTGGGACTACGTGCAGCGTTGGGTCAACTGGGACGTCTACCTGCGCGAGCTGCACCCGGACGCGGACCCCGGTGACTTCGAGGCGTTCAAGGCCGCGATCACCGAGGAGTACGCGCAGTACACGTTCGAGTACGCAGCCGAAGAAGCGCAGATCCCAGCGGCTCAGGTCGAAGAGCTCGCCAAGCTCGTGGCCGGAGCCGAAGGCAAACTGGCGGCGCACGTCTGGCGTGCGGCAACTGCCGGCAACCTCGGTGGCTGGATGGTGGCCAGGGCGCTCTTCTTCCTGACGGTTCTGACCGGAAGCGTCGGCACTGTCGGCGGCACCAGCCCCAACGGCTGGAACAAGTTCATCCCGCATGGTCCGAGCATGCCGGCCGGGCACGACCAGTGGAACGAGAAGCTGTGGCCGGCTGAGTACCCCCTGTCGACCAACGAGATGTCTATTCTGCTGCCGCACCTGCTGAAAGAGGGACGCGGCAAGGTCGACACATACTTCTCGCGGGTCTACAACCCGATCTGGACCAACCCCGACGGGTTCTCGTGGATCGAGGCGTTGACCGACGAGACCCTGGTGGGGCTGCACGTTGCCCTGACGCCAACGTGGTCAGAGACCGCGATGTTCGCCGACTACGTCCTGCCGATGGGTCATGGGCCAGAACGCCACGACACCCAGTCGTATGAGCAGTACGGAGGCAAGTGGATCGGCTTTCGTCAGCCGGTTCGACGGGTGGCCATGGAGCGGCTGGGCCAAGGGGTCGACGACTCCCGTGAGGCGAACCCGGGAGAGGTGTGGGAAGAGAACGAGTTCTGGTTCGACCTGTCCTGGCGGATCGACCCTGACGGATCACTAGGAATCCGCAAGTACTTCGAGGCGCCCGACCGCCCTGGCGAGAAAGTGACCATCGACGACTACTACGGGTGGGTGTTCGACAACCAGGTGCCCGGTCTGCCAGAGAAGGCCGAGAAGCACGGCATGACACCGCTCGAGTACATGCGGCGCTATGGCGTGTACGAGCTCGGCCACGACATGTACCGCCTCGATGAACGTTCGCTCACGCCCGCCGAGCTCGAAGGAGCCACTGCGGACGCTGGCGGCGTCCTGCGCAAGCCGACGACGCTCGACTCGACACCGCCGCTCGTGGGGGAGGCTGGGTCGGTAGGTGTCCAGCTTGGCGACGGTTCTCAGGTTGCCGGTTGGCTCACACCGTCGCGCCGGTTGGAGCTCTACTCACCGACCATGGTCGACTTCGGCTGGCCCGAGTACGCGACTCCCGGGTACATCGAGTCGCATGTGCGGGCCAGCGACATCGACATCGCCCAAGGCGAGCTCGTCTTGATGCCCACGTTCCGACTGCCGACAATGATCCACACGCGATCGGGCAACGCCAAGTACCTGAACGAGATCTCCAACACCCACCCGCTGTGGATGAACACTGTCGACGCCGAGCGGCTGGGCTTCAGCACCGGCGACCTCGCCAGGGTGAGCACCGAGATCGGGCACTTCGTAGCTCGGGTCTGGTCGACCGAGGCCATCCGGCCAGGGGTCATCGGTCTCTCGCATCACATGGGGCGCTGGCGCAACAGCGAGAACGCCGGCAGTCGATGGGTGATGGGGCTGGTCGATGTTGGTCGGCTTCCCGATGGCCGGTGGCGGCTGCGCTACAAGGATCTGGTCAAGCCGTTCGACAGCGACGACCCCGATTCCTCGCGGATCACGTGGGATGACCCAGGTGTCCATCAGAACCTGGCGTTCGGCGTCCACCCCGACCCGTGGTCGGGCATGCACTGCTGGCACCAGAAGGTGCACGTGGAGCAGGCTCATGACGACGACCAGTACGGAGATGTCGTGGTCGACACGGCGAAGTCCACCGAGGTCTTCCGTGAGTGGTTGTCCAAGACCCGGCCAGGGCCGAGCGCGTCCGGCATGCGGCGTCCTGAGTTCATGATGCGTCCGGTCAAGCCTGTGCGACGAGCGTTCTACGCCTCGCCGCCACCGGAGTAAGGCGGGAGCAGCCCAAGACGTCGATTGCGTCGACGAGCTTTGTATGTCGTTCGTGAATATCGACGTACATGATTACTGTGGGCGGGTCCTTCGCACTACGTTGCGAGCGTCGTCAGCAAGGAGCCGTCTTCGTGGGTGCAGTTTCGCGCTGGGCGGTTCGGCGTCCAGGCTGGGCAGTTCTGGTGTGGGTCGTGATCGCCGTAGGAATCGGACTGGCCGCGAGCCAGCTCGGCGGTCAGTACAACGACACGTTCGAGCTGCCCGACACCGACTCGGCCAGGGCACAGACGATCCTCGCCGACGAGTTCGGTGACGAGGTGAATGCGGCGACAGCCGAGATCGTCTTCACAGCCACCTCGGGTGGACCGATCGAAGACGTTCAGGCAGAGGTCGAACCTCTGCTCGATGAGGTGGCCGGGATCAGCGGCATTGAAGCGGTCGCGAACCCGTACGCCGCCAAAGCAGCCGAGCAAGGGCTGGTGAGTGACGACGGGACGGTCGGTCGTGCCTCGGTCACCTTCTCCGATCCGCAGGAGACCGTTGACGTCGAGGCCGTGGGCTCCCTCATTGACGACGTGGAGGCGGCGCAGTCGGCGTCGCTCGACGTCGGCGTCGGCGGCCAGGTGATCGACTTCGCAGGATCGGAGCCGCCGAAGTCGGAGCTGCTCGGCGTGGGGGTCGCCCTCGTCATCCTGCTCCTGATGTTCGGCTCACTTGTCGGTGCCGGCCTGCCGATTCTCACCGCGCTGCTGGGGCTCACGGTCGGGCTCGGTGCTGTGACGTTTGCCGCGCGGTTCATGGACATTGCCACGTTCGGGCCGACGCTGGCGGCCATGATCGGTCTTGGCGTCGGCATCGACTACTCGCTCTTCGTGATCAATCGCTACCGACAAGCCGCCGACGTCGGTCGCGACCCGAAGGAGGCCGCGTACGAGGCGGTGAACACCGCAGGGCGCGCGGTCGTGTTCGCGGGCACGACCGTCATCATCGCTCTGATGGGGCTCTTCGTGCTCCGCATCAACTTCATGAACGGTCTCGCGGTGGGGGCCTCCCTCACAGTCCTCGCGGTGATGCTGACCGCCGTCACGCTGCTTCCGGCGGTCGTCAGTCTGCTGGGACGGCGTGTGTTCGCCATCCGCATGCCATGGGCGCGTCATCGTGAGCCCCACCCCGAGGGCAAGACGATCGCGCGTTGGGGACAGGCGCTCCAGGGGCGCCCCTGGCTCTACGGTGGAGCAGCCCTGATCTTCATGCTGCTTCTGTCGGCTCCCGTCCTCGCCATGCAACAGGGCTTCCCAGACGCCTCCGGCAAGGCGGACGACAACACCCAACGCATCGCGTACGACCTGACCTCGATGGGTTCGGGCCTGGGGCAAACGGTCCCCTTCTTGGTCGTCATTGATGTTCCCGACCGAAGATGATCTCAGCGACGCCGAGACGCTTTCGACGGCGATCGGCGATGACGCCGGGCGTGGCCTTTGCCTCACCGCCTCAGGCCACGCCAAGTGGCGAGTACGCCGTCATCTCGGTGCAGCCGACCACTGGTCCACAGGATGAGGCCACGAGCGCCACTCTCGAGCGCCTTGCGTAGCGACGTGATCCCCGGCGCCGCATCCGGCAGCGGAGCAGTCGCCTATGTCGGAGGGCAGACGGCGATCATCGAGGACTTCGGTCAAGTGCTCGTCGACGCCTTGCCGCTCTTCCTGCTGGTGGTCGTCGGGCTCGGGTTCCTGACCCTTCTCGTGCTCTTCCGCTCAGTCATCGTGCCCCTGGTGGGCGTGGTGGCGAGCCTGCTCAGCTTCGGCGCGGCGCTGGGGGCAACAGTCGCGGTGTTCCAATGGGGGCACCTCGCGGGCCTGTTCGGCGTCACCGGCACCGGCCCCATCCTTCCCTTCCTGCCCGTGATGCTGTTCGCCATCCTCTTCGGATTGTCGATGGACTACCAGATCTTCCTCGTCAGCCGCATGCAGGAGGAGTGGACTCGAACTCACGACAACCGCGTTTCGGTTCGCCGGGGGCTTGCGGGCTCCGGTCGCGTCGTTGCCGCCGCCGCTGCGATCATGGCCAGTGTCTTCGTGTCATTCGTCTTTGGTGACGACAACACGATCAAGATGTTCGGACTGGCCCTCTCTGTGGCGGTACTTCTCGACGCTTTCATAGTGCGTCTGGTCCTGGTGCCTGCTCTCCTGACGGTCATCGGCAGCGCGAACTGGTGGCTACCCCAGTGGCTGGCGAACCGGTTGCCAGCGGTGCACATTGAGACCGACGCCGAAGCCTCCGAGATCAGTGACGTTGTGGCGGAGGAGCCAGCTCAAACTGTGGGCTGATTCCCGCTTTGGCGACTGCATGGACCACTGGTTCAAGGTCGTCCGCATCCTCGCTGGGAAGTGATGCAATGCAGATGCGGTTTCTCCCGCTGGTCTTTGCCTCGTAGAGCGCTGTGTCGGCGCGAGACATCAGGACATCGATCGGTTCGCCTTCAGTCCGCCGTGCGAGGCCGATGGAAACCGTCTGACCCATGGGGACGCCTGCGCTCAGTCGCTTGAGCACGGTGAGCGCGTCTGCCGGGTCGCAGCAGGGGAGTGCGATCGCGAACTCCTCTCCCCCCCAACGCACGAGCAGGTCGTCTGGCCGTACCAGATGGCGCCATGACTCACCTAGCGCTCGCAGCAGTGAGTCGCCAGCTGGGTGACCGTAGGTGTCGTTGTACGCCTTGAAGTGGTCCAAGTCGGCGATGGCCACGCACAGTGGTTCATCGAGCAGCGTCGGTATCTGGTCTCGCCACGCGCGCCGGTTGCCCATGCCGGTCAACGAGTCGGTGAGGGCGCTGTGTCGCAGCTTGTTCATCATGTCGGCACGCTCGATCGACCAGCCGATCTCCTGAGCGAGCAGGCTGACTGCAGCACTGGTCTGGGCCGGCAGCTCTCTCCGTGGGCTTCGCCACGCGAGATGAAGGACGCCGTGCACCACTCCGTCGTGGCCGAAAGGATGGACAAGGATGCTGCGGGTGTCACCCTCGGAGCGGGGCGCAGAGCTCGCTCGCGGGTCGCGGTGGGTGTCTGGCACATAGATGGGGCGGCCGCCGACGTATGCCTCGCCTGCGAGTGAAGGCTCGGTCAGGGCGAGGCGTCGATCTGAGTGCTCGATGCCGAGGGATGCACTACGGCGCAGGTGGTGTGCGCCGTCGGGCTCGAGGATCAGGACCACGGAGGCCCCGGAGATTTCGTGAAGTGTTCGGCAGGCCATGCTGCGAGGGTCGTTGTCCTGCCTGATCCGTTGCGCGGCACCGGCAACCTGGGCCAGCGTCTGCTGGGCGTCCCTGGCCTCCTGCTCGCTGCGAGCCTTCCGCTGGACCAGCGTTGAGATTGTCCATACCGCCAGGGCAGGAACTGTGATGAACACGATGATGCGCCTGAGATCGGTGGTCGTCAGGTCTGATGCCCCATCGAGGATCGTGACGGCGATGACGGCGGTCAGCATCATGGCGAGCGTGACCAGTGCATCTACCCGCAGGCCGTGCAGGCTCACCCACAGGGCGGGCAGGAAGAGTACGAGCGTCGCACCTGAGCCCGCGCCTCCCGTGCCGTGCACCAGGAGAGCCAGGGAGAGGAGCCACGCATACGTCCAGGCATTGAGACTGACCCTCCCGGCAGGGCGAGCCACCGCCAAGGTGAGGCCGGTGAGTGAGGCCAGCATGAGGACCAGGCCGATCAAGAGGACCCCTATTTGAGACTCCCCGTCGCCTCCTAGAGACACGAGGGGAGCCGCCAACCCGGCCGCAGCGAAAGGCGCGACCTGCAGCGCGGCAGCGCGCAGTCGCGATGTGGAGGGTGTCGGCTCCTGAATCATCGTGCTTGGAGTGTCGGCAGGTCGACGAGGTGCCCTGAGGACAAATTCTGTCCAGAACTGCCCTTCCGCGACGGCCCGGCCAGGCGTCGTCAGATCAGCATGGCGTGAACCTTGGCGGCGATGGCCTCGCCGGCGGCTCGATGGCCCTCCGCCTCCCAGTGCCACGGGTCGACCGGGCTCGGCTCGACCACGCCCGAGAGGTCGAGGAAGTCGCAGGACACGGTGTCCAGGTACTCGCCGAGCGCGGCTCCCAGCGCGAGGGACTTCGCCTCGGCTCCGTGGTGGTGAGGAATGCTGTCAGGAGCCACCGTCCCGACGACGTGAGGCGCGACCACCAGCGGTCTCGGAGGAGTCGTGCCGTCGGGGCCGAAGTCGTCGCACGATCTGACGATCGACACGAGTTCGCCTGTCCCTTGCACGATGTCGGGGACCGACACATACGGAAGCGAGACGTCGTTGGTGCCGAGCAGGATGACGACCAGGTCGATCGGATGACTGGTCTCCATGGTGGGAACGAGCAGGTCCTTGCCGCTTCGCCACGGCTGCGGTAGGCGGTCAAACGTTGTCGTGCGACCGTTCAGCCCGTTCTCGACGACGTGGTACCCGTCGCCCAGTTCCTTTCTCATCACTCCCGGCCAACGGACGTCCGGCTCGTATCGACCTACGTCGAGGTCGGGGATCGCACCCCAGGTGTTGGAGTCGCCGTAGCAGAGCACCGTGAACATTGGAGAACGGTAGCGCGTGAACGACTGCCGCCAGGGCGTCGTCGTTGTGGAATCCTGGCGGCATGCCACCACCTGAAGCCCCCACCGTGACGGGGCTGTCGACGACTCCCATCAAGGGCTTTGCCCTCAACCATCCCGACCGGATCGAGCTCGACCGCAACGGGGCGGTAGGAGACCGCGACTTCTTCGTCGTCGATGACAAGCTGCGCCTGCTGTCCATCACCAGGACAGGGGCGTTCGCCTCGTGGCGCGCTTCATTCGATCGGGCCGACAATCTTCTGCACGTCACGTCGGAGGACGGTCAGCGCCATGAAGCACCGGCGACCGGCTCAACGCCGCTCGCGGTGGACTTCTCAGGAACTCGACCGATCCCAGGGCATCTGGTGGAGGGACCGTGGAACGACTGGCTGTCGGAGATCGCAGGGCAGCCGGTCTTCCTCGTACGTACCCAGACGCCTGGTGCCGCTTTCGACGAGTACGCGATGACGTTGTTGTCCGATGAGTCGGTGGCTGAGCTGGCCCAGCACGCGCCAGACGGCAGCATCGACCCACGTCGGTTCCGCATGTTGATCGGTTTCGGTGGGGTGAGTGCGTATGCCGAGGAGACCTGGCGTGGCCAGACCGTCCGCATCGGCTCGGCAACACTTCGAATCGGCGGACCCGTTGCCCGGTGCAATGCCACCACGCGAAACCCTGACTCGGGGGAAAGTGACCTCAAGACCCTGCACCTGATCCATGAACACCGGGGACGACAGCCCAATGAGTTCGGTGACGGACTCAACCTCGGGGTATACGCCGAAGTTGTCACGCCAGGGACGATCTCGGTGGGCGACGAGATCTCAGTGGGCTTGTAGGCGCTTGGAGTCGCGCCCCGTCTGAGGCTCGACTTCGGGCCCTTCGCCTGTGTTGTTCGGAGATGGCTGGCGGTTGGATCGGAGGAGGCAACCACGATTGCGCGGCGCGGCCGCGGCTCGAAATGGAGGTCTCGCCGTGACTACTGCACCTCTTCTCGACTCGGAGACCACGCCGAAGGATCCCAAGGGTCGAATGCGGCTACCGCAGGCGACGGCCCTGATCGTCGGCACGATCATCGGGGTCGGCATCTTCAATCTCCCCGGCTCGTTGGCTGCGTACGGACCGATCAGCCTGGTCGCGATGGGGCTCACGACGGTGGGTGCTCTTGCGTTGGCGCTGATGTTCGCCATGATGTCGCGCCGCATGCCGGCCGACGGGGGTCCCTACGCCTACGCACGGGCGGCCTTCGGCAACGCCGTCGGCTTCTCCAACGCCTGGCTCTACTGGATAACTGCCTGGGCCGGCAATGCCGCGATCGTCGTCGGATGGGTCTTCTACGTGCAGTTCTTCCTGGCGGAGTACTGGGATGTTGCCTGGTCGGTCACTGTCGCCGGCGTCACCATCGACCTGTGGTCGATCAGCCTGTGCCTGCTGGGTCTGTGGCTGCCCGCGGCCATCAACCTCGGTGGGATTCGGAGCATGGCGTCGTTCCAGCTCTGGACATCGGTCATCAAGTTCGTCCCGTTGGCGATCATGTCGACCATCGGACTCTTCTACATCTCGACGGCGAACTTTGAGCCGTTCAACGTCAGCGGAGAGCCCACCCTCGCGGCTGTCGGCGGGGCAATGGCGCTCTGCCTGTTCAGCTACCTGGGCGTGGAGACTGCATCGGTCGCCGCTGCACGAGTCGACAACCCCGACCGCAACGTGCCTCGCGCCACGATGATTGGGACCGTGGCGGCCGCAGTCGTCTACCTGCTGTCGCTGGTTGCCGTCTTTGGGATCGTTGGGAGTGGTGGGTTGGCAGAGTCGCAGGCGCCGTTCTCGACCGCCTTCGGAGACATGTGGGGCGGGTGGGCCAGCCAGGCAGCTGCTGCAGCGGTGATCGTGTCGGGCTTCGGCGCCCTCGTGGGCTGGACCATGATCTGCGCAGAGATGCCGTTGGCGGCAGCCAAGGACGGCGTCTTTCCTCGGCGGTTTGCTGAGCTGTCGTCGCGCAACATGCCGGCATTCGGGATCGTGATGAGCACGATCTTGGCGTCCGTCGTGATGGTCCTGTCCTTCATCGGCAGCACCGGGTACGACGTCTTCAACATCTTGGTCTACATGTCCGGAATCACAGCCGCGATTCCTTATGCGTTCTCTGCTCTGGCCCAGCTGAAGTGGCGCATTGCTGACCGACGTGAGCTTCAGACTCCGCGTTTCGTTCGGGACGTTGTGGTCGCTCTGATCGCCCTCGTGTTCTCTGCCCTCTTCATCTGGTACTCGCGGATGACAGGTGAACCGTTCCTGAAGGAGTACGCGCCCTTCATCATGGCGGGAGTTGCCTTCGTGGCCGGCATCCCGGTGTACCTCACACAGAAGAATCGGATGGAGCAACCGCAGCCCGTGCCTGAGTACCGCTGACCGTGTTGCACGCAGTGGACGTTGTCCGGAGCTACCCGCGGCGACTAGGCCCAGGGATAGACCGGCTCGTAACGTCGCTGCTCGCGAAGCGCTGACTCCAGCCCTTCCGGGTAGGGAAGGTCGAGGTCATCGAGAATCTCAGCCGCCACCCTGCTCCCCGACTCAGCACCTCCGTTGAGGTAGCCCTGGCTGTAGACCGACGTGTGTTCCCCAGCGAAATGCACTCGGCCCTCCCGTCGACCCATCAACCCCAGATATGACGTCATGTTCCCCGGAAGAAAGGCCGCATAGGAGCCTCGCGCCCAGGGGTCCTTCGTCCAGTAGTCGAGCCACACCTCGCCGGTGCGTGCGTCCGTGATGCCGGGCAACATCTCGTTGAGTGCAGCCAGCGTCTGCTCGGACACCGCGGCCGGGGCGATCCCATGCGCTGTGTCCGTGGGGTAAGTCGCCCCGTCGCGTCCACCGGCGAAGATGGTGAGGAGTGAGTACTGGGTGTCGCTGGAGTCAGTGCTGCCCGACTCCCACGTACTGAACTGGGGGTCGTCGGCCCGCTGCAGATAGCTGCTCCAGTTCTCGAACTCCCGCAGAGGTTGGTCGAACTGCAGAAGCACCTTCGAGTTTGTCCCCATCCCCAGGTTCTCGATGGCCGCCGTCTTTGTGTCAGACAGTCCTGCGTCTACGACATCGACGTCCCGCAACGTGGTGAATGGAGTGGCGAGCACGACATAGTCGGCGACCACCGGAGTGGTTGAGCTGTCAAAGACCAACTCGTAGCTGCCGTTGGGTAAGCGCCGAACGGACTCGAGGGCGGATTCGAGATTGACAGACCCCGGTGGGAGGGCCTCGGCCATCCCTTGCGGAACCTGGTCGTTGCCCCCATGAATGGTGTAGCGCTCGTCGTCATCGGGCGTCTCGACGGCGTAGTAGTCGATGAGATTGGAGGCCGACAGTGTGTCTGCGTCCAAGCCGTACCAGCTCGCTTGCCCGCTGGAGAACAATCGTCCCATCGGCGAGTCGATGGATTCGCCAGTCTCGGTCTCTATCCAGTCTGCCTGGGTCATCTGATCGAAGGCGATTGCGCGCGCGCCGGCGTCGACGGCGAAGTATGACCCGTTGCGCCTGGCAGTCGCGGCAATGCGCCGAGAGGCCTCATTGATCGGCGCCATCAGGTCCTTGCGATCGACATCGACGCCGTCCACCCAGGTCAGCGACGATGCGCCCGGTTCCCAGGTGCTCCACAAGTCATCGACCTGCAACCCGAGCTCACGAGCAAGGCCGAGCATGTGAACGTGACGTGTGTCGATGAACTCACCGCCGTGCTCGCCGACGTGATCAGCGGCCCAGCCCCTCGAACTCCAACACCTCCCGCCCACTCGGTCGCGTGCCTCGAAGACGGTCACCGAGGCGCCCGCCTGCATGAGCCGGTACGCAGCCGTCAGGCCAGCCAGACCAGCACCGACCACGACGACACGTGGTCCCCCGCCGCGAGCGGACGGTGTCGGAGCTACGGGAGAGCCGCGCTGGGGATCAGTGCCGGATGTGCACGCAGACAGGGCCAGGCCGGCACCCATCAGGGCTCCGGATTGAAGGAAGCCGCGACGGCTCAACGTCGATGCGCGGTGCTTTGCCTCGTCTGCTGACATGTCGCGGGTGATGCCGGTCCGCAGCCGCCAAAGGACCAGTAACCGAAGAAGCCGGTCGTCCGGCGAGCGGTTTCCTCCTGGCATGCTTTCCGCCTTCGGGTCTGCGAAGCGACCGATTTGGGATGTGGAGGCGTTAGTCTAACCGCCCGAACACAGGCTGAGCTTTGCGCACAGGACACTAGAGTTGATCCGCATGAGTGACCTTGCAGTGGAAGTCCATGGACTGGTCAAGGAGTACGAGGGAACCCCCGCCGTCGATGGCATCGACCTGACGGTCCAGCGCGGCGAGTGCTTCGCGCTCCTTGGCCCGAATGGGGCAGGCAAGACAACTGCCATCGAAATCCTCGAGGGTTACCGCGCGCGCGACGGAGGCGAGGCGCTGGTCCTCGGCCACGACCCCGGTCACCCGACTCGCGCTTGGCGCAGTCGTATCGGAATCGTTCTGCAGACCGCGACGGACAACGCCGAGCTGAGCGTGTCAGAGGTGGTCAGTCACTTCGCCCACTACTACCCGAACCCGAGGAACCCGGAGACCGTCATCGAGGCGGTCGGGCTGTCCGAGAAGCGGAAGACCCGGACGCGGAACTTGTCCGGGGGGCAACGGCGACGCCTTGATGTCGCTCTAGGGATCATTGGTCGGCCAGAGCTGCTGTTTCTCGACGAGCCCACCACGGGTTTCGATCCCGAGGCGCGTCGAGACTTCTGGGATCTCATCCAGCGGCTCAGGACCGACGGAACAACCATCCTGCTCACGACGCACTATCTCGACGAAGCCGAGCAGCTTGCCGACCGCGTGGCAGTTATCGCCCGGGGAACAATTGTGGCGGAGGGGACGCCGTCGTCGTTGGGTGGCCGTGAGTCGGCCGATGCCGTGGTGTCGTGGTGGACGCCCGCGGGCGTCGAGACCAGACGGACGGCCGAACCCACTCAGCTGGTGTCCGAGCTGGCCGCCCAGTACGGCGGCGAGGTCCCCGAGCTGACCGTGCGCCGCCCGAGTCTGGAGGACGTCTACCTGTCCCTGGTTGGCCGACCTGTCGGGAGCGCGTCCGACGCCGATGCTGTGGGGGAGCTATGACGCCAACACTCACCATTGGCTGGCGTCGTTTCCAGATCGAGCTGAAGGAGTTCTTCCGAGAGCGCGAGTCGGTCGTCTTCACCTTCTCGTTGCCGATGCTGCTGATGCTGATCTTTGGATCGGTCTTCAGCGGTGAGATCGCCCCGGGACTCGGCGTCACGTTCTCGCAGTACTTCCTTGCGGGCATGATCGCCTCCGGGCTGGTCTACAGCTCGTTCCAGCAGCTGGCCATCGCGATACCTGTTGAGCGTGACGACGGCACGCTGAAGCGGATCCAGGGAACTCCGATGCCGAAGGCGTCGTACTTCCTCGGCAAGCTCGGCGTCGTGCTCGTCGTCTACTGCGGCCAGGTGTTTCTACTTCTCCTGATCGGTATGGTGCTCTTCGACATCACATTGCCGGATACAACCTGGCAGTGGGTCACCTTCTTGTGGGTCAGCGCACTCGGCCTGGCGTTGTGCACCCTGCTGGGTATCGCGTTCTCCAGCCTGCCCCGCAACGGACGTTCCGCCTCTGCCTGGGTCACACCGGTGATCTTGGTGCTGCAGTTCACGTCCGGGGTCTTCTTCGTCTTCCGTGATCTGCCGAGCTGGATGCAGACTTTCGCGTCGATCTTCCCCCTCAAGTGGATGACCCAGGGGATGCGCTCGGTCTTCCTGCCGGGGGAGTTTGCTTCGCAGGAGCCGGCCGCGGTGTGGGAGCTGCCGCAGGTTGCGGGGATGCTGGTTCTCTGGACTGTTGTTGGTCTGGTTCTGGCGCTGACGACATTCCGCTGGCAGCGACGAGGAGACGGGTGACCTACTGCGGCGGGCCCCAGTGGTAGAGGTCGTAGCGCGGAACCAGAGCAGCCATCGCCTCTGCAAAGGTGAAGGCGTCGGTGTAGAGCGCACGATCTGCGACTGCGGCGGAAAGACCCTGAGGGACGAGCTCGGTGAGGGCGTGCAGGTCCTGGATGTAGGAGATCCCGCCACAGCAGACGATGTGACCGCGTCCCAGCTTCAACACCGTGTCCAGAACGTGGCGCTGTGACTTTTTGCGCACACCCTTGGAGTCGACATCAGTCACCACGTAGGTGCGACAGTGCGCGGAGTGCAGCTGCTCGAGCAACGGCGCGAGCTCGAGACCGTGGGCTGCCGATCCGGGGGCATAGATCTCCTGATCGTGAGCCGTGATCGCAACAGCAACGCGGTCGTCGGCATCTCCCACCGCACTCGTGACCCACGCCATGTCGGCCAGAGCCGCTGAGTCGATCACGACACGGCGGACGCCTGTGTTCAGGGCCCGGGTCAAAGACTCGTCATCCCGGATTCCTCCTGCCAGCTCGATGTGGGCCTTGCCTCGGCACGCGTCGATCGTCTGGGCAACGAGTGCGGAGTTGTCGCCACGTCCGGCGGCGGCGTCAAGGTCAGCGATGTGCACCCACAGCGCCCCTTCACCGATCCATCGGTTGGCCGCAGAAACTGGGTCGCCATAGCTGTGTTGATCGTCGGCTTCGCCGTGGCTGAGGACCTCGACCTTTCCATTGGCGATCTCGACACCGGCCATGAGGGTGAACTGAGCATCAGACATGGCTCGCAGCCTACTTGGGCGGTTCGGTGCCTTGCTGCGGGCTGACTGCCATGCCGCGCTCGTCCTGGGTGACCTCCGGCCACGGGCGGCGTGCCCACTCGAGTCCTGAGCGTGCTGCAGCGACGATCTCGGCTGCGCTCTCAGCCACCAGCCGAGCCGACTCGGTGTGTCGATCGACGTCGTCGACGCCTGCGAGCGTGAGCAGGCTGGGCACATCGGCGAGGCGCCCCGCGAGCCAGCCCAGCGGATCGGCCGGGATGGCGGGGTCAAAGACGCGGTCTCCCGGATCGCCGGCGTCCATCGTCGGGTGCCAGTGCATCCGGTCGGCTGCTCCGGGGGCTGACTCGAGCAGGTCCATTCGGCAGACCGCTGGCTCCAGCGTGACGGCGGGCGAGGCGTAGATGCTTCCGACGTGCGTTGACGCGCTGGGTCGGATCTCGATCCGCACCCCACGCTCGCGAGTGTCGGGCTCTGAGGCGAACGCTGGGTCAAGGAAGTCGATCCGCGCCACCGTCACTGTCAGGGTGCCGAAGATCCAGGCTGTCTCCATAGGGCCAACTTATCGAGGTCGCCTCGAATGCGGCATGTGGTGGATCCGCGACCCTGGCTACTTGGCGACCGTTACCTCGATGTAGCCGGCGGAGTTGTACTGGTCGGCCAGCAGGTAGTGGATGTGGTAGTCACCGGGCGGCAGCGGCCACGGCTTGCCCTGTGAGTCCGGCCCCAGGGTCATCTCGCCGAAGACGGTCGGCGGGAGCGCACCGGCTTCGTGTCCGCCGGTGTACCCCCAGAGCAGGTAGTCGTCCTGCCTCGGGTTCGACGCGTCGGCCTGGTAGACCCCGATCCAGTCCCAACGGTTGGCCGGACCGTCGTCCCAGGAAATCGTGATCGGCTCACCTACTGCGTAGGACGACTGATCGGTCGACAGGGCGACGTCCTCCTCCAGTGATCTCACCCAGAACGCATTGCGTCCCAGCTCCGTGCCTTCTGCGTCCACCATGACGATTTCGTACCCGGACGGCTCGAGGTCTGCGGTGCTGAAGGAGGTCGTGCCCTTCTCGCCAACGGTGGTCGATGCGAAGGCCTCGTCGGCCGTGCCTCCTTCGGGAACGATGGCAATCGTGTTGTCGTCTGCTGGGGGCGTTGTAGAGGACGCCGAGGTCCTCGCCCTCGGTCAGCAGCCGGCGATCGAGCGAGACGGTCGTAGGAAGCGCGACCGGTGCCAGCTCGAAGGTCGAAAGCACGGCGCGGTGGTCGGAGGTCCAGGGGTCGTACTCGAGGTCTACGTCGGGACCGCCCGTTTCACCGACCAGCTTGCTGTCGAGCGTGGTGACCGGTCCTCCTGCGTACACGTAGTCGATGCGGTCTCCGAAACCTCCGGACCGGAAGTCGGGGTTGTCCTTGGTGATGCCCGGGTTCTCGACCGGGTCGGTGTGGATCTCGCGGAAAGTGTCGCGCATGCCGACATCGAAGAGCGCCTCACTGACGGTCCACGGGACGGGCTCGGTGATCCCTTCCCGCGTTCCGACAGTCTCCTCTGCGTAGTCGAGGCTCGAGGGCTGGTTGAAGTCGCCGGTGAGGAAGACCGGGTAGCCGGCTGCGGAGAGTTCCTGCATGTCCGGGGTCTGGATCCTGATCGAGTCGGTCCGCACCTCGTCCTCGGATGCCAGCACCTCGTCCATCGGCATGCCGTCGAGCAGGAGCTTCGGACCGTACTTGACGTAGTCGAGGTGGGTGTTGAAGAACGCCACCGCGTAGCCGGGCTGGACCTCGATCAGTGCGTACAGGCCGTCGGCGCCCGACGGCTCGTGGATCGGGAACTTCGACTACCTCGAGCGCCAGACGCACCAAGATTCTCCGATCTATCCGTTGCAGGCGACCCGCCGCTGCGGCGGGTCAGACACTGCTGACGAATGGGCTCCGGCTGAGTGCGCATAGTCAACGAGAGGGGGTTGGCGCGCGGGCATCGCCCTTGCGACACACGGTGGGGAAACTGGCAAGGCGTTCCTACTACTTCCGCCAGTGAGAGTTCCTCCCGTTGGTCAGCTGCACGGCCGGTCCCAGGACTCCGTCGTCATCGAGGTCACCCATGGTCCCGTCCGTGACAACACCTCCGAAACCCTGGGAGGTGGCGATGTTCTGGAAGCCGGTGCCACCCGGGTTCCGGTAGAGGTAGGTTGCCGGGTTCCCGCAGGAGGTCGGCAGGGTTGTCGCGGGGAGGGGCGTTCCCGACGTAGAGGTCGGGGCAGGGGTCACCGATGGCGTCGAGGAAGGCTGCGTAGTGGCTGCGCCCACAGAGTTCACCTACTCCCCACTGCTTCCCGACCTCGGTGAAGTTGCCGGCGGTGAGCGGAAGCCACAACTCGTTCTCGCGTTCGTACTTGACCGGATTGCTGGAGCCGCGGCCCGCGGTGCAGTACGCATCGGTCCGTCCGTCGGCGTCCACGTCGGCCCACGTGCAGTCATGTCGATCGGGGATTCTGCCGGCAGCGTTCACCTTGGGCCATGCAGATGTGGCAACCCGCGAACATATCCCGTCACCGCCGTTGCTCCACAGTTTGCCGCCCTGATCGTGGAAGCCGATCCAGAGATCCATGTCCCCATCACTGTCGTAGTCGACTGGCTCTGCCTCCCATGGCTAGTTCACTTCGTAGATGCCCGTTCTGACCGCATCGTCGATGAACTGCTGGGTCGGTGGACTGCTTGCCCCTGGGGCAAGGGCGATCGTCCACATCGTTGCCATGTTGCTGGATGTTGAAGAAGCTGCGGTGAGCCCACCAGATGTACCGATCGGCACTGGCGATCCGCTATCGGTGGACAAGGATGTGATCCGTCCGCCACCTGTGCCGACGGACTGGAGCCGGCGCACAGCCCCAGCTGGCTCAGTCCACCCACTCCCCGCAGAGGACTTGTCGGCCCAGTACGAGACGAGCCACGCGCCCGCCGAAGGCACGGACACTGTGGGCGTCCTGTGCGCTGCCGTGTAGCCGGGCTCGACTGCCGCTGAGTGCACGAGCACCGGGGGCGATCCCGTCCCTGAATAGGCGAGCAACTGGGCATCCATCTTCGTGATCAGGCTGGCCGCAATGGGGATTGAACCCCCTGCATCGCTCGAACTGGCGACGCGCCACCAGACGTCGGACTGCATGGTGCTATCCGTTACGTGGTTGAGTCTGGTCCACCCTGCGGGCACGGTAGGCGTGACGTTGTTCCGGTTCGCCGAAACGAAGAGGAGGAGAGCGTCACCAGCGCGCACTGAAGGGGGGACGGTGACCACTAGCCGCTTTGTGTTCTTGGTGGCAGATGTTCCTGCGCGGAAGTCTAGAGTCGATACCGAGTCCGACACCGACACCGAGCGCGACGCCGATGCGCTTGCGCCGTCGTCGTCAGTGACAGTCACCTTGACCGGGTAGGTGCCGGAGGTCGCGTAGGTATGCGTTGGTGTGACACCTGATGCAGTCCCACCGTCACCGAACTCCCAGCGGTAGTCGACGATAAGTCCATCGCGATCACTGGAGTTCGCGGCCGAGAAGTCGCACGCGAGCGCTGTGCAGCTAGGCACGGCCATCTGTGCCGTCGGAGGAGCGTTGACTTCTGAGCCCATTACCAGGCAGTTGTCGCCCGCACACCCACGCAAGTTCGCCAGGCGAGCGCTCCAGGAGGCGACGTCCGGGTCGTTGGCGGCCGTCCCGTCGCCCAACAGGTTGACCAGCTGGAGTGGGTCGGTCGAGAGGTCGTAGTACTCCCTCTCGGTGAGCGCTCCGGTTGTTGCGTTGTACCACTCGGTGAACTGCTCGCTCTCCGTTCTGATTGATGCCCAGGGCGCCAGAGGGGAGTCGAGGCTACGTCCGTACTCGAGCAGCAGATCCGACCGGCGGGTGTCGGACAAGAACGAGACCCCGTCCAGCGGGTACTTCAGCTGGGGCGAGATACCTGATGCCTGCAGAAGAGTGGGAAGCACGTCGACGTTGCTTACTAGGCGTGAGTCGACACTCCCCGGCGCGATGTGGCCGGGCCACCGCACAAGTAGCGGGACTGATACGCCGTCGGTGTACGGGAATCGCTTTGAGTCCAGTCGGTGCTCACCCCACTGGTATCCGTTGTCAGAGGTGAAGATGGCTAGCGTTCGCTCATCCTCGCCGAGTCGTGCCATCTCGTCGGTGACGCGGCCCACAAGGTCATCGACAGACATGAGGGTCCGTAGCTGCTGCTTGCGCGTTTGCTCGACCGCTGCGGGATCAAGCAAGCCTCTCCAGCGAACGCTGGCCGGCTTGTCGGCGATATCCGCCTCATTGAAGCTTGCTGGGTAGTCCCACGCCGGGACGTTCGCGCCCGAGTACGGGTCCGAGGGAGTCGTTGGGGCATGTGGGGCTTGGGGGGCGACGTAGATCAGCCAGGGTTGGTCGTCCGCCTGCTCGAAGTCGTTCAGGTACTCCACGACATGGTCACCAAGAACATCGGTGTAGTAGCCCGGAAGACGGTGGACCGTACCGTCGTCGTTGTAGTTGACGTCCGAGTAGCCGCCGGTCGTGAACAGCCAGCGGTCCCAGTGCTGAGGGCTCCGGAACAAAGGGACGGTGTTCATGTACTTGCCTGCCATGGCCGTGTTGTACCCGTCCTCTTGCAGGTACGACTGGAAGGTGGCCGACTGGTCGAGCGCGGCGACCTCCGCGTCGAGTCCATTCCCCGTCACGCCGTGGTTGTGTGGGTAGCGGCCAGTGAACAGGCTCGCGCGAGACGGCGAGCACAACGGGGTCGACACGTAGTTCTGCGTGAAGGTGCGCCCGCTGTCCTGGAAGTAGGTCTGAACGCGAGGCATCACCGGAAGGGTTCCTGCTCCCCTCAAATCGTCGAGGTTGATGAGCAAGATATTGGGCTGATCAACGCTTTCGGCCTCCGCCACCTGCGGAAGGGCCGCGCCAGCACTCGCCATCGCGACGAGTACCCCCGCTGATGCGGCAGTGAGAGCGGACAACCACGGGCCGTTGTGCTTCATGACGCACCTCTATGCGCTTCGTCAACACGCGGGTGGAACGCCTTACCGTTTCCCCCTTGGCCGGATGCCCGCCATGACCCGCCGTGCGCATTCAGTGAAGTCGCTTCGCGTATCGACTGGTAGGGACCAACGCCCTGCGTGTTGTACACATGGGGCTCAGGGCAAAGAGTTGGAGCCGGAGTGAGGAGCCGTCCCGAGCCTGCTGCCTGATCGTCAGCCGACTCGGTTGACGAATACGTCCTTCTTCAGCCAGGTGCGGTAGACGTCCGCTTTCCTGGCACTCTCGTCAAGGGGCCAGTAGACGTTGGAGGCCGAATTCGCCCTGGAGTTGAAGTACGAGATGGCCACCATCTTGCGCCGATTCTTAGCTGCCCAGCGCAGCGACTCGTTCAACCATGACGCCGCGGTATCGCCGCCAAGTCCGTTCGTGGCGCCGGTCTCGCCGACCCCGATCTTCATGCCGGGGTGCCCGTGACGACCCAGCCAGCGGTCGACCCGTTGGATTCGGTTCCCGAATGACTCACCCTTCCAGTTCTGGTAAACGTCCACGGCGACGAAGGAGGAGCGACGAAGGACGCCGGGGGGCAGCCACTTGGCGGGGCTTTTCCCGCCGTTGAACTTGCCGAACAGCCAGGAGGCATGGATCGGTGCGAGGGCGACCCGCCTCAGGGCATGAGCCCGCTTCAGCACGTCGTGGAAGCGGTTGAACCCACGGGCCCACCAGCTCGCCTGTGAGTCGGAAGCCTTGTTGGACATCTCGTGGTCGAACGACAGGAAGATGGGCTGGTGGTCCTGTCGCTTAAGCACGCGGGCGAGGCTACGAATCTGTCGGTCGTACTTACCCTGAGCGACCGCCAGCCATCCGGACGGAGCTCCAGCACTCGGACCTTCGATCGAGATCCACGTACGTCGATTCTTGCGGCGATCTTCCTTGATCGCTTCGGCAACGCCGTTCCAGTTGCCCCACTGCTTGAACCAACGCTTCAGACCGACGTTGGCGCGCAGGTGGGACTCACGTTTCGGGCACTCCACGCCGCACGACATCCCGAGGTAGATGCGCCCTGGCCGATGCCCGGCGAAGGCAGATCGCTGCTTGCCCGCCGTCGTGCGCTCCGAGTGCTCTGTGGCTGCTTGGATCGTTGGCGACGAGAGTGATGCGCCTGACGGGGCAACGGGTCCAACCATGGTTACCGTCAGCAGAGTGGCGGTGGTCATGACGAGGACAGCGATCCGATCGCGATGCAAGGGAGTGCTCCGTGCCTGTCGAAGTTGGCTTCAGCGGGACATACCCGCCACGGTTTCCCGCTCACCATGCCAAACGATCGAACTGAATCCAAACCAG
This sequence comes from uncultured Actinomycetota bacterium, assembly GCA_963706045.1. GTDB lineage: Bacteria > Actinomycetota > Actinomycetes > JAHEKZ01 > JAHEKZ01 > JAHEKZ01. The sequence continues at coordinate 2,631 of CAVPLY010000001.1, read as the reverse complement.
ACTGAGAGTTCCCAGGTCAGGGGCGGTTCGGTGTGTCGCATGTGTGTGCGTCACGCGAGGGGGATCAGCGCGCTGAAGTGACCACAAGAGATCTAGACGGTGGATGGGTCAAGCCGACGCGGTGCACTTTTGTCCGCTCGAGGAGGGTTTAGGAGTTCCTTGGCGAGTGAGGAGGGCAGGTTCAACGCCAAGTCGCTGGCTGGACCTCAGCATCAGCGCCACCGTCACGCCAGGTGTCTGGGTGGCGTCAAATGACCGGGTCGGTTGTCTTGAGCACGCGTTCGCACTCGCCCTGCGGTCTTGGCTGCGTGGTCAGAAGCGCTGGATGTGGCGAGAATCAACATTGCCCTGGCCATGGGTCTGCCGAAGGCGTTGTGCGCGATGACGGTTCTTCAGGTCCTGTCGTGCGGCAGCCGACGACTTTCGGGAGGGGAGGAGTCTCTTCAGGGCGGCGCCGAACTTGCTCATCGCGGCCACTCCTTCCGTCGCAGACAGTCCGTAGCTTCGCCGGACCTGAGACTAGCCCACTTCTTGGACCGTTCTTGAAAGGAGACAGAACTCGTTGCCTTCGGGATCGGCCAGCACGACCCAGGAGGCGTCGGCCGGTTGGCCGACATCGACTCGTGTCGCACCGAGCGTGATCAGTCGGCCCAGCTCTTGCTCGACGGTGACGCCATCGGCCCTCAGGTCGAAGTGCAGCCGGTTGATGCCCTGCTTCTTGTCCCGGACCGGCCAGAGGTCGATCGTCGGCCAGGTGCCGTCGGCGGGTCCGATGCTGACGCCGACGTCGTCCTCCTCGAGGCGCCGCCAGTCCAGGACTGCGCACCAGAAGTCAGCGATGAGGTCGACGTCGATGACGTTGATGGCGACGGTGGCGATTCGACTCGTCATCGTGGCAATGTACTCGTGCCGCGAAGGCAAGAAGAACTTCCAGTGGGAACGATCTAGAGCTTGGTCAGCTTGGTGAAGGGGCTGGTGATTCTTACTTGCTCGGACGAGAAGTCCACGAGTACAGCGATATCCCGCTCGACCCCGACTATCGAGCCAAGGCCGTAGCGGTCATGGGTCACTCGGTCGTCGAGTGCGAAGACTTCGACGGGTGGCGTGACCCGATCCGGGAAGGGGCTGGAGGAGGGTGACCGTGGTTGCTTCACAACCCGATTGTGCCCCTTCACTCATGTCCAGGTCGACGTCGGGGTCACCATGGGCTAGGGCCATGCTCAGGCGACCGGATCGTCGAGCCGGCCCTCAGCGACCAGAACGAGCTCTGCTCGGTGACGACGCAAATCGCACGGGGCCTCCCTCTTGAGCCTGCGGTCGTATTGTGGTTCCGAGGTGACGGGGAGACGTTGCGGATGCAAGCCCAAGGTCTTCGAGCACATGCGCGTTGAGGGAGAAGCTCATGCTGGACGAGACGATTGCCGGGATTCAGATCGACCGGACCTTTCCGGGTCTGCCAGGTCGTGACTACTGCGACGATGCGGTCTGGCAGCGCGAGCGGGAGACGGTCTTCCGCGACAGCTGGTTCTGTGTGGGTCGTACCGAGGAGATGCCGAGTTCGGGGGACTACCTAGCTCGTGAGGTTGCAGGTACCAGCGTGGTCACCGTTCGCGGTAAGGATGGCAGGGTGCGCGCCTTCTACAACGTGTGTCGACATCGCGGTTCGATGCTTTGCGATGAAGGTGCGGGAAGCACCAAGGGTGCGTTCAGTTGCCCGTATCACAACTGGGTCTACGACCTCGAGGGAAAGCTGATCGGGACGCCCAACGTCCAGGCTCGCGATTTCGATCGCAGCGACTACCCGTTGCGATCGGTTGCCTGCGACGTTTGGGAAGGCTTCGTCTTCGTGCACCTCGGCACCGAACCGCGTCCGCTGCTAGACCAGCTGGCGGACGAGCCGGACGGCCCGCTCGAGTATGAGCGCTACGCGGTGGGTGAGCTCCGCGTAGGACACCGCATCGTCTACGAGGTCGAAGCCAACTGGAAGATCATTCACGACAACTTCAACGAGTGCCTGCACTGCCCCGGAGTGCACCCCGAGCTCTCCGCGATCGTGCCGATGTACCGCAAGGGGATGGTGTTCGATCCTGACCGTCCCGATCTGGGAGCCGAGCTAGCCGACGGACGGACGACCTTCACCCTTTCGGGGACCTCGCCACTGCCGACTCTTCCCGAGCTCACCGACCTGGATGTACGCACCTACTGGGGGTACTCGGTGTTCCCCAACGTGATGATGAACCTGCTGTCCACCGGTGCCATGGTGTACACGCTGTATCCGCGTGGGCCGGCCCACACGACCATCGTCTCGGAGTATCTGTTCCGTCCCGAAACCATCGAGGCTGCCGAGTTCGACTGCTCGGACATGGTCGAGTTCCTCGACCTGGTGAGCGTTCAGGACTGGTCAGTGTGTGAACGGGCTCAACGAGGTGTGTCGTCCCCAGGCTTCATCCAGGGCGTCTACCCGCCGCAGGATGCACTGCTCCAACGATTCGCTGAGCGCTACCTTGCCGTGAGAGGTCCGGTACCGGAGACGTCGAACTGAGTCGGTGTCTTCAGGGCAACGCGCTGCCGCGTGAACCGTGGGTTCGTTGCCCACCAGGCCCAGCGCCTCAGTGGGCGCTACGGGCCAAC